>JADZFO010000039.1 GCA_020849855.1 bacterium | reverse complement strand
GGGCAGCGGCCTGCTGGTGTCCCTCAGTGGCAAGGCCCCCAACACCCAGGCCGCCGGGGCGAAGCTGAGCCTGGAGCTCTCGGATGGCACGAAGCTGACGCGGATCGTGCAGGCCGGCAGCGGCATGCTGTCCAGCTATCTTGGCCCTGTGCACTTCGGTATCCCCAGCGGAGCGACAGCCAGCCGCCTCACGGTGACCTGGCCGGATGGCAGCAGCAGCGAGAGCACTGAGCTGGCCGGCGGGACAGTCACGATTAAGCAATAAAAGACTGCCGCAGGCCCCACCGCAACAGTTGGCGCGGTGGCGCTTACGGCAACTGAGCTGCAGTGAAAGGGTCTGAGCGCGAGGCATGCGGGCTCGCTCAGACCACCTGCGGCGTGCCTGCAGTGCACGCTGGTCGGGCCTGCATGGAGTATTGCGCACAGCTGCAGTGAGCAGCCGTTCTACGACGCGCTTAACTACTGGGTTTCAAGAACCAGTGCATGACTCTTGCGGGGATGGAGAAGAAGACATGACAAGGTCTGGACTTTGCGAATCAGGGCTGCTTGTACTGGTGCTGGCGCTCCTGCTCCCGGCGTGCGCAGATAGAAGCACCAGCAGCTCACGCGGGCCCGGAGCACGCCCATATGTGGCGGAAGCTCTCGCCAGCCCCAGCCTGGGTACGGGCAGGGTATTGACCAGGATCGAGAGCAGTGAGAGCGGGGTCGATTTTGTTAACCTCGTCATTGACCCGGCGCAGTACCTTGTGCAGTCCGCAACCCAGAGCGGCGCTGCGGCCGGCGACTACGATGCTGATGGCGACCTTGACTTCTACATCTGTGGCATGTCGCTGGGCAGCCGCCTTTACCGCAATGATGGCGGCATGAAGTTCAGCGATGTTACCGCGCAGTCCGGTAGCGGCCTGGATGGTGGTGGCAAGATCTGCTGCGGCGCGGTGTTTGCCGATTTCGATGCCGACAAGGACCTTGACCTTTATGTCTGCATCCGCAACGGCGGCAACCTGCTGTTCATCAACGATGGCAGCGGCAGGTTCAGCGACGAGGCTGCAGCGCGCGGTGTCGATTGCGCCTATTCGTCGATCATGGCGGCGCCATTTGATGTTGAGAACGACGGTGACCTCGACATGTACCTCTGCAACTACAACGAGTTCCGCCAGCCGGACGGGGTTAACGAGGAAGAGCGCAGCGAGTTCACCATGGAGTACCTGCCGGAGAGCAACCGCTTTGTGGTGCCGTATGAGATGCGCGACAAGTGGTATGTCGACACGGCGGGCAAGCTGCGCATGAAGCCGGACCCTGACCAGCTGCTGATCAACGATGGCACTGGACACTTCAGCGACCGCCTGGTGGATGCCGGCATGGCGGTGGAAAACAACGGCTGGAGCCTGCAGGCCCTGCCATGCGACATCAATACGGATGGTCTGGTCGATTTGCTGGTCTGTGGTGACTTCGATACGCCGGATTACCTGTTTATGAACCAGGGCGGCGGCAAGTTCAGGGATGAGGCTGCCGAGCGCCTGCGGGTGACGAGCTTCCTTAGCATGGGCAGCGACGCCGGAGACCTGAACCATGACGGGCTCACCGACATCTTTGCGGGTGACATGCTTCCGGCGGGCTACAAGGACGGCAAGAAGCAGAGCGGCGACATGATGACCTATCGGCACTACCTGGTCAACAACGTCCCGCAGCAGCAGATGCGCAACGCCTTCTACCTCAACCGTGGCGACGGCTGGATGAGCGAGTGCGCCGAAATGCTGGGGGTTAAGGCGACGGACTGGACCTGGACCTGCCGCATCGCCGACATCAACTGCGACGGGCTGCAGGACATCTACGCCAGCAATGGCTTCGTCGTGCGCGATGTGGAGGTAGACATCGCGCATGAAATCTCGGCCATGCGCCAGTCAGGCCTCAGTACGCTGGAACGCGGCACCAAGCTCAAGGAGAAGGGTGGCCTCCTGACCGACGATGCCATATTCATGGCCACCGAAGAACTGAGCTTCAGCAAGGCCCCGGACAACTGGGGGATGCGGGATGCTGCGGTCAGCTGCGGCGTGCTGCTGGAGGACTTTGACGGCGACGGCGACCAGGACTTCCTGAGCAACAACACAGACAGCCCGACGGTGCTGTGGCGCAACGATGTGGCGGAAGGCAACCGCGTGGTGCTGCGCCTGCGCTCGGACAGCGCCAACACGCAGGGCGTCGGCGCGCGGGTGACGGCCTGGGTCGGCGACGCCCAGTACTGCAACGAAGTGATCCTCAGCCGTGGCTGGGCCACGGGCTGCAGCTCGGACATCTACATCGGCCTTGGCACAGTAAACAAGCTGGACAAGCTGACGATCCGCTGGCCGGACCTCAGCGAACAGACGATCGAGAACCTGGCGGCAGGTTTCCGCTACACCATCACCCAGCCCAAGAAGCTGCCGAAGTGGCAGCCGGAAGCAAAGCCGGCGGCGCTCTTTGCCCAGCAGGACTTTGACTGGGAGCAGAAGGAGCGCGAGACCGGGGATACGACCCAGGCGCCCGGCATGCCGCCGGAGTTCACCGCCGAGCAGCTCCTGCCGGCACAGCGCAGCCAGCTTGGTACGGGCTGCGCGGTGACGG
>JADZFO010000038.1 GCA_020849855.1 bacterium | reverse complement strand
GGGCAGCGGCCTGCTGGTGTCCCTCAGTGGCAAGGCCCCCAACACCCAGGCCGCCGGGGCGAAGCTGAGCCTGGAGCTCTCGGATGGCACGAAGCTGACGCGGATCGTGCAGGCCGGCAGCGGCATGTTGTCCAGCTATCTTGGCCCTGTGCACTTTGGTATCCCCAGCGGTGCCACAGCCAGCCGCCTCACGGTGACCTGGCCGGATGGCAGCAGCAGCGAGAGCACTGAGCTTGCCGGCCCGCTGGTGAAGATCCAGCAGTAACCGCCGGCAGGCGGGCTGTATCAACTGAGATGCAGACACTAAGGGGCGGGCTTCGGTCCGCCCTTTTTGTTTGGCTGCTGCCTTACTTGGCGGGCTTGGCGTCCAGCTTCAGCTCCTGCAGCACCATCTGCGGCGTGATCAGGCCGCGCTTGAAGAAGCTGATGCTGCCGTCGGTGGCTATGCCCACGGCCGTGCGCTGGGGGAAGCGCCCGCCCTCGGCCAGGCAGCCATAGGCCACGCTGATCGAGGCATCCGGGTCGCTGAGCAGGGGCACCGTGATGCCGTACTCGACCGCGAACTTCTCCAGCTCGCTGACGGAAGCCGTGTTGACGCCAAAGACCTGCAGGCCCAGGCTCTTCAGGCGCTCGGCCTCCTTGCCGAAGCTCACCAGCTGCTTGGCGCTGTTGGGCGTGTGGACCGCCGGGAAGAAGAGCAGCACCACCGGATTCTCCAGGCCCGCGCCGCTGTCGGCCGCCAGGTCGGAGTAGGCCGGGGCCTGCGCCTCAGCTTCGCCATCCGCCGGCGCATCGGGCTGGCCCAGGGGCAGCTCTTCGCCAGCCGCATCCGTGCCTGGTTCCGCGGCGGGGTCAGTCGCCGTGTCGGCGCTGCTGTCAGCAGTGCTGTCCGTGCCTGTATCCGCGGCAGTGCTCGCGGCCGGATCGGCAGCAGTCCCGGGGGTGGTATCCGCGGCAGTATCAGCTTCAACCTCCAGGGCAGGGTCGGGCAGCGTTCCGGGAGTTGCGCTCTGGCTGGCCGCGCTTTGGCCAATGCTGAACTGCACCCCGCCGGTGCCGCTGGCGCTGAAGGAGGGCGCGCGGCTGCCGGGCTCCAAAGCCACGATGCCGGAATCGCGCAGCTTCTTCTCGTTGCTGGCCATCTGCTTGCTGTTGGCGCCCGGGGCAGCGCCCGGCATACAGCCGCCCAGCAGGCTCAAGGCGCAGAGCAGAATAAGTGTTAGGCTGAAATTTGACACGGCGCGGGAGTATAACACCGGCAGGCAGATAAAGGAAAAGGCGGGCCCCCGCCGCAATGGGAGCCCGCCTGGCTTGTTTCGTGTTTTAGTGCTGGGCGTTGAAGAGCAGGACCACCGTCATCTTGCGGTCCTCGCCGTAGACGGAGCTGAACTGCTCCAGCGGCATCGAGCTGGTCTCGCCGCTGCGCACCATCAGGGTCGGCATGCGGCCCGAGAGCTCCTGCGCCAGCAGGCCCAGGCTGCGGGCCACATGGGCATTGGTCTTGATGCTGACCGGCTGGCCCAGGCTGCGCTGGAAGTGCAGGTTAAACAGGGGGTCGTTGGCCGCGCTGTTGCAGACCGCGCCTTCATAAACCCGGGTCTGGCTGAGGATCGGCTCAATCGTCGAGGCCTCAATCAGGCCCAGCTGGTTGCTCAGCAGCAGGCGCGAGAAATAGCGCTCGGCGCCGACGCCGGTTTCAATGACCAGGCTGTGGCCCTGCTCGGGCATCGCGGCCAGGCTGGCGCGCGGCTGGGCCTCGGAGACCGTGCCGCTGCGCCCCAGCATGCCCTGCTGGTAAACCAGCATGCTCATGCTCAGGCCGATGACGATCAAAGCCACGACCATCGCCAGGGCGAAGGCGCGCTGTGGACTAAAAAGCGGCCGCTGTGCCTCCTCGAGGGCATCGCTGACACGCGCACGGAAGCGGCTGGGGTGGACGCTGATCTCCGGCTGGTTGCCCAGCATCAGGCCCAGCTGCCGCAGGCGCTGGTATTCCTCGCGCAGCTGCGGGTTCTCGGCCATCAGACGCTCGAGCTCCGCCTTGTCGGCCAGGCCGATCTCGCCGTCCAGATATTCGTTCAACCAGCGCTTTACCAAGCTCCGATTCATTTAAGCAGTCCTTCCCGCCATTCGGCTTGAACTTCCCCGTAACCTAAATCCCGATCCCGCTGCCTACAGCTTTACCTTTGCCCGCACCAGATCGCGGGCCCGGCTGATCCGCGACTTGACCGTACCTATAGATATGGTCAGGATCTGCGCGATTTCCTCGTAGCTCAGTTCATTCACTTCGCGCATGATCAGAATGTCGCGGTAAATGTCCGGGAGTGAATGGACCGCATCCAGGATGTCCTCTGCCACGCGCCTCTGCTCCACCGTCTTGGCGGGGTCATAGGTTTCGCTTGGCAGGGTGTCGAGCACCTCATAACTGCGCTCATCGTCCGCCCGGGCAGACGAGGCCTGGATCCCGAAGATCCTCTGCCAGGTACTGCGGCGGCGGGCATGCGTGCGACAGTAGTTGAGCACGATCTTGTATATCCAGCTTTCCAGGCTGGCATTGCCCCTGTACTTCCGGATGAACTTGTAGATGCGCAGGAAGACTTCCTGGGCCACATCCTCAAGGTCGTCCGTACGCCCGAGGTGCTGGTAAATCAAGTTAAAGACGTACCTCTGGTAGCGGGAGACCAGCTCGTCAAAAGCATGGCGATTCCCTGACTGGCAGCGGACAATCAGATCACTGACCTCTGCCGAGTTGTATTCCAGATAGGTGCCGTTCATATACGCTGAGATTACCGGCATGCGTACATAGACTCATCTGCCCGGGCGGGGTTCCCAAAAATTGGAGTAAAAGCCGCCCTTCAGACCGCGCTACCGGCTTCCGATAATGATACCGCGCATTCAGGCAGGACGGGCAATGCGCTGCGGCCATACCAGCCAAGGTGGGATGGAAAGGCTGCACAAAGGTTTCGTGTTGTGAAGCGTGATGCGCGGGGTAAGAATCTTGGATACGGGTAATTTCAACGCCTTGCGTTTCCCGCTTTGCAACCGCTGGAATCAGCCCGTGGCCAAATATCAAACTATCCCAGGGGGATTAGGATGAACCGAGCTGTAGGTCTCGTAGTAGTGTCCGCCCTGCTGGTTTTGACGCTCGCTATGGGTTCTTGTGGTGGCAACACCATCGGATTTGATCCAGCGGACGGCAATGCCGGCTTCATCGGTATCACCGAAGGCGGTTTCAAGGCGGTTCGCTATAACGATGCGGGCTACCAGGACAGCAGCCTCAACAGCAGCATGGACCTGAACGTGCGGCATGAAGGCGAACTGACCGTGGTCAGCGTAAGCATTGATGATGCAGCCTCCAGCATTGGCGTCATGCTCGACCTGGGCTATGACCCCGACAAGTACACGCCGGTCGATGTGAACTTCGCCGGCCTGGTCAAGGATCCCCTCGAGCTGGCGCTGACCAATGTCGCCGGCGTGGTGGGCCTCGGCCAGGTGGGCAACCGCACAACGGCTGTTTACAGCGGCGACTTCGCCAGCGTGACCTTCCGCCGCGGGGCCTTCCCGCGCACGGTCAGCGCTGCGGGCGGCGCCTACACGCTTAACGGCGTGGATTCGCAGTACCCTGCCACCGCCAACACGGCGGCCCAGGACGGCTTCGTGCTGACCGACAACTCCACCGGCGACGGCGATGACGCGACCTTCGATGTCTATGCCATCTTCGCCGCGGGCGACGGCAACAGCGACAGCCAGACCCTGGTTTCCGACCTGGCCACCATCGGCCAGCTTGGCATTCCGAGCTCCATTTCCGCCACCGACCTGGTTCCGGCCATCGGCGACTACAACTGGGACGGCACCGTCAGCGTGCAGGACCTGACCGCCATCGGCCTGAACTTCCAGCGTGGCTATACCGGCGTCGAGATCCTGCTGGGCGATGACGCCACCTTCGACGACACTGACGCGGCGGTGCTGACCCTGGAGCATGCCAACGGCAACGCCCCGACATCGGACTACGACACCCCGACCACCGACTTCAACGACATCTTCCGCAACTGGAGCGGCGCGATCACCGCGACCCAGGCCAGCGCGGCGGACGTCAACGCGGACGGCGAGATCTTCGTGTCCGCCCGCGTGGTCGACACCAATGGCCCCGCGGCTTCCCAGCGCGGCCCGGCCTTCGCCGGCCTGTCCATCACCGTCGGCCCGAGCATCCCGGCTCTGGTCGTCGTGGCCGACTTCGATCTGCAGATCGTCGGCGCCACCGGCGGCACCGGCGCGGGCAACGACATCTTCGCTGACAGCAGCGAGGCCAATGTCACCGCCAACAGCTCGCTGACCATCAACATCACGGGCATCAGCGGCGCCTATGACGGCCAGAACTTCACCCCGGCCGATGCCGGCACGATCATCCCGCAGGATGTCTATGACGACGCCCTCGAGGCCGTCCAGGGGCTGGTCAGCTACAGCGCCAGCAATGCCGGCGCGGCGGGCTGCGTCTTCACCAGCCCGGTGCTGAGCCTCGCCGCCACCAGCGGCACCGGCGTCGGCGCCCTGGTCTTCCCTGACGACGACCCCGAAAGCGTGGACGCCGCTGGTGAGGGCAACTTCACCGCCAGCGTCGCCGCCGGTGGCGCCGGAATCCCCGGCGACATCACCAAGGTGGTCACGATTGACGTCGAGGCCGATGCCGATGCCCCGCTCTACACCAGCCTGATGACGGCTGAGGGCCAGGACGGCGCCGGTGACTGGGAGCTCAGTGCGGCCCAGAACACCCTGGCCACGGCGGTCTTCAACTTCGGCGCCCAGGGTGCCCCCGGCACCTTCGACGCCAGCACCTGCGTGGCCGAGCTCTACGACATCGACAACGGCAGCGCCACGGCTCTGACCTATGCCGACCCGGTGGACGACCCGGGCGAGTTCCGCGTCCGCGATGCCGGCGATCCGGTCTTCGCCCTGGAAGCCCTGATCTCGCCCTCCAGCCTGGTCCCGGGCCACCACTATGTCCTGCGCTTCAACCCTGAGCCGGGCAACTTCAACTCGGCCAACAAGCCGGGCGAGTTCTTCGTCCTGGGCGCCCTGCCGCCGAGCACGGAGCTGATGATCCTGCCGGGCACCGAGATCAGCACGGCGACCAACGAGATCACGCTGTACTACCCCAACCCGAAGATCCGCCGCAACAGCCGCGTGATCATCGACGTGGACTTCAGCGTTGACCCGCAGTTCCCTGGCGCCTTCTCCGATGTGCTCAAGGATGACGGCGACGAGTTCATCTGGCAGGCCCCGGCTGACGGCGGCGGCCCCTGGCCCGAGATCACCATCGTCCAGGCTGCGGATGCCACCGGCATTGACGCCAGCACCGTCGGCATCGAGGGTGTCTTCACTCTCTTCACCGACTCGCACACCGGCTATGTCGGCGTGGACATCGCGGCGCTGCCGGATCCCAGCCCGGTCGAGAGCCTGACCTACAGCTTCAAGCTCTTTGGCAAGCCTCTGACCCCCGGCGACGACAGCACGCGTCCCGAGATCGGCTTTGGCACCTTCGACATCAACGGCCTGGGCGTCAACGATGCGCCGATCGCCGGCGTGGACTTCGGCATCAACATCTTTGATGGCGTCGGCCGCGGCGATCTGGACTTCGCGACCGCCGACTTCAGCGGCAAGACCCTGACCCTCTCCACCATCTCGGACTTCAACGAGGCCGGCACGCCGGATGTCCTCTTTGTCCAGTGGAACGGTGGCCGGGTGGCGGCCCCTGAAGACAACTTCAACGTCCATCTGGTCGCCACCGACCAGGGTGGCGTGATTGGCAGCCAGACCCTTGATCTGGAAGTCCGCGCGGTCGGCCTCGGCCTCAACGGCATCGACTTCCTGGGCACCTACCAGTTTGGCAATATCGACAAGCTGAGCAGTGGCCTGGGCGGCATCTTCGCCGGCGGTAACAACTATGACCTGGTGCTGGAGGACGGCGTCGCTGTCGACTTCAGCTTCGCCAATCCTCTGGTTGTGACCGAGTAATCCTGCCAGCGCAGAGCGCAGCAGAAGCATGAAAAGGAGGGCCCCGGCATACGCCGGGGCCCTTTCGCTTTCAATGTCTGTGTAGCTGTCACGGCTCCCGCCGCGGCTGCGCGCTACTTGCCGCGCACGATGATCACGTCGTCCTCCACGCTGTACTCCAGGTCATAGGCCATGCACAGCGCGTTCAGCGCGCGCTTGAGGCTCATCTGGTTCTGGTTGAAGTTCAGCGTGACGAGGGTGTCATTCACCCCTTCGCCAACCACCACGTTAAAGCCGCTGTCGCCGATCAGTCGCTGCACCGCTTCGTTCAGCGGCACGGAGGTGAACTGCTGCTGCACCACCGGCACCGTGGACAGGTCGAACTGCTTGTATGAGGGGCCGCTGTCGATGGGCTCAGCGGCAGCGCCTGCGCTTTCTTCCGCTTCTTCTTCCATGCCGGCCGCGCTCTCTTCCATTCCCGCCTGCTCGCTCGTGGCCTCTTCCAGCTCGGCCAGGGCCTCCAGGGCGGCTGCCTCGCCTTCATCGATGGCCGCCTCAGCCCCGCCGCGGAAGCCGCCGGGCTCCTCAGCCGCGCTCTCCTCAGCCGCGCTTTCTTCGGCCGCGCTCTCTTCGGCACTGCTTTCTTCAGCGCCGTTCTCTTCAGCCTCGGCTTCCGCGCCATTGTCCTGCGGCGGCCAGGTGCTGGGGCCGGGGCCGCTGCTCTCCTCTTCCTCGCCGGCAGCATTGCCGCCGTTGCCGCTGTTGCTGCCGCGCGGGATGAAGCCCTCGCCGGCATCGCCGGCCTTGCCGGCCTTGACCAGCGCGCTGGGCAGGAAGATCTCGACCCGGATCACGCTGTCCTCGGGCGTCACCTGCACATCGCCGGGGCTGCGCTGCTTGCTCAGCGCGATGCGGATCTCGCCCTCGCCCTTGAGCTGGCTGTAGCCCACGCGCCTGAAGCAGGCCTTCTGCTCGCTGCCGCTGGGCGCCATGCCGGCGCGCAGCTGCTTGGAGCTGAACTTCAGGTCCTTCACCTTCAGCGCGACATAGTTGTCCTTGTAGTGGAACACCGGCTCATAGTCCACGCCTTCGCTGAAGCTGAAGCTGAGCACCACCTTCTTGGGCTCGGTCTTGGCCGAGCTCTTGCTGAGGCTGGCGGCGCTGGCCAGAGCGGGGACCAGCGCAAAAAGCGCGGCGGCAAGGGCCAGCACTGTGGCCCGGGCATTAATATACGGACTGTTCATTTCCCACCTGCGGTCCTGCGGCCGGTCCACCCCAAAGCCAGCCACAGGGGGTTAAAACTAGAATCGCAGGAAACCAGCACCTTGTAAAGCCCGGCGCAGCAGGCCCTATAGTCTGGGCATGCCCGTCCGCCGGCAGCCGGGGCCCAGCCAGGCGCTCGCAGCACTGCTGCAGCCCCTGGGCTGTGAGCTGCAGCTGGAGCCCGAAGTGGCCTCCACCAGCGGGCTGCTCAAGCAGCGCCTGGGCAGTCCCGAGGGCGCCGGCGCCGTGCTGCTGGCCAGCCCCTGCCAGCTCGCGGGCCGCGGGACCCGCGGCCGCAGCTGGGACATGCAGCCCGGCCTGGACCTGGCCATGACCCTGGCTCTGCCCCTGGCCGGCGTCTGCCGCGGCCTGGATGGCCAGCCCGATCCGCGCCTGCCGCTGCTGGCCAGCGCTGCTGTGGCCGCGGGCCTCGCCCGCCTGCTGCCGGGCCTGCCGGCCATAGGCCTGCGCTGGCCCAACGATCTGCTGCTGATCCCGCCGGTGGCGAAGTTCTGCGGCCTCCTGCTGGAAACCAGCCGCGGCTGGCTGCTTTGCGGCGTCGGGATGAACGTCAACTCGCGGCGCGCGGGCCGCGAAGGCGCAGACTCTGCTGGCGCGGGCACGGATGGCGCGGTTGGCGCGGGCGGGGCGGGGCAGTACCGCTCCTGCTCGCTGCGCGATGTCAGCGGGCGCTGGCACGAGCTGGACCCGCTGGCAGCCGGCCTCACGGAAGTGCTGCTGCGGGCCCTGCGGGAGCAGCAGGGCATTGAGCACTGGCTGCGGGAGTGGAGCTTCCGGGATGTCAGCGCCGGGGGGCGCTACCAGCTCGCCGGTCGCGAAGGCGTCTTTGAGGCCCTCGGCGCGGACCTGGAAAGCGGGGCCCTGCGCCTGCGGGACGCGGAGGGCGCGGAAGTGCTGCTCAGCAGCTATCAGGACCTGCAGCGCCTGGCGCCCTAGTCCTCGCCGCTGACCACCGGCAGGCCGCGCTCCGACCACATCTTGATCCCGCCAAGCAGGTTGCATACGGAGCTGAAGCCCATGCGCCGCATCATCTCGCAGGCCAGGCCGCTGCGGTTGCCCGTGCGGCAGTAGATCAGATAGCTGCCCTCGCGCGGCAGGGCCTGGATGCGCTCCATGAAGCTGTAGTCATAGATGTCAATCAGTTCATCGCCGCCCAGGCTGAGCTGCTCATGCTCCTCCGGCGTCCGCACATCCAGCAGCATGAAGCCGGGCTGGCCGCTCAGGCTGGCAATCAGCTCGCGCGCTTCCAGGGGGTCGGCTTCGGGGGGCAGCTGGGGCAGACTTTGCGGCTGGGCTTCGTCCATGCAGGCATTATCGCCGATCCATCGCCTGAATGCAGCTTTGGTCGCAGTTGCGGGCGAACCTTCGCGAATAACTGGCTCTAGCGGTTAATATGGACTGCCTGCGCCGCGACTGCGAGCTGCAAAGCAAATGTGGAGGATCGGATCCATGACCAGACTTCGCGCCGCCCTGTCACTCGCTCTTGCTCTGCTGCTGGCCTCCTGCGGAGGCAATGAGGACACAGGTCTGCTGCTCGGACGGTCTGCCGGGCCAGACGCATCCGCCCAGGCCAGCCTGCCCAAGCTGCCGCCGGTCAAAGACTACGACCCCGCGCGTATCGCCGCGGCATTCGAGGCAACTCGACTGGGATCCCAGGCCGACCAGAGCGGACCGGGAGTCACCTTTGCCAGCGGAACGGCGATCTTTGCACCGCTGGCCGACCAGCTCGCCTGGACGATCTATCGTTTCGACGGTGTACCGACCGATGAGGTCACCAGTCTGGACTTCACCCTCAGCGACGTCAGTACCCAAAGCCAGGCCTGGTTTGCGGTCAGCGATTACCTGTCACAAAGCTGGCGCTTTCTGGCCCCGCAGTCGGCCAGTGGTAGTATCCCGCTGAGCTTCGCACCGGGCCAGCTTACAAGCGCCAGCGGCCAGATCTATATCGCGGTGGTCGGTTACGACCTTGACGACTTCCGCCTGCACGACCTCACCCTGGGCTTCAGCAACCGCTTCAGCGTCAGCGGGCAGGTGCTGGACCAAGATGGCGCGCCGCTGCCTGGAGTGCTGGTTACCACCACTCTGGATGAAGGCGGCGTGGTGACAGACGCCGGCGGCACTTTCACGCTTCCAACCATCCCGGATGGCAATTGGCACATCATGGCCACCAAAGACAGCCACGTCTTTTTTGCGAATCCCCAGTTGGTGACGGTTGCCGGCGCGCCGGTCAGCGGAGTAGTGTTCACCGGTTATGACAACGCCAGCCACTTCGAACTGCTCCAGGGGCCCGAACCCAACAACATTCCGGATGACGCGCTGCCGCTGGAGCTGGATTCACCGCACTTCGACTCCCTTTCGGCCATTGACGACAAGCAGGACTGCTTTGTTCTCAGCTTCGATAACCCTGGCAGCTATTACATCAAGCTCAAGAGCAACCAGCGCGTTCTATTCCCTCAGGTGCGCTGGGAATACACTGAAACCTATGAAGGATCCAGCTCGCCATGGGGAATGCACAACACATGCTATCTGGGCATCGACATTGCCGAGGCGCCGGCAACCCGCCGGATCAGGATTGACTGTCAGGGCGGCGGGGGCACATATACACTTACGCTGGAGGCCGGACGGCTCTCACGGCTCGAGGGGCAGCTGGTCGATGACCTTTTGTCGCCCTCTGAAGTCATTGCTGCGGCGAAAGTGGGATTCAGTGACGGCATTGATGAAGGATTTGTATACTCAGTCAACCAGAATCCAAACTACTCTTTGCTGCTGCCGCCGAATGTGTATAACGTCATTCCTGAGGATGCGGATTACACCTTCGATCCGCCACTGCAAAATGCCAATCTGGCGGCTGGCGACCAGCTCAACGTCAACTTCGAAGCCGCGCCGGTCAGCTTCAGCGATCCTTATGAACCCAACGACAATGCACCCAGCGCCACTCCGCTGACACTGCCGGTAGACATCCCCACCGGTGGCCTTGCGGTAGGTGGCAGTGAGAACGCGGATTACTACATCGTGACGCCCGAGGCAGGGAAGTTTCTGCGCGCAGTTGTAACACTGCGCGATGGCGGCGGATTTAGCGAACACATCAACTTCGGCCTGTCCATCCTTGACCAGGGCCAAAGCTACCTGCCTGGCGTCTGCCAGCGCCCCGACGCCTGGGAGTCGCGTACACCGACCCCCTGCGACGGCAACCCCTATTACGTGGTTGTCGCCAGCAACGACCTGCGGGCACATGCCTACGGGCTGACTATCGAGGAGTTCGACGGCACTACCGTGAGTGTGCTGTGCGAAGTCGACGGCCAGCCGCTCAGCGATGCGCGGATCGACAACTACATCCTTCCGCTGGAGCTGCGCCAGCAGGAGCAGCGCAAGACCGGGCCGGACGGGCGAACCGACCTGGCGCTGGGCCTGATGCAGGGTGAGCAGCTTTACCTTGAGGCCTTCCGGTACGGCATGGAATTCAACCGCCAGACCCTGACCATTCCCGCCGGCGTCGATCAACTCGAGGTGGTGTTCAGCGCAGACGGCGCCAACGGCCTCGACCGGCTTGAGCCCAATCGCTTTGGCGAGCCCGGCCAGTTGACTCTGTTCAGCAACCTCAGCGCCACCCTCGACCACGAAACAGATCCTGAAGACAGCTATATTTTCTCAAGCGGCGGGCAGATGATTAGAATCACTTTCGGTTCCAGTGGCGGCAGCGACGGCAGTCTGGAGCAGTTCTACACCATTTATGACCAGGATGAGAACGAGCTGGGCAGCTATCGTGGCTTTGACGGTTCCTTCATTTTCGAGTCAGGCAGCAGTTCGAGCCGCATCGAGATCTACTGCGACGGCGGCTCGGGTAGCTATGACCTCAGCGTTGAGCCTGTGGAGGCCTACTACATCACCGGCCAGCTCAGCCATGACGTCCCGGCAGAAGAGCTGCAGGCCGGGCTGCGCATTGTCGGCCGCGAGATTGAACCAGATTGGCTCAGCGAAACGGACTATCGCATCGGGCCGCTGGAGCCCGGCACCTACTCTCTCGAGTGCTATGCCGTGAACTACGACGTTTCGCCCGCCAATGTGGTGAGTGTCGAGATCAGCAATGCGGATGTGGTGCAGGACTTCAGCCTCAGCTACAGCTACTTCGATGCCGGAGAGCCGAACAACGACCTGATTGACGCCACACCGCTGGCTGACGGTACGCCCTTTGTCGCAAGCCTGGATTCCGAAAACCCAACGGATGGGAATGACGACTTTGACTGCTACCAGATCCAGGCTTCAGGCTCCGGTCTCGCCAAGGTTAAAGTCTCTCTGGCGGCTGCCTGGTACAGAGACGTGCACTGCTACCTGCTCAACAGCCTTGAGGAACAAATCGCGGAGTCGTATAGTTCAAACAAAAGCGGTGTCATGGAGTTGGACTTATTCCTGCCAACTGCGGGTACCTACTATGTGGTGCTCGACTCCTCGGATATGGACTATGAGCTAACGGTTCAGCATCCATGAGCAGCGGCAAGGAAATGGATAGATTAGACGCCTGCGCGAGCAGCCGTTATAATCTCGCGCCTTAACTGGAGGTGTAATATGGGAGATCGTTACGACGACGGGCGTGGCATTTCGATGCTGATCGCCGGATTTGGCCTTGGTACGCTGGTTGGCACGGTCATCGGCCTGCTGATCGCCCCGAAGAGCGGCAAGGAACTGCGTGCCGATATCGCGGAATTCTCGCGTGACAGCTATGAGAAGGCGGTCGAGACCGGCCGCGAGACCTATGGCCGTGGCCGCGAGGCCGCCCGCCGCGCCTATGAGGCCGGCCGCGAGCGCGCCAGCCAGTACAGCTCCGCGCTGGGCGACCGCATGCACGGCGTGCGTGACAGCATCGGCGATGCGGCTGACCGCCTGCGCCGTGCCGTTGCCGCCGGCGCAGACGAGCTCAAGCGCCACGAGGATGACGGGGCGGCCGAAAGCGCCTAGGTCCAGCCGCCTTCGCCGCCGGCCGCAGCAATTGCGGTGCACAGCGCTGAAGCATGAACAGGTATACACAAGCGCCGGAGAGATCCGGCGCTTTTCTTTGCCTTCACGGCGGCCGCGCCGGCCCTAATACTTGTAAAAGCCTTCCTTGCTCTTGCGGCCCAGCTTGCCTTCCTCAACCAGCTTCACCAGCAGCGGGCTGGGCTTGAAGGATTCGCGCCCGCTCTGGCGGTAGATGCTCTCGCATGTGTGCAGGTAAACGTCCAGGCCCACCAGGTCCGCCAGCTTGAAGGGCCCCAGCGGGAAGCCGGCGCCCAGGCGCATCGCGTCGTCAATGTCCTGCATGCTGGCGGCATCCTCCTCCAGCAGGCGCATGGCCTCATTCATCATCGCCATCAGCACGCGGTTGACCACAAAGCCCGGGGTCTCGGCCACCTTGATGCCCTTCTTGCCCAGGCGCGCCGAAAAGTCCAGGGCCGCCTGCACAGTCTCCGGGCTGGTCTGCTCGCCGGGGATGACCTCCACCAGCGCCATCTGCATCGGCGGATTGAAGAAGTGCATGCCCACCACGCGCTGCGGCCCGGCGGTCGCCTCGGCCAGCTGGGTAATGCTGATGCTGCTGGTGTTGGTGGCCAGGATGCAGTCCTGCCGGCAGTGCGCCGCGAGCTGCTCGAAGATGAAGGTCTTCAGGCGCAGGTCCTCGGGGGCGGACTCGATGACATAGTCGCAGTCCCCAAAGTCGCTGTAGCCGGCGGCGCTGATCCGCGCCAGGGTCGCCTCGCGGGCGCTGTCGTCCGCCACCGCGGCGGCGGCGAAGAACTTCTCGTCCCGGCTGGCCAGGCGCAGCAGCTTGGCCAGGCGCTGCTTGCCCGCCGGCACCGCCTCGGGGTCGCGGCTGGCCACAGCCACCTCCAGCCCCGCCAGCGCGCCCAGCAGCGCGATCTCGCTGCCCATCGTGCCAAAGCCCACAATCCCCAGTTTGCGCATCAGTCCTGCACCTCGCGACTATGATAACAAGCCCGGCGCCCGGCCCGGCTTTAGGTTAGGCCGGCTGCTGCTGGGATATAATTTCAGGGATGGCCGCAGTGCGCGAGTATGACTATGTGGAAGAGGAGCCGCGTCGCCCCTTGAAGCGCCGCGCGCGCCAGGAGGGCATTCCCGGCAGCTTCTGGCTTGGCGCCGGTATCGGCCTGATCTTCGCCACCGCCGCGGTTGTCACCGCCGTGCAGGTCAGCCACCGCACGCGCCGCCCGCGCGTGGAAGGCGAGGAAGACGACCTGGTGGTGAACCTTACCGAGGCCGTGCAGGAGGGCCTGGATGTCCTCAGCCAGGCCGCGCAGCACCTGGGCTACAGCTTTGAGAACGCCCGCCGCGAGCTTATCCGCTTCGGCCTGGACCCCCTGGTCTCGGGCATCAGCGGCTTTGGCAACTACTACAGCGCCGGCGACCCGACCAGTCCGCTGACGGAAGAAGAAGACGGCACGCCCGAGGAATGGCAGGGCGCCGGCTATGACTGGGCCGACGAACCGGACGCCCAGAGCCCCGCCGGCAGCAACGGCCGCGCCGGCGACGAAGAGACCCACGGTGAGGACTAACTCCGCCACAGCCCATGGGCTCATGCAGCGCCGGCCTCATTGGAGCGCCGACATCCCTGGAGCGCGGGACAATAGTCCCGTAATTCTTCGACCGCTGGCCTCCCTGGAGCGCGGGACAATAGTCCCGTAATTTTTCGACCGCCGGCATCCTTGAGCGCCGACATCCTGGAGCGCCGGCTTTAGCCGGCATCTTCTTTTCGTGGCCCCGCACGGCAGTGCGGGGGGTTAGCGTTCTTCTTCCCGTGGCCCTGCACGGCAGTGCGGGGAATCGAACCGCTTTCCAGCCGGCCAGCCTCTTACTGGCCCACCCGCAGCACCCCGCGCCGCGCTAGAATCACAGCCATTGAGCGACCATGCAATCTCGCTTGCTGATTCCGCTTCCGGCCCGCCGCCGACCCCTGCCTTGCCGCCTCCCGGCACGCCAACGATTGCGCAGTGGAAGGAGGCGCTCAAGAAAGTCAGGGGTGCAGCGAATATCCGCAGCTTCCCGCCGCTGACTATCGCTATCGGCAGCACCTACTTGCCAATCTATCTCTACTTCATGTACGGGAGGGAGCTTAGCTGGCTGAAGGACCTCAATCTCAGCCTCGGCAACCCGCCGGAGTTCTATCCAGCGCTTGTCGTCCTCGCCGGCCTGTTTTGGTTTGGACTTATCTGCCTGATGTGCTGGCCCTTCATTGTCCGTGTACGCACAACCATGACCAGGCGCCTGCGGGAGAGCCGGGCCATCGCGCGGCTGCTCAGCGGCGAGCTGGAACTGAACGATATCGATAACTATGTGCATCCCTGGCTGCGCCGGTTTCACCGCTTCCCGCAGATCAGCAGTCCCGAGGATCAGCTCCTGCGCCTGATCCGCGAGGCCGACTGGTTCGTCAACCCGCCGCGGCGCATCGGGCGACTTGCCTGGCTGTCAGGTTGGCTCTGGCTGGCTTGCTTGATATGGCTGCTGATAGCCGTTCCATTCGTTGAGCAGCTTTTTTTGCATAGCCATCCCGGCCAAAGCTGGCGCTGGCTACCTTATCTTCTGGCCCTGCCCGCCAGCGCCGGCCTTCTGCTTTTCTTTGCCGCGCTAAGCTCGAGCCTGATCCGCGACTTCTGCGTGCCGCTGTGGGGCCGGGTGATTCTGTCCGACCTGGAGCGCGAGCTAGAACGCCTCGAGCCGACGCCAAAGCCGAGCAGGCCGGATTACAGGATCGACCGCACAGTTCAGCCAAAGCCGGATCTGGCCAAACGGCTGGGCGAGGATCTGACGACAGGAATGCTGGGCAATTCCGCTGTGCCATGGGCAATCTGGGGCGCGCTGACATCTATCTTCATGCTCATTGGCTTAGTTTCCAGTCTTCCAGGGATTGCCTTGGTTGACTCCAGTTACCTGCCGCTCTGGAACCTGCTTTGCATGCTGCTTTTGCTGGGCCTTCCGCTGCTCATGGCCATCCTTGACGCGCGCCGCCAAGTACGAGTTGTACGCGCATATCTCGTTCACGTTGATGCCGGGTTCCTGCTGGCCATGCGCCACGATACCCGCCTGCATACCGGCCCGGGAGACCATGCTGCGCAGTTCCCGGGCGCTGCGGTTTCAGGAAGCACAGAGCAGGCCCTGGTGGATACCGCCTCTGAGCTTGGTGCGCAGCTCACGGCTCAGCGAGGATCAGGTTTTAGTCCAATATCTCAGTGGTTTTGCCTTGGAAGTGCCCTACTGGCGGTTGGCCTGACGATGCTTGCATTCCTCTTCGACGAGTATGGCGATTTCTCGATGATTCCGCCAATCTATCTCCTTCCCGCCATCGGTCTGGCATTTGTAAACGCGCCTTTCCGCCGTCGTATGATTATTGAGGAGCTGGTTCGTTATACGCGCCGCAGCCTTGTCTGGGACGGAGAAGCGGCTGACAGCAGGGGCGAGGGCCAGAATCAGCGGATGAATGCCACCGAGCCGCGCAAGCTCAGTCCGCTGCTGGTCATCCTGCTGCTGTGCTGCGCGCTCTGTGTGGTCTACGCCCTCGGGGCCCTGCTGCTGAAGCGGGCTCATTCCATCAGCGCGGCGCCACAGGCTTCGAAGCTGCCGCCAGGTATGGTCTTTCACGGCAACCCGATCGCCTGGCGCGCGCTCCCGGGCTATGCCGGCGCGCTTTCCTCGCTCAGCCCGCCGCGCCTGCTGGCCGGCCGTTTCCTCAGCACATCCGAGGACAGCCTGCTGCTGCTGGGCCCCGACGGCTCGGTGCGCATAGTGGCCCTGGATGGCACGCAGGCCGCGAGCTGGCAGAGCCACGCGGACGAGCAGTCGCTCTGCTGCGCCTGGGACTGGGATGGCGACGGCCTGGATGAAGTGCTGATCAACGAGCTGAAGCCTGGCGGCGGCGAGCGGGTAGTGGCCTACAAAGCCGACGGCACACTGCTGGCGGACGAGCCCGACCTTGCCCTCAGCTTCCGCTGCGCGCCGGCCGATCTGGACGGCGATGGCCACAGCGAGATGTTCTTTGCCGCCGGCAAGGAGGGCTTCCTCGCCAGAAACGCGCAGGGCGAAGTTGTCTGGCGGCTGAGCGATGTGGATCTCGATGGCCTGATCAAGGCCGGGCGCTTTCGCCTGCCGCTGAATGGCGAGCCCAGGCTGCTCGGCGCCGCCGACAGCAATGCCGACGGGAAGTTCGAGCTGCTGATTCAGGGCGGCCACAGCGGCAGCTTCCTGCTGGCCGGGCTGGACGGCGCGCCTCTCAGCTTTGACCCCCCGGCCCTTGACCCATATCACGTCGCCGATCTGGACAGCGATGGGCGCTCAGAGCTGATCGACCCCGAGCGCGGCGTGTATGACATCACGCAGCAGCGCCTGCGCAACTGGCACATGCCCGGCTGGAGCACTGAGGAGCTGATCGATGGGCTGCACAGCAGCGCCGGGGACTTCGGCCCGCAGCTGGGCCGCTGCGCGCTGGTCCTCTCCAGTCCGGGCTTTGAAAGCCGCCTGCGGGCCTTTGACGCCAAAGGCGAGCTGCTCTATGACGAGAAGCTCGAGACCAGCTGCCACTGCCTGACGCGCTTTGAAGGCCCCCAGGGGCCGGGTGTGGCCCTGCTGACCGGCACCAGCCTGCTGGTCTGTCCCTAGTGGTTTGGCCGGCTAAGGCCGGCGGTCCGACAGACTGTAGGGGCGCGTGGAGCGCGCCCGGGATGCATGGAGCTAGATGTTGCTAATGCCGTAGCGCGCAGAAATCCTCACGGGACTTTCCTGCTAAGACCAAGAGTAGATATCGCCGCCTTGAAGTGCGGCACGGGGCAAGCTGCGCTGCATGCCTTCAACTCGGATTTACCGCCGCGGGCGCGCTCCCCGCGCCCCTACAAGCCCACTATTCCATCCCCACCTGCTTCTTGAGCTGCTTGATCTCGTCGCCGCTCAGCGGCCGCGTCTCCCCCACCTGCACCCGGCCCAGCGCCACCGGTCCGATGCGGATGCGCTTGAGGCGCAGCACCTTGAAGCCCAGCTTCTCGCAGACGCGGCGGATCAGGCGGTAGCGCCCCTCGCTGACCACCACCAGCAGGCGCGAACGGTCGCCCGCGCTCTCCTGCAGCTCGATGCCCTCGAAGCGCGCCGGCCCGTCCTCCAGCTCGACGCCCTCAATCATCTGCCGCGCGTTGGGGTCATTGATCCGCGGGCTGATCGTCACCTGGTATTCCTTGCGCACGCCATAGCGCGGGTGGGTCAGGCGGTTGGCCAGCTCGCCGTCGCTGGTCAGGATCAGCAGGCCCTCGCTGGCGCGGTCCAGGCGCCCCACCGGCCGCGGCTTGCCCGGCAGGCTGCGGCAAAGCTCGCCCACGCAGGGGCGCTTGCGCTCATCCTCCATGCTGGTCACGATGCCGCGCGGCTTGTAGTAGGCGAAATAGGTCAGGGCCTGCAGATTGATGCTCTTGCCGTCCAGCATCAGCTTGTCGCGCGCCGGGTCGATGGTGGTGGCCAGGTCGGTCACCACCGCGCCGTTGACGCGCACACGGCCGGCCAGGACGAGCTGCTCCGCCCCGCGGCGGCTGGCCACTCCGGCCTGGGCCAGGGCCCGGTTGATGCGCATGGATGTCACGCTGGGAGTGTATGCGATGGCGGCGGAGGGGGAAAGCGTGAAGCGGGAAGCGGGAAGGGTGAAGCGGGAAGCGGGAAGAGTGAAGCGGGAAGCGGGAAGGGTGAAGCGGGAAGCGTTGAATAGCCGTTCAATCAGGTCCCGCTGCCGCCTGCCGCGACTTTTGCTATTCTTTCCGCCCGTTGAGCCAGATCAAACGCTTCGAGGAGTTGCATGCCTGGCAAAGGGCAAGAGAACTTATGCGGCTGATCTACGCTCATACCAGCACAGGCACCTTGGCACAGGACTTTGATCTTCGCAAGCAACTGCGAAGGGCCGCTTTGTCAGTAATGGCAAACATCTCGGAAGGCTATGGCAGGCGTGGCGAGAGGGAGTTCATTCACTTTCTCAACATGGCACGCGGCTCAGCCTTTGAGATTCAATCGCTGCTTTATGTGGCTGTGGATATCCATGGCATGGACCAGCTCACCTTTGGCAGGATCTATCAGGTGGCTGAAGGCTGCATAGCATTGATTGGCGGCTTGTCGAATCACCTTAGGAAGAAGCTGGAGCAGGTCAGCAAGGAGCACTAAGAAGCAGGCTGTCACTCTTCTCGCTTCACACTTCACGCAGGTAGCCTCCGGCTGCACAGGAGTAACAAATTGATCTCCCGCTATACCCGCCCTGCGATGGGCCGTCTGTGGACTGACCAGGCCCGCTATGAAGCCTGGCTCAAGGTGGAGCTCGCCGTCTGCGAGGCCTGGGCCGAGCGCGGCGCCATCCCCCAGGACGCCCTGGAGCGCATCCGCGCCAGGGCCGCCTTCAGCGTCGAGCGCATCGACGAGCTGGAGCTGACCCTCAACCACGACGTGCTCTCCTTCACCACCAGCGTCGGCGAGAGCATCGGCGACGATTCGGCCTGGTTCCACAAGGGCCTGACCAGCAGCGATGTGGTGGACACCGCCCAGTGCCTGATCCTGGTCGAGGCCGGCCGCCTGCTGCTGGAGGGCCTCAACGGCCTGCTGGAGGCCCTGGGCCGCCGGGCCCTGGAACACAAGCACACCCTGTGCATGGGCCGCACCCATGGCGTGCACGCCGAGCCCACCACCTTCGGCCTGCGCCTGCTGGTCTGGTTTGACGAGCTGCAGCGCCACCGCGAGCGCCTGCGGGATGCGGCGGACGGCCTGGCCGTCGGCAAGCTCTCCGGCGCCGTCGGCAACTTCGCCCACATTCCCCCCAGCCTTGAAGAGCAGGTGCTGGACAAGCTGGGCCTGCGCCCCGCGCCGGTCAGCAACCAGGTGGTCCAGCGCGACCGGCATGCGCACTTCATCTCGGTCGTCGCCGGCCTCGCCGCCACCCTGGAAAAGATGGCGGTCAACCTGCGCAGCCTGCAGCGCACCGAGATCGGCGAGGTCCAGGAGCCCTTTGGCAAGGGCCAGAAAGGCAGCTCCGCCATGCCGCACAAGAAGAACCCGATCCTGCTGGAGCGCATCACCGGCCTGGCCCGCGTGCTGCGCGGCTTCGCCGTCACCGGGCTGGAGAACGTGGCGCTCTGGGAGGAGCGCGACATCAGCCACTCCGGCGCCGAGCGCGTGATCCTGCCGGACGCCTGCATCCTGGCGGATTACATGCTGGCCAAGATGACCTACATCATCGCGGAGATGCTGGTGCGCCCGGAGCGCATGCAAAGGAACCTTGAGCTGACCGGCGGCCTGATCTTCAGCCAGCGCGTGCTGCTGGCCCTGGCGGCGGCGGGGGTCAGCCGCGAGAACGCCTATGGCATCGTGCAGCGCCATGCCCTGGCCTGCTGGGAGAGCGGCAAGCCCCTGCTGGACAGCCTCAGCTCTGACCGCGAGGTGACGGGCGTGCTGGACCACATCGCGCTGCTGGCCTGCTTCACCTATGAGCCCTATGTGCAGCACGTCGACGAGCTCTTCGAGCGCGTCGGCCTGCGGTCTTCGTAGGGTGCAGGCCTGCCTGCACCTTCTTCCTGGTGGCGCGGGCATGATTGCCCATGACGCAGTCTCGTAGCCAGGTTGCCCGGATAGCCTTAGGGCGGACGCCTCTTCGCAGGGGCGGACCTTGTGTCCGTCCGTCTTGTAGGGGCGCATGGATATGCGCCCATCCTCCTCGCAGCGCCGGCTGCAAGCCGGCCTCTTCATGGAGCGCGGGACAGTGTCCCGTATCTTACGGAACGCTGGCTGCAAGCCGGCATCTTCGCTGGGGAGCGCGGACTTTAGTCTGCAGCTTCAATTGGAGCGCGGACACCCTGTCCGCATCTTCTCTCCCCCGCGTTACAATCGCCACAAATGTCCACTGCCCAGCTTAGCCGGCAGCATTGCTCCGGAGGCCGCGCCTCGCAGCTCTCCGCGCGGAAGGTCGCGGCTGCGCCGCGCGCTGGGAACGCCGGCTGCAAGCCGGCCTCTTCATGGAGCGCGGACACCCTGTCCGCATCCCTCTGACTGGTACAATGGCACTACTACGCACTTCCAGGCAGGGGCCAAATGAAGATTAGAAGAACTTGCATTGTATCCACATTAGCACTGTTGATCCTATTGCTAGGATTGGCTGTTGCCTATCAGATCAGAGTCTATTTTATTGGAAAGGCTAGTCCCGAGTCTACAACTCTACCGCTGGTGGCCCGTCGTATTGACGACAGAGTAGAACTTGTTGGCTATACTGAAGCCCAAGTTAGCGAGATATCAGCCGTAGTCTTGTTCCAAGGTCGCGTTTCATCAAGACAGTATCAAACGAACTACTTGGTAACATATCTGGCGGACCATAGAATCGAGTTCGAGGAAGGAGCTGGGGATGATCTGAAACTGAGTTTACTTAGTGTTTCTGGTAGCCCAATGAAACAGAGGTATCCGTCTCAGTCCAACTTGAGTATCTCGCAGTTGTTTGCTGTTAGGAGAATTGAAGATCAAGTAGTGATTACCATCTCGCCACAGCGTGAACAGGACATTAATCTTGATGGTCTTTCACTTGGTATTGTGTACTACGTGCATGGTGTTGGCTACCTCTATTTACTACCCGTTGACTAGCGTAGCAGTACCTACGACAACTAAGAGTGCGAGCGAACTTTGCGGGTGTCAAGAGTCTTGTGAGATCACATGTATAGTGCGCAGTAACGGTATTCACCTGACACACAGCCCCTGCGCGGGGAGATGACTTTGCTCTCATTTCAGTTTTCCTGCCACCCCTTTTGCTCTCTGCGGCGCTTGGGTGAGTGCCCGGCAGCTGCAGCTGAGTTTGCCTCCCATCTCGGCTGCGGCCCGATCCAAGGTGTCGGTGGAGGAGGCGGATGCCAAGGCTGCGGCGGCGGAGGGATGCCGCCACTCGTTGGGATACCATGGGGGCTTACCTTTGACGTCTTTACTCCTCTTGCTCCTGGAACGACACCGGGAGATGACTTCCATGTTAGTATTGATTCAGGTACTTTGGATGGCGACCATAAGGATCAACAGACTTATCGCAGCTGCGGGAGCAGTTGTTGTTCTATTATATGTTGTCGGCGTAACATACCGCTACCGTATTGGTGTGATAGGACTCGATTATTATGTCGGTTCCATTGTAATAGGCATACTTCTTATTGTAATGACTACGCTAACGTTATTGTACTTTAGAAGGAGGGATTGACTGAGGGCTCTTAGTTGTACAGTAACGGCATTCACCTGACACACAGCCCTGCGTGGGGTGAGGAGTTTAAGCGGATTTCAGTTTCCAGCCACACCATTTGCCCGCTGTGCTCTTGGCTGTGGACTCGGCAGCCTTTCTCCGGAGGCCGCGCCTCGCAGCTCTCCGCGCGGAAGGTCGCGGCTGCGCCGCGCGCAGGGAACGCCGGCTGCAAGCCGGCCTCTTCATGGAGCGCGGACACCCTGTCCGCATCCCTCTGACTGGTACAATGGCACTACTACGCACTTCTAGGCAGGGGCCAAATGAAGATTAGAAGAACTTGCATTGTATCCACATTAGCACTGTTGATCCTATTGCTAGGATTGGCTGTTGCCTATCAGATCAGAGTTTATTTGATTGGAAAGGCCAGTCCCGAGTCTACAAC
Source organism: bacterium (assembly GCA_020849855.1). Classification (GTDB taxonomy): domain Bacteria; phylum 4484-113; class 4484-113; order 4484-113; family JAFGCY01; genus JADZFO01. The sequence goes on along the minus strand of JADZFO010000038.1, from coordinate 202,060 downwards.
TCTACCGCTGGTGGCTACTACGGCGGGGTTACAGGAACACTCCGCTGTCCTTTGGATTGGAATGCATATGCAAATCGTGTTTGCGAGAGAATGGGAGGTAACTAGACAATGCTGAGTATATTGCTTTGCCTCGTGCTTTTCGCAACCATCTTTAGTCCAGGTTCGGCAACACAACACAATGGGAGGTCACAAGTTGACTTCACCGAATTCACAAGATTGACAGCTTCCAGCAATGACATTTGGCAAGATCCTGAAGTGAAAGTCCTTGAGTCCGGATCACTCTTACTTAGCTTTGGTGGTCGGAGCACTCGCAAGTGGGTTGTTATTGACGCTCTTGGACGTGAAAACACGCAAGCTTCGAGTGCAGTGACGGAGCAAATACTCAGTTCGGACCTAAGCTGTACTGCCTCCAGCGGAGTATTATGTGTTCGCGGAGCAAGGCTGAGCGCTTTGCTGATTGACTCTAAGGGTTGCATCACCAAGTACGAATCAGAAACTGGACTTGGGAAAGTACTGAAATGCGTTCCAATACATGGTGGTGTGATTCTGCTGAACGAGGATATGACGGAGGGGCAGTTTGTTCAGATGGATTCAAGAGTGTCCATAACTCCCCTTATCATGAAGGAGACGTTCCCGAACGTTGCTCATGAAGTACTCGATCCGATTATTATATCTCCCTATCCGCCGGTCATTGGACTGTTCTCTTGTAATGAGGCATTCTTAAAGATCATAGATTGTCGGACAATAAAGAGTGAAGAGTCTTTGCGAGTAGTGCTCGCTCCGGACTCACAACTACCAGTTGCCGATCCAACTTTTCTGCTTAGTACCTGCACCGGTGACAATGGCAACATCGTGTGCGTATATTCAAATGGATCTATTCAGTGCTTTGATGTAGAACTTGTTTCGAAGTTCGAAGTGTTTACGAATATGATGATTACAGAGTCAGTAAGTGAGAACCGTAGTGTGTATTGTGCAGGCGTCGGAGGCAGAGTGTGTCAAGTCTCTGCGGAAGGTATTACGGTGCTACGAGAATTGGACAACCACCATGCTCCGAATTATGAATGGAGCCCTATAGTTGCGCTCTTACCGTCAAGAAGTCAGAATGGCGTTGTATGCTTCCGTAGGAACGGTTCAGTCGATAGTGTGAATACCTCAGCGTCCGTTGTCACGTTAGTTGAAGATGGCGGATACGTTCTGGATGCAGAATTGGGTGTAGGAGATTCAAATCAGTTGTTTGTCCTGTGTTTAGTTTCTAATACGATCCAGGTGCGGGTGCTAAGGGGAGCAGATGTAGGCCTTTAGATGCGACGCTTAGGTCAAGGGCTGCTAGCTGCCAGCAAAGCCTGGTGGTTTACGCCGCAGGTAACGAACAGATGCACCAATGCATGCTGTCTGTTACCTCCTACCTAAGCAAACTGTGAAGCTGTTTTGTTAGTAGTTGAGTCTTAGGTTTAGTACCAACCCCGCGCACAGTTGAAACATGAACTCCGCCGACCCGCCTTGCTGCACTCCGGCGGCGGAGGGGCCCTGCTTGCCAGGGCCCGCGGCGGTGCTGCCTCATCGCTGCCGGAAGCCCGAACCTACCGCGCTCCGCGCTTCGTACTTCTGTGCTTGTTAAAACTCCCACTCTCGCGGTCCAGTCTGCGCCCGATTCGCCCGCCTGGCCCTGTTGTGATAACGCGGCCATTTAATGCCCGCCGGCCTCGCAATTGCCCGCCTGCGCGGGTATGCTCTTTGCGCGCGCCGTGCCCACGGCCCCGGCCGGCGGCGGGCGCTGCATCCTGGCGGCGGCGAGGCAGAGGCGTATCTTGAAAATGCAGGCAAGTCATCTGTTTGGACTACTCCATGTCGGCTATCCGGAATCAGAAAACGGTTCGGCTGAGAAGGTGCTTTGGACGTTGCGAAAGCGGGCTGCAAAGTTAAAATGCGAAACTCAAACTGCTCCGCGACGTGCATTTTGGGGGCTGAAGATTAAAACCGCCGCGCTGGGCCCGCAACCGGCGGCGCGGGCTGCGGCGGCAGGCTTGCACGTTGATGCAAGCCGCGCGGCTGGCCCGGCCTGCGCGGCGCTGCCCCGGCGGGCCGCCAGGGCCCGGCCTGTGCAGCATCCAGCCGGGGCGGGTATAGTTAGATAAGTGATGGCAAGTGGGAGGGCAAGGTCCGTGCTGCGCAGACTAATCCCGGCGCTGACAGCGCTGTGTGTCGTGTTCGCTTCGGCCTGCGGCGGCGGCGGCTCCGCCACCACGCCCTGGCCCAATTACCCCGGCGAGGAAATCAAGGTCAACATGAGCGCGGCCAATGCGGCCATCGAGCGCCTCAATATCTACCGGGCCCAGGCCGGAGTGCCGCCGGTGACCCTGGACCTGGACCTCTCCTACGGCGCCCAGGCCCATGCCAACTACCTCGACTACAACGGCATCTCCCTCTCCGTCGTCGGCCTCTCGGCGCATGAGGAGTCGCCCTCCCTGCCCGGCTATACCACCGAAGGCAAGACCGCGGCCCGCAACAGCGTGATCTACCAGGGCGTGGCGCCGGTGGAGGCCATCGACAACTGGACCCGCACCTTCTATCACCGCATCGGCATGTTCGACCCCAACCTGCTGCGGGTGGGCTTCGGCTCTTCCGGCGGCTACCAGGTGATGGACATCAACCGCGGCCGGATGAAGGGCTTTGGGGCCGAGGCGGCGGTGGTGGCCTATCCCGGTCCCGGCATGAGCAATGTGCCGAGCTCCTTCAAGGAGGAGATCCCGATGCCGGTCAGCGACACCAAGATGGGCATCCCGATCACCGTCGAGTTCTTCGGCGGCCTGGGGCAGGAGATCAGCGAGGTCACGGCGACCATCACCGACACCCGCAATGGCAACACGATTCCGTACTATATGCAGCTGCCCTACCGGCCGCTGCTGCCGGACTGGCGCTATGAGGGCCTGGTGGCGCTGATCCCGAAGGACCCCCTGCCGGGCAACACGGTGATTGAGGTGGCAATGAACGGCATGGTGGACGGCGATGCCTACTCAGTGACCTGGCAGTTTGCCACCCGCTAGGTCGCTGCCGGGCGCTGCGGGGCGCCGCTTTCGAATCGTGCTAGCATGGACAGATTCCCTGGCTCACTTACATCCTGCTGGGCGCCTTCTGTGCGCTGGTCAGCTTCCTGCTGACGCCCGCCGTGCTGCGCGTCTGCCGGCGGCATGGCGCCTTCGACCCGCCGGACGCCCGCAAGATCCACAAGCGCTCGATCCCCAGGATGGGCGGCGTGGCCCTCTTCTCCGCCATCAGCCTCGGCCTGACCGCCGCAGTCATCGGCGCGATGCTGGACTGGTTCAACCTGGAGCTGGGCCAGTCGGCCCTGGTGCCGCCGATCTATGTCGGGCTCTGCGGCTTCTTTTTCATCGGCTTCTTCGACGACATCAAGTCCATCCCTGCCGTGCCGCGTCTGCTGGCCCAGCTGGCCGTGGCCACGCTGGTGATCGTCCTCTCCGGCGGCGCGGTCAGCATCAGCGCCATCCTGGGCAACGCCCTGCCGGCCTGGCTCGGCGGGCTCTGCACCGTGCTGTGGATAGTCGGCGTGGTCAACACCTTTAACTGGATCGATGGCCTCGACGGCCTGTCCAGCGGGGTGGCGCTGATCGCCGCCGCCGGCTTCCTGGCCCTGGCGCTGCTCAACCCGACTCTGCCCAACGCCGTGCTCTGCGGCACCCTTGCCGCGGTGCTGATCGGCTCAGTTCTGGGCTTCCTGCCGCACAACTTCTTCCCGGCGCGGATCTTCGTCGGCGACGGCGGGGCCTTCTCACTGGGCTATCTGCTGGCCGTCACCTCGGTGGTCGGGCTCTTCAAGCAGGCCGCCCTGATCTCCTTCCTCATCCCGCTGGCCCTGCTGGCCCTGCCGATCTTCGATACAGCCTTCGCCATCCTGCGCCGCCTCTCCAAGGGCCTCAATCCGCTGACGCCGGATAACCGCCACATCCACCACCGCCTGCTGGCCCTGATGTCGGCGCGCTACAGCGCCCGCATCGACAGCGAAGAGCTGAGCCAGTCCGACCTGGAGTGGGTCCATAGCAAGGCGCATCCCCGCACCGTGCTGGTGCTCTACAGCATCACCGCCGTCGGCGCTCTGCTCGCGGTCTGGCTGGGGAGCCGTTAATGAGAAGGAGTCGGATGTCGAATGTCAGATGTCTGAAGCGGCGCCTTGCCGCGGCTCGCAGGCTGCCGGCGATTGCGACCCAGCCTGCAAAGCCAGCAGTAGATCACGCCTCCAGGCTGTCTGGTTCTGCAACTCAGACTTCCGACCTCCGACCTCCGACCAGCGGCCTTGCTGTGTCCAGGGCGGTGGCAGCTTGAGCAAGCCCATCGTCGCCACCGTCTTCGGAACCCGGCCCGAGGCCATCAAGATGGCCCCTGTGGTGCTGTCCATCCTGGGCGATCCGCAGCTGGAGCACCGCCTGATCGTCACCGCTCAGCACCGCGGCCTGCTGGACGAGGTGCTGCAGCTCTTCAGCCTGAGCCCGGACCACGACCTGGACCTGATGCGGGAGCGCCAGAGCCTTGAGCACATCACCAGCGGCGCGCTAAACGGGCTGTGCGAGCTGTTTCGAGAGCTGCAGCCAGCCTTTGTGCTGGTGCATGGCGATACCACCACGACCTTTGCCGCCAGCCTGGCGGCCTTCTACTGCGGCATCCCGGTCGGCCATGTCGAGGCCGGGCTTCGCACATCTGATCTGCGCCGGCCCTTCCCCGAGGAGGCCAACCGCCGCCTGACCGACCTGCTGGCGACACACTACTACTGCCCGACGCACGGCGCGGCGGTCAACCTGCTGGCCAACCGCGACTACCGCGGCGAGATCTTCATCACCGGCAACACGGCCCTTGACGCTGTGCGCCTGATGCACGACCCTGACTACAGCTTCGCCGATGGCCGCCTGGCCGACTTCGCGCTGCACAGCGGCCCGCGCCTGCTGGTAACGGCTCATCGGCGTGAGAACTGGGGCGCGCCGATGGCGGAGATCTGCCGCGGCCTGCTGGCTGCGCTTGAAGAGCACCCCGCCGCCCGGCTGTGCTTCTGCTGGCACCCCAACCCGGCGGTGCGCGAGGTTGTCGGCCCGCTGCTGGGCGAGCATGAGCGGGTGCTGCTGATCGAGCCGCCGCGCTATGACGCCTTTATCAACCTGCTGGCCTGCAGCGATCTGGTGCTCTCCGACAGCGGCGGCATCCAGGAAGAGGTGACCCAGCTGCGGCGCTTTGTGCTGGTACTGCGTGATGAGACCGAGCGGCCGGAGGCCATCGACGCCGGCTTCGCCCGGGTCATCGGCACCCAGGCCGAGGCCCTGCGGCGCGCGGTGGCGGACTACCTGCCGCGCTGTCTGGCCGGCAGCCGCCATGGCTCCGGCGGCCACCACATGGACATATTGCCGCTGCCAGCGGCAGATGCGCGCAGCCCCTTTGGCGACGGGCGCTCCGCCGGCCGCATCCGCCAGGCCGTGCGCTTCGCCCTCGGCCTGGACCCGGCAGGGCCTGAAGACTTTGGCTTGTAGTCTCTGCGTGGCCGGCAGCCTCTGTAAGAGGCATTGAAATGCAGTGTCAGGATCCGGGGACAAGCTGTTTTCGCAGTCCCGGATCCATGCAGGCGCAGAATCGCAATGTCGCAGATTACCGGGTGTTTTGCCTGTTCTGACCTGCTTTTGCGGTCATAAAACACGGTCTTGCGGAGCTGACTCGCGAGCTATAATCTGCCCGGCAAAATGGCGGCTCTGCCGCCGCTGGAGGGCTCTCCCATGGCTATCCGTATCGGTATCAACGGCTTCGGCCGCATCGGCCGCATCGTCACCCGCATTGCCCATATCGACCCGCGCATTGAGGTCGTGGCGGTCAATGACCTGGTGGACGCTGCGAGCAACGCACACCTCTTCAAGTACGACTCAACCTATGGCCGCTTCAACGGCAGTGTAGAAGTGGATGGCGGCGAGTTCATCATCAACGGCAACCGCGTGCGCGTCTTTTCCAGCAAGGACCCGGCCCAGATTCCCTGGGGCGATCTCGGCGTTGACTATGTTGTTGAAAGCACCGGCGTCTTCACCAACATCGAGGAGTGCTCCAAGCACATCGCCGGCGGCGCGCGCCGCGTCCTGCTCAGCGCGCCTTCCAAGGGCGAGATGCCGACTTACGTCATGGGTGTCAACCAGCAGCAGTGGGCGGCTGACGGCCATCCTGCCGTGGTCTCGAATGCCTCCTGCACCACCAACTGCCTGGCCCCGCTGGTCAAGGTGCTGCACGAGAGCTTCGGCGTGCGCCGCGGCCTGATGAATACGATCCACAGCTATACCAACGACCAGCGCCTGCTGGACAAGGACCACAAGGACCTGCGCCGCGCCCGCGCCGCCGCGGTCAACATCATCCCGACCACCACCGGCGCCGCCAAGGCCGTGGCTCTGGTCATCCCTGAGCTTAAGGGCCGCCTCGACGGCTTCTCACTGCGCGTGCCAACTGTGGTCGGCAGCGCCGTTGACATCACCTGCGAGCTGGACAAGTCCACCAGCAAGGAAGAGATCAACGAGCGCCTGCGCGATGCGATGCGCGGCGCGCTGAAGGGCATCCTCTACATCACCGACGACCCGATTGTCTCCAGCGACATCATCGGCGACACCAACTCCTGCATCGTTGATGCGGCCCTGACCACCGTGATCGGCGGCAACTTCGCCAAGGTGGTCGGCTGGTATGACAACGAGTGGGGCTACAGCCAGCGCTGTGTCGACCTGATCGCCTACATGGAGCAGGTCGCGCCGGCCAAAGGCAGCAGCTCCGGTGCGAAGGGTGCCGATGGCGGCAGCCAGTGGCAGGCCATGGCCCGTGAGGACAGCGCGAAGAACGAGCCGACCCCGACCACGCCGCCTGCGGGCTGGTAGGGCGGGCGGGCCGCTGCGGGAGATATGCGCCTAGGGCTGCTCGTCCGGCGCGACTTCAGGCGCCTCCTGCGCCTCCGGCAGGGTGCGGGCATACTCAAAGATGTCCATCTCCACCGCCGGGTTGGGCCAGACGATTTCCCACTGGCGCTGGATCTCGCGCTGCTGGACACTGATCGCGCGGGTCAGCAGCTCGTCAAGCTGGCGGTAATACTCCAGGCGGGCCAGGGAGATCTCCACGGCGTCCTTGCGGTGCCCGCGCAGGTTCCTGTCCTTGCGACCCTCCAGTGAGGGCAGCTTGCCGGCACGCAGCTTTTCCCAGAGCTGGCGGCGGCTCAGTCCGCTCTTGTCGCCTGCAGCCTGGGCCTGCGGGGGCAGCTCCAGCAGCTCTTCCACGCTGAAGCCGGTCAGGTCAGCGAAACGTGACAGCTCAGCTTCGATTCCTTCATCGAGGCTGAAACGCAGCTGCAGATAGTCTTCAAGCGGGGCCAGTGCCTCAGCCAGCGGGGCGGCGAAGTCCGGCGCGGCAGGCGCGTCAGCCTTGGCTGCTGCGGTCTCGCGCCCCAGATAGAGCCCGGCAAGGCGGCCGTAGAGCGACTCGTGATACTTGAGCAGTGCTGCAATGTGTTCCTGTTCCAGCGCCTGCGCGGCCGCCCTGCGATCGCTGTCTTTTCCACTCCCGGCCTGACCAGCGGCCGCGTCTGCGAGCTTTGCATCAAAGGCGCTGCGACGCTGGCGGTCGACCTCGGCATCCAGGTCCCAGGGCTGCGCACCCTCGGGCCAGACTTCCTGCCACTTCACCTGCAGGCTTTGCAGGCTGCCCTCAAACTCCGCGCCGCGGGCCTGCCAGTCCTTCAGCAGCGCGGCGTTCTGGTCGCGGGCCTCTCCCAGCTCCGGTGTCAGGGCTGCCACGCTGGCGCCGTCTCGGCGGGCCAGAGCGCCACTGATTTCCTCAAGCCGGCCGCGCAGTTCGTTGCAGTCAGCCAGCAGCGCCTGCCAGGTGGCCTCACGCTGGCTCTGCGCTTCAAAGGCCTGCTGATACAGCGGCTCGAGTGTTTCGCGGCAGTCCTTCGGGGGCGCTGGCTTTTTAGGATACTGCGCGCTGCCAGCGCCGAAGGCCTCCTGCCGGGCAAAGGCCTCGAAGCGGCTGAGGTGGTAGCGCTGAAGCTGTTTCTCCCGCCACTGCGGCAGCAGCGCGCAGCCGGCAGACAACAGGGCCAGCAGGCCCAGGGCTCCAAGCGCGATAGTTCTGCCGCAGCGCAAGGGCCATATTGTAGCCAGCCCCGCGAATGCAGTGCCCGGGCTTAGCCCTCGGCCAGGGGCTCCAGCTCGGCGATCGCGCTGGCAATGCCGTCGACCGCCATCTTGAAGGTACCCTCATCAAAGGCCAGGCGGATGCCGGCGGCGCTGTACAGGTCAGGCAGGTTGGTCGTGCCACCCAGTGCCAGACCACGCTTGTAAGCGGCCAGGGCGGAGACGGGATCCTTCTGCGAGTTCTGCCAGACCTGGATCGCGCCAAGCTGGGCGATGCCGTACTCAATGTAATAGAAGGGCACGACGTAGTAGTGCAGCACGCGCTGCCAATGCCAGTCGCGCCACTTCTCGATGCCGCTGAAATCGATAGCCGGGAAGTAGCGGCTCCAGAGCTCGCCAAAGACCTTCGCGCACTGCGCGGCGTCGCGGCCCTGCTCGGGGTTCTCATAGATCCAGTGCTGGAAGGCATCGCCAGCTGCCACCATGGCCCAGATGTAGAGGATGCGGTCGAAGTGCTCAATGCGGGCCCGGGCCGCATCCTTGGGGCTGTAGAAACCGCCGCGGTCGGTGGTGAGGAAGGGGCCGGCCAGCAGCTCCATGGCCATCGAGGCCACTTCACAGAACTCCATGTATGCGCTGCGCTGGGCCGAATAAGGCAGGTTGTAGGTGGCGAAGCCGTGGAAGGCGTGCCCGGCTTCATGGAACAAGGTCTGCACGTCGTCGTGGATGCCGACCGAGTTCATGAAGATATGCGGCCGCTTGATCACAGGGTAGTCGCTGCACCAGCCGCCGGGGGCCTTGCCCGGCCGGTTGGCCAGGTCAAGCTGCTCGCCGTGGAGCAGGCGGAACTGCTGCCCCAGCTCCGGGTCGAGCTGCTCAAAGATCCCGGCGCAGCGCTCTTCCAGCTCGCTGACGTCGCTGAAGGGCCGCAGCGGCTGGCGCTGCAGGGGATCGGCATTCACATCCCAGGGGCGCAGGCTGTCCACGCCGAGGCGCTCGGCCAGGCGGCGCATACGGCCGGCCAGGTATGGCACCACCGTCGCCTCGACGCTGCGGGCATAGCTGTAGCAGTCGTCGGGCGTGTAGTCGAAGCGGTGCTTGAGCGGCCAGATGTAATCGCGGAAGTTCGCGCAGCCGGCGTTAGCGGCCGTCTTCACCCGCAGGTCAACCAGGCCGGCCCAGATCTCGTTAAGCTTGTCGCGGTCCTGGTCCACGCGCTGCACCGCCGCCATATAGGCAGCTTCGCGGCGTGAGCGGTCGGGGTCCATCTGCAGCGGGCGCAGCTCAGCCAGAGTCACCTCGCGGCCTTCGAAGTCCACGCTCATTGAGCCCGAGATGCGGTTGTACTCGTTCTCCAGCTTGGATTCCTCAACCTGCAGAGCCACGTTCTCCTCGCGGTAGCGCTCGGCTTCGGCCCGCATGGCCCGCAGGGGGAACTGCATGCCTTCCGGCGTCAGCCCGCTGGCCAGCAGCTTCTCCTTCAGGCGCTGGCCGGCCATGAAGGCCTGCGGCAGCACTTCGGACTGGTGCTTCTCAAGGCGCAGGCGGTTCTCTTCCACCCGGGTATCAGCGCCGTTGATATTGCGCAGCCGGGAGCTGTGCTCATAAAGCAGGTCGCTGATGCGGCTGAGGTCGCGCAGCCAGGCGTCAACGCTCGCACTGTCCAGGGGACGCCCCTCCAGTTCACTGAAGAAGGGGGCGTACTGTTCCCAGGTCCAGTCAAGCACGGCCAGGCCGCTGCCGGGAAGGGAGTTGAAATCTACCGCGTGTAGAGCTGACATATAAGCACCTTAGCGCCTGCCTGGATTTGAGGCAAGCGACATTAGCGGACATGCATGCCCGCTTCGCAGTTAACCCCATACAGCAGGTGGAACGGGATTAGAGAGACCGGCGCACTGTGTCAGGTAACTGCGCCCATTCACAGCGGATGCTGATCGCGGCGGTTCAGGAACCAGGGGCGTGCTCATCAATGATCCGCTGCTCTCCGCGGCCGCCCAGGGGAAGCTCCGACAGCAGCATCGCGGCGACGATCAGCAGGCCACCCAGGGCCCGCCCCAGGGTGCAGGTCTCACCGCCGATGGTCCAGGAGAAGGCGGCCCCGAAGACCGGCTCCAGCACAAAGATCAGCGCGGTGCGCAGCGGGTCAACATAGCGCTGGCAGATGAGCTGCAGCAGGAAGGCCGAGAGTGTGGGGAAGACGGTCAGGAAGAGCATGGCCCAGATAGAAGAGGCATTGCCGGGGCTGAAGCTGAAGGCCGGCAGCTCAGGGTTAAGGGCATGCAGGCCCTGGCTGACGGCCACAGTGAGCAGGCTCAGGCCGCCGGTGACCAGCACCTGCTGGAAGGTCAGCACATAGGGGTCGTGCGGTTCGGCGGCATAGCGGCCGGTGTAAAGCACGTGCATGGCGTAGGTCAGGGCCGCCAGCAGGGTCAGCACGTCCCCGCTGTTCAGGCCGGACAGCCCGCCGCTGAGCAGAAACAGCCCGCCGACGGCGACCGCCACCGCCAGCAGCTTCATGGGCTGTACGGGGCTGCGGTCGATGAGCCAGGCGACAAAGGGCACAAAGACGATGAACAGACCGGTGATGAAGCCGCTGTTCGCGGCTGTGGTGATGGTCAGGCCCCAGGTCTGGGCTATGTAAAGCAGCCAGAGCATCAGGCCCAGCGACAGCCCGGGGGAAAGGCGGATCCCCGGCCCGCCGCCCCGTGCAAACAGGCCCTCGAAGGGCTTGTGCCCGCGGGCCAGGATGAAGGGCAGAAGCAGCAGTGCCGCCAGTGTGAAGCGGTAGCCGACCAGTGTCACGGGGTGGACATGGTCCACGGCATCGCGGACAACAAAGAAAGTGCTGCCCCAGATCGCCGCGCAGTAAACCAGGCCAAACTGCGCCAGCAGGCGCACTCGGCCGGGGGCGGCGGACACAGGGGGCTCTGGCACAGGGCTATTTTAGGCTCCAGCCCGCGGCGGGGCTTGTTTTCCGCCGGGCTTGTATCGATTCGGTCTCCGGGGTATAAGTTGTGGTCGCGCCCCTGGCGCCGGGGCTGCAGGTCGGCCCTTGGAGGATCCATGCGCAGAGCTTTACTGCTGGCCTCGATACTGCTGCTCACAGCCTGTTCGCACAGCGCGGACCCGCGCCTTGAGGCGAGCGGCCTGGCGGCCACCGATCCGGCGGCTTCCGGTCCGGCCGCCTCCGGTCCGGCCGCGGTGCCGGGGCTCAGGCTGCCTGCCCCCGCCAGCATCCCGGCGCGCCGCGGCAGTGAGCTGGGCGGGCCCTTCCGCCGCGACGGCGGCGAGTACCGCGTGGACCTGCCGCACAACGAGGTTGCCGTATCCGGCAGCAACGACGGCCGTTTCACCCCCGATGACAACAGCGGCAGCAATGCCCTCGCGGACCTGGCCTATGCGCTCTACGAATGGAATTATCCGGACTACAGCGAAGCATACTCACTTAGCCTGCGCTGGCTGCAACTGCCGCTTCCCGGCACGCTGTACCTGGCCTTCGCCGACTGGGAGCGCAACAGCTGGGAGTGGCAGCAGCTTGAGCCTGCCGCGCAGATGAGCATGAGCTTCGACCCCTCGCTCTTCAACCCGGAAGGGCGCCTGATGGTGGCGGTGGTGCTGCTGGGCGCCAGCCCCTCGGAGCTGGACTACCTCAGCCTGGGCCTGTCAGAGTCATATCCGCCCCTGGCCCGCCTGAGCATCACGCCGGGCTCCGGCAGCGCGCCGCAGCTTGTCTCAATCAGCTCGGACGGCAGCTATGACCCGGATGGCCAGATAGTGCTGTATGAGCTGGATGCCGATGGCGACGGCAGCTATGAGCTGAGCTCTGGCGAGAGCCTGCTGGAACAGCGGCTCTTTGAGAACGACGGTGAGTTCCAGCTCAGTCTGCGGGTCACTGACAACAGCGGCCTGATCAGCACCGATACAGTGACCCTGCCGCTGGGCATCATCGCCTGGCGGCCCGAGGCCAGCGGCATCAACGGCTTGTCCTGCGATGTAATCTGGGATCTGAACGGTGTGCCGGCGATGTGTTTCTCCCAGTCTCAGGTCCTGTACTTCTGCGCGGCCCTGGATGCGCGGGGGGAACAGTGGGGTGAGCCGGTGGTTGTCGACGACTCAACAGAAGCTTCGTTCCTGCAGAGCATCGCAGTTGTGGATGGGCACCCGGCCATCGCTTATGTCGCCAATCCGAGCACCACATATGAACTGCGCTACTGCCGCGCCCTGGACCCGGGGGGCGAAAGCTGGGGGCCGATTGAGTACCTGGAGAACAACGCGGTGCTGGACCGTGTGGCCCTGGCGGTCATCCATGGCCATCCGGCTATCGCCTATGGCGTGGAAGGTGGCGGGCACGCCGATCCGCGCTATGTCCGCGCCCTCGACCCCCAGGGCAGTGAATGGGGTGATCCCGTTACCTGCGATGGTGGCGCATCCGACAGCCTCGCGGTCTTCTCAGAGTTCAGCTTCCGCATGTCGCGGCTGATTACCTTCCGCGACCGCCCGGCCTGCATCTTCCGCGCCGGCGCCTTTGGCGAGCCGGAGCTGTACTACTTCTGTTACAGCGACGATGCCCTCGGCCTGGAGTGGCCCGAGGCCAAGCTGATGCTGCAGACCGACGACAGCGGGGGCTTTAGCGCCATGCAGCCGCTGGTGGTCAACGGAGAGTTTGGCCCGATGCTGCTGGCCTTTGGCCTGGTGGATGGCGAACTGCGGACCTACCGGCGCATCGCGCCTTCCAACAACTGGACCCTCGAGGATACCCTGCACAGCATCGCCGACGGCTTCTCCACGCAGAGTGTGGCGGTGTCGATCATCCAGGGCAACCCCGCCGTGATGATCCAGGAAAACTCGCCCGAGGCCAGCCGCCTTGTTTACTACCGGGCCATTGATTCCGACGCGCAGTCCTGGCCCGCCAGCCCGGAGACCTTAAGTTTCCTTGGCGATGATGACGGGAGCAACAGCTACATGCGCCTGGGTGAACTGGATGGCCTGCCTGCGGCCTTCACCACCCGCTCTGACGGCCAGCTGACGCGCTATCTGAAGTACTGAGCAGCCGGCGCGGCCAGGCTACATCTCAACGTCGGGCTTAGCGAAGAAGCGCTTGATCGCGTACTTCGCAGTCTGGCGGCCCATCTCGGAGATGCTCTGGGTCAGCGGGATCTCCTTGGGGCAGACCCGCACGCAGTTCTGGGCGTTGCCGCAGTCGGCGATGCCGCCCGGGCCCATCAGCGCCTCGATGCGGCGGTGCTTGTGCAGCGCGCCGGTGGGGTGGGCGTTGAAGAGCCGCACCTGGCTGATGATCGCTGCGCCCATGAACTCGCTCTTGTCGTTCACCTGCGGGCAGGCGTCCAGGCAGCAGCCGCAGGTCATGCAGCGGCTCAGCACATACATCCAGCTCTGATCCTTGGGGCTCTGGCGCGGGCCGGGGCCTAGGTCATAGGTGCCGTCGATCGGGATCCAGGCCTTGACCTTGCGCAGGCTGTTGAACATGCGGCTGCGGTCCACCAGCAGGTCGCGCACCACCGGGAACTTGCTCATCGGCTCGATGGTGATCGGCTGGGGCAGGTGCTCGACCAGCGCGGAGCAGCCCTGGCGCGGCACGCCGTTGATGCGCATGCTGCAGGCGCCGCAGACTTCCTCCAGGCAGGAGCTCTCCCAGACCACCGCGGTGGTGGCCTGGCCGCCGGCGGTGACCGGGTTGCGGCGGATCTCCGTCAGCGCGGACAGCACGTTCATGCCGGGGGTAAAGGGCACCTCGAAGTCCTGCCAGTAGGACGCCATCCCCGGTCCGTCCTGGCGCCGGATGTGCAGCCGGACGGTCTGGCCGGAGCCGCTGGCAGGGGCTGTGGATGCGGTGCTGCTCGCTGTTGCGGACATGGAAATAGCTTACCACTGGCGCAGAGCGCATAACCTGCCGGGCGCGCCCCGATTCCGCGCTGAGCCGTTGTTTCAGCGCTCGCTGGGCGGCGGCAGAGGTTTGGTCGCCAGCAGGATAAAGCCTTGCCCGCCCGTCGGCTCAAAGTCGCGCCAGACGGTGCGCAGATGCCCGGGCTCCAGCTCGCGCCACTGCTCGCGCGGCGGGTTGCAGGCAGCACCATAACCCGGCTCGCTGTTCTCGAAGTTCAGATCGCCAAAGCTCAGCCCGTCCTCCAGGAAGACGTCGATCTGCGCTGCGCCGATGCTGCCCTGCCAGGTCTGGCCGGTGGAAAGCGTATAGTTGAACAGAGCCTGGCTTTCCACGTTGCTGCCGCTGAGGGTGCTGTAGCTATGGCCGATAACCAGCTTCTCGCCGGGCTGCAGGTGCAGATCAAACACGCGGCAGAACATCAGCTCGTTGAGCCCGGTGTCGGCGCTGGGCTGCCAGTTGCCGCCGAGGCTGCTCAGCACTTCCGGCGACCAGGCGATGCGCTCGATGCGCAGCAGCCGGGTTTCCAGCAGCTCACTGGCGGAAACAGGGCTGCCTGCGGGCCGGCGCCAGGCCTTGAAGTCCGTCAGGACCGACTGGTCGTCAATGCCCGCGGCCGGGTTGTCGCCCAGCGAAGCCAGCCCGGGAAAGAGCCAGTCTGCCGCGGCGCCGGCCGGGCTGGCCGCCTGGCCGTAAAAGGCATAGCGGTACAACAGGTCCTCGTCCGGGAAACCGGCGCTGAGCCAGACCTCGCTGTCAGAGGTGTTCTCGAATTGAAACTCCACCGCCACACGGCAACGCTCGCGGCCAAAGTGCACGGTGATCTGCTCAGAGTCCATCCGCACCGGCATGGCGGGGTCGCTGAGCTGCCGCGGTGGGTTGACGTTGACATTCAGCGTGGTGTCGTTTGCGCTGGCCGGCAGGGCGGCTATCAGCAGCAGCGTGGCCACGCAGACCGGGGCGGCAAGGGCAATGCGCTTTCGCATGCCGGCAGGATAGCACCGCGCTGCAAGGTCACAGGACGCGCGGACGGGGCCGCGCTGCAGAACGCGCGGACGGGGCCGCGCTGTTACTGAAAGTCGAGCAGTGCTCAGTCCAGCTCGAAGCTGAAACGCTGGTCCGGGGCACTGAGGCAGGAGTCGTAGAGCGCCGAGTAGCTCTGCACCTTGACCGTGCGGCCGTCGGGCTGGAACTCCAGCAGGCGCATGTAGCCCTCGCCGCCCAGTTTGCGGAACTGGTAGTTGCTCAGCATCTGATGCACGCTCCTGCCGGCGTCGTTGAGCGACTTCAAATAGCCCGTGCCATCGCCCAGCACATGGCCGTTCAGCACCAGCGGGATGTCATGCCGGCGCACCAGTTTCTGCCACAGCTCCTCGCCGTCGTTGATGCTGCCTGGCGTTTTGTAGCTGTGCGGGTTCCATTCTTCCTTGCGGGTTGTATCAAGGTGGTCATAGCGCTGCTCGTCATGGAACATGTAGGCGTGGGTGATCAGTATTCCGCGGCGGCCGGGGTGCTGCTTCAGCACCTGATCAGCCCAGGCGACGGACTCATCACGCGGCGCCCACTCAAGACCGATGACGATCCAGTCGACGCCGCCGGCCCCGAAAAGGTAGTAGCTGTTGTCCATGCGCTGCGGGTCCATCACGCCGCCGAAGCCGGGCAATGTGCTCATGTGCCCCACGGGGAAGTAGTCGCTGAGCAGTGTGTCGCGCGTGCTGGCATTACCTCCGGGGCCGTAGTCATGGTTGCCGGGTACCAGGGCATAGGGCAGGCGGCCGTCGAGCTGGCTCAGGGCGGCCTTCGCGTGCACCCACTGCTCCGGCGTGTTGCGGTTGGTCACATCGCCAAGCTGCAGCGCAAAGACGATGTTGCGGGCGCGCTGCTGCTCCAGCATCCAGGCGCACTGGGCATGGAACAAGCCGGGAAAGGACTCGCTGTAGTACTGCGTGTCCGGCAGCACCGCCAGAGTCCAGGCGCCCGGCGTCGGCGGATCGAGGGGGATGTTTGGCGGCTCGGCTGGCGCGGCGGCCTTTTCTGCCGCTGCGGCGGTCTGGCCCCGCAGCAGGGAGCCTGCGAGTGCTCCAGACAAGGGCACACCAGCCAGCAGGGCAAGCAGCAGTTCGCGACGCCTAAGCATGAGGCAGGATAGCAGGCTGCTACTGGCATGCGCCTTAGCCTGCCTGGCTTCCGGTTTGGTGTTTTGGTGCTTTGGTGGTAAGAGCCGCTCAGCCTGTTGAACCCCGAATCAGCAGCGGGTCCTTCTCCCCGGCTTCGTTGAAGCCCTTGGCCCGCAGACCGCAGGCCGGGCAGACAGCGCAGGGCGGATAGCGGCCCTCATAGCAGCTGTGGCTCCAGGCCAGGGCGTCCCAGCAGCCCGGCAGGCTGCGCGCCAGGCGCACCGTATCGGCCTTGCTCATGCTCATCAGGGGCGTGTGGATGTTCAGGTCCGGCGCGTCGAGGCCAAGGCGCAGCGCCTGCTGCTGGGCGACGATGGTCTCAGAGCGACAGTCGGGGTAGCCGCTGTAGTCAGTCTCGCAGACCCCGATGACAAGGTCGCGGATGCCGTGCTGCCAGGCATAGCCGCCGGCGATGGTCAGAAAGAGCAGGTTGCGCGCCGGCACAAAGGTGGCGGGCAAGCCGCCGGGCGCCGTCGGCGAAAGCATGGACAGGCTGCTGTCGGTCAGGGCATTGCCGCCAAGCTGGGCCAGCGAGGGGATGGGCAGCACACTGTGGCTCTGCGAGCCCGCCATCCGGGCGATGCGCGCGGCGCTGACCAGTTCAATGCGGTGGCGCTGGCCGTAGTCGAAGCACAGGGTCTGCAGGCGGGTGAAGCGCTCCTTTGCCCAGAACAGGCAGGTGGTGGAATCCTGTCCGCCGGAGAGCAGAACTAGAGCTGTCGGGTCGTGCGGCATGCCTTAGCAATGTTAGTCGCAGCCATGAGGCGGCTGTCCACAGGACTGAAAACGGACCAAGCTGTACTGCCTGGCGGCCGCGAAGCGCAGTCCACTAGCTCGCCGCCGTCGCGCCAGCCTCGGCCTTCTTCTCGCCGCCCTTCTCCTCCGCGCCGCCGTGGCTGGCCTTCTTGTAGCTGCGCACGCGCGGCTTTATCAGGCTGACATCCACGCTCTCATAGCTGAACTTCGGCATGCCGTTGGGCTCATACTGCGCGATGGTGGTCTTCTGCCAGGCCGCGTCGTTGCGCTCCGGGAAGTCCGGTTTGTAATGCGCGCCGCGGCTTTCATCACGCATCCGCGCGCCGCGGGCGATGACCCGTGAAAGCAGGATGCGGTCGCGCAGCTCGCGGATAAAGAAAAGCTCCTGGTTCGCCGTGCGGCTTTTGTCGGCGCTGCCGATACGTTCCCAGCGCTCCAGCAGTTCGGTCAGCTTGCTGTCCAGCTTGTCCAGCTTGTCGTTAAAGCGCACCACCGTGGCATGCATGGTCATCTCGCGCGAGAGCTCGTCCTGGATCCGGGTGGCGTTCTCAGAGCCGCTCATCTTCAGCACGGCCTCGAAGGCCTGCTCCTGCTCGCGTACGGCGGTGTCGATCTCGCTTTGCTTCAGCGCCGGGAGCTGGCTGTTCTCCACGTACTTCGTCATCTCGGGGCCCAGCACGCGGCCGGCCCAGAGGCAGGAGAGCAGGCTGTTGGCGCCCAGACGGTTGGCGCCGTGGTACTGGTAGTCCGCCTCGCCGCCGGCAAAGAGGCCGTTGACGTTGCTCATGTGCTTGTACTGCTCCCAGCCCGCTGGCAGGTCGGCCTTGCGGTCGGTCTCAGCGCCGTAGCCCACATAAATGCCGCCCATGCTGTAGTGCATCGCCGGGAAGATCCGCATCGGGTTGTGGTAAGGATCCTCGCCGCGGAACTTCTCATAAATCTCCAGCACGCCGGCCAGCTTGGCCCGCAGGGTGGCCTCGGGGATGTGGGTCACATCCAGATAGACTTCCCACTGGCCGCCGATGCCCATCTTCTGGTTGACGCAGACGTCGAAGATCTCGCGGCTGGCGATGTCGCGGGGCACGAGGTTGCCATAGGCCGGGTACTTCTCTTCCAGGAAGTACCAGCGCTCGGCGACGGGGATCTCTTTAGCGCGGCGGGTGTCCTTCGGGTTCTTTGGCACCCAGACGCGGCCGCCCTCGCCGCGCACCGACTCGCTGATCAGGCGGCACTTGTCGGCGCCGGGGATCGCGGTGGGGTGGATCTGGATGAACTCGCCGTTGGCGTACCAGACGCCCTGCTGATAGGCGCGGCTGGCGGCCGAGCCGGTGCAGATAACGCTGTTGGTGCTCTGGCCGTAAATCATGCCGATGCCGCCGGTGCAGAGGGCCACGGCGTCGGCCAGCAGGGCGCGGCACTCCAGGGTCTGCTGGTCGGCCAGCACGATGCCGCGGCAGTTGCGCTGGCCGTCGAGGATCAGGCTCTGGAAGGCGTGATGCTCATACTTGAAGACCTTGCCCTCGTCCTCATAGCGCCGCACCTGCTCGTCCAGGGCGTAAAGCAGCTGCTGGCCGGTGGTGGCGCCGGCGAAGGCCGTGCGGTTGAAAAGCGTGCCGCCGAAGCGCCGGAAGTCCAGCAGGCCCTCGGGCGTGCGGTTAAAGGTCACGCCCATGCGGTCCAGCAGGTAGATCACCTTGGGCGCGTCGTAACACATATCGCGCACCATCGGCTGGTTGGCGAGGAAGTCGCCGCCGTAAACCGTGTCGTCGAAGTGGAACTCCGGGCTGTCGCCTTCACCCTTGGTGTTGACGGCGCCGTTGATGCCGCCCTGGGCGCAGACAGAGTGGCTGCGGCGGACCGGGACATAGCTGATGAGATGGACGCTGGCGCCCTTCTCGCAGGCGGTGACGGTGGCCATGAGGCCGGCCAAACCGCCTCCGACGATGATGACTTCCTTCTTGCCGGGCATGGGGAATAGTTTACTGCGCGGAAGCTGCCGCCCGGCCGGGCAAGGCTATGAATGCGAGGCGGGTAGGGCCGACATGCTGTCGGCGGGTGACGGCACTGTCACAGCTTTGGATCAGGCTGGCATCTGTGGAGTCTGGGATCATCCAGCCACGCAGCCGGTTGTGTTTCCCGCCGACAGCATGTCGGCCCTACCCAGCTCGCCACTGCTGCAATGCCGCTCACGTCCCCCCTGCGCACAATGTATGATCCCGCGGCCGCAATGATGTCAGTCGTCGGCGCGGCCAAGGAGATTAGAGATGAACGTTTCCGCCTATGCTGCCCCTTCCGCCACCGACCCGCTGGGTCCCTTCAGCCTTGAGCGCCGCGCCAAGCGCGCGGATGACGTCGAGATTGAGATCCTCTTTTGCGGAGTCTGCCACTCCGACCTGCATACTGCCCGCAACGACTGGGGCGGCGCGAAGTACCCGGTGGTGCCAGGGCACGAGATCGTCGGCCGGGTGCTCAGCGTCGGCGCGAGTGTGACCCGCTTTAAGCCCGGCGATGCGGTGGCTGTTGGCTGCATGGTCGACTCCTGCCGCAACTGCTCCGCCTGCAGCGCCGGCCTGGAGCAGTACTGCGAGAACGTGGCCACCTTTACCTATAACAGCTCCGACCGCATTGATGGCACGACAACCTATGGCGGCTACTCCGAGCGCATTGTGGTCAGCGAGGGCTTTGTGCTGCGGATGCCGGACGGCCTGGATCTTGCCGCCGCGGCCCCGCTGCTCTGCGCGGGGATCACCACCTGGTCGCCGCTGAAGCACTGGAAGGCCGGGCCGGGTATGCGCGTGGCGGTGGTGGGCCTCGGCGGCCTGGGCCACATGGCGCTGAAGCTGGGCCACGCGATGGGGGCGGAGATGACGCTCTTTACCCGCACGCCGGGCAAGGAGCAGGACGCCCGCCGGCTGGGCGCGCAGCATGTGGTGATCTCAACCGACGAGGCGCAGATGCAGACGGTCAAGCGCAGCTTCGACCTGATCATCGACACCGTGCCGGATCTGCATCAGCTTGACCCCTATATCCCGACCCTGGCACTGAACGGAACCATGGTGCTTGTCGGCTTCCTTGGCGACCAGGACCAGCTAAGCACCCGGCCGCTGATCCTCGGCCGCCGGGCGGTGGCGGGCTCGGTAATCGGCGGCATCCCTGAGACACAGGAGATGCTCGATTTCTGCGGCCAGCACGGGATCGTTTCAGACATCGAGCTGATCCGCATCCAGGACATCAACACGGCCTACGAGCGAATGAAGCGCAGCGACGTGAAGTACCGCTTTGTGATCGACATGGCCTCGCTGAGGTAGGGTGCAGGCGTGCCTGCACCATTCGTATGGGCAGCAGGTTGGCTGTCGGGCCGGATACCGCTAGACATACCTGATCCACTCGCGCAGCAGCGCGGTGAAGGCCTTGCTGTTCTTTTTGAGCTCCGAGCCGCTTCCAAGCGTGGCCAGCGCGCGGTCGGGGGCCAGCCATTTCAGCAGGCCAGCGGGGTCGGAAATTGCATGCCGCAGCTCTTTGCCCCTGGCTTTGGCGCCGGTGTGCAGCACGAACTGCAGGCCATCCGTGCTGCGCTGGTTCCAGGTGGCGAACCAGTCGCTGGTCATGTAACTGGCTGAGTTCCACTTCACGCCCTCGCTGATCGCGGCGTCGACAGCGAGGATCACTGCGCGCAGGTCTTCCAGTTCGGCGCGCAGAGGATGGTCAAGCTTGTCGAGTAATACGGTCACCTGCGGGTCGAGGCGCGTGTTCGCCGCAGCGCTGTTCTCCCTTGCTGCTCTCTTCGCCGGTGCAGCCTTGGCGGCAGGGGCGGCCTTTGCGGCCGGTTTCATGCTCGTCCCGCCAGCCTTAGCCTCCGCCGCCGCCAGGTTCTCGGCGAGACGCGCCTTGACCAGCTCAGCCACCAGCTTCGCCGGGACCGGTTTGTCCGGCTGGAAGTGGATGCCGCCCTTGCTTTGGCTGAAGCCATCCAGCTGCTCCTGGTAACTCTCAAGCAGGGTCGCGCTCATCACGTGAAAGAGCAGATGTTTGGCCATCGCGCCGTAGGACACCAGCATGCCCTGCTGGCGATAAGCGCAGAGGCCATAGCTGATGCACTCCTCGGCCTGCGGAGCGGCGCGGCGGATCTGCTCCCGCAGCTTCTGCAGCGCGGCGCGCTGCGGCTCCGGCAGGGCCGCGAGATACTCGTCGTGTGTCGTCGGCTTAATCATTGCCATTTTGTAGGGGGCAGGCGTGCCTGCACCTCTCTTGCTGGTGCACGCACTCGTGCACCCTACAGATTGCTAGCGCGCCGCACATGTGCGGCCTCTACTGGGCGAGGTAGTGCCTGCGCTGCTCGGGGCTCAGCTTCTCGATACTGTAACGCAGCAGCACCCGGGGCATGGACCCGGCGTGCTCGTCGAGGAAGGCCAGCAGGCGCGGGCGGTCCACGTCGCCGGCAGCGCGCAGCATCCAGCCCGTGCCCTTATGCACGAGGTCCTCGGGGTCATTGAGCAGCAACAGCGCGACAGCGAAGCAGTCATCCACCTCGCCGCGCTTGATCAGCGGGCCGGTGGCGACGATTGCGCTGCGGCGTTCCCAGATGTTCTTCGACTTCGCCAGCTTGTAAAGGATCTTGCGCTCCCTGCCGCCCAGCGCCTTGTCGACCAGCCAGGGGCCCAGGACATACAGCGCGCCGAGGTCGACCAGGTCCCAGTTGTTGACCCGGTCGTGCCGCCGCAGGTACAGCTCGCACAGTTCCTGCCGCCGCTCAGGCGTGGTCTTCCTGTGGCCGAACTGCTTGCCCATGATGCTAAGTGCGCCGGCCCGGACCTCGTGGATCTCGTGCTCCAGCAGCACTTCAATCTCGCCGGGCGGCATCTCCAGGTGTTCCTTCGCCAGCGCAAAAACGCTGCCCATCTTCACGCCGGCGAAGGTGTCCCCGCTGCCAGCCGCCCCCGCCTCGCTCTTGAAATAGCGCTGGATCCTGGCCAGCTCCGCGTCCGAGCGCAGCGCCAGCAGGCGCTGGGTGAAGGCAGCAGCTGTCAGTTCAATGGACATGGCGGGATTGTAGGGTGCACGCGTGCGTGCACCAGGTGATACGAATTGCTGCAGGCACGCCTGCACCCTGCGGTAGGGCCGCGCTTGTGCGGTCTCTGCGCGTCGGCCGAGGCCATGCTCGGCCCTACAGACGCTCCGCCAGCACTGCGTCCAGGATGCGATAGCACTGCTCCATGCCATCATCCACGCCGGAATGCATAGCGCCGTCGCGGGCATCCTTGCTGGAGTAGCGCATGGTCTGGCGCATAGTGGTCACGCCGTTGGCTTCGTCAAAGTCGGTAATCTGGATCGCCTCGCCGCCGGTCCAGTCCACATCGAAGAGCTCGCTGTGGACCATGTGCGACGGCGCATCGACCTCCTTGAACTCTCCGCTGAGGCCCATCTCCTCGCCCTGCTCGCTGCGCCAGGCAAAGCGCAGGCGTCCGCCGACCCGCAGGTCGACCTCGCAGACCGTGAAGGTCCAGCCAGGCGGGCCGGTCAGCCAGCGCCTGATCAGCTCCGGCCTGGTGTGCGCGTCCCAGACCAGCTGGCGCGGGGCCTTGAAGCTGCGGGTGAGCAGAATTTCTGTGTCGGATGGCGTAGTGACTTCAAGCTGCAGTGCCATCCGGGGACTATCCATAGCTGACATTGTGCTTCTCCTTGGCAGCGCCTGGACGCTGTCGCCTTACCATTGTCAAAGTGGACTCTAGAGCTGCCCGTCCAGCAGCTTTTCCAGCAGGCCATAGCCAAAGTCCATGCCCTCGGTCATCCCGGTGGCGAGCGCGCCGTCGCGGGCTTCCTTCGAAGAGAAGACGATGCGCATCTCAATCAGGGTCCCCTCGCCCTGGGCCTTGAAGTCGGTGCTCACCAGCATCTCGCCCCCGCTCCAGTCCTCATCGAAGATCTCGGTATGCGCGATGTGCTGCGGCTCAACCAGGGCGGTGAAGCTGCCGCTCATGCCCATCTGCTGGCCGTTCTCGTGCGCCCACTCATAGCGAAAGCGCCCGCCGACGCGCAGGTCGACTTCGCAGTGCGGCATGCTCCAGCCCGGCGGCCCGGTCAGCCAGCGCTTGATCAGCTCGGGCTTTGTATGGGCGTCCCAGACCAGCTGCGGCCTGGCCTTGAGCTCGCGGGTGAGGAACAGCTCGGTATCGCCGGGCATGCTGATCTGGATCCGGCGCTCCAGCGTTTCATTCCCAAACCTGGGTTCTGACATGGTCTTGCTCCCTTACTCTTTGTTTTTCCGCCCCGGCTTCTTTCTGGGCGCCGGCGCCGGCTGGTCGGAATCGGCCGGCTGCAGGCGCTGCAGCTCCTCGAGCAGGGCGTCGAGGCGCTGATAGTTCTGCTCCCAGAGCTCGCGGTAGCGCTCCAGGAAGGCGCTGGCCTCGGCCAGCGGCTGCGGCTCCAGGCGCCGCGGCCTGCGCTGGGCGTCGTGCCCAACCGCCACCAGCCCGGCGCGCTCCAGCAGCTTTAGATGCTTGGAGACCGCCGCCTGGCTGATGGCAAAGGGCTTTGCCAGCTCCGTCACCGAGGCCTCGCCGCGGCTCAGACGCGCCAGGATGGCCCGGCGGGTTGGATCCGCCAGGGCGATAAAGGTGGCGTCGAGGCGCTGCGAGGCCATTTGTCCATAACCATTTGGTTGCACAACTATAAGGTTATAGAGCATTGCAGGCGCAGTGTCAAGCCGATTGCTTCGTTTTGCGAAAAAACATCCCTGGCCGCGCGCCTGCGCTGCATCTGCTGCTTTGGGCGGCCCGGGCTAGAAGCTGGCGTTCATGGATGCGCCGGCGCTCAGCGGGGCATGAAAGGGCTCCAGCAGCGGTGCATGCTCACCGCCTTCAGTGCTGAAGGCCAGGGCGAAGGACTCGATGCGGTTGGGCTCAACGATGTTGTAGTCCTCGATCAGCGAGCTGATTGAAATCCGCAGTTCCTCGAGTGTGTTGCCCTGGGTCAGCATGCTGTAAGTGCCGACCCGCGCATAGGCGCTGAAGCTGCCATCATCCTCAGGTGCCACGTCAAAGATGATCAAACTGGAATCTTCCACGCGGGGATTATACCGCTGCAGGAGAGCTTTTGCATGGCCCGCGGGCATGTTCTCAAGTGAGAGGCTGAGAGTCCTGGCTGCGTGAGTCCAAGCGTCGGCGGGCCTCTGCCAGTGACCCTTCCAGCACTGCAGGATCAAGAGCTGCCAGTGCCTGCTGAGGAATGCCATCAAGATTTGAGATGCCAGCTGGCGATGCTGTGACTGACTGATCCGCCGGGGGCAGATCTGCCATGTCCAGCGCAACGGCAGGCCGCTCTTCATAGAGCTCTAACAAATACAGATACAGCTCAGCGGCATTGATCGTGTGCTTCATGCTTCCCGGTTTCTCGCCACAGGCGGTGCCGAAGGAAGCAATCTCAGCCAGTACCTTGAGCGCGGCAGCAACTGCCAAAAGCAGACCCATGAGTGCGCCAAAGCCCGACAAAATGCTCCATAGCTCCGGCGCGCCGGACTGAGAATAGGCGGAGAAAGCGCACAGGAGACTGCCGAGCCCGGAGCCAAGCATCCAGCCAAGACTGGGAAGCAGCTTCCGGCTGAAAACAGGCAAAGATCCCGGCCTGAGATACCACTCCAGGTTACGGCTCATGTGGCGCATCATTGACGGCATGGTTCGTGGACGGTGCTGGTTTTCAATCCAGCGCTGGACCGGCGGCAGCTCTTCGCGGATGTCTGGAAACATCTCGATCCCCGCGCCGATTCGGGCCATGAAGTTGTCTTCCCGCAACCGACGACGCACCCACTGGCGATACTCACTTTGGGCATAGAAGTTGCCATGCACATAACTCAGGTCGTAGGGATCACTTGTGCCGACCAGGTGGTAAAGCGCCTTTCCCAAGTTGCGGGCCAGCGGGCCGCGCAGGCCCCTCCAATGTGGCAGGCGGGTATCCGCGGCCTTATAGGTGACCTTGGTCGCGGGCTGCGAAGTCAGAACGTCATAAACCACTGGCGGGTCAGGCCCGATCATGACGAAAGTATAGCGAGCGTCCAGTTAGTGCAGAACCAAGGCGTTAGCGTCATTTCAGTTGAGAACTGCTGCTAGCGATCATACGCTTACCTGAGCTGAAGAAGCAGGCCGCGAAATCTCTCAGGCAGTTATTGGCTGGTAAGTGTATTCCTCCGGGCAGGATTACAGCAGGCTTAAATTCAGGTGAAGCGAGCGCTGATCAGGGTTCAGCGCGGTTAGAATGCCGCGTCCACTGGTCACGGGGGGTTCTCATGGGGAGAAACACTTTCCTGCGGGTTTTCAGCTTCGCTTTGCTCCTGCTGCTAAGCGCCTGTTCCTCGGCGCAGCAGGAAAGCGCCGCATTGCCGGCAGTAGCCCAGAAGATCAAGCCGGGGGCCGCGCGCCTGCCGGAGCTTGGCGCACTGCCGCAGGGCCAGGGCAGCCCCCTGCGTACCGCCAGCGGAGTGCTGCATGAACTTCTGCTCCAGCCTCCGGTGCGCAGCAGTGGGAGCGGGGTGGTCTATGCCAACGAAACCCTTGAGCTGGACCCTGCCGCTGCGGGCGGGATGGCCTTCGCCGTCTTTGAGCTTTATGACTTCCCGGCGGACGACAGCATCCGGGCGGAGCGCGTGCTCTGCAGCGCCCAGGGCAGCTACTTCCTGGCCTTCAGCGATTACAGCGGCAAGCGCTGGTCACTGAGCCAGCTCACCGATACGGCGACTGTAAGCCTTGGCGAAGGGCTGGAGTTCTATAACAAACAGGGCTCGATGTATGTCGCGGTGCTTGCCGTCGACGGGCCGCTGGAAGTCAACTCCCTGCGCGTCGAGACCTCTCTTGACCTGCCCAACAGCGGCTATGACGAGCGCGAGGAAAACGACAACGCCTCCGGCGCCCAGCAGCTTCCGCAGCAGCCCTTCATCGGCTTCAAGGGCAGCCTTGGCGCCGGTGGCTACGACGGTGATGTCATTGACTACTTCAGCTTTGATGCTGAGGAGCACGAGCAGATCAACATTGACCTCAGCTACCCCGGCGACGCCAACTTCACCATGAGCCTGTCGCGGCCGGACAGCAGCGCGACCCTGATCAGTGATGAGAACGGCAACCCCGGCAGCCGCAATATCAATGTGGGCCTCAAGGCGGGGCATTACACCCTCAAGGTGCAGGGCGAGGCCGGCAGCGGCGATTACCTGCTTGGCATCAGCAGCAGCTTCCCGGACTATACAGAACTTGAGCCCAATGATAACGACCTGCAGGCCAACAGCCTCGGCGCGGAGCTTGAGATCAGCGGCGCGGTCGGCCCTGGCAGTTACGACAACGACAGCACGGACTACTTCAGCATCGAAGCCGCCGAGGGCGAGGTTGTCAGCTTCAACCTGGCCTATGCGTCGGGCACCGGAAACCTCAGCCTGGCCCTGCTGACGCCCGAAGGCCAGCAGCTCTACAAGGACAGCCTGGCCAACCCCGGCCTGCGCAGCTTCAGCTGGGGCCTGCATGCCGGGACCAGCCTGTTGGTGGTCAAGGCGGAGGTTGGCCACGGCACCTATACGCTCAGCGCGGAACGCAATGACCCTGGCTATGGAGAGCTCGAGAACAACGACAAGTTCAGCGAGGCCCAGCAGCTCCCGGCGCTGCCGCTAAATGGCCTGAGCGCCTCGGTGGGTGTCTTCGGCTATGACGGTGATGACAACGACTACTTCCGCTTTGCCTGCCAGGACGGCGACATCATCACGGCCCAGCTCACTTATGACAACGGCACGGGCACCCTCGGCATGCGCCTCTATGACGAGGACGAGAGCGTGGCGGCAAGCTCTATCGATGCCAACCCGGGCAGCCGCACCCTGGTCCAGGGCCTGCGCGGCGGCGACTGCTATGTGAAGGTGGAGGCGCTGGAAGGCGGCAGCGACTACACGCTCAGCCTGAGCCGCACGCATCCCGGCTACGGTGAGACCGAGGAGAACGACACCCGCCCTACCGCAGACCTGCTGCCCGCCATGCCCTTCAGCGGCTACCTGGCCAGCGTCGGCGCCAGCGGTTATGACGGCGATGTGACGGACTACTTCACCTTCGACGCCCTCAACCAGGAGCAGTTCTCCATCAGCATGGCCTATGACGAAGGCCCCAGCACCGTGACCCTCAGCCTGCTGAACTCGGCCGGCCAGATTGTTTATGACGACAGTGACGGCAACCCGGGCCTGCGGCAGTTTGACTGGACGCTCAAGGCCGGGTCCTACTTCCTGAAGCTGACGGCCACCGACGGCCTGTCCGACTGCGACCTGGCGATGTCCAGGACCCAGCTGACCCTCAGCGAGCAGGAGGACAACGACAGCCGTCCTGCGGCGATGCAGCTCCCGGCGCTGCCGGTCAGCAACTTCACCGGACACTGCGGTTTCTTTGGCTATGACGGCGACGTCGACGACTATTACTTCGTCAACATCGAAGCGCCACAGTCCCTGGGCGCCAGCCTGACTTATGACCCGCTTGCCGGCAATATCCGCCTGACTCTGCTTGACGGCTCCGGGGCTTCGCTGGACAGCGATACCAGCGGCAACTCCGGCGTCCGCGGCGTGTCGGCCGCTGTCACCCCGGGCACTTACTACCTGCGGGTGCAGTGCAGCTCGGGCGGCGCGGACTACACGATGGATGTCAGCTAAGCCGCGGCCGCGGCTGGCATGTCAACAAGGAAGAGTTGCTCTTCTACCTGCGGGAGAACTACAGCGACGCGCCCGAGCCAGCGCCGCAGCCTGCGCTGCCAGCCGCGCTGGCTGAAGCTGGCCCGGCGGGTGTAAAAGACGCACTGGCCGCAGAGGCCCCGGCCAAGAGGGCCCAGAGCGCGCAGACAAGCCCCTGAGCGCAGGATCAATGCTGCTCGCGCGCAAGGCTCTCAGCGACAGGCGAGCTGGCCAGATCCGCTGCCGGAAGTGCTGTCACCGCGGCCGCGCCTTCAGGCGGGTCGCTCCAGGCCGCGTGCAGATAGCGGTAAAGCTCCAGGGCGTTAATGTGAAAGTCTTCGCTGCTGGGATCAGCGCCCAGCAGCAGCCCGCCCTGGCCGACGAAGTGCAGCCGTATGAACATGCTGAGGAAGGATCCAAGTCCCAGCAGCATCAACCACAAATAGTCAGGGAAGCGCATCAGGGAGAAGGTTATGAGGGCGATGCCGATGAGCAGGTCGAGAAGCGGCCAGAGGCGGGATAAGCCATAGCGCGGCTTGTCGCGTTTTGGATCCAGATACCAGGCCAGGTGCCGGGCCAGATAGCATGCCGTTTGCTCAAGCGTGCGCGGCATGAACAGGCGCTCAAGAGGTCGCAGCAGTGGCGGCATGGATTCAACAATGTCGGGGAAAGCGTCAAGACCGTCCATCAGTCGCAGTGCAATATCGCTGCCGGCAAGTTTCTGCTGCAAAAAGTTGCGATAGCCGATGCCCTGAGGACTGAACTGGTAAGCCTGGTGGAGCAGGTTGAAGTCACTGACTCCCTCAACATGGCGAATCTTCGCGATCAGACGCTCCAGCGCCTTCAGCGCCCGCTGTGCTCCCTTGGAACTGACCTCTCTCACAGCTGCCGTTCCAGCCGGCGGCGGGCAGCGGCCAGCTCGCCTGCAGCGGCATCCCGGGCTGCATGTTCAGCCGCAGATTGAGGCTGCTTGCCGGGCGCAGGCTCCGGGGCGTCGCTCAGGGTCTCGACGGCGTGCCGGAAGAACTCAACCGCGTTGACCCGAAAGCGAAAGGAGTTTGCCGGCACACCGGCGACAAAGGGGTTGGACAGCGGGCCACCCAGGCTGACCGCCGCGAGCTGGCCCACAAAGGGGCCGGCCAGGCTGAGCGGCGCCAGAGCACTCGACATCGGAATGCCGGTAGAGCTCAGCCAGTAGATCAGCAGGGTGTAAAGCGCGAGGGCTGCCAGGACGGCGGTGCCCTGCCAGATGTAGGCCGACACCGGCAGCACCGGCCGGGAATAGACCGGGTCAAGGTACCACTCCAGGTTGCGCAGCACCTGGCACAGCATCGGCGCCAGCCTGCGCGCGCCGAAGAGCTTCTGTGCCGGCTGGAAAAGCAGCGGCAATGCACCCGTCAGGTCGGGCATGCCCAGTGGCCCGTCGACAATCTGGCGCAGCAGGCCCGAGCCTTTCAGCTTCGCCCGCAGCCAGTAGCAGTAGCCAATGTGTTTATCGCCGCCAAGCTGGCGCAGGTAGCCGTCGGAGTAGGGGTCGACATTCAGCCCCGTGGCAATCCGGTACAGGCGCACAACGATGTCCCGGGCGATGGGGTTACTGATGCGGGCCAGGTCCTGTCTGAACTGCTCCACTCTGATCTGCTCCAATCTGGGCCAAGTCTAGCGCAGCGCAGCGGCCTGCGGCTTCGGCGAAGCGGTCTAGCTAATCCGCGCCTTCGCCCGCTCGATAGAGTTGTCGAGAATGTCGCTGGCGCTCAGCTCGCCCTGCTTCTCCTCGGCGGGATCGGCCAGGGCCTCGGTGATGTACCAGTAGAACTCGGCCACATTGATGGCAAACTTCTCGCTGCCCGGCTGCGCTCCGGCGGATACGCCCAGACCCTGGCTGCGCCCGACAAAGGCCACCAGGTTGATCAGCAGGGCCGGCAGGACCGAAAGCACCGGGATCCACCAGCCGCTGCTGAGCCCGCCGCCGGCCCCCTGGCGCGCCAGCCAGCTCACCAGCCAGATGAAGCCGCCAATCGCCAGCAGCAGGCCACCGGCCAGAAAGAAGCCAAAGGCGCTGACCTTCGGCCTGCGGCCGGAGTCCAGCAGCCACTCCAGGTTGCGCAGCACATACCAGACCGTCTGCTCCAGGCTGCGCGGCCGCTGGAAGCGCTCCAGCGCGCGGGCCCAGTCGGGCAGGCCCTCGCCGATCTCCGGCAGGCTGCCGATACCGCCGGCCAGGCGCCGGGCCAGGTCGCTGCCGGCCAGGCGTCCGCGCAGCCAGTCGCGGTATTCCCGCCCGCCGGCCGTCAGCTCAAAGAGGTACTGGCGGCTCTTCAGGTCGACCATCGAGTCATTGACCGCGTCAAAGACCGTCTGCACCACACGATGCGCGCCCCGGCTGCCGACCCGCGGCCAGATGCTGCGGCTGGTGCCAATGTGCGGGCTGTAATGCGGCTCCGGCATTTGCAGGTCAAGTGTAGCAAGCCGGTAAGCACCTCAGCCCTGCGCAGCATGGATTCGCACAGCCGGCTAAGCAGGAGAACCCTATACTCTGCCCGTGGCGCCGAAGCTCAAAACCAGTCCAGCGCGTGAGTTTCTGGGCGAGCTGCTTGCCAGCCGCCCGGCGCTGGACATGCTGATTGCGCTCAGTGAGGACGACAACTACGGCGGCAGCGGCGGCTTCTACCAGCGCTTGCGGGAGCGCAAGCTGCCAGTTGAGTTCAGCGAGGGGCCGCGGCGGGAACTGCGCCTGCGGCTGCGGCAGAGCGGCCTGGCGGCAGTCCTGCCCGCCGGTCTTGACATGCTGCCGGACATATTCGAAAGCAGCCCCTGGATGCGCTGGTGCGCGCCCTTCCTGCGTCCGCGCAGCAACAGTGAGCTGGCTCTGCATGTCTGCACCTTCCTCGACTGGTACCTCGACCCCGACAAGCCAATCAGTGCCGGCCGGACGATCTGCGCCGCCATGCTCAGCCCGCGCTTCTACTGGACGGCCCAGGCGCTGTGGGTCGCGTTCTTTGTCGGCATGTACGCCTCGCGGCAGAACATCCATGGCTGGTGGGGCCTGATCACCCAGCCCTTTCTGCTGCAAATGGTGCTAAGCAGCGCGATCCGCCGCGTGGGGCTCGGCCGGGACTACAACCTGCGCAGCGAGGAGCTGTTCCTGTACCTGCTGGACAGCTACCGCAATGAGCCCGCGGAAGGCCTGGCTGCCATGCAGGCGGCGCAGGTGGCGGCGGCCGGAGCAGCCGCGAAGGCAGACAGCAGCGCGGCCAAGGGGGCGCAGCCGGCCCCTGACGGCGCGGATCTGGAGCCCGAAAGCCCCGCGCAGCCAGATTCAGCCGGGCTGAGGGCCACCTGAGCCGCCCTGCATGTTAAAATTAATGGTTACTCCGGCGCCCGCCGGAGCAGGGACGGCATATGGACTATACGATTCTCGACCTCCTCGTGCAGCTGGTGGAGCATGGCGCTTCCGATCTGCACCTGACGGCTGGCGTGCCCCCCACGCTGCGCGTCCACGGCAAGCTGGTCCGTCTGGACTACAAGCCGCTGACGCCGGACGACGTGCGCGCCCTGGCCTTCTCGATGATCCGTGAAGACCAGCGTAAGAAGCTGGAAATGGAGCGCGAGCTGGACTTCGGCTACAGCCAGAAGGGTATCGGCCGCTTCCGCTGCAACATGGCCTTCCAGCGCGAAAGCGTGTACATGGTCATGCGAGCGATCTCCGAGAAGATCCCGACCATGGAGGAGCTGATCCTTCCGCCCATCATGAAGGAAGTGATCATGCTGCCCCGCGGCCTGTGTCTCGTGACCGGCCCGACCGGTTCGGGTAAGTCGACATCGCTGGCCGCGATGCTCAACGTGATCAACGAAACCAAGGACATCCACATCGTCACGATGGAGGACCCGATCGAGTACGTGCACCAGCACAAGCGCTGCAACGTCAACCAGCGCGAGATCGGCTCCGACACCCTGTCCTTCGCCGGCGCGCTGAAGCGCGTGCTGCGTCAGGACCCGGACGTGATCCTGGTGGGCGAGATGCGCGACCTGGAAACCATCTCCACCGCGATCACCGCGGCGGAAACCGGCCACCTGGTCTTCGCCACCCTGCACACCAACAACGCGCCCCTGACCATCGACCGTATCGTCGACGTGTTCCCCTCAGAGCAGCAGGACCAGATCCGCGCCCAGCTGGCCAACTCCCTGCAGTGCATCATGTCCCAGCAGCTCCTGCCGCTGGCGGAAGGCGGCGGCCGCGTGGCGACCTTTGAGGTCATGCTCAACATCCCGGCGATCCGCAACCTCATCCGCGAAAAGAAGGAGTTCCAGATCCACTCGGTCATGATGACCCACTCCAAGCTGGGTATGATGACGATGGACCAGTGCCTGAGGGACCGCTATCTGGACCGCCTGATCAGCCTCGAGGTGGCGATGGCCCACGCCGGCAACGTCGGCAACCTGCAGCGCCTGATCTCCTCGGCAGTGGCCGGCGAGCAGGGCGGCCCGGGCAAGGGCAGCCGCCCCGGCGGGCGCGGCGGCTCCGACCGCGGCCCGACCCTCGAAGGCGCCAGCATCGGCGTCTAGTTTTCAGACCCGCCGCGCGCGGGTATTACAAAGCGTACGAAGAAGGCCGCCCGAATGGGCGGCCTTTTTGTTTCGACTTTTGAAGTGTTAAGACTTGCTCCGGAGCGCCGCTGTGAACTCTTCTACACTGACCCCGACAACTCTAAGCAGTGCGCGTAGCGTTCCTCTTGCAACTGCCGGCTTATTCGGAATGGCTAGAGCGCCAAAGACGCCTGGCCTGGTCAAAATCATGTGGCTCGATTCACGGCGCCGGTAGATCCAGCCAAGGCGCTCGAATGCAGCCAGAACTTCCATGCCTGAGGCGGAAGGAAGGGGTGGCAACTAAGCGGCCACCTCAATCTCGCTGACTTCAACTGCAAGTAGTGGAAGATCAATGCCGGGGTGATCTTCTCGCATCACCGCCAGCCAGCCTTGCATTGCGTCCTGCAGCATCTTCAGTGCTTCGGCCCGGCTTGCGCCTTCCGAAACACAGCCCGGCATGCTGAGGCACTCGGCGATCCACATGCCATCCTCGTCCTGGTGCATGGCAACCACTGCTTTCATGCCTGGAGTATACCCTCGTGGCTGCTGACAGTGTGCCGGACGGCAGGACCAGGCTCGTTCCTCAGCATGCCGTCAACTGACACTCGCGCTCTCAATCTCCCCGCGCCAGTAGGGCTGGTACTCGCCGTCGATGTGCCAGCCGACCTCGGCGCGCGTCGGGATGCGCAGGCCATCGAAGGCGCGGTACTCGCTGAAACGGCCTTCCCAGGGTGTGGCCACCGGCGTGCCCTTCACATCCCTGAAGCGCGCCGGGCAGTAGATGCTCTCCACTTCGCCGGCGGCGTTGAAGCGGAATTCCACGCTGACTTCCAGCGCGCCGTCGCGCAGCAGCGCGAGCGCCCGCCGCTCGTCGATGCCCTCCCAGCGCAGCGATGCGCCGCCGCCTTCTGCTCCCGCGCCTGCGGCATGCAGGGCCCGGGCCTCGATGCTCTCGGGCAGCAGGGCCGTCGGCAGCCAGGGCGCCTCGGCCAGCCAGCGCTGGAGCGATGCGGCGCCGATCTGGGCTGTGCCATGCTGGTTGACGATGCCAAGCAGGCCCAGCATGGAGGCCTGCATCGCCCCCTCGCCGGCGCAGTAGCTGTCCCGCACCAGCACGCTCATCGCGGGGCCCATGTTGAATACCGCCTCCCAGACGAAGCCTGGCCGCCGGGCGCAGATGTTCTGCGTCGCCGTGAAGGGCTTCCAGGCCTGCGGCCCCTCGCCAAGACGCATCTCGCCGCGCTGCTGCAGGCTGACCCAGCCGGGCAGTGTCGAGCCGGCCGAGAGCGCATCGCCCAGTGCCAGCTTCAGATAGCGCGCTACCGGTGCCGGCAGGCCCTCAAGTGCAGCAGCGGACAGGGGCGCGGGGCCGTCTGCCAGCTTGTGGCTGCGCAGGTTTTCCACCAGCCGGGCCGAGGCGCTGCGCCAGCGCAGACGGCCAAGCAGCCGCGCCCCGAGCAGCGCGATCAGGAGCCCGGCGACAATGTAGATCCAGATCACAGCAGGGGATGATACAGCGCAGCGGCGGCCCGCATTACACGGGCCGCCTGGGCTGGTGCCATCGCTGGCGAAGCCTGCTGCTGCGCAGCTTCACGCCTTAGTCGTCGCTGTCGTACCAGTCCACCTTCAGCAGCTGCACAGCGTGTGCCGGGATGGAGACGGTGCTCAGCGGCAGGTCATGTATCGCGCGGCCGTCGTCATCGGCGCTGACCTCGCGAAGGGTGCAGCGGTACAGTTCCTGCACCGGGCTGAGCTCGCCGCTGATGATGTCCTGGAAGTCCAGGCTGTAGGTCACCGCGTTGTCTGAGGTGTTCGCCAGCAGCAGCAGATAGTCACTTTCGCTGTCGCGGCCGACGAGGGCATAGAGCTGCTCCGCGCCCTCTCCGCTCAGCTCAAGGCTCTGGAAGCTGCCGCTGTGGCAGAACTCGCGCCAGAGGGCAAAGGCCTCGCCGATCTTCTTCGGCGTTCCATCGGCGTACCACATCCCATAGAAGCTGGGGACTTCAATGTTCGGGTCCGGCCCGCGATAGAAGCAGGACACCGCCACATCGCTCTGCTGCAGCTCGATCCAGCTCGCGCTCAGCAGGGCCGCGCCCGTCGGCCCGCTGCGCAGCTCGATCTCTTCATCCGTCTGCGTTCCGTCATTGCTGATGGAGGTGTTCCACTCCGTGATGTGGTTCTCGGCGGCGGCGAAGCCGTTGTCGTCAAGCTGCACGCGGTACCAGGCTGCGGCCTCAGCGAAATCCTGCGGGTTGTTGGAGTACATGTGCCAGGAGATGAAGTCGAGGCGCGTGGCATAGACCGACATATAGTCCAGGAAGTCAATGACATAAGCCTGGCCTGAAGGGGTCAGATAGCCGGCCGGGGTGAAGCCCGGACCGCCAACCTTGAGCACCGGCCACTGGGCGTGGATCGCGTTCTCTACGGCGGCGAAGAACTGGAAGAACTCAGCCTGGCTGTGGCCGGGCCAGAACTGGCCGTCCGGCTCGTTCCAGATCTCAACGTAGTCGATGGGTGTGTTGAAGCCGCCCCACTGCCCCTCCATGTAGTGCTTGATGATCTGCACGCAGGCCTCAGCCATCCGCGCCCGCTGCATCGGGTTCTCCGGAGGTGTCGGGTTGTTAAAGCTGTCGCCCAGGCGCAGATAAGGCCGCGCGCCGCTGTCCAGGATCGCCTGCCAGCGCAGATCGCTCTCTGTGAAGTCGAAGCTGGACTCCAGTGTCGGGTTCGCATCGCGGTCGGGATACATCTGTGCCAGGTCCAGCGGGCCATAGAAGTCGTGGGTGCGGACATAGTTCACCCCGACGGCGTGGTACTGCTCAATCAGGTCCGGGTTGCCTGGCTCGCCAGAAGGGTAGGGGCCGGCGTTGACGCCCAGCAGGGGCAGGCACTCATTGCCGATGTCCGGCCCGCTCAGCGCCACGCTGAGCTGAGCGTCGCTGAAGCTGCATTCCAGCCTCAGGCTGGCCTGCGCGGTCGTCACCAGCGCCAGATAGATGCTGCCGTCCGGCGAATAGCAGTCCGGGCTGCTGCTGTCCAGTACATGCAGGGTCGTTTCAGTTTCAGCGTCCAGCGGGCCGGCGACCCAGTCCCAGGCAGAGCTGGCATAGTTGCTGACGCCCAGCCAGACCGCGCTGCCGCTGCCCTGCAGGCTGACCTGCTCCAGCAGTCCGGCGTCTGCATTGAGGCCCACCACGCTGTAGGCCAGGTCCAGTCCGCCGGCGTCAAGGCTCACAGTGCTGCCGCTCCAGCTTGCGCCGGAGGCGCTGCTCTGGTACAGCTCGCCCGGCTCGAAGATGCCGGAACTGACCCGGGCAGCGGGCGCAGCCAAAGCCGGCGGCGCGGGACTAAGCGTGCTGCCCGGCAGGCTTGCCGGGGCGGTGCTGTTCTCCAGGGTGTTGCCGAAGGCGCCCTCATGGCCGCCGCCGCAGCCCAGTGCGGAGAGGATCAGCAGCACACACAATGTGCCGGGGACGCGCTTCCAATTGCTTCTTGCCGTTTGCATTTCAACCTCCATGGCTTGGGCAAACCGGGCTAAGAGCAGCGGCCAGCGTTCATAGTTTCACCTTTATGCAGCTTTTGATGGAGCGTCCGGGCCAGGATCTGACGAGCGAAGGCAGAGCCTAGAATGCGAAGTGTGCAGATCCAGGTACTCCGCCGGGCGGGGCACGATCCCGCCGCCAACCTCGCCCATGAAGAAGCGCTATATGACAGCCTGCGGCCGCAAAACAGCGCAGCAGTCCGGCCGACCCTGCTGTTCTATGTCAATTCGCCCTGCGTGGTCCTGGGCCGCAGCAACAGGGATGAGGAGTGGGTCGACCAGCAGGCCTGCGCGGCGGACGGCATCCCGGTGCTGCGGCGCTTCTCCGGCGGCGGCACGGTCTATCACGACCTGCATAACCTGAACTTTAGCTTCATACTCTCGCGGGCCAGCGTGGAGGCGGCGCAGACCGGACAGCCCGGCGGGCCGGCGACCACGCATTTCATCGAGTACTTCCGCGGCCTGGCCCTGCGCGCCTTTGCCCGCCTCGGCCCGGGCTTCAGCGCCAGCGGCCTGTCTGACATAGCACTGAGCGGCCGCAAGGTCAGCGGCTCTGCCATGCGCCTGTCCAGCGGCCTTGTGCTGCACCACGCCACCCTGATGCTGCGCTGCGACATTGCCGCCATTGAGCGCTACCTTCCTATTCCGCCCAACCGCCCCGGGGTACGGCACAGCGATTTCGTCACCAGCCTGGAGGAGCAGGGGCTCGACTGCAGCGCGGAGGACGTGATGGCAGCCCTGGAAGCAGAATTTACAGCTGCGGCCGGAGCGGCCTGAATGCAGGCCAGGCCTGCATTCGACCCGGCTTTTGATTGCTTGTTGCCTGACTTATCCAAACTTTGTCCTTCTTCTAACGCAACCTAAGCGGGTAAGACATACTCTATATAAGTGACAAACCATGGGGTGGTGACGAAATGGGTCTAGGACTGCCGGAGACATCAGTCAACGGTGCGCATGACACCATCGAGTTCGGGGGAATCAATGGGGGCATGGAGAGTGCAGGGCAGACGCTGCCAGCCCGATATAATCAGGAACGATTGGGGCGAGGCATGCAGATACCCTTCCAGGTAGACAGATTTCACATTAATAACCTGCAATCGCAGGGCGTTCTGGGCGACCGCTACTCAGGTTTCAGCCTTGAGGACCAGCAGCCAGTGGTCTGTCTGCTGATCAACGATCCGCTGATTTCCGTCGAGCAGCTCGAGGAGCTCAAGCGCGTCAACATCATCCTGGCCCAGAAAGAGCACGAGAACGTGCTGCGGCCGCTGGCCTTCGGCGGCAAGGAAGGGCGTCCCTACCTTGTCTATCCCGATTTCGGCCGGCCCCTGAGCCAGTTCGAGAACCTCAAGGCCCTGCCGCCGGCTGAGCTGCTGGTGCTGATGCGCGGTGTGCTGCGCGCGCTGCTCTTTGCCGAGAGCAAGGAAGTGCTTTCGCACCAGAGTGTTCACCCGGACAACATCCGCATCAGCCTGGAACAGGGCCAGGTCAAGCTGGGCTTCTTTGGCTATCCGACGGTCACGATCCATGACGATCTGGCGCTGACTTCTGAAGCCGCCAACCTGCTGGCCTATCTGCCGCCACGCGAGCTGCTGGCCGGACTGCCGGCCCTGGAGAGCGGCCACGGCTTTGAGGCGGGCCAGGATAACGGCGCCGCCGGCGAGGCGGGCGCATTGCCCGAGGGTTTCGACGGCGCGCCCAGCGGCCTCTTCTCCGCGCAGCAGTGCGACCTTTACGGCCTCGGCCTGATCGCGCTGGAGCTGGCCACGGCCACCCCGGCCAGCGCCATCTTCCCGCCGGCCGAGCGCCTGCGTCCCGACCGCCTGCGCCAGGTGCTCAGTGACGAAACCAAGCTGCCCCTGCCGGTGCAGGAGCTGCTATACAAATTGCTTTCTCCGGTCCTGGAGCAGCGCTACGGCGGTTTCAAGCAGGCCCTGGATGATGTCCAGAAGCTCTGCGGCGAAGAACAGTCCGGCCTGCGCTTCCAGACCTTCATCCTCGATACCCTGATCAACGGCCGCTTCAAGCTGGTCTCCGAGATCGGCTCGGGCCGCGTCAGCCGCATCTATTCCGCGATCGACACCCGCTCCGAGGACGGCCAGCAGCGCTGCGTGGTCAAGCTGGTCGACCTGCGCAGCCATCCCGAGCTGCAGGGTCTGTTCCAGACCCGCTTCAAGGCCTTGCCGAACATCCATCACGAGAATGTCCTGCAGGTCTATGACGTCGGCATCCACTTCGAGAACGGCTATATCGCCATGGAGTCCGGCCTGCAGAGCCTCGAGCAGCTGCTGATCAAGCGCGGCACCCTGCCGATGCCTGATGCCGGCCGCATCGTTTTCCAGATCTGCAAGGGCCTTGAGGGCCTCTACTTCCACCACCTGCCTTATCACGGCGCCCTGCGCCCGAGCAATATCTTCCTGACCACGGACCTGCGCTCGGTCAAGATCGCCGACCCGCTGGTGGCGGATGCCTTCCTGCAGAATGGCAACCTGAACTTCATCGGCGCCGAGTATTACACCCCGGAGTTCATCCGCCAGCAGAGCCAGGACCAGCGCAGCGATATCTACCAGCTGGGCATCCTGCTCTTCGAGATGATGGTGGGCCACCCGCCCTTCTGCTTCAAGGTGGAGCAGGAGATCCGCGACGAACACCTGCACCTGAACGCGGCCACCCGTGTTGAGGCCTCGCTGCTGCATCCCGAGATCAAGGACATGCTGATCCGGATGCTGGAGAAGAACCCCACCGGGCGCTATGCGGCGGCCGGCGAGCTGGGCGAGGAACTCAGCCACCTGCTGGGCTACGACAAGAAGCAGCAGGTCCAGGTGCCAAACCTGCGCTTTGATTTCGCCGAGCTGTCGATGGTGGGCAAGAACACCCGCGAGAAGGGTGAGGAAACCCTGGCCATCCGCCTGCCTGCGGTAAACAACCGTGCCCGCGGCGCGATTGCCCTGCTGGTCGGCCACGGCAATGAACTGGGCGATTCCAGCCGCGCGGCCACCAGCGCCCTCAAGAGCATGCGTGAGCTGCTTTTCAGCGCCGGCGCGGTCAGCCCTGAGCTGGCCAAGATGCAGAAGACCGACCCCGAGAAGTTCCTGGACCAGGTGCTTGACCTGCTGAACCAGCGCCTCTACCGCGAGGCCTTTGGCCTTGGCAAGACCGGGCACTATGGCCTGTCCGCCATCGTCGGCATGGTGCAGGAGAACACGCTTTATCTGCACAGCTGCGGCGAGGCTGATTTCACCATCCTGGCCCAGGGACACCTGCTGGACCATTCGGACGACAAGTGGACCATCAACGACGAGGTCGTCATCGGCGACGGTGAGAAAGCCTTGTCAAACACGATCCACGACCGTCTGGGCTTTGGCGAGCTGGCCCGCGTGCACCGTCTGAAGCGCCGCCTGAAGGATGGCGACCAGCTGCTGCTGCTCAGCCGCAACCTTTCCAGCGCGCTGTCGATCTCCGAGATCAAGGAGCTGATCACCAGTACCAGCGAGCCGGCCCAGGCCATGGAGCTGATCAAGGGCGACGCCATCCGCCGCCGCCTCGAGGGCACCATCTCCTGCGTGCTGCTGGGTGTCGGTAACACGGCGGTATTCGCTGAGGAGGGCGTCAGCCACTCCAAGAAGGGCCTGCTGGCCCGCAACTTCCTGGCCCAGGGCGACACCTTCCTGAACGACAGCCGCATTGACGAGGCCATCGAGCAGTACAACCAGGCCCTGCAGATCAACCCGAACTTCGCCATCCTGCACCACCAGCTTGGCGTGGCCTACAAGCGTAAGGGCCTGTTCAGTTACAGCCAGAGCTGCTTTGACCGCGCCCTGGAGCTGAACTCCAAGCTGGCGGCGAGCTACATCGAGATTGTGGACATCCTGCGCCAGCTCAAGCGCCAGCGCGAAGTGTTGCCCCTGCTGCGCAAGGCGGTGGCCGAGGGCTGCCGCGACGCCGACCTCTATGCCCTGCTGGGCCGCGAGCTGCTGGCGGTGCGCAACTATGACGAGGCAATCCTCTACTGCAGCCACGCCCTGGAGCTGAACCCGCAGCATGGGACGGCCTTCCGCGACCGCATGCTGGCGGTGAAGCGCCGCGGCGCGCTGGATACCAAGCTGCTGAAGATGCTCGTCCCGCCGCGCGCCCGCCTGTCCGACGACGGCCGCACGAGGATCCACGACAACCCGGAGATCGACGTCAGCGAAGAGGACCTGGGCTAATCAGGACAAAAGTCGCAAGGCACAAGGCAGTGTTGCTGAAGGGTAGGGGCGCACAGAGTGCGCCCGGATCCGATATGTGGGGGCGCACAGCCTGCGCCCGGCGCGATACTTTGAGCCTGTACGCTCAGCCCTCAACCCTGAGCCTTCTGCCCCTGGACGCAGACCATCACTGGCGACAGAATACTGCGCTTGACCTTGACCCTGCTGAAGCCTGCCGCTTTCATGAAGCGCACGTAGTCCTTGTCTTCATAGACCTGGCTCTCGCTGGTCAGGCGGAACCACAGCGCCAGGGCATCGCCGGCGATGTCCGGCCGGGCGTTGTCGGCGCGCCGCTCGGCATCCCAGATCAGCAGGCTGCCGCCGGGGTTCAGGGCGCGCAGGCCGCGTTTCAGGATGTCGATGATCTGCGCCTCGCTGAAGTGATGCAGGATGTTGCTCAGCAGCACTGCGTCTGCCGGGCCGGGGAACTCGCCCGCCAGCATATTGCCTTCGCGGTGCTCCACGACATCCGTGATCCCGGCCTCCTGCGCCAGCGCCCGCGCATGCGGCAGCGCCGCCGGCAGGTCCAGCACGATGCTCTTCAGGGGCGGGTTGCGCCGGCACAGCTCCGCCCCCAGATAGCCGTGGCTGCCGGCGATGTCCAGCAGCAGCCGGGCACCCGGCGCCAGCTGCACCAGGCCGGCCAGATGCGGGGCTTCCCCGCGCGCCAGCTCAAACATGCTGCGCTGGTAGACCTGCCAGACTTCGGGGTCCTCAAGACTGGAATGGAAGTCCAGGCCGCGGCCGCTGCGGATCAGCTCTTCCAGCGAGTCCAGCATGCGCAGTTCGTGGAAGCAGAACAGCACGGATGCGCTGAGGTCAAACTGGCTGCCGCGAAGCAGCCAGCGCCGCGCCGCCGCGCTGAGGCTGAAGCCGCCCGGGCGGCGCTCCATGTACCCAGAGGACACAAGCTGGCGCAGAAGCAATTCCAGGCAGGGCGCGTCGCAGCCCATCCGGCCGGCCAGCTCGGCGGCGCTGTGGCTGCGCTCCTCGCGCATGGCTTCAAAGAGTCCCAGCTTCACCGCGGCCATGATTCCACGCGCCTGCAGCAGTGCCAGCAGCGTGTCCACGACTGGCAGCGGCACCTGCTTTGCGAGAAGCGCCAAATGCTCAGGCAGGTTGTCAGGACGTATTCCGTAGCGCATTTCCCGTTATAGCACTGCTGCTGCGGCATCAGGGCGAGCACTGAATTGATGTGTGCTGACGGCGGTTCTGGCAGGCCTAAAATCAGGTTAAATCACTATGCCGCTGCCGCAGGGCCAAAGTCTGCGCAGATATAATGTCTCCGAGTTTCGGGGGACGTTATGGCTTGCCAGTATTCAGAACAGCAGATTCTGGGCCAGTTGATGTCGATGACTTCTGGTACCACTAACCAATGGCGCTGGGATGCCTGGTGGATAGTTTATGACTATCCAGACGGAGGGGTTCCGCCCTTGGCACCAGCCACAATCAACGCCATGAGCCTGCCGCAAGTCGCCAATGCCCTGTACCGCTGTTACTGTCTGAAAGACTGCCCAGGTGATTCGTGAATACTCTAACAACAGAAGTAAAGAAGATTGAAGGATCGCTCTTCGACCGCTACATCGATTCGTGTGCCTTCATTTCATCGCTGGTGTCCATGGAGGCCTTCCTGGAAGAGTCTCTGACCGCGGACTTCGACAAGGAGCGCAACCCGCTGCGCGTGATCGCTGTGGTTGTTTTTACCTGCACACGGATGTGGGATGAACGGCCATTGCCCCGCATGGCGCAGCTTGCGCACCATTACGCCTCGCGCATCGAGAGCTGGGAAGACGAGTTTCGCTACAACTATGCTCTGGTTGCCGCGCGGGAGCTCGACAGCGCAGTGCTGCTGCCCTACCTTGAGCTTGAAGGCGACGACGCATTCCGCTGCGCGACGCGCATAGCCTCGCTGGCCTATTTTCTCCGCGATGAGGTGCTGCTCTTCGCCAGCGTGCGCGCGCAGCGCGCGGAG
This sequence comes from bacterium, assembly GCA_020849855.1. Lineage (GTDB taxonomy): Bacteria > 4484-113 > 4484-113 > 4484-113 > JAFGCY01 > JADZFO01. The sequence continues at coordinate 160,059 of JADZFO010000038.1, read as the reverse complement.
ATTAACCGCCGTCCCATCGCGCCGCCGGACAAGGAATGGGAGCTGGAGTTCGCGGAGGCGATGTACTCCGCGCTCAAGTGCGGCCGGGCGGACCTTGTCAGCCTGTGCCGGACGGCCAGCCGCCTTGAGGGCTGCAGCTACCTGCCCTATGTTTCAACAGATGTGCAGATCCTCCAGCGCAGTCTGGCCCGCTGCCCCGGCGGCACAACAGGCAGCGCCTAAGCACTCCTGGCTGCTAAGCGAATTCGCTGTTACAGGCGGCGAACACTTGCATGTACATGCGACCTGGCATGTTAGAATTCGAGACCCGAAGGCGGCTTCGGATTCTAAAGGCGATGCTCTGCAGCAAGTATGTCGAGTCGGGGCTCTTCTTGTCATCCAGCAACGGGATGCGCAGCTTCGTGCGCGACACCTGCCGGCTGGGCCTGCAGAACGAGCGCTGGCCGATTCGCACCGCCTACCTCGCAGCTTATACCTGCAGCCGGACTTTCGATGCGCCTGCGCTTGAAGAGATTGCGCTGCTCTTAGCCAGGGAGAGCAGCTTTCTGCAGGGTTCGCTGAGCTGGTGGGAGTCTTTCTGCGCCGATTACGTGATGGTTGCAGCAAGACTGGATGATCCGCAGGTCCTGCGCCCCTACTTTGCCAACCCTGACTACCGCGGAACGATAACTGCTGTCCGCACGGCGAGCCTGGCGCACTATCTCGGAATGCCGGAGCTGCTAGCCGAGAGCATAGAACGCATCAAGGCTGACCCGCAGCCGAGTTTCCGCTGGGAAGCCGAGAACGCGACCGCGCTGTACCGCCTGCTGCGGCGCAGATCGCCGGACCTGCCGGCACTGTGCAGACAGCTGAAACATGCTCAGCCGGAACATATGCAGTACTGCACGCTCGACCTGAATCTCCTGCTGCGACTGATGCATCCAGGTCTGCGTACGGAAGCTGCCTGACGCAAGCTGACCGTCAGTCAATTCCCTGCTTGTCCGGCATAGTGCATTTATCCGCACTCTTTCTTATTGCCTGCATCAGCGCTGGTGCGCTCCGTGCAAACTTGGGGCCAAACTCCAGCGCATATCTGATTTGTTCGTTAGTATCTGGTGGCTGGCAAGGCTGTTACAGCGAGGTGGGGGAGAGTGCTTTACAGCAGGTTTGTAGAATCAAGGCTGTTCCTGTCGTCGCTCACTGCGATGAACAGGTTCTGCGAACTGTCCGCCCACAGCGATTTCGGGGATGAGCGCTGGCCGCTGCAGACGGCCTACGTGGCCGCCTATACCTGCAGCCGCACCTTCGACCGCCGACCCCTTGACAACCTCGCCCGGTTCGCCGGACGCATTCAGGTTTCAGGCGGCTCAAGCCTTGTCGGCTGGGACGCCTTCTGCCTTGACTACATTATGGTTGCAGCACGGCTGGACGATCCGCGCTGCCTGAAGCAGTACTTCGACTTTCAATTGCGTCATGGCATGATTGCCGCGGTGCGCGCCGCCAGCCTCGCCTATTTCCTTGGCGACCTGCGGCTGCTGATCGCCAGCACCGAGCGGATCGCCGCCTCGGATGAGCACGAGTTCGTCTGGGAGAAGGACAACGCACTGGCGATGATCAGCCTTCTGCGCGGGAATGAACCGGATCTTCCGCGGCTGTGCCACAGCTTGCGGGGCACACCGGAAACGTTACAGCGCTATTGCGCGCTGGATATGTACCTGCTGATGCGCGAGATGCAGCCGGGTCTGCGCCTGCGACCGGTCTGAGGCGCGACCGCCTGAAGTTTCAGGGGGTCCGCAGCACTTCAATCAGCTTGTCGATAAAGTAGGCCCGGCGCGATGACTCATGCCGCAAGGCATATACCAGCAGGTAAAAGCCCGCCATTGCGACTGCCATGGTGTTTACGCCTGGCGCGCCGCCGGGGCCGAGGCCCCAGAACCACACTGCGCTGGCCAGTGCCGCCGCGCCCAGCGGGCCCGTGATCCAGCTCCAGCGCAGCAGCATCCGCGGCGGGCCCAGATACCAGTCCAGGTTGGCGCTTAGCAGGGCGACATAATCCTTCAGGCTCCTGTACTTCCCGCTAAAGAAAAGCCAGCTCCAGGGTGGCGGCACGTGCTCGCGGATCTCCAGCAGCCCCGGGTCAGCTTCAATCGCGCGCATGATCAGGCTGATGTCCCGCAGGCCCGCATCGACCTTCTTCTTGAGACGCAGCTCACTGGCCAGCACCAGGACCGTCTGCACGACGCCCAGCACCAGCAGCCCTGGCAGCAGCAGGCTGGGCTGGCCGCCGCCTGCGTAATCAGAAACAATAAAAGGCACCGGCCACAGACCCAGCAGGATTTCGGCCCAGGGGCGCGAACGCATTTCCATGCCGCTTGCCGTGAGATCGTTTGTAAGCACGCTGCTGAGCGGCAGCAGCAGCTTCTCGCGCCGATGGCGCAGCTCGCCGAGGATCTGGTAAGCCAGGAAGGAAAGACTGGGCTCTTTGGCAGGTGGGCGCGCGAGGATTGCTCGCTCAGTGGGGGCCAGCTTCCGCCCCAGTCGGACTTCAATTCTGGCCAGCAAGTCGTCGCCCAGGCCGCCTTCAGCCGGCTGCGAGTCGGTAGAGGTGTTAAGCGCGACTGACTCCAGCTCTGGAAGTAGTCCATCGGCCTGCAATTGCCCGGCTCTGCGCTCCTGTTGCATCTGCAATCAGTGTAGCAGTCCTGAGCCGACTGGTGGATCCGTCAGGTCAGTACATTAGGGAGCGCTTACGACCAGGCCTGTTGATTCTCCAAAGCTATTGGAGTAGACAATTTCGCCACCTCTGAAAGTTGTTCGCGACCGCACATGATAGGTGCCTGGGCGTCCATAAGTAACCGCCAGCGCATTAAACTCCCTGGCCCCCTTCTTGTAATAGCTGCGCGTCTTGTCGGTGATATCGATCCAGCCAGTTCCATCACCCAGGTCTATCTCGACCTTGACCCAGGAGTCGTAGCGCTCGCCGGTGTGGCCGTATGTATAAACATAGGCGTACAGAACTGTCTCCGTAGTAACTACAGTATTGGACTCAAGCTGCGTATAAGGCTCCAGACTGGTAAAGAAGAAAGGAGAGGAGTATCTCGATATCCATTCAGTGGTCCTGCCGCCGGCTTCCGGCGTGCAGGCCGACGACATCCACGCAACTGCAAGACACAACAAAGCCAGCTGTACTGCTCGCTCCATCACTACCCCCAGGCTGGCTCCCTTTAAGAGCCTCTCACCTAAGTTCTACCCGGTCTCTGAACTCATCAAGCGCCGCCGGGTTGGCCAGGGCATCGACGTTCTTCACCTCGCGGCCGTGGATCACTTCGCGCACAGCCAGCTCGACGATCTTGCCGCTGATGGTGCGCGGGATGTCCTGCACCTGCACAATGCAGCGCGGCACATGGTGCGGGCTGGCCTCGGCGCGCACCCGCTGCTGGATGCTCTTCCTGAGCTCATCGCCCAGGCTCTCGCCACCGCGCAGGCGCACAAAGAGCACGATGCGCACATCGTCCTGCCAGTCCTGGCCGACGACCAGGCTCTCGACGATCTCCGGCATGGTCTCCACTACGCGATAGATCTCCGCCGTGCCGATGCGTACTCCGCCGGGGTTGAGGGTCGCGTCCGAGCGGCCATAGATAGTCATGCCCTCGCTCTGCGGCCCGCATAGCTCCGCCGGCTCGGTGCTGTGGTCGCACAGCTCAACCCAGTCGCCATGCCGCCACACGCCGCCCGGCGCCGAGGGCGCCTCCGCGCCGCAGTGCTCAAGGTAGTAGTCAAAGTAGGCTTTACGGTACTTGCTGCCGTCCGGGTCGTTCCAGAAGCCCACCGGCATCGAGGGGAAGGGCTTGGTGCAGACCAGCTCGCCCTGCACGCCCGGCAGCTGCGCATTGCCCTGCGCATCAAAGACCTCCACCTTCATCCCGAGGCCACGGGTCTGCAACTCGCCGCGCCAGACCGGGGCCATCGGGTTGCCCAGCGCGAAGCAGCTGATGATGTCGGTGCCGCCGGAGATCGAGGCCAGTTGCACATCGCTCTTGATATCGCGGTAGACATAGTCAAAGCTGGCCGGGGCCAGCGGGCTGCCGGTGGAAAGCACCGCGCGCAGGGCCGAAAGGTCATGGCTCGCCGCGGGCTTCACGCCCTCCTTCTCCAGCAGGGCGATGTATTTCGCGCTGGTGCCAAAGACGTTGACTTGCTCCTGCTGCGCCATGTCCCACAGGATGCCCGGCCGCGGCGCGAAGGGGCTGCCGTCGTACAGCACGATCGTCGCGCCCACGCTCAGCGCGCTGACCAGCCAGTTCCACATCATCCAGCCGCAGGTGGAGAAGTAGAAGATGCGCTCGCCGGGCCGCAGGTCGGTGTGCAGCATCAGCTCCTTCTTGTGCTGGATCAGGGTGCCGCCGGCGCCGTGCAGCATGCACTTGGGCAGGCCGGTGGTGCCGCTCGAGTACATCAGGTAGAGGGGCTGGTTGAAGGGGAAGAGCTCGAAGCTCGCTTGTCCTGCGTCCTGCGTCCTGTGTCCTGGATCGGCCGAAGTTCCTACATCTTTTTTGGCCGAGAGCCTCGGCGACTGCTCATCTGCTTCAGGACTCAGGACTCGGGACTCAGGACTGATGATAGTCGAGAGGTAAAGGGCATTTCCCAGCCCTTCCAATCCCGGACGATGCTTCAAATACTCCACCACCACCACGCGCTGCACGCTCGGCAGCTCGGGCAGGATGCCGCGCACGCGCTCCAGGCTGTCGATGTACTTGCCGCTGTACTGGTAGCCATCGGCGCAGAAAAGCAGCTTCGGCGCGATCTGGCCGAAGCGGTCCAGCACGCCGCGGATGCCGAAGTCCGGGCTGCAGCTGCTCCAGATCGCGCCCAGGCTGGCCGCCGCCAGCATGGCGATGACGGTCTCGGGGATGTTGGGCATGAAGGCCGCCACGCGGTCGCCGGGGACAATGCCGGCTTCGTCGCGCATCCACTGTGCCAGAGCAGCCACCCGCGAGCGCAGCTCGGCCCAGCTCAGCCAGGCATGCCGGCCGTTCTCGTTCCAGGCGATGATGGCCGGGTCGCTGTCTTCTGGAGCGCCGGCTTTAGCCGGCATGTCTTTGTCTTGCAGGGGCGGGGCTTGTCCCCGCCCGTCCTTGTCTTGCAGGGGCGCGACAGCATTAGCGCCATCTTCACCATGTAAGTCTGGGCGGGGACTCTGTCCCGCCCCTGCGGGGAACAGGAGATTCGCTGCAAAGTTCAGCTTCCCTTCCGGGAACCACCATGGCCCCTGCTCGGGGTCCGGCGGGGCCATGCGCTTGATACCCCGGCACAGGCGCGGCTCAAAGAGCCCCCCGGCGCCGCTCTCGCCCTGGACAGCGCAGAAGTCCCAGACGCTGTGCCAGAACTGCTGCGGGTGCTCGATGCTCCACTGGTACAGGCTGGGATAGTCCTTCACGTTATGCGCGCTGGCGCTGCAGGTCAGGTCCTCGCCGCACTGATAGCGGCTCTGCACAAAGCGCAGGAAGGCGGCCATCTGCGTGGCGCTGGCGGCCTCGGGCGTGGGGATCCAGAGCGGGGCGGTCATCGCATTATTGTAGGATGCATGCGTGCCTGCACCTTCCCCTTCCTGTCGGAGCGCCGGCTTTAGCCGGCATTCTTCTATCCGTTACAGCTCGCACGAATGCTGCGTTCCGATCCAAACGCAGAGACGCAGAGGGCGCAGAGTTACGCAGAGCCGAATAAACTGACCTAGATCCTGAGAGCCCAGCGAAGTCTGTCAACGAAGTTGAGCCAGCGGATGGCTATGGTGGGCTGCTTACGGCCTGTGGCAGACCAGGAAGATTTTGGGAAAGAGCAAATCTCGATGTCTAACAAGTCACCATTCGCGTCGAAGTAAAGAAGCACTTCGCCGCGATGCCCGTGCAGGTAGGCTTGAAACGATCCAAAGTGAATGGTGCTGCTTCCAAAACTTATGTTTAGGATGTCGTCGGCCTTAACATCCTTGTCCCAGAGTACTCTGTGAGAAGGATGCTCCATCACTATCTTGACGAGTTCGTCATATGAGTAAACTGCCAATAGCGTCGCGCAACCGCACGGCTGGTTGCCGGGTCGCACCAATGCGAGTATAGCCTCAAGTGCATGGTCTTCCTCAGCGAAACTCTGCGTTCTCTGCGCCTCTGCGTTGGATCGGGTTCCCATCCCAGAGGTGCAGGCACGCGTGCAGCCTACCGTGCTACCATCCCCGCATGCGTATCACCATCAGCCTGCTGGCTGTCTTTGCGACCCTGATGCTCAGCGCGCCTGTGCTGGCGCGCGCCCACGAATGCTGCTGTGATGAGTGCTGCGACAACACCGCGGCGGCGGCCAGCGCCTCCATCGATGCTGATGCCGTGCTCAAGGTGCTGGCCCAGTACGGCTTCTATCTCGGCCCCTATGCCGACATGATCGAGGCCGGCGGCGGCGGCATCGCCATTGGCGCCAGCAGCAGCGCTGCGATCGAGGCCGAGGGCGCGGCCCTGGTGGTCGAGACAACACAGGCGCAGCCGCTGCCGGCTGACAGCAGCCCGGAGCTGCACACTTTCGTCTTCCACTGCCCCGTGAACTTCAACAGCGGCGAGCCGATCCCGGCCGCCCAGCTGGATGCCCTGGAGAAGCGCCTGTGCGAACTGGCCGGCGGCTTCACCCGCTCTGATGCGCAGGGCGCCTGGGTTTATGAAGGCCAGCTCTACCACGAGCCCATGCGGCGCTACATGCTCGGCCTGCCGGAAAGCGGCATCGACGCGCTGCTGGACTATGCCGTCGACACCCTCAAGCAGGACTTCGGCCAGATCAATGTCTGGGTCGAGATCGACGGCGAGCCGGAGATCCGCTAGTCGCGGCCAGCGCCAGCACCCTGTCAAAGCTGGAATGATCCACATGCTTGTCTGCGGACTAAACCCAGCCTTAACTGACTCGGCCTGATTCAAGGGTATCCTAATAATGCGGGAACCGGCTGCTCGCACACGGGTCTGACTCACTGCCCGGGTGGGCTGGTTCTTCCGCACAGACAGCCTCCGGGCTTTCTTTCTTCACGGCTGATACGGGAGGTAAGGAATGAGCATAAAGACCAGTGTCCCCTTGTTTATCCGGGCTGTTCAGACTGTCGCAGTCTGTCTGCTCGCAGCAGCACTCTCCGCCTGCGCAGGCAGGCCGGAAAGCGGCAGCCTTGAGAACCTGCGCCAGACCGACGCACGCCAGACGGACGCACGCCCCTCGGATGCGCGTCCCGGCTCCCAGCCACCGCTGGCTGCCATGCTGCGCGGCCTGCCGCCTATCCCGATGGACAGCGCGCGCGGGGCCACGGTGCTGCAGACCCTGACCCTCACCGGCAGCCAGGCCAGCCCGCGTTCGGCCGGCGCCGTCAACGACGGCTCCAACCTGTCCCTCGTCGCGCCTGCCGGCGGCTTCGAGTACGGCATGTTTGAGTTCACCCCGCCCGCCGGTACGCTGCAGGCCCTTGTCTTCACCATGGACGTCAGCTCCCCGGGCAGCGCCTGGATCGCCATCGCCAACTATGAGCGCCTGGCCTGGGACTTCAAGGGGCCTTATCCCACACTGGCCGGCGCCAAGGCCTTCCTGAACCTCAACAACGGGAATTACAAGTCCCCCGGCGGCCGGGTTTATGGCCTGGCCCTCGCCTATGACTCCACCACCGCTTCGGTGCAGCAGGTCCAATTGACCGTCGACGACGGCCAGACCCCCAGCTTCACCGTCAGCGGCACCGTCACCAACAGCGCGGGCTCCGTCGCGCTGCCCGGCGTCAACCTCAGCCTGCAGCCCGGCGGCCATGTGGCCCAGTCCGGCATTGACGGCAGTTTCAGCTTTGAGGATATCGAAGCCGGGGACTACACGCTGACCCCCAGCCTGACGGGCTTCACCTTCGCCCCGCCCAACCGGGACGTGACGGTGAGCAACGCGGATGTCAGCGGCCAGAACTTTGTCGGCACCCTGCAGGGCGGCGGCCCGCCCTTCACCATCAGCGGCAAGATCATGGACGGCGATACTCCGCTGGCCGGCGTGACCGTGATGGTGCCCTTTGAGCAGCTGGATACCGTGACCGACGCGCAGGGTAACTACAGCTTCGAGATCCTGAATGAGATCGAGGACTTCCGCGTGGTGCCCCTGCTGAGCGGCTTCAGCTTTGATCCACCCAAAGCCTTCCTCACCGGAGACCATGACCAGACCCAGGACTTCACGGCGACGGCCTACACGATTCCTGACACCGTGAGCTATGCCACGCACATGAAGCCCCTGGTCTTTGAGCCGGTCTGCATGAACTGCCATAACAGCGCCTATACCGGGGCTGAGCGGCACGGCGCACATCCGGATGTTAACTGGGACACATATGGTGGAACGGACTTGACCTTCAAGCAACACGGCAACTCGCGCGCTCAGAGCGGCTCCATGCCGCCCTTCGGCTTCCACGCGACCATCAACCTGACGGACTCCCAGAAGGCCCTCTTCCAGAAGTGGGAAGACGGGGCCTTCCAACCTTAGTCATCTCTATCGGCTGACCTGCGAGTCAGGTGACATTGCGCCCGGGCATCCCGCCCGGGCGCTCTGCTATCGAGGTCGGTAGGGTGCAGGCGTGCGTGCACCTCCGGAAATGGTGCAGGCAGGCCTGCACCCTACAAGTGCAGGCAGGCCTGCACCCTTGCAAGTACAGGCTCTAGCGGATCAGCTTCAGCACTGCGTCCACCGCGCGCTTTGCCGAGCCCTGGTTGGCCAGGGTCAGCTTGCGCGCGCGCTCCCCTAGCTCCGCGCTGCGGGCCGGATGCTGCAGCGGGGTCTGCAGCGCGGAAGCCAGCGCGGCCGGGCCGTCGGCGCTGGAGATGTCGCAGTCCGCGCGCAGCAGGGCCTCGGCGCGCTCCAGCATCGCTGTCTGGGCCAGGATGCTGTAGACATGCGGCCCGGCCAGCACCGGCTTGCCCAGGATCGTCGCCTCCAGGATGTTGTGCCCGCCCACCTTCGGATGGAAGGTGCCGCCCATGAGCACCAGATCCGCCAGGCGGTAGCAGTCCAGCAGCACGCCGTATCTGTCCACCAGCACCAGGTCGTGGCGGTGGTGCGCCCCAAGGCTGGCGTGGTGTTCCTCCGGCGCCTGCAGCTGGCTCAGCAGGCGCGGGCGGAAGCCGGCCTGCAGCGCGCTCTGCTGCACCTCGCTGATGCGCTCAATGTGCCGCGGCGCCAGGACAAGCTGCAGATGCATTCCGCGGCCGCGCAGCTCCTGCACGGCGCTGAAGATCAGCGCTTCCTCCCCGGGGTGGGTCGAGCCGGCCACCAGCACCGGCTGCTGCGGGTCCAGTGCGAAAAGCTCGCGCCACTGGGCCAGGCGCCACTCGTCCCAGGCCTCAACCTCGAAGTCGAACTTGGTGTTGCCGCTCACGGCAAGCACCTGATCCGGCAGGCCGAACTTCAGGAAGTTCCCGCGCTGGTCTTCGTCCTGGCAGACAATCAGGTCGCAAAGCTGATACAGGCCGCGCACGACAGCGCCGCGCAGGCCGGTCTTGTTATGCAGGTACAGGCGCGCGTTGACCAGGGCCACCGGTATCCCGCGCCGCCGGCACTGGCTCTGGATGTTGGGCCACAGCTCGGACTCGCAGGAGATGTAAAGCTCCGGCCGCAGCTTATCCAGGTAGCGCTTGACCACAAAGGGCAGGTCGGCGAGGGGGAAATAACAGGCCAGGGACACAGCATCGGCCAGCTTCTGCCGCGCCATCTCCTGCCCGCTGTCGGTGGTGGTCAGCAGGACCACCTGGCAGTCCGGCCGCCGGCGCTTCAGCTCGCGGATAAAGGAGCTGATCGCGACAACCTCGCCGGCGGATACTGCGTTGACCAGCACTTTGAGCCCCGGCGCGGCGGGGTCATAGCTGCCCAGCTCAAAGTGCCCCAGGCGCGCGCGGATCGTGCCCCGAAAGGGCGGGTAAAGGTAGAGCAGCGGCCAGAGCACGCTGATCAGCGCGTTGTAAACGGCGAGTAGCACGCAGATGCATTATCCCTGTTGGGGCGGCGCGCAGTCGCCGCCCTTCTCACGGTTCACCGGAGCCAAGGAGCCGCAGAGCTCAAGATAGAGCAGCTCGCCTCAAGTAGAAATCGGCTTTCGCATGCGAGTTCGGTTTGCAAAAGGTGCGCTGTGTTTTGCTGCAATGTGCGCTGTGTTGTCAGTCAATCTGTAAGTTTGAAGCAGTTGACCTGCCACGAGTTCCGTTGAATGAACAGGTACGTGAACCCGGCAGGGCTTGAGGGTGCTGCGGGAATTCTGTAATCGTATTCCATTGAGTTCGACAGGATTCGGGGAAACGGAACACGTTTTCCAACTGGCTCCGGATCCAACACTGAGAAGACAATCTCACACCCATCCAGTCCTTCGAACTCAACGTTGTCATCAATCGTACTGATTTTATTGCTGAAGCCTGGTCCCAGGTCCTGATCAAGTCGAACCAGGTGAATGGACTTCAGTGGGAAAGGCCCCTCGTAGGTAAACTCCAAGATTGAGCCAAGGGTCTCCAGATTCCGAATCGGATAGTCACGTTTTAGTAAAGTGTTGTAGTGCCACAGAATGGCTGCGGCGACAGTCCCAATTAAGGCAAGGGCCAGCAGACTCTGAATGATTGCTCGAGGCTTAGTCAGGCTATATCTTGAATGGAACCACATCCGTCCGCCTGCATTATAGGTTTGGCCTGTGGTTCGGAAAGCGACAGCCTAGAAGCTCTCGCCGAAGATCGGGCGCGGGGCGTCCTTGGGACGCGCCACCAGGAACATGTAGCAGTTGCGGCTGGGGCGCTGGCCCTCGGCATACCAGGCGCGCATCACACTGCGCTCCACGCCGTCGGTATTGCCAAGCTGGAAGGCCAGCATGTCGCGCACCGTGACGGAGTAGGGCACCAGGGGCTGCTGGATGCTGTAGGGCGTGTGGTCCAGGTCGGGGATGGTGGCCATCACGCCGCGGACCCATTCGTTGGCCTCGCTGTAGCTCACGCCCAGGATGTTGAGCTTGAGGTAGCAGCGGCCCTCGTCCTCGTAGTAGTCCACCACCAGGCTGTGCCCGCCGTCCGCCGCCAGGTTGTCGGCGCGGTTGGCGAACAGCGCCACCCAGTGGTTGTAGTCGTCGGCCTCGAAGCTCTGGGGCAGCAGCAGGGTGACCTGCTGGCCGTCATCCCAGCCCGGGATCTGGATATTGCCGGCGAAGGAGGCCATCAGGATCAGGCCGCAGAGGAAGGCCGCCACCTTGAACACGGGGCGCATCAGCGGCCGGGCGGCCACCGCCGCCGCGCTGTTGTCCTCGCGGCCGCGGCGCAGCTGGTTGGCCAGGCGCTGGCGGGCAATGGTGGGGTCGGCCTCGCGCTCCAGGGTGCCGAAGACCTCATGGATCAGCTTCTCAGCAGAGGAATCAGGACGCGGATTGAAGTTCTCAGGCATTACTGCTGCCCTCCTTCAATCTCCGCGGCCTCAGCGCCAAAGGCAAAGGGCAGGGCGTCGGCAGGCAGCGCGCGGGCCAGCTTGCGGCGGGCGCGGTAGGCGCACTGGATCACTGCGCGCTTGGAGACGCGCTGGATGGAAGCAACTTCGTCAACGGAAAAGCCGGCGGGGCCGAGCAGAAGCAGGATGTCGCGTTCCCGAGGCTGGAGCCTGGCCAGGAGTTCCTTGACCAGGGTGAGCTGGTAGCCGAGTTCTGCAGGATCACCGCTTACACGGGTCGTGGCTTCCCTTAGAACTGATGGTCCGGCAAAATCGGCTACCAGCGTCAGTGGCCGCAGCAGGGATCTGCTGCGCAGGTTTCGGAAACGGTTCAGGAGGATCGAAAAGAACCATTCCTTGAACTTTCCGCGGTCCTTGAGGGTGTCAAGCCCTTCATAGGCCCGCAGCACTGCGTCGCTGACCAGGTCTTCGCCGTCCATCAGGCTGCCCGTAATGGACTGGGCGTAGGCCAGCGCCTGTGGATAAAACGGCATCAGCAGGTCAAGGAACTGCTGCCGCCGCCCATCCTCAGCCCGCGCATCCAGAGGCGCGCCAGCAGGCATTGCCTGCTCCTCGCGGCCCTCGTGGCGGTACTGGCTGGATGAACCCACGCCCATGCAGACAGTTTACCAGTGCAGCGGTAACGAAAAGCCTGGAAAATTTCCGCCGGGCGGCGGCTAAGCGGGGAAAACTACACGCATGACAGGTGCTTTGGCGCGCCTGTCAGCTCATGAAGCTCTGCAGCGCCTCGTCAAAGACCGCCAGAGCGTTGTCGCCCCAGAGCCACAGCTCAATGCGCTCGGGCAGGGCGTGGTGCTGGCAGTGCTCGCGGAAGGCCAGGAACATGCTGTTGGCGCAGTCGCCAAAGCCCAGGCCGGCTGCCCCGGTGCCCAGGGCCGGGAAGGCGATGGACTCGATGCGGTTCTCCGCGGCCAGGCGCAGGGCCGCGCGGGTGGCCTCATAGACCGCCTCGGGGGTGGTCGGCCGGCCGGCGGCCTGGGCCGCGGCGTGGATCACGTGCAGGGCCTGCAGCCTGCCGGCGCCGGTAATGATCGCGCCGCCCACGTCTATCGGCGCCTGGCGCAGGGCTTCTTCTTCTATGCTGGCGCCGCCGGCCTTCTTCAGCGCCCCGGCGACCCCGCTGCCCATCCACAGCTCGTGGTTCGCGGCGTTGACGATGGCCTCGGTATTGGCCTGGGCGATATCGCCCTGTACCAGCTTCAGGCGGTCAAACCAGGGGCTGGCCGGCGCGCCGGGCTCTGCGCTCTGCGCCGCCTTCTGCTGCGTTTCATCCTGCATCACTGCTGCACCTTCGGCCGCGAGCCGCCACCCTCGGCGGGCTTGGCGGGCTTCACGTCAAAGCTGGGCATCCCCGGCACATCGCGGCTCTCGCCCACGCTCACGCGGCCATCGCCCGGGCTGCCGGAGCCGAAGGCGCCGCCCAGGGTGGTCACGCGCCCGGGCCCTTCGCCCGGCGTGGCCTTGCCGCCGCCGGCCGCTGGCGTGCTCATGGTCTGGGCCAGACGGCTCATGGCGTCATCCTTGGCCTGCACCTTCGAGGCGCGCTCCACCACGACCCGCGCGCTGCCGCCGGTGCCGCGGATCAGCATGGCGACAAAGGCCGCCACCGCGCCGCCCAGGGAGGTCAGGAAGGGATAGACCCGGGTGTAATCCGCCCCTTTGTAGAGGTTGAAATAGTCCAGCAGAATGCCGGCCAGATAAGCCAGACCCACGCCGACCAGGATGCCCAGGATGCCGCGGAAGATTGCCATAGTTCCTCCCGGGCCAAGTGTAACACCACAGCCCGTCGGGCACACAGGCGCACAGCGCATGGAGTTGGGAAATTCAGGTTAAGCCCGCCGATGGTGGCTGCAGCAGTGCTCAGGCGGCCCGGCTGCAGTCGGCGCAGAGGCCGTAGAGCACGATCTCATGCTGTTCCAGCTTGAAGCCCCGCGGGGTGAGCTGGTCGATCCGCGGCGGGCAGCCATGGACCTCGAACACGCCGTCGCAGGCCCGGCAGTGGAAGTGGTGGTGGTGCGCCTGGCCGGCGATCTCATAGTGCTGGATCGAGCCGGGCAGCTCCACGGTGGTGAGCCAGCCTTCCTCGCTCAGGGCCTTGAGGCTGCGGTAGACCGTCGCCAGGCCCAGGCTGGGCATCTCCTGCTGCGCCAGGGCCAGAAGCTGCTGCGGCGACAGGGGCCGCGCCGCGCGCTCGAAGGCGCGGCGGATCACCTCGCGCTGGCGGGTGTTGCGCTGCATCACAGGCCGATTATACCGGGGCTGCGCCGCGCGGCTTGCAGACAGCAGAGCCGCTTACTAAGCCAGCAGGTCAGGGCCGCCAGCATGATTGCAGTCTCTACTGTGCTGGATGAATTCAAAAAAGGACCCGCAGGGCAGCGGCCCTGCAGGATCCGTTCCGTGTCAGTGCTGCCCGTGAGACGCCCTGAAGACGCTGCCGGCAGGTTCCTTTGTCTCAAACAGTTTGATATGTCTGCACGCTTAAGATCGCTTGACGATCATGATAATGAGAAGCTATTATCATTATCATGAGCAATCCGTGCATCACCTTTCGCCCGCGCTGCCAGCCGCGTAGTTTTCCGGGCCTTGTCAAGGCAAGCAGGGCCTATGGACTGCTGTGCCTGCTCCTGGGCCTGATCCTAGTTCTGACCCTGGGCGTGGTACCGGGCAGCGCTCTCTTCACCGCGGCTGCGGCTGAGGATGAGCATGAGGCCGGGCACCAGCATGAAGCGGGTCAGGCCCATGCCGAGAATGCCGGGCATGCAGAGCAAGCAGGACATGCTGAGCATGAGCATGCTGAAGGTGCCGGGCATGAAGGGCATGCGGCGCATGAGGCGCATGCCGGCGACAGCGTCGAGGTCGCCCTGGCACCGCAGCAGGCAGAGGCCACGCACTGCGAGCCGCCGGCCACATGGCATGAGCACTTCCACGACCTGCCGCTGGAGCTGGGCCTGAACGTGATGTCCTACCTGGGCTTCAGCGATGCGGAGGACGCCGAGCTGGAAGCTCTGCAGGCCGGCCACCATGACCCGCGCGCCCAGGGTTTCAGCACGCCGATTGCCGAGCTCAGCCTCGGCGGCTGGGTCACAGCGCGCGCCCGCGGCCAGCTGAACATCAGCTTTGGGGAGGAAGGCGCCGAGCTGGAGGAGGCCTACCTGCTCAGCCAGCTCGGGCGCGGCTTCGAGCTGAAGGCCGGCCAGTTCTATACAGATTTCGGCCTGCACAATGCGCGCCACCCGCACAGCTGGAGCTGGATGGACCAGCAGCTGCTGGTCAGCCGCTTCTTCGGCTCCGAAGGCGGCCGCGCCGGTGGTGTGGCCCTGGCCTGGAACAAGAACAGCGGCGAGGACTGGGACGAGGACGAAGACTGGCAAAGCCGCCTGGTCATCGGTGTGCAGAATGCCGCCGACGAGAGCATGGTCAGCTTCCGCGGCGCCGGCCACAGCCATGGCGAGGAAGAGGAGCACGGCGGGGAGGAAGAGGAGGAAGACCCGCTGCTGCTGCTGCTGGAAGAGCGCTATGAAAGCCTCGGCCCGGGCCTGCGCCCGCAGCTGGACGATTCAGCCGCCCTGCTCGCCACACTGCGCTGGGAGAACACCTGGCAGTCGGAGAGCTCGCGCTGGCGCCTGGGCCTGTCTGGCATGTGGGGGCCCAATGGCAGCGGTGCCGGCAGCCGAACCAGCATCTATGGCGCGGACCTGAGCTATCTCTACCAGCCCTGTCCGGGCGAATGGCCCTTTGTGCTCTGGGAAAGCGAGTACGCCCTGCGCAGCTATGATGCTGCGGCCCTGCAGGATGACAGCGACCTGGCAAACCCGATAGACCTGCCGGCTCTGAGCCTGCGTGACAGCGCGGCCTACAGCCAGCTGCTCTACGGCTTCCGCCCGCAGTGGGCCGCCGGCCTGCGCTATGAGTTTGCCGGCAGCAGCGGCGAAAGCGTGGGCGGCAGCGAGCACGACCCCCTGCGCGACGAGCGCAGCCGCATCAGCCCGCTGCTGGCCTGGTACCCCAGCGAGGCGACGCGGGTGCGCCTGCAGTACAACCACGACGACGCCCAGCACCTGGGCCGCAGGGTTGGCAGCCTCTGGCTGGGCATCGACTGGAGCATCGGCGGCCACCACCATCCCGCCGGTGACGCCAGCTTTGAGGTGCCGGGCCACAGCGAGGAAGAGCACGAGCATGATCACGCTCATGGGCATGGGCACGAGCATGAAGACGAGCATGGGCATGAAGAAGAGCATGGGCACGAAGACGAGCACGCGCAGGAAGAAGAGCATGCGCATGTTCAGGCGCATTAGCTCCCGGCAGGGCAGAGTGCGTCTGGCTGCGGCCGCAGGGCTGCGGGCTTAGAACTTATCGCTGCATTCCTGCAGCAGGGCCACCAGTACCTGCGGCACCTCGATCAGCTCGCCGGCGGGCTGTGAGGCGCTGTAGATGTCGCGGGCCAGGCGGGCATGGCGGCAGGCGGCGGCCTTGTCGCCCAGTTCCATGTCCACGATGGCCTGAAAGATGCACAGCTCCGGATCGGGCTGCTGGCCCTGCTGCGCGCGGATGCTCTGGGCCAGCTCAAACTCGCGCCGGGCCTCCATGAAGCGCCGCGCCCCGTAGTGGCTGGAGCCGCGGTTGGCCGCCAGGCGCCAGTCCGGCGGGCCGATGGCCTGCTGCTGCTCGGCGCGGGTATAGCAGGCCGCGGCGTCGGCGCTGCGGCCCATGCTGTCATAGCAGTTGCCGCGGTTCATCTCAATGTCGGGGTCAGGCCCCAGGCCAAGCGCTGTGCGCAGGGCGGCGGCCTCGCTGTAGGCCATCAGGGCATCCTCGAAGCGGCCAAGGAAGGCCAGCAGGTTGCCGCGCCGCAGGACCTGGTCGGGGTCAAGCTGCAGGCCCTGGCTGCGCCGCTGCTGCTCGTCGGCCAGCAGCTGCTCAAGCTGCTGCGCGGCCTGTTCATGTGTCCCCTGCGCCGGGCCTGTATCCATGCTTCATTGTATGTGCAAGTGAAGCTCATAACCCCGCCGCGCCGGCGCTGACTGGCGCGCTGAACGCGCTTGCGGGTATAACTGTTCTGAGAGCGGGCAAGCTTGGGCAGCTTGTTTGATGCAACTGCATTCAGGACGGTAGGAAATGGTCAGGTGGGGATACGGCGCACAGCGTCTGGCTTTGCTCTTCTGCGCGTTAATGCTGTCATCCTGCGGCGCGGGCGCCTTGACTGCGCCGGTCACAACATCGACTGATTCCGCGGCCCCACTTGTCGACCCTGCCGCGCCGCGGCTTGAGCTTCCAGCCCTGCCGCAGCAGTCCGGCCTTCCGGCGCTGCCAGCTGGCGGCTCCGGCCTGCCCCACACCGCGCTTGCCATGGGGTCCATAGTGCTGCCGGGATCGCAGTTCAGCGTAGCCGCCCCCAGCACCATGGTGAACCCCTTCAGTAAGACTGCCCTGCTCAGCTCCAGCCCTGGCCAGCCTGGCTGGGCCTTGTTCGAGTTCAGCGGTCTCAGCCCGCAGGACGCCACCTTCAGCCTGAAGCTGGAGCTGGCCCAGCCACTTCCGCAAAGGGCCTGGCTGGCTGTCAGCGATTATGCCAGCCAGAGCTGGCGCTGGTACCGGCTGGCGCTGCCTCTGCCGGAAAACACGCTCAGCCTGGCTGCCGGGCTTGAGCCCCTCAGCCCTGACGGCTCGCTGTTCTGCATTGTGCTGATCGACGGCGCCCAGCAGGCCAGCGTCTCGCGGCTCAGCCTGGAACTGGATGCGGCGCTTCCGGTCCCGCAGGGGCTGACAGCGAGCTACGGAGACTACCCCGGGCGCATTGAGCTGAGCTGGGATGACCCGGCGGCCAGTTATCCTGGCCTGCAGTACGACGCCGTCGTACTGGAGCGCAGCGTCTCCCAGCAGCCGCCCTACATCTTTGAGCCTCTGGCCACCCTGCCGCCCGGCGTGAACAGCTACAGCGATGTGCACTCGGAAGCAGTCGGCGCGGCCAACCTGCTGCCCTATGGTGTTAATGTCTATTACCGTCTACGCCTGCAGCGGGTTGGGCTGACCGGCGAGGCAGGATTTGGCGTCGCCGGTCTGCGAACACTCGGGGATGTCGACTTCCTTGCGGCCACCTATGACGAGTACGACAACAGCGACCCATGGCAACCTGCGACGCTGGGTGACCGAATTGACCTGGTCTGGACCGCTGTGCCAGAGGCCGAGGCCTATCAGATTGAGTATCGAAACGCCGATGGTGGTGAGCCGGTGCTATGGGTGCCGCTTGCCGAGACCGTCGATGCCTCGCCTAAATTCAGCCACTTCTTCAATTCTCCACCGGGCAAGGAAAGTCTGCACCGTACCCGCTATGAGTATCGGGTCAGGGCCGTGCTTGGCGCTGACACGAGCCCGCACTGGAGTCCGGTGGACACCGGCCGCCGCGAGCTGAGCCCGCCAATCGGCCTGCAGGTTTCACAAGGTCTCCCCGACCGCGTGGAGCTCAACTGGAATCCTGTAGCTGGCGCGGTGGCCTACAAAGTCTACATCGACAGTGGTGATAGCAGCGATGACACTCTCCTTGGAGTCAGCAGCGATGCCGACTACACCGACCTGCAAACCCAGGATCTGCTGCCACACAACTACTATGTAGTGTCGGCTGCAGGGCTTGATGAAAGCGTGCCGACCGCGCTGAAACTTGGTTACCGCTCGCGTTGGACAATGATTGACATGCTCGATGATCTGTCCTTCACCCGTCTGGTCTCCGTCGGCGGCCGCCCGGCTTTCGCGGCAGTTGGCCCCATGGAGGGCAAGAGCGAAGCCTTCGATTCCATCTACCTGGTGCAGGCGGTCGAGCCCACGCCGGACAGCCCGGACGACTGGATCACCACTCTGGCCCACGATCCGGGCAATGTGGCCCTGGGCAGTTCTTGGCTTTATCTCGCCGAGCATGAGGGCAGGCCCGCGATCGCCTGGCAGACCCAGGACTCCATCAACCTGTTGCTGGCCGGCTCAGCCCAGCCTGACAGCCCGCAGGACTGGACAAGCCATGAAGTTCAGTCGCTGCCCCCAGGTGAGAGTTACAGCGGACTGCGGCTATCAGTAGTCAACGGCACTCCTGCACTCATGTTCAAGCATAACCAGACAGGCTCCGGCGCGCTTAGCTACGCCGCCGCGCTCAGCTCTCAGCCGCAGGATCAATCGGACTGGCAGTTTAGTACCGCCCTGAGCCTGCCGGCGGCGTTCTACTTTGATGACTACACAACGATAGTTGACATTTCCGGGCGGCCAGCCTTCATTGCAGGCGGCGGGCAAGAGCTTCACTACATCCGCGCGGTCCAGAGTAACCCAGACAGCGGCGACGATTGGCTGGAGCATCTGGTGGCCCAGGCCGTCGAAGGCGAGAAATGGGTGACCGATACCCTGCATGTCATTAATGGTCATCCACACTTCATTGCCGAGAGCAACGCTGACCTGTTTCACTGGGAATCCGCGCAGTCCGAGCCAGACGACAGCAGCGACTGGGCAGACTATACGATTGCAAAGCCACTTGGCGGTGACGTTGGCCTGAATGCCACAGCATTGGTAGGCGGCAAGCTGGTTGTGCAGTACAGCATTTGGCTCAATAACTACAACAACAGCGTTAACATCCACTGCGCGGCCCTGGTCGAGGAGCCGGCTGAGAGTGACGACTGGGTCAGTGAGTGCATGCAGCCGCTTTCGCTCTGGAGTCTGATCGATGGCACGGGCCTGCCCCTCAGCTCGGGTTATGACGAAGAATTGAACAATGTGCTGCTCAGGCCGCAATAAGCTCCGCTTCACACGGCCAGCAGCAGCTGCTCAAGCTGGCGCGCGGCCTGTTCATGTGTCCCCTGCGCCGGGCCTGTATCCATGCTTCATTGTATGTGCAAGTGAAACTCAGACCCCTGGCGCGCCGGCTGCGCAGTTTTACACCGCCAGCAGCAGAAGGTACAGCAGCGGGGCGACGAAGATCAGGCTGTCGAAGCGGTCCAGGATGCCGCCGTGTCCCGGCAGCAGGCCGCCATAGTCCTTCACCCCAGCCTGGCGCTTGAGCAGGCTGAAGCTCAGGTCACCCAGCACCCCGGCCAGCGAGACCACGCCGCCGCAGACGAACATCAGGCCCAGCGGGCCGAGCAGCGCCAGGGGCCCATCCGCCGGCGCAGCGGCGATGCGCAGGCTGTCCAGACGGTGGCCCAGGAACTGCAGCTCGCGGCCGAAGAAGGCGGCCGTGGCCAGCCAGCACATCCCGGCGGCCAGCGCGCCGCCCAGCAGGCCCTCGACAGTCTTCTTGGGGCTGACGCGGCAAAGCTGTGTTTTGCCCGCCAGCTTGCCGGCCCAGATGCTGCCCGTGTCCGCGCCCCAGGAAGCGCCGATCAGCAGCAGCAGATAGGGGTAGTCCCCGGGCCAGCTGGCGATGGCCGCCGCGATGCCCAGCGGCAGGCTGATCAGCAGCGCGCCGCGCAAGAGCTGCCAGGCGCGCTCGCCCCCGCCGCCCTTCTCATAGTCGGCCAGGGCCACAGCGCAGCAGACGCCAAAGATGATGAAGAGCAGCACCGGCAGCAGCGGCAGGGAAGTCCACTTGATCAGGGCCAGCGCGGTAGCCGTCGTCAGCAGGCCGCCCAGGCCGATGAAGCTCAGGCGCAGGGCCAGGCTGAGGCCGGGGATCAGGCGGAAGTACTCAATCTGCGCCAGCAGGTTGGCCAGCAGCATCGCGCCCAGGGCCCACCAGAAACCCTGCAGGCACAGAAACAGGAATAGCGCCCCGCCCAGCAGCGCCGTCAGGGTGCGCTGCAGCATCAGAGCCTGCCAAAGCGGCGGTGCCGCACCTGATATTCCTGCACCGCAGCCAGGAAGTCAGCGTTGCTGAAGTCAGGCCACAGCACCTCGGTGAAGATCAGCTCGCTGTAGGCGATCTGCCAGAGCAGGAAGTTAGAGATACGCTGCTCGCCGGAGGTGCGGATCACCATGTCGGGGTCGGGGATATCCGGGTGGTACAGGAAGCGCCGGAAGGAGTTCTCCGTCAGGCGCGTCAGGTCGAAGTCGCCGCGCATGGCTGCGTCGGCCATCGAGCGCGCGGCGTCAAGGATCTCCGTGCGGCCGCCGTACATGACGCAGATGTTCAGGGTCAGGCCGGTGTTGCCGGCAGTCAGCTCAATCGCCTCGCGGAACTTAGCCGCCGGCGCCTCGGGCAGCCAGTCCAGCAGGCCCGTGACCACCATGCGCACGTTCTTGGCGTTCAGCTCGGGCGCCTCGGCCATCGGCACGCGGGTGAAGAGGTCATACAGGTAAGCCACCTCTTCCACCGGCCGCTCGGAGTTCTCGGTGCTGAAGCTGTAGATGGACAGATAGCGGATACCCAGGTCGTCGGCCGAGTTCACCGCGCGGCGGATCGCCTCCACCCCGGCGCTGTGGCCCTCGCAGCGCGACAGCCCGCGGCCCTCGGCCCAGCGGCCGTTGCCGTCCATGATGATCGCCACATGCCGGGGCAGCGCCTGCAGGTCAAGCGAGGCGAGGATCTCCTCGGCCTTCTCGGGGGCGCAGGCTTGCAGCACCGTGGCCATCTAGAACTCGGTGATCTCCTTGTCTTTCGCCTTGAGCAGCGCTTCCAGGCTGGCTAGCTCCTTTTCCAGCAACTTATCGATGCGGGCCAGCGCGTCGTGCATCTCGTCCTCGCTGCATTCCTTGTTCTTCTGCAGCTTCTTGATGTGGTCGTTGGCGTCGCGGCGCACGTTGCGCAGGGCCACGCGGCCCTCCTCGGCGTGCTTGTGCACCAGCTTGATCAGCTCCTTGCGGCGCTCCTCGGTCAGGGGCGGCAGGGTCAGGCGCACCGTTGTGCCGTCGTTCATCGGGGTCAGGTTCAGCTCGGAAAGGCGCAGGGCCTTGTCGATCGCCCCCAGGTTGGCCTTGTCATAAGGCACGATGGCAATGGTGGTGGCGTCCGGGGTGGTGATCGTCGAGATCTGGTTCAGCGGCATCTCTGCGCCATAAACGGCGGCCTTGATGTGCTCAACCAGCGCGGTCGAGGCGCGGCCGGCCCGCAGATGGCTGATCTCACGCTCAAAGGCGTGGATGCTGCTCTCCATGTGCGACTGCGCTTTTTCGATGTAATCCTTCAGCGTGCTCATACTTATCCTTCGTAAAGCTCGAAGGGAAATTATAGCGAAGTAAAGGCAGGCCGTCGCAGCAGGCGCTGTGGCTGGGCCCGGCCTTAGAAACCCACAAAGTCCGGCAGGACGGCCACCTTCACATTACCGGCGTCAGAGTCCGCGAAGATGATCACCAGGTCCCCGTTAAGCTTCAGCACCGCGGCTGAAAGCGCAGACATCCGGCTGCCGGAATTGGCCACCACGACAGGGTTGCCCCAGCTGCTCAGATCTTCGCTCAGCGCCCTGGACAGGAAGATCGAGCTCACAAAGCCATCGTTGAGCGCCGAGCTGCGGAAGCCGAAGAGCAGCGCATAGCTGTCGCCGCCGCTCTCGAAGAGGTCGATTACCTGCATCCTGCTTCCGGAATCAAAGGGCACCACCGTTGGCGGGCCGCTAAAGCCGCCGCTCACGCTGCTGCCAAGTTCGCCCTGCGACTGGCCGTCAGGACGGTTGTAAAAGGCAGCCGGCAGGCCGCCGGAACTGCGCAGCAGCAGTGAACCGCGCGATCTGACAGAGTTAATGTCTCCGTCCTCAACAGACTCAGGCAGGCTCCAGGCCGAGCCTTCAGAATCAACAGCCCGCGAATAGCTGGGCTGCTCGACTGCCGGGCTGCCTGAGTTCGTGTTCCTGGCGAAAAGCAGGCTTGGTACCCCGTCAAAAACCTCCAAGTTCAGGTCAGTGAAGAATATCGAGTTATCCGGTACTGAATCCACTTCCACTGGCGGTGGCCACTGGCTGCCAAGGCTGTCCAGCGCCCGCACATAGCGCACGGCTCGCCTCTGGAAGTCGCCCCTCGTAAAGGCGTAAGCCATTGCCGGCCGGCCGCTGATGATCTTTGCCGCGGCAATGTCCTCAAAGACAAAGGTGTTGTTGAACTCACCTTCCAGGTCGCCGTCCAGCAGCGGGATCTTGACCGGGTCACCCCACAGGGAGCCGCTGTTGTCTTCTGCCCGCACAAAGAACACGCCGTCTTCACTGGGGGCGGTCAGCTCATCTGTGCGCTTGCCATTGCCGTCGAAGGCCAGCGCGGGGTTGCCGCCTACCTCCAGCAGCTTGATGTTGCGGGCCACGAAGCCGAGCTGCGCGATGCCGTCACCGTTCTCGTCAATCATTTCAAAGACCGGCGCGGGCGTTGACCACTGCAGGGGATCAGCCGGCTGGCACTCCGTGTAGAAAGCGCTGAAGGGGAAAACGTTTACGTTCCTGTTTGGCACGAAGGCTATCGCGGCCTTGTCCAGCCCGGAGTTCCCGGCAGGGATAACCGCTGCAGAAAGCGTGTCGTCATCCGAGCGCTGCTGAGAGAAGTCCTCTACAGCAACTCCCAGCTGGATGCCGCCGCTTACTGTGAGCGGAAGTGAAAAGGTGTCCTGCCCGCCATCGTTGTCGGTGACTCTGAGGCTGATCTGCCGACTGCCATCCTGCACGAAGGTCTGCTCGAAGGGGGCAAGCGTTGTGGGATCATCAAGCGGCGCAAAAAAGCCGTCCCCCGAGAAATCCCAGGCCAGCTCGCTGATGCTCCCGTCAGGGTCGCTGCTGGCGGAAGGGTCAATAGTTACGGTCAGGGGGGCATCCCCGCTGCTGACGCTCAAGCTGAAGGCCGCCTGGGGCGGCTGGTTATTCGGTGCGTTCACTTCGATAGCTCGGTTCACCGAGGCCTCCAGGCCATCGTCATCCACAGCCGTGATGCTTACAAAGAAGTCGCCACCGCTCTCAAAGATGTGGCTCAGCACCCCGTCGGGGTCATCCAACGCCGGGCTGCTGTCATTGAATTCAAAGCGGAAGTTGACGATGCTGCCGTCAATGTCTGTGCTGGCGGAAGCGTCGAAATCAACCTGCAGGGGTTTGTCCCCGGCGACAATGTTCTGGCTTAATGCCAGCTGGGGCGGGAAGTTGCCATTCTTCGACACCCTGAAGTCCCGTACTTCCTGAGTCTGGGTGCCAAGCTCGTCAACCACTGAAATCGTGATAGTCGAGAGCATTGGGACCACCTGCACGAAGAGCCGGTCCGGCGGACGGATTCCGTCATTCTGGTAGAACGCTTCTGGAAAGCCATCTGACCTGACATCGAGCTCGATGCGCTGCACTGTTCCATCCGGGTCGCTGCATCCGCTGACGTCGATCTCGACCACCTGGAAGTCTTGGTCCACGAGGTCAAACACCAGCGGGTCCGGCTGGATCACAATCAAAGGTGCCTGGTTGCCCACATTCGGTGTTACCGTAATCTCAATGTTGGCAGTGGCCTGCAGCTGGAAACTGTCCGTGATTCTCACCGTCGTGTTGAAAGTGCCAATCTCAGTGAAGGTATGTGAGATTTCGCTTCTGAGGAAGCCGGATGCAACATCGAAGATGCCATCGCCCTCAAAGTCAAACTCGGTCTGGATCACATTCGAAACCGCATCACCGCTGCCCGATCCTGCAGTGCTGAACAACACAGTCAGCGGTACCTGGCCGCTGCTGAGCGATGCGTTGAGAACCGCAACCGGGACTTCGTTGCCAGCCGCGCCGGCCAGGATACTGACCGCGGCCTCGGAGGAAGCAGCGCCGCTGTCGAAGACCCGCACCCTGGCCTGCTTAAGCCCGCCGCGCCGGTAGGTATGGCTGATGGTCGGCTCAGAGCTCACGTCGTCAATCAAACCGTTGCCGTCAAAGTCCCACTGGAACTGCACGATGTCGCTGATGTCTGCGGCTAGACCGTCCGGGTCGCTGGAGCCGCTGGCGTCAAAGCTCACCTCCAGAGGGATGTCGCCGCTTGTAGGATCCGCGCTCAACACAGCCAGGGGGTCGAGGTTCTCGGGCTTGCCGCCGAAGCTGGCCACACTGCTGGGCGTGCCGTCCGCGCCTGTGCCATCCTCCGCGTCGTTCGGCCGCACCCAGTAGAACCAGCCAATCTGGCTGACTGGCAGCGCGAAGCTGAAGCTGCGCCGGGCTGAGAACTGGTCGCCCTGGACCTGGTCAAAGGGAACTGTTCCGCGCAGTTCGGCCCCTGCGCCGTTCGGCCCGGCATTGCTGGTTGGCACTGCATCAATGTTGTTGGCGGCGTAGATGTTGTAGCTGTTCACGCTGATCTGGAAGTTGAGTCCGATCGCGGTCAGGTCAGCCACCCCGATCTTGCCGTCGCCATTGCCATCAATCACCGACTGAATGGTGCTCTGGTCCTCATCCGGCACATCCTCGCCAAAATGCGCGCCGATGGGCGTCAGGTCGGTTACAGCCACCGTGCCGTTCTGGTTGTAGTCGCCGTTGCTGGCATAACCCCAGCTCAGGGTGAAGCTGTCCACATCAAGGCTTAGTATCGACTGGCTGCGGTCAGCGATCGTCGGCGCCGCCGCTTCGCGCTGCAGAGGGCTGAAGGGCCGCCGGGCCAGGCGGATCGTCGCCAGCAGGCCATCGCCGCTGAGGCCTCCGCGCGCCGCGCTCTGGTCCGCTACCTGCGGCCGGATGCACTGCTCGCCATACTCCAGCACGCCGGGCTCGCCGGCAAGCAGCAGCTGCAGGCTGTCCTGCTCCGCGGCAAAGGCCCAGGCGCTCTCCACGCCGGCCGGCGAAAGCTGCGCGGGGTCATACTCCAGGTGCAGGTACAGGGCCTTGAGCTGCTGCGCATCCTGCGCCCGCAGTTCCAGCAGCACCGCATCGCCTTCCTCGCGCTCGCTCAGCGTGATGGCCCGTGCACTGCCGCCGGCCAGATAGGTCTCGGGAAGAATCCGCACACTGGCGCTGCGGCTATTCAGCACTTCGCCTTCTGTCAGCATGGCCTCGGGCTGGATGCTTCCGCGCCCGCCGCAGGCGGCGCAAAGCAGGGTGATCAGCAGTACTCCAGTAAACCTCAACTGCCGGCAGGCAGGCTTTCCAGACAGCAGCAGCATGGCTCTCCCCGGCCGGATGCACCGGCCCGCTGAGTATAACCCTCTGGCATGTGGCCCCGCCTGGCAGTGCGGGCAGCTTTCGTGGCCCCGCATGGCAGTGCGGGGCAGCCTTCGTGGAGCCGCCTGGCAGGGCAGGCAGTCGGTTTAATCTCCGTGCTGGGCACAGGCAACCTGCCTAGCGCGCCGCTGATTCCTGACAGAGACATGCGGCCGGGCGTGCTACCATCGCCCCGGCATGAACAAAGTTGACTCTCATGATGACTACATCGCTCAGGCGGCGGAGCCGCTGCGGCAGGCGCTAAGCGAACTGCGCGGCCGGCTTCGCCATCTTCTGCCTGACGCCGAGGAGATCATTGCCTACAACATGCCGGGCTTCGCCATCTCCGGCAAGACCATTGCTGGCTATGCGGCCTTCAGCAAGCAGTGCGGCATCTATCTCAGCCCGGAAGCCATCGCTTCACTTAGCGAAGAGATCGCCGCCGCCGGCTTCAAGGCCACCAAGACCGGGATCACCTTCAGTCCTGCCAAGCCTCTTCCGGAGGAGCTGATAGAGAGACTTGTGCAGGCTTCTCGAAAGAGCCTGGGGCTCTAGGCCCAGGCAGCTCCCTTAGCGGGGCGGGCCGCCGTAAAGATCCAGGCAGCCTATGCCCGCCCGCGTTATACTTCCCCTTCGCCCGAACACAGGCTGCGGCTCATCTGCCGCTGCGCTTGGGCGAAGGGGCATTTCGATGAGTCAGCACGACAAGCGCTTTTACGTCACGACGCCGATCTATTACGTCAACAGCAAGCCGCACATCGGCACCAGCTATACGACGATCATCGCGGACATCGCCTGCCGCCATGCGCGCTTCATGGGCCGCGAGGCCCTGCTGGTCACCGGCTCCGACGAGCACAGCCAGAACATCGCCGACCTCGCCGCCGCCAGGGGCCTTAGCCCGCAGCAGTTCTGCGATGAAATCGTCCCGAGCTTCCGGGACACCTGGGCCGCGGTGAACATCCAGAGCTATGAGTTCCACCGCACCAGCGACCCCCGGCACCATCACCTGGTGCGCACCTTCTTCAACCGCATCTACCAGAAGGGCGATATCTATAAGGGCTCCTACAGCGGCTGGTACCACACCAGCGACAACCGCTTCCTGGACGAGGACGAGGTGCCGGAGAACCCCGAAAGCCACCCGCGCCTCAAGCACCTGACCGAAGAGGCCTATTACTTCCGCCTCAGCCGCTACCAGGACTGGCTGCTGGCCCTGCATGAGACCCACCCCGGCCTGATCACCCCGGACTCGCGCCGCAACGAGATGCTCAACCGCATCCGCGGCGGCCTGAAGGACATCTGCATCAGCCGCACCTCCACCGACTGGGGCGTCAAGCTGCCCTGGGACGAGCAGCATGTCTTCTATGTCTGGATGGACGCCCTGCTGACTTATGTCACCGGCTCGGGCTTTGACATAGATACCTATGAAAAGACCTTTGAGCCCGGCAACTGGGCCAGCCGCTCCAGCGAGGCGCCCGGCGACCTTTACAGCGTGACCCGCGCGGACCTGAAGAGCCAGCCGGCGCAGAACCGCTGGCCCTGCGACCTGCACATCATGGCCAAGGACATCCCCTGGTTCCACTGCATCATCTTCCCGGCGGTGCTGGAAAGCTACGGCCTGGCCCTGCCCAAGCAGTTCCTGGTCCACGGCTACTGGGACTTCGAAGGCGAGAAGATGAGCAAGTCCCTGGGCAACGTGGTCAGCCCGCAGGACGCCATGGCCCTGGTCGGCGTGGACGGCCTGCGCTATTTCCTGGCCCGCGAGGTGCCCCTGGGCCTCGACGGCGACTTCAGCCACGAGCGCCTGGTCAAGCGCTTCAACTATGACCTGGCCAACGACCTGGGCAACCTGGTGCACCGCACGGTCAGCATGCTGGACCAGCTCTTCGAGGGCGTCGTGCCCGACGAGCTGGCCGTCAGCGACCTTGACGACGCCCTGGAAGAGCGCCGCAAGCGCAGCATCCATGAAGCCCAGGCGCACTTTGAGAACCTGCAGTACAGCGAAGCCCTGCAGGCCATCTGGGAGCTGATCGGCGAAGCCAACAAGTACATCGACGAAAAGAAGCCCTGGGAGCTGAAGAAGAAGCCCGAGCGCCGGGACGAGGTCAGCACGGTATTCAACCGCCTGATGCAGGTGCTGCGCACCGTGCTGCTGCTGGCCTATCCGGTCATCCCCGGCGCGGCCAACCGCTTCTGGGGCATCCTGGGCCTCAGCGGCCGGCTTGAGGACCTGCAGGCTGACGCGCTAAATGAGCGCATTCCCGCGGGACACAAGGCCGGCTCCAGCGAGCCGGTCTTCATGCGTGTGGACTGGGAAAAGAAGCTGGCGGAGTCAGGCGCGGGGGCTGGGTCCGCTCCTGCTGGGGCGAGTCTTGACTCGCCCAAAGCCAAGCAGGGAGAAGGCGGGTCAGGACCCGCCGCCACGCCGAGCCGCACCGAGACCGCAACCCCCGACGCCTTCATTACGATTGACGACTTCGCCAAAGTCCAGCTGCGGGTCGGCGAAATCCGCGCCGCAGATAAGGTGGAAGGCGCCGACAAGCTGCTTAAGCTGACCGTTTTTGACGGCGAGCGCGAGCGCACCATCCTGGCCGGCATCGCCATGTATTACGCGCCGGAAAGCCTGGTCGGCAAGCAGATCGTGTTCGTGGCGAATCTGGCCCCGCGCAAGATGCGCGGACTTATGAGCGAGGGCATGGTGCTGGCGGCGGGCGGCGACAGCGGCAAGCTGGCGCTGGTCTCCCCTGAGCAGCCGCTGGATCCCGGCGTCGTGGTGCGCTAGGCGCGGGCGGCGGGGCCGCGGAGCTTCAGTCCGGGCCGGATTTGCCGATCTCCTGGCTGGTCCAGGGGTATTATTAATCGGTCATGAACCGGGACGCGCGCAGGCGCGTCCTTTTAGCGTCATAGCAGCACTGGCTGAGCCCGCTGCGGCGGGGACTTAGGAGGCAGACGAGGATGTTCAAGTTTATCCTGCAGGTACTGGCACTGATGCTCTTCATCTGTGCGCTGGGCTGCAACAAGAATGGCAACCGTGCGGCTGAGAACCGCGACGGCGCCAGCGCCGAGCTGCGCCAGCCGGCGGATATCAAGCCTGGTGATGCCGGCCAGGGCAATATCGAGATCAACGAGACCGTGGGCTCGGGCCTGCCGAACCCCGAAGACGAAAAGAAGCTCCGCGATGAGCTGATCGTCGCCTTTGAGAAGGACGGCTTCAAGTATGCCAAGGACACGGACAGCATCACCGGCTCGCCCCTTCCCGAGGGCGGCGTATCGGTGGCCAACATCGTGCCCCTGGTCTACAGCGAGGCGATCAACCAGGGCGGGGCGAATGACCCCGCTATCCGCGCCAAGGCCATTACCACCTTCAAGTCCCGCTTCATCGCCATGATCCAGGCCAAGGCGAGCGATCCAGAGGCCGCCAAGGCGGTGATGAAGGACTTCGAAGGCGCCGGCGAGCTGATGAACAATCAGGCTGTGGATCCGGCGGCGGCGATGGCCGTGGAAAGCCTGCGCTTTTGCGTGGACCCGGTGGGCGAGTGGAAGAGCACCAAAGAGGTGCTGGATGCGGATGCCGAAGTGCGCGTCGAACATAACGACCAGTACTACAAGCTGCTGCAGATCTTCTACTCCGGCATCTGCCGCTACCAGGAGTTCCGCGAGGGCAAGATCGTCTCCGACGGCAACTATCCCTGGACCTTTGACAAGGCCACCGGAAAGCTGCAGCTGCGCACGGCGGACGGATCAGTCTTTGAAGAGCTGCTGATCATGGACCGCCCCAGCGAGAAGAAGCTGATCTACGTCAAGGGCATGCAGGACTACCAGTACACGGTCTATGAGAAGGTCGGCTCAGGCAACAAGCCGCGCACCGAGGAAGACCTCAAGCGCGAAGCGGCCGAGTTCGAGGAAGCCAAGCGCAAGCTCAGCGGTTCTGAGGGCAGCACTGCCACAGACCCGGAGAACAAGTCTGAGGGCGGCAAGGGCAAGGAAGGCGACAAGTAAGGCGCCCGCCGGCAGCACAGGCCGGCAAGCAGACAGCTTAAGCACAAGGCCGGGGCATGCCCCGGCCTTTCATTATTCCCCTTTTTGCGGCCTGACGGCCTGCAGCCTAGTCCCCGGAACCGCCGCCGGCCCGGACCTGATTCTGGCTTTCGCTGTAGAAGGACTCCGCCACATACACCGCCGGCGCCTCATTGCTCTGCAGCGCTGAGGCCAGCACCTCGCCGATCACCAGGCGGTGGTCGCCAACCTCCAGAACCTGGCTGACCCGGCATTCAAACCAGGCCACGGCGTTGTCAAGGATCGGCATGCCGTTCTCGCCCAGGTGGCTCGGCACCTGGTCAAATTTGCCGCTCTCCGGCCCCGTGTTGAAGCCGAAGCGGCGGGCCACATCAAGGCTGCTTTCGCCCAGCACATTGATGCAGAACTTCCCCGCTGCCTGCAGCACTGAGAAAGTGTGCCGCGTGGGCGAAAGTGTCACGCACAGCAGCGGCGGATTGAATGAAGCCCGCGTGACCCAGACCGCCGTACAGCCGGCGGCCTTGCCGGCATCCTGGCTCGTCACCACGAAAATTCCGGAGCGCAGGGTCTCCAGCGCCTGTGCCAGTTTCTGTTTGTCGAGCATCTGTTAACCCCCTCGGCGAGACAGTCTTACTACCACACCAGTGTGGCTACTGCTTCGCCGCATCAGCCCGGCAATAACTGATACCCACTGTTCAGACGAAAAAGCCGGGCAAAAGGTTTTGCTCTGGCGGCGATTTCACCGGTCTTGAACTGACCAGCCTTCGGGCTGCTCAGTTCCCCGCACTGTCTGCGGCGCAAAGCTTAGAATAGCGCCCCTTGCCCGGCGTATGGAAACTGCAGGCGCGCGACCCGGCCACCCAGGCCCGGAGCGGCTGGCTGCGCAGCATGGACGGCCGGCGCCTGCCCACTCCGCTCTTCCAGCCCGTGGCCACCGCCGCCAGCCTCAAAACCCTGGACTGGCAGGACCTGCGGCGCATCGGCTACCGCCATGTGCTTATGAACACCTACCACCTGGTGGTCCGCCCCGGCCTGGAGAGCATCGCCGGCTTCGGCGGGATCAAGCCCTTTTCCGGCTGGGCCGGCTCTGTGCTGACCGACTCAGGCGGCTACCAGGTCTACAGCCTCGCCGCGCGGCGCAGCATCCGCCCGGACGGGGTGCGCTTCAGCGACCATATCGGCGGCCAGCGCTGGCACTTCAGCCCGGAATTCGTGCTGCGGGCCCAGCTCTGCTTCGGCGTCGACTTCGCCATGCCCCTGGACATCTGCACCGGCCTGCCGGCCACCCGCGAGCGCACCGCGAAGGACATGGCCCTGACCCATTCCTGGGCCCGGGAACAGGCCCAGCTCTGGCCGGAGCTGCTGGCGCGGCAGCAAGCGGCGGCGCGCAAGGGTGAACGCGGCAGGAAGGCAGCCCATGCCTCATCCCGCGTCCATCCTCCCGCGCTGTTCGGCATCGTGCAGGGCGGCCTGGAAGAGGACCTGCGGCGCGAGAGCGCCCAGTTTGTCGCCGCTCAGGGTTTCGATGCCCTGGCTGTGGGCGGTCTGGCCGTCGGCGAGCCGCGCGAGGACTTCCTGCGCCTGACGGCCTTCTGCGGCCCTCTGTTGCCCGCGGACAAAGTGCGTTATCTGATGGGCGTGGGCAACCCGGCAGACCTGCTGCATGCGATCGCCGCCGGCTTTGACATGTTCGACTGCGTGCAGCCCACGCGCATGGCCCGCCATGGAGTGCTCTACACCCGCCAGGGCCTGCTGCGGATGAACAACGCGCGCTTCAGGGACGATGCCCGCCCCGTCGATCCGCGCTGCGCCTGTCCCACCTGCGCCGGGCACAGCCGGGCCTACCTGCGGCACCTGCTCAAGCTGCAGGAGCACAGCTACGCCCGTTTCGCTACGCTGCACAACCTGCAGTTCTATTACGACCTGATGCGCCAGGCCCGCAGGAAGATCCGCAAGGGCCGCTTTGGCGCCTGGTATCCCGCAGCGGCCCTGCGCCTGGCCGCAGATCTGCCCGCTGATCTCTAGGCCCGCATGCCGCCGCCAGAGCTGAGACTGCTGAAGAGCGGACGGCCCCGGCGCGTCCTGCTGGCGATGGTTATAATCCCAGCCATGTTCAGTTCTTCAGATCAGCGCCGCCTGGCCTTCCTGGGCCTGCTGTTTATCGCCCTGCTTTGCACAGCCTGCCCCAAGCAGCAGGCGCAGGATGAGGGCCAGACGCCGGCCGGCGCTGCGGGCAGCGCTGACAGCACTGCTGCCAGTGGAGCCGCCGCTACCGACAGCCCTGCCGCTGCGGGTGAAACGCCTGACACGCCGATGGAGCAGCAGGAAGCTGCGGACGCCTCCGGCGACAAGGTGCCGCAGGCCGGCCCCGACAGCACCAAGGACGAAATGGAAGCGCCGCGCACCATGCTGACCGCGGAAGAGCTTTACAAGAGCGGCAACTGCGGCATGTGCCACGGCCAGGACCAGAACGGCACGCCCCTGGGGCCGCCCCTGCGCGACCTGAAGGCCAACTGGGACGTGCCCAAGTTGGTGGCCTACTTCAAGGACCCCGCCGGCTATGCCGCCAACGACCCGCGCCTGAGCGCCAACAAGGGTAAGTACAGCGTGCCCATGCCGCCGCAGCGCTTCCCGGACAACGAGCTCAGCGCCCTGGCGGAGTGGCTGCTGGAGAAGTAGCCGCTTCCTGCTGCGTCAGTAGCCGCCGGATGAGTCGCCGCTCTGGCTCTGTGGCTCCAGGTTCTCAAAGCTGTCCCAGACGCTTTGATCCGTGCTGTCGGCGCCGCCGCTTTGCCCATCGCTAAAGTTCCAGTCCTGTGGGGCGGCCTCGCCCTCAGTTCCGGCCGGCGCCTGCAGGCTCTCTGGGTCAAAGTTCAGAATGCCCTGGCCGGGCTCGCTGTTCCAGTACTCCAGCATCCGGTTATTCTGCTCGGTGATGCCGCGCAGCAGCTCCTCGCGCTCACGCTCGCGCTGCGCTTTCACCGCCGGGTCCTCGCTGGGCGCGCCCAGCAGCTCGAAGTAGCAGAAGGCCGTCAGCAGCATGCTGAAAATGCCAAGGACGGTGCTGATCAGGATCGAGAGGCCCCAGGGCCACAGAGGCGCGCGGCGGGTCTGCACCGGCTGGCGGCTCCACAGGGTGGCCCAGCGATAGTGCAGCAGGGGCCAGATGAAGAAGCCCATCCCGGCCACCATGAAGCCTGTGCCGGAGAAGGCGATATCGCGGATCACGTTGCCATAGGGCATCGCCGCTCCGATGCTCTGCGCTGTCTCGCGCCCCAGGAAGAAATAGCCGCCGGCGAGGCTGAAGGCCAGCAGCAGGCTGCGCAGGCTCAGGCCGCCGAGGAAGATCAGGTTGCTCAGCAGCAGCGCGTGGCTGGCCCCCCGCTGCAGCATCGCGCGCCGCCAGCTCAGGGGCGGGTGGGTCAGGCGCGCCAGCAGGCGGCTTAAGCTGCTGCCGCGCTCCTGCTGCTGCTCCAGCGCCCGCAGCAGGCCATCGCTGGAGCCCAGCTCCTCGGCCGCCAGGCGGTCGGCCTGAAACTCGCTGCACCAGAAGGCCGCCAGCAGCACCGCATAGATCCCAAAGGCGCCCAGGGCCGAGCTGAGCAGGATGCCGGTGAGCTTCCAGTTCAGCAGGCCCAGCAGCAGCCAGAAGACCAGCGCGCCGGCCATTGAGAAGATGCCGGCCTTCAGCGCGGTCTCCAGGCCGGAGCCCGCCCCCAGGTGCAGGGCCTCGCCGCGCCTGAAGTGCGCCAGCTCATGGGCGATCACGGACTGCGCCGCCTCGCGGTCGCGCTGCCAGAGCAGCAGCAGGCCGCCGAAGACGGCCAGGCGGGCCTCGGTGGCGCTGCCGGGATAGACGAAGGCCAGCAGATGGCTGTGCTTCAGGTTGGCCGTGAAGACCACATCCGGCATCAGGCGCCGGGCGAAGGCATAGATGGCGATCTGCACCGGCCCCAGCGGCTCCCAGGGCCTCAGCTCATAGCTATTCTCCAGCCGCCGCCGGCGCACGGAGGGGAAGAAGACCATCAGCGAGCCATAGCCGATGGCCAGCAGCGGGATCCCCCCTGACAGCGCCATCAGCGGCAGGTGCAGGGCCAGCAGCATGAAGGGCTGCATTACCGCGCCGGAGGCATTCAGCGGCGCAATCCCCAGCAGGTAGTCATAAACAAAGCGGACCAGCGAGACCAGCGCGGCCAGCGGGTTGAGGCCCAGGCCGAAGGTCATCAGCCAGACCCAGGGCACGGCGCCGGCGTTCTCAAGGCGCAGCTGCGTCCAGCCCGCGGACATCTTTTTAGCCAGCAGCGAGGGCGCCATGGCATAGGCTTTCCAGTCCGGTGCGGCAGCCTTGCTGCCCGCGCTGCGGCTGGCCGCCAGGCTGTCCATTACTTCCTGCGCTCCAGCAGCTGCAGAAACTCGCTCGCCCCGGCGGGGTCGCGCAGCAGGAGGCGCAGCACCTTCAGGCTGGCGCGCTCGGCCTCCTCGGCGGAAATGCCGCTGGCAGCCAGCTCTTTTGGCAGCTCCTCGGCCACCCGCACCAGCGACTGCAGCTGGCGGTTCTCCGTGCTGTGCCCGCCCATCAGCTTCTGGGCCTGACGCCCCAGCTCAACCACGGTCAGGGCCGCGCCGCAGGTCTCCAGCACCTTCAGCAGCATGCCGCTGCCCAGCAGCTCGGCCAGCAGCGGGCCGCTGGCCCCCAGGCCCTTGAAGACGAAGGGCAGCAGGGCCACAATCTGCCCCGCGCCAAAGCTCCCGTGCGGGCTGGCCGGGCGCAGCTGGTCGCTGCCATCAAGATAGGCCTGCAGCAGCGGCCCGGCCAGGTCCAGCTCTTCGGGCGCCAGCTCGCGGGCAAGGTCTTCGGCCCAGTCCAGCGCCTGCAGTTCCCTCTCAGTAGCCACGCTATCCCCCGTGATGCATCAGCCTGCCAACATTGTAACGATGGATTCCGCGCCGCCTGAAGTTTTCCCCGGGCGCTGAAACTCAGGCGCGCCGGCAATGCTCTTAAAGTGCGACAATGCTCACACGGATCAACACCTGGCTGGGGATGGCGCCAAAAGTGGAGACGGGCACAGACGAGCTTGCCTTGTGCCGGCGGATTGCCGCCGGCGAGAGCCATTTGTTCGCCCGCATTGTGGACAGCTACTCCAGCCTGGTCGCCGGCGTGATCTCCGCCCAGGGCGTTGAAGCAAGCGATGTCGAGGACCTGGCCCAGCTGACCTTTGTCAATGCTTATAAGGGCCTTGGCGGCTTCCGCGGAGAGGCCAAGCTTTCTAGCTGGATCTACCGCATTGCCATAAATGTGGCCCGCCAGCACCTCAAGCGCAAGGCCAGCCGCCCGGGCAGCGCGAGCATTGAGGAGCAGGCCGAAGTGGGCGTCCAGCCCCAGGACCTGCGCCAGTCGGCCAGCGCCGGCCACGCCCAGAACACCGATCTGGGCCGCGCGCTGAAGCGCCTGCCGGAGCTGCAGCGGGTGGCGCTGTGCCTGTATTACTTTGAAGAACTGAGCTATGAAGAGATTGCCGAGGCCATGCAGCTCAACCTGAACACCGTGCGGACCCATATCCGCCGGGGCAAGCTGCGCCTGGCCGAGATCCTGGACCCGGCCCTGCTGGATGAGTAGGGGCGGACGGATGTCCGCCCGCAGGCCGGGACTGCAGGAAGGGTTACACACGGGTACTATTGCTGTAGGGACACGACGAGATGAGTGACGAAAGGAAAATGGAAAAGCTGGAGCGCCTGCTGCGGGCCGGGAAGCCGCATGAGCTGTCCCCCGGCTTCAAGCGCTCGGTGATGGATTCAATCAGCCGCCTGCCGGCCCCTGTCCTGCTGGCCAAGCCCCGCGGCATCTCCGGGCTCTGGGATACCCTGCGGCGTCTTGGCACCGGCGAGAAGCTGGCCCTTGGCATCGGCGCGCTGGGCCTCTGCGCCATGGCCCTGCCCGGCGTGGACGGCCTGCTGGCCGCCTGGAACTTTGAGCTCGCTGATACCACCCTTTCCCTGACGGTGGGCGATCTGGCGCTCAGCGCCAGCGCGATGTCCCTCGCCGCCACCGCCATCGGCGGCGCCTTCTTGGCTGTCGTCGGGGCCTACAGCGCCCGGCACCACCTGCTCGGCGCCTAGGGCCTCAGCCCGCGCCACCCGGCTCCTGCGTCAGCACCCGCGGGTCCAGCTCCACCGCGCCCTCCGCACTGATGCGGATGCGCCCGTCGGCAAAGCCCTGCAGCACCAGGGGGTACAGCTCCCTCTCCGCTGCCTGCACCCGCGCTGACAGCGTCTCCGGCGTGTCATCCGGCAGGACGGCCACAGTGCGCTGGGCGATGATCGGCCCGGAGTCATAGTGCTCGTCCGTCAGGTGCACCGTGCAGCCGCTGACCTTTGCCCCGCTCGCCAGCACGGCTTCGTGGACACGCTGCCCATACATCCCCGGCCCGCCGAAGGCCGGCAACAGCGCGGGGTGCACGTTCAGCACTTTGTGGCGGTACTGCGGCGCAGGCAGGTAAAGGCTCAGGAAGCCGGCGCAGACCACCAGCTGCGGCTGCCAGCGGTCCAGCTCGGCGCTCAGGCGCTCTGAGAACTCGGCGGCGTCAAAAGCGGCCGTGAAGGCGCTGGCCTCCGCCGGCTGCAGGGCCTCGGCCGGCGGCGCTGTGCGCGGCACAATCACCCAGGGGATGCCAAAGGCGCGGGCATGCTCCAGGCCCGGGCAGTCCCGGCTGGCCGCCACGCCGCAAACCTCCACGCCGCGCAGGCGGCCGTCCGCGATGCGCTGCAGGATGTTCAGCAGGGTGGAGCCGCTGCCGCTGATCAGGGCGGCGATGCGCAGGCTGGGGTGGACGCTGTCCATGGCGCAGGGATTATAGGGCTACCAGGCCGCTAGAAGGCCAGGAAGTACTGCATCATGCTGGCGGCCAGAGATGAGCTCATGGCGAAGAGGCCGGAGGGCTGCAAGCCCAGGATGATGATCGCCAGGGCCAGCGGAATCAGCACCAGGGCCTCGTTCAGGCGCATGCCGCGCCAGACCTTTGGCTGCGGGGCATCTTCCACGTCCAGCGGCACTGAAGCTGTGCCGGCGCCGGAATCCAGCGCGGCCTGCTCCGCCGCAGCTGCCGAATCGGCCGCTTCCAGCTCAAAGCTGGCGGCCATCGGCGAGCCGCTCAGGCCGGCCCAGGCCAGGGCCTGCTGCGGGTTCTTGGGCTCGGTGCCGGCCAGCAGCACCGGCTGCGCCATCGCCGGCAGCTTCTCTTCATACTGCTGCGAGGCCAGGCTCGGTGCCGGGCCGCCCAGCACGCGGACCAGCATGCGCAGCATATACACCGCGCTGGTCAGGATGCCCAGGCAGGCAGTCACCGCCAGCACCTGGAAGTATGTCGCGCCGTCCAGCGGCCCCACGCGCACGCTCTCCCAGTTGGGGTTGTTATAGAAGCTGCCCCACAGCACCATCAGCTCGCCCCAGAAGCCGGCCAGGAAGGGGAAGCCCATGCCGGCCACCGCCGCCAGCACCAGGAAGGGGCTGTAGGCCGGGGCCAGCTTCAGCATGCCGCTGATCTGCCGCAGGTCGCGGGTGCCATAGCGCCGCTCCAGCACACCACTGAGGAAGAAGAGCGTGGCGATGATGATGCCGTGGCCCACCATGTGGAAGGTGGCGCCAACCATGGCGTCAACGTTCATTGCCGAGATGCCCAGCACCACAAAGCCCATGTGGCTGATCGAGCTGTAGGCCACCATGCGTTTGAAGTCCGTCTGGGCCAGTGTTATCGCCGCACCATAGACGATGGATATCACCGCGCAGGTGGCCAGTATCGGCCCCACTGCATAGCCCACATCCGGGAAGGCGAAGTAGAGGATGCGCAGCATGGCATAGGCGCCGGTCTTCAGCATGATGCCGGCCAGGATCACGGAGATCTCCGTCGGGGCCTCGGTATGCGCGTCCGGCAGCCACGTATGCAGCGGGAAGATCGGGATCTTGACCGCGAAGGCCAGCAGCAGGCCGACGAACATCATCGTGCGCAGGGCCAGGGGCAGGTAGCCCATCTTGTCCGGGTCGATGGCCGCCATGCAGATATCGATGATCGCGAAGCTGTAGATATTGCTCAGCACCTTCATGGCGATGGCGCTGACCAGGAAGAACACGCTGCCGCCCATGGTGAAGAGGAAGAACTTGATTGCCGCCCGCTGGGCGGCCACGCGTTCCTTCCCGAATCCGGATATCAGGAAGTACATCGGCAGCAGCATCAGCTCCCAGAACAGATAGAAAAGGATGAAGTCCAGGGAGACAAACACGCCGCCAATGCCCACCTGCAGCAGCAGCAGCAGGGCATAGAACTCCCGGGCCTGCTCCTTGCGGCTCAAGCCCCAGAGGGTCGCGCCAAGGAAGAGCGCGCTGGAAAGCACAATCAGCGGCATCGACAGGCCGTCCACGCCGACATTCCAGTTCACTGAGAGGCTCTGGTGCTCACCGTACTGGATGGTGATCCACTTGTACTGGTCGGCGGGCAGGCCGAACTGCGGCGGGGCGTCGGGCTGCAGAGCCAGGTACTGGCTGAAGAAGGGCGCGGACTTGCGCAGGCCCTCGGGCAGCCCGGTGACCATCAGGATGGAGACCAGCAGGGTCAAAGCGCTGAACAGGACGGCATAGAAACGGATGCGCGGCAGGTTGCCCGGCTTCAGCCCGCTGATCAGCAGGCAGCCCAGCAGCGGGAAAAGCAGCAGCTGCGAGATCGGGTTGGCCGCCCAGATCAGGAAGTTCTGCAGCTTCTCAAAAATCCCAACTGAAAACTGTTCCATGCCTGAATGCTCCTAAACTCGCTTGCCGCCGCCCACCGGGGCGCCCTAGCGCCGCCCCAGAATACTCTTGAATGTGTCGCCCAGCGGCCGCAGCACAACAAAGCACAGCACCACGGCGCCCAGCAGGATGATGAACATGTAATGCTGGACATAGCCTGTCTGCAGCAGGCGCTGGTGCAGACGGCGCAGCCACCACCAGAACTCGCAGAAGGCCCAGCGCGCCCCGTCCACCACGCGCTTGTCAAAGATCCTGCTGCCCTCGGAGAAGCCGTTGCCCAGCTTCGACAGCGCCCCAGCCACCAGTGCGTCCACCACGCGGCGGTCGCTCAGCGACCAGGTCTGGGCCAGCAGCCAGCCTCCGCGGCCGGCGAGTTTCTCCCAGAACTGCCGCAGCAGCATGCCGTTGCGGAAATAGGCCACAGTGCGCTTAAGGTTGCCGTCGCGCAGCAGGCGCGCGCCTTCATCCGGCCGCGCCACGTTGAAGCGCCAGGCAAAGTAGGCGCCGCCAAGGATGAAGACCAGGCTGGCCGCCGCGGTAAGCCAGGCTGTCGGGCTGCCTTCGCCGGCCCAGGCCCAGGGCCGCTCAATGAGCGGCAGGCGCGTGCTGAGCCGGCCGGGGCCGAAGAGCAGCGCCAGTGCAATAGTCCCAAAAAGTGACAGGGCGATAACCAGCCCCTTGGCCAGGCCCCAGCCCTGTGTCAGACCCGGGCTCGGGGCAGCTGCGCCAGTTGAATGCTCCGCTGCCTCCACTGCTGCATCGCCGGACACAGCAACAGCGGCAGCCGCGGGGACCGGTTTGCCCCAGCCCAGGATGCCCACAAGGCGAATCAGGTAAGCCGCGGTCAGCGGCACGGAGAGCAGCAGCAGCACAGCGCTGACCGTCCAGCCGGCCTGGGCCAGTGGGAAGCTGGCGCCCAGACTTGTGCCCGTGGCCGGATCTAGCTGCACCAATGCGCGTGTCCAGAGTGCATGCAGAATGGAGTCCTTGGCCTGCCCGCCGGGCAGCAGCGGCAGGCCCGCCAATGACAGGGCCGCCAGCACAAGGGCCAGGCGCAGCAGTGGCTGCCGCGCGCTGCCGGCCAGCGCCTTCAGGCTGGTGCTGTGCCCGGGCAGGCTCGCCGCCAGCAGGCCCGCGCCAAGGAATAGCGCGGCCTTGGCCCAGGCGTGCGCCGTGAGCTGCCAGATCGCTGCACCTTCGCTCAGCGCGCCGACGGCCAGAATGGCCAGGCCCAGTTGGCTGGCGGTGGAGTAGGCCAGCACGCGCTTGGCGTCGTCGGCGCAGAGCGCCATCACACCGCAGAGGATCAGGCTTACAGCGCCCACCAGGCAGGCTGTCAGCATCGCCGCTTCAGACCCGCCCCAGAGCGCTCCGTTGCCGGAGAAGAACAGCCCGCTCATCCGGTACAGCAGGTAAGGTCCCGCGGCCACCATGGTCGCCGCGTGCAGCATCGCGCTGACCGGGGTCGGCGCGACCATCGCGCCCGAGAGCCAGAAGCACAGCGGGAACTGGCCGCTCTTGCCGATGGCCGCGATGACCAGCAGGATGCCCACCGTGCCGAACCAGGCTTCCAGCGGGGCATGCGAAACACCCAGCTCCACGGCGCGCTGGTAGAAGCCGGCGATGTTCAGCCCGGACAGAGCCGTGACGTTGAAGTTCGCCATAAGGATGATGATCCCGATCAGCAGCGCGAAGTCCGTCGCGCGGGTGGTCCAGAAAGCCAGCCGCGCCGAGCGGCGGGCCAGGGGCGTGGCGCGGTGGGCGATCAGCAGATAGCTGCACAGGCCCATCAGCTCCCAGGCGATGTAGATCAACAGCAGGGTGTCGCAGCACAGCAGCATCAGCATGGCCGCGCTGAACAGGGTCAGGTGGGCGAAAAAGAGCCCGCGGCGCTCGTCGTCCCGGCGCTCGCGCAGGGCATAGAGCAGCACCGCCAGGCCGATGCCGGCCGTGGTGATGGCGAAGAGCAGGCCCGGCAGGTCGAGGCGCAGGGCGAAGGGGATGCTGAGGAAGAGCTCCTGCCCGCCGCTCATCAGCAGGGTGGTCGTATCCGGCAGCTTGACCCAGGGCCGGCTGAAGCTGGCCGCCACATTCGCACCGGCCAGGGGCAGCCAGAGCATGGCCCCCAGCAGGCTGCTGCCGGCCAGGGCGGCCGCGCCCAGCGGGCCGTTGAAACGCCGCGCGGTCGCCGGGGCCAGCCAGGCCAGCAGGTAGCAGGCCAGGGCGGCGGCCATCGGCAGCGCGCAGAGCAGCAGCAGCTGTATGTTGTTTTCCATTACCACTTCATCAGGTTGGCGTCGTCAAGCATGATGCTCTTGCGCGCCCGGTAAAAGGCGATGATGATCGCCAGGCCGACCGCCGCCTCGGCCGCCGCCACGATGATGGCGAAGACCGAGAAGACCTGGCCCATGTTGGTCAGTACGTCCTCGTTCTGGGTGAAGGCAGCGCGGGTCACCTTGGGCCCCCAGTAGAGGTTGAAGGCGCTGAGGTTGATGTTGACGGCGTTAAGCATCAGCTCCATCGCCAGCAGCATGCTGATGGCGTTGCGCCGGGCGATCACGCCATAGAAGCCCAGGCAGAAGATGAAGCAGGAGATCACGAAGTACTGGTGGTAGTCCACGGAGGTGAAGAAGCGCATCGGCACTTCGCCGCCATAAGAGAACCACATCTCGGACAGGATGCGCCAGGCCTCGATGGTCGAGTCGAGCGGACCGGTGGTCACCGCCGCGCGGACCGTCTCACCGGCCTGGCTCGCCGTCTCCTGCAGCCAGATCAGCGCCAGCATGGCCCGCTCCCTTCCAGTTGTCTCGTCCTGTTCGTCATCGTTCTTTATCTTCTGCCTTCTGCAATTCCATTGCCATTAGCCATGTCGGGCGCACACCGTGCGTCCTTAGCGTCCTACTCCTTGCGCACCAGCACAATCGCGCCCATCATCGCCATCAGCAGCAGCACACTGGCCACCGCGAAGGGCAGGGTATAGGTCGCCATCAGCGACCAGCCCAGGGCCTGGGTGTTGTTGTCAAGCACATAGCGGCCCATGGTGGGCTGCTGCGGGAAGGTCATGAACAGGCCCACCATGGCCATGAAGATGAACATCACCGCGGCCAGCACGCCGGCCCAGGGGGACTGCGGGTTGTTCTGGCGGATCTCGGTGCCGATGATGTTCTGGCTGACCATGATGCCGAAGAGGAACAGCACCATGATGCCGCCGATGTAGATGATCACCTGCACCATCGCCAGGAACTCGGCGTTGACCAGGATGAAATAGCCGCCCACGCCGGCCAGGCAGAGGATCAGCATCAGGGCCGCGTGGAAGACGTTGCGCATGGTGACGCAGCCGAAGCCGCCGCCGATCACCGCCGCGGTGAAAAGCCAGAAGTAGAAGATCTGCAGCCTGAAGCCCGCCGGGGCCAGCACCAGGGTGCCGACCAGGAAGGCCGTGAAGCCCAACAGCACCGCCAGGCCCAGCAGCCTGCGCTGCGGGTGCAGCAGGCTGACGCCGTAAAGCACCGCCAGCAGCAGCAGCGCCGGTATGCCGCCCGCGCCAAACTGCGCCAGGGCCGGCTGGTTCAGGGCCTTGCCCAGCGGCAGGCACAGCGTGCTCAGCAGGGCCAGCACGCCCAGCACCAAAAGCCCGGCGCGGTAATGCCGCACGGAGGCCAGCGAGAGGCAGATCAGGGCCGATACGCCGCAGCACAGGCCCACCAGCAGCAGCAGGCTGAGGAAGACCTTGTCCGGCTCCAGCACGGCCAGGGCCGGCGGCAGGCTGCACAGCAGATCCAGGCTGGAGGCAAAGAGGCTCACAGGCCGCCTCCCCCAGCGCGCTCATGCGGCTGCCGGCTGAGGGGCAGCAGCAGGTCTGCGCGCTGCAGCGCCGTCGGCAGCTCGGATTCAAAGAGCAGCAGCGGCCGCCCGGCGTCGTCCTGAAGCTGCGCCAGCGCGGGGCTGAAGTCCCAGCGCCCCAGGTCGACAAACAGCGTCCCATCGCCGCCGGGGCCGGCCACAATGGCGCCGGACGCGTCGGCCGCGATGACCTGCTGCGCCTGCTTCAGGCTCAGGCGCCCTCCCGGCAGCGCCGGGTTCACATAGGGCGCGCCCAGCGGGCTCGGCCGCCCCTCGCGCAGCTCTTCAAGCTGCGCCGCCCAGGGCGCGGTGCCGGAGCCGATCTCATAGCTTGTCGCCGGCGGGCTGACATAGACCGCCATGCTCTCGCGGAAGCCGGTCAGCACGCTGGCGCCATAGCGGTGCGTGCGGTTGATGTTGAAGAAGAGCTCCTTCCAGAAGTCCGCCAGATAGCTGACATGCAGCACGGCCAGCAGGAACCAGAAGAGCGCCCAGAGCAGGAAATAGCCCCACTGGAACTGGAACATCTCAAACTTGCCGTCGAAAAGCAGCTTGATGTTTGGCGCCGGGGCGAGGCCCAGGCGGCTCATCGCGGGGTGGATC
The DNA here is from genome assembly GCA_020849855.1 of bacterium. Classification (GTDB taxonomy): domain Bacteria; phylum 4484-113; class 4484-113; order 4484-113; family JAFGCY01; genus JADZFO01. The sequence continues at coordinate 117,321 of JADZFO010000038.1, read as the reverse complement.
TTATCCAGCGGGTCGATCAGCACAAAGGTGTAGAAGCTCAGCACGATGAACCAGAAGCCCTGCCACAGGCGCGGCTGGGCCAGCTGCCACTTGCTGTAGCGGGTCAGCGCCGCGCCGGCCCACCAGTTGAAGCCCAGCAGGGCGATGGCCACCATCAGCACGGGGATGCCGGCAAAAAGCACCACGAAGATCTGGAAGCCGGGGCCCTGCTTTTCGACTTCCTCAAAGAGGGCCAGATAGCGCGTGTAGGTGTAGCACAGCAGGAAGATCATGCCGGCGAAGAAGCCATAGAACTTGAACCAGTCCATGGCGGTATAGCCGGCGAAACGCCGCGGCAGGGCATGGTGGCGGGTCAGCTCAGTGCCGTGGCTCATCCTCCCAGCTCCTCAAGGCATCTTGCAGTAAATGTCTTCAAGACCGGCAGGTCATTTTGAATGATGTACCAAACCTGCGGAATGGAGACTTCAAAGTAGTCGTGCACAACCCGGTTCCTGAATCCACGCATCAGGTCCCAGTCGACTTCTGCTCCAGCTTTGCGCAGATCATCGGGAATGCGGCCAGCCGACTGCGCAATGATCTGCAGGTTACGCAGACAGGCGTCCTGAATCAGCTCGCTCGCGAGGAAAGCATCCTCCCCGTCGGCGCAAAAGCGTTCGATCTTGCTTATGCAGTCAAGGATGTGATCCACGTAGAGGCGAGGATCGTTCACAGTTGCACCGCCTCAGCCAGGACCGCGTCCTTTATCCGGCGATGCAGCGCATCGGGAGTGACGACGTCTATCTCAATGCCCAGCAGCTTCTCAAGATCCACAATCAGCCCGCCAGGCCACCATGGGGTACGACTACCCGTAAGCTCAACCAGCAGGTCCAGGTCGCTGTCGCCTGTCGCCTCGCCGCGGGCATAGCTGCCAAAGACGCGCACATTGCTGCAGCCGTGCTTCGCGCAGATTTCCAGGATCTCGCGGCGCAGGGCGAAGATGTCAATCGCGGTCCCGGTGCTCACTGCCCGCCACCTCCGCTGTTCAGCTTCAGCTCGGCTTCCTGCTGCGGCTGCCAGGTCACCGCGCGGCGTTCGCGCGGCAGGGTCTTCTTGCCAAACAGGATGCGCCAGGCCAGGGCCAGGATGAAGATGGCGATCGCCGCCAGGCCGAAGTTGTAGCACCAGAAGAAGACCTTCTCGTTAAGGGTCAGGCTCTTCAGCGCCTCCAGGGTGGTCAGGGTCTGATAGCTGGTCAGGGGCTGGTGCGTGATCGGGTCAATCGTCATGTAAGGGATGCGGTTGGCCATGAACCAGGGGTGGCGGTAGGCCACACCCAGCGAGGTCACACAGAGCACCAGCACGCTGATCGGCAGCAGGAACTTCCAGGAAAAGAACATGATCTGGTCGATGCGGATGCGCGGCATGGTGGCGCGGGCCCAGATGAAGAAGAACATGATGGCGTAGGTCTTGAGCAGCATCCAGAAGATGCTGGAAAGCCACAGGCCGTCAAGGCCCAGGAACATCGGCCCCTTCCAGCCGCCAAAGAAGCACACCGCCATCAGCGCGGATACCGTGAAGACGTTGGCATACTCCGCCACATAGAACAGGGCGAAGCGGATGCCGGAGTACTCCACCAGGTAGCCGCCCATCAGCTCGTTGCTGGCCTCGGCCAGGTCAAAGGGCGGGCGGTTGCACTCGGCCAGGGCCACCACCAGATAAATGATGAAGGCCGGCAGCAGGGGCAGCACGGCCCAGGTGGTGGACTGCGCCTCCACGATGGTGGTCAGGTTCAGGCTGCCGGCAAAGAGCGCCACGCACAGCAGCGCCATCAGCATCGGGATCTCATAGGTCAAAAGCATCGCCGCTTCGCGCATCGCTCCAATCAGGGCGTACTTGTTGTTGGAGCCATAGCCGGACATGATCACGGCGACGAGGAAGAGGGCGAAGTCGGCGATGATCAGCAGGATGCCCACGTTGAGGTCCTGCACAACCATATATGTATAGTGCCCGGCGACGACCATCACGCCGAAGGGCAGCACGATCCAGCTCAGCAGGGCCGGCAGATAAACCATCACCGGCGCGAAGAGGAAGAGGAAGCGGTCGGCGTTCAGCGGGACGACGTCTTCCTTGAAGAAGATCTTGACCGCGTCGATCAGGCCCTGGCGCCAGGCCCAGCCCAGGGTATAGACGATATAGATCAGGAAGGCCAGGATGCTGCACAGCGAGGCCAGCAGGGGCACGAAGCTGTTGATCCCGGTGAGGGCGTCGAGGTTGATGTTTAGCTGCTTGTCAGGACCAGCGCCAAACATGACCAGATAGGCGCCGATCATTGTGACAAGCACAACGCCGAAGCCAATGAAGACAGGGTCATCCTTGGACGCCTGCTTACCAGCCTTATTAAGGGCCAGCCCGCGGACGATCATTGCTGCCAGACCGAGCACGCCGATCGCAGCGAACAAGAAGGATGTCCGTGTCTGGTCGAGCTCCTGCGAGCTCCAGTACTCAATGCCGTAAAGCACAGCCGGGATGGCCAGCAGGATCAGGATCGGGGTCAGGACCCTGCGGAAGGTCTGGGGCGTGATGTTGCCGTGCAGCTGCGGGCCCCAGCGGGACTGCATCCGCGCCAGGGTGCGGCGCTCCCAGACCTGGATGCCAAGCGTCAGCAGAAGCTCTAAAAGGAAGATGAAGAGCAGCGCGGTGACCAGCATCAGGCCGTTGGACCAGGGGCCGCTGACGCGGTAGCCGCCCAGCTCGAGGCCATTGATCCAGGCGCGCACAGCCTGCCAGATGTTGACCGAGTCGTTCATCTGGTAGGTCTGGAGAAGCAGCAGCATGGGTGTGCTCAGGATGTCGCACCTCGCTTGCTGCAATTGCTGACTGATGATTGATGATTGATGACTTCCCGGAGCCGCGCGGAAGTCAGCAGCACAGTGCTGCTGCCCTGCGAGGCACTCTTTGCAATCAGCAATCCGCAATCCGCAATCAGCAATCGCCTCATGAGGCCACCTCTTCTTCCAGCGAGCGCAGCTCCATGAAGCTCAGGGCGATGGCCACCAGCACATAAGGGTAAAAGACCGCCTTCAGCGCCGAGGGCGCCTCGAAGTCGATGACATGCTCGGTCAGCTTCAGGACCAGGAAGACCACCAGCGCGCCCCAGTAGGCGATCACCAGCAGCTGCCAGTTGCCCAGCATGGCCATGCCGCGCAGGCCCAGGGGGCTGAAGGCCATCGCCAGCAGCAGGATCCCGCAAAGCGCCACGAAGTAGTGGTTGAAGGGGCTGGCCAGGTAATTGTTGATCTCAACGTAAAGGTTCGGGTAGTCGTCCCGCGCCACCATCGCCGCCTTGCCGGACCAGTAGCCATACCAGACAAAGCAGGCAATGGACATCAGCAGCGCCAGCAGGCGCCACATGTAATAGGCCCAGACCCGCTGCAGCAGCGGGCGTGTGAAGTCCGCCTGGAACTTCGGCGCGGCCAGCTCGGCCTCGGTCGGCACCTCGTTCTTGTACTTGTCAAAGCGGTTGATGCTCACGGCCTTGCCTCCGGCGCGGCCATGGCTAATGTCGAATGGCTAATGGCTAATGTAGGGGCGCACAGAGTGCGCCCGGAAAGGCAAAAGGCAAATGGAGGTAGGCAAATTGCGCCGTCGATGGTCTCGAACGGAGCGCCGACATCTTGTCGGCAGTCTTCTCCATTAGCCATTAGCCATTTGCCATTAGCCATCTCTCTCATCGGTCCGCCTCCCCAACCATGATGTCGAGGCTGGCATAGATAACGAAGAGGTCGGCCAGCAGATAGCCGCGGCAAAGCTCGTCCAGCAGGTGCAGGTGGTACATGCTCGGCCCGCGCAGGTGCACACGGGCCGGGCCGTGCCCGCCGTCGGAAACGACGCTCAGCGCCAGCTCGCCGCGCGGCCCTTCGACCGACACAAAGGCCTCGCCGGCGGGGATTTGTATGGGCGGGTCTTGACCCGCCTGATTCTGTAGTGGCGGGTCTTGACCCGCCTTCCCTTGTATACCTGCTGCTAAAGAGGGCGAGTCAAGACTCGCCCCTACAAGCCGGGCGGACCCAAGCTCGGCCCCGGCCAGTGCATCCAGGCACTGCTCGACCATGTTCATGCTTTCGCGCATTTCCATAAAGCGGACGCGGAAGCGGTCGAGGGCGTCGCCGTACTCGCCCAGCGGCACCTTGAAGCTCAGCTCGCCGTAGGCGGCATAAGGGGCGTCGCGGCGCAGGTCGCAGTCCACCGCGCTGGCCCGCGCCACCGGGCCGGAGGCCCCGTTCTTGATTGCGTAGTCGGTTTCCAGCACGCCGATCAGCTCGCTGCGGTTGACCCAGATGGCGTTATCGCTGAAGTACTCCTCATAGGAGTTGATCCGCCGGCGCATCAGGGGCAGCCAGGCGCGCAGGCGCTGATAGAAGGCCGCCGGCGGCTCATGGCTGACCCCGCCTGGGACGATGTAGGCCCCGTGCCAGCGGTGGCCGGAAAGCATGTCCAGCAGCTCCAGCAGCGGCTCGCGCTCGCGCATGGCCCAGAAGACCGGCGTCACCGCGCCAACCTCCAGGCCCAGGTCGCCAAACCAGTACAGGTGGCTGCTCAGGCGCCCCAGCTCCAGCACCAGGCTGCGCAGGAACTGGGCGCGCTGCGGCACTTCAAGGCCGGAAAGCTCCTCGATGGCGCTGCTCAGCAGGAAGTGGCCGTTCATCCCGGCCAGCCATTCAGTGCGGGAAAGCAGCGCGGCGCAGCCGGCCCAGTCGCGCTGGCTGCACAGCATCTCGATGCCGCGGTGCATGAATCCCTGCTCGACGGTGACGCGCTCGATCAGCTCACCGTCGGCCTGGATGTGCAGCTGCACCGGGCTGACCAGGGAGGGGTGCTGCGGTCCGACGGAGACCACGATGGTCTCGGTCAGCAGCGGGTCGTATCTCTTTTCAACGCGGCGGATTGAGGAGAGCGTCATGGTGCTGTGCCCTCCGTCGCGCTGCTTCCGGGCTGTCCTGAGTCCTGGGTCCTGAGTCCCTTCTCGCCTATACCCAGCTCTGCGCTGTAGTCCATTGCCTCGGCGGAGCGCTTTTGTGCGTCAGGACTCAGGACTCGGGACGCGGGACTGTCGAGCGAAGTCGATGCGCCTGTATTGTCGGAAGCGGAACCTGAGGGCCGAGTTGTGCCCCTGTTCTCCGCCGCCTGCCGCAGGCCAAAGATCAGCCCGGCCTCATGCCGGTCCGCCAGCAGGGCGCTGGCGTAGTCCTGGGGCGGCGGGCTCTTGAAATCGCGGCGCAGGGGATGGCCGGCGAAGCGCATGTCCAGCAGCAGCGGGCGCAGGTCGGGATTCCCGGCGAAGGGGACGCCCAGCATCTCCAGCATCTCGCGCTCGGCCAGGCCGCAGGAGGCCCAGACCAGGCTCAGGCTCGGGTGGGCCTGCTCAATCAGGCTCCACTTCCATTTCAGCAGAATGCCGCTGTGCCCGAACTTCGGCGCCCGCAGCTGCAGGAAGAAGGCGAAGTCGTTTTGTAGGGGCCGAGCTTGTCTCGGCCCGTCTTCGGTGGAACGGGCCTCTGTGCCCGCCGCTTCCTGTAGTGGCGGGTCCTGACCTGCCTGATTCTGTAGTGGCGGGTCCTGGCCCGCCTGATTCTGTAGGGGCGGGTCTTGACCCGCCTGATTCTGTAGGGGCGGGTCTTGACCCGCCTTCCCTGATGCTCGCATTGTTGAAGAGGGCGAGTCAAGACTCGCCCCTACATGCATCGCTGTGAAATCAATCGCGCGGGTGAAGCCGCCGCGGCGCAGGCCCTTGCACACATCCAGCAGGCGTGCGGTATCCGACAGCAGCGCGCGGCCGCGCCGGCCATCAATCAGCAGGCAGCCGCCGTGGGCTTCACTGACCTCGCGCAGCAGACTCAGCGCGGCCTCAGGAAGCATTGTCTTCCTCCGGCCAGATGTTGCCCGCCACCATCGCGGCCGGCAGGTAGGCCAGGCGCTCGGGGTGGTAGCGGCCCAGGCTCTGCGCGCCGCGGGCCTTCCCGCTGGCGATGGCCTCGCCAAGCTGCAGGATCGCTTCCATGATCTGCTGCGGCCGCGGCGGGTCGCCGGGCACAAAGATGTCCACCGGCAGGAGCCCGTCGATGCCCGGCAGCACGTTGTAGCTGCCGCTGTAGGGCGCGCCGCTGATCGCCCCGTTGCCCAGCGCCATCACAAAGCGCGGCTCGGCCATGCTTTCATACAGGCCGCGCAGCACCGGCGCCATCTTGGCCGTCACCGCCCCGCCGATGATCAGCAGGTCCACCTGCCGCGGGCTGGGGCGCATCACCTCGCTGCCCAGGCGCGCAATGTCGTACTGCGGGCCGATGGCAGAGAAGATCTCGAGGGTTGCATAGTCCAGGCCCAGGGTCAGCGGCCAGAGGCTGCGGGCGGTGCACTCGCGGATCAGCTTTTCCAGCGAAGTTGCGATACTCATGCCGAGTCACCGCCGGATTGCTGAGTGATGATTGCTGATTGATGATTGTTAAGAGCTGTCAGCTTTGCAGAAGCCTCTGCTGATTCCAGGCCAAAGCTGGGGAAATCGAAGCAAGTGCTGCGACCGGCCGACTCGCCTATGCTGGGATTGCCGCGCGCCCTGCCATGGGCAAGGCGCTCCGGAGAATCAGAAATCAGCAATCCGCAATCAGCACTCTTCCCTAGACCCATTCCAGCGCCCCCTTGCGGTAGGCATAGGCCCAGCCCAGCATCAGGATGCCGATGAAGACAAACATCTCCCACAGGCAGGCCGGGCCCATCGGGGTGAAGAGGCGGTTCTCCTCGCCAAAGACCAGCAGGCGGAAGGCCGCGGCCCAGGGGAAGATGAAGACCACGTCCACGTCGAACATCAGGAAGACGATGGCCAGGATATAGAAGCGCACGTTAAAGCGCACCAGCGCGTCGCCCAGGGCCCGCGCGCCGCTCTCGAAGGTCAGGCGCTTGAACAGGCCGGGGTTGCTGGGGCGCAGCAGGGCGGCCAGGGCGAAGGCCAGCCCCAGCACACAGGCGCCGCCAAATAGGAACAGCGCCACCCAGTTGTATTCGCCTGTTGTGTTCATCCCCTCTGGTCCTGCGACAGCCGCCCGCGGCCGGGCCCCTCAGCTCTAAGACGCCCTGATACGGCTAAGGTTATGGATTATAGGTGCAGCAGGCGGACGATTTAACTTGCAAATGCGCGGCCGCTGGTTATGCTCTAGGCTGCGCGGGCCACACAATGAGCGTCATCTTTGCTTCCGATGGGACTGGCTGGGACTTACCTCTCACCATTCTGGCCATCATTCTCATTACCGCCGTGCGCATCTGGCTCAGCGCCAACAGCGGCATGAGCCTGCTGGGGGGCTGGTTCTGGCAGGGCGGCGACGGCTTTGGCGACGCCCGCAACTGGAAGCCCAGCCCGCGGCCGCCGCGCACGAAAGCCGCCGGCCCGCCGCCGTCCCAGGCCGGCGCCGCGCCGCGCCAGCTGCTGGATGACTCCACCGGCGAAATCACCGCCCAGGACCTTGACGGCATGGATCTCCCCGCCGCGCCGGCAGCAGCGCTGCCGCCCGGCCGGCGCCTGAGCCAGGCCGAGGAACTGGAGCTGCTGCGGGACCGCCGGCTGCGCATGCGCCGCGAGCTGCCGCGCATCTCCCTGGAGATGCACGCGCAGTGGGAAGCCCTCGCGGACTCCATGCTCATGCTTGAGAAAGCCGCGCTCGCTGAGCCCGGCAACTGGGACAGCCCCCATGCACTGGCCCCGGGCGCGGAGCCGCTGGGCGCTGAGGCCGGGGAGGGCTGGGCAGATCCAGCCGCTGCTGAGCAGCCGGCTGCCGGCCCGCTGATGATCAGCCGCCAGCAGCTTGAGCGCCATGCCCAGGAGGACCGCAACCACAACGGCGTCCCCGACCGGCTGGAGCAGCAGCGCGGCCAGCCCTGGTTCCCGCTTTCCTTCAGCGAGCGCGCCTGGCGCCAGGTGCTGGAGGCCGAGCAGGGGCCTGGCGTGCTGCTCACCGCGCTGCGCCGCCAGATGGGCGAGCTGGCCGAGGCCCAGACCCTGATGGGCTTCCCGCTGCGCCTGCAGGGCCCGCTGGAGGAGGCGCGCACAGTGCTGCTGGAAGCCTTCGCCGCCTGCGACGAGCGGGTGGCGCCGCTGGAGCGCGAGCGCCTGCGCCAGCAGGTGCGGCACTTCCTGCTCAGCGAACTGCCCCGCATGCGCGCGAACCTCTGGCAGGCCGAGGAGCTGCAAGACCGGCCCTTCTAGAAACGGCCCTTGCGGCGGCCCGGAAAAGCGGTATCCTCTGCATCAGCATGAACCTCAGCCTGCTGCTAATCTGGCTGCAGTCCTCCGCCGACGAGGGCACCAGCGACGCCGGTTTCCTCTGGTGGCGCATCCTGATCCTGCTGGCGGGCGGCGCAGCGGCGGTCTACAGCCGCGCCCGCGGGCTCAGCGGCTTTGGCCCCGCCGGCGAGGGCGGCGCGCCCCAGAGTGGCAGCTTCTTCAACCTCACTTTTGGCCGCGGCGACCCGGCCAGCCGCGCCTTCAGCGAGGCCAATCGCGCCGTGACCGCCCGCCCGCGCCAGATCGTGCCGGACCTGCCAAGCTTCGACGAGGCCGTCGCCGACGCCCGTGCCGGTCTCAGCCCGGAGCAGGGGCGCAGCCAGCGCATCGCCGCCGCCGGCCAGAGCCTGGCGGAGTTCAACAGCGGCCTGGTGCAGCAGTGGTTCGGCCTGCAGCGCGGCATCGAGGAGCTTTGCGGCCTCGACCAGCCGCGCCCCGAGGAGCCGCAGTGGCAGCTGGCCGGCCCGCTGAGCCAGAACACCGCGCTGGAGGACGAGCTGGACCGCGGCCTGGCGCCCTGGCCCCTGAGCGCTGAGGAGGGCCAGTGGCTGGAGCGCCTGCAGGGACCACAAGGCGTGCTGCGCCTGCATGCCGATCTGCTGCGCGAGGTCAGCCTGGCCCATGAGCAGCGCCGTCTGCGCGGCGCGGGCCTGACGCTAAGCGGCCCGCTGCAGACCGTCGAGCAGGTCCTGCGCCATGCGAAGGAGGCCGCCGATCCCCAGACGCGGCCCTCCAGCCGCCGCCGCCTGCGCGCCCTGGTCAGCCGCTTCGCCGCCGGCGAGCTGCAGCAGATGGGCGAAAACCTGCGCCATGCCTCCCAGCTTGACCCCTTCTAGGGGTCTTTCGCCCCGCTGGCCTACATTTAATATTGCCCGCGGCGGCCGCCCGCCTGCAGGCACAAAGTCCGCCGGTCGATAGTCTCAGCTGGTGGATTTGCCATCTTCAGGCTGACCTGCTAAAATGACCCATCGCCCGCCTTTGCGCGCAAGCGCAAATGCGGCTTAAACAAGTTAGGAGCGTGCCATGAGGAAGCTCTTCGCGGGTGTGACGCTGTGCCTGGCGCTTATCGTGCTGGGTCTGGCGGCTGCATGGGCTGACAGCAATACCGGGATGAACGAGGTTACCGGCATTCCCCTGTATCAGGGACCGGAGTACAGCAGCCTCGACAGCCCGCAGCGTGACGTCAACAACCTGCCGCCGGAATTCCACTCCTTCCAGCATCGCGGGGTGGATGAGGTCGGCTACAGCCCGCTGACCCTGGCGGATTTCCGCTTCCCGGTCGCCATGCGTACCCTGAAGGAATTCAAGTGGGAGCGCATGAGCTATCCGAAGCACTCGGTGCAGGTCTGGAAGAACAGCTGCGGCGCCGGCACTGTCAGCGCCTTCTTCTTCACCCGTGATATGGTCCGCGACCATATCCAGGGCCTGATCGACGAGTACTACGTCTGCGACCCCGACATGGTCCAGCAGCTCATTGATTACTACGCCGAAGTCACTCCTCAATGCGGCGAGGCGATCAGCTGGGTCTGGTTCCGCGTTGACGATCCGCAGAACGGCGGCTGCCTGACCTCCGGCGAGCCCAACCGTTACTTTGGCAACTACCTGAGCAACTTCAAGGACAAGTTCTACCTTGAGTTCGGGCTGCCCAAGGTGCAGAACGCGGTCGACAACAAGGTCCACAGCTTCCTGTACCAGTACGAGAAGCGCGGCAAGTACGGCTGCTCCCCCGACCTGCGCAAGCTGAAGTGCAGCAAGTGCAAGGGCAGCGGCTGCGACAAGTGCGGCAAGTGCGATTCCTGCGGCGACAAGTGCGACAAGGGCTGCACCAAGTGCAACACCTGCGCCACCAAGAGCTGCGGCGGCTGCGACAAGTGCGAGAAGAAGTGCGGCGGTTGCGAAGGCAAGGGCTGCAACAAGTGCGGCATGAAGGGCAAGATCAAGGCCCAGAAGTGCACCGGCTGCTCCAGCCCCTGCGGCGGTCTTTATGACCAGGAAAACAAGCTGCAGATGGAAGCCGATGCCATGGCCGCCCAGACCCACGGCAAGGAAGTCATCACTGACAAGTGCGGCTGCACCCACGAGGGCTGCGAGCTGGGCACCTGCCAGAAGTGCTGCCCGAACAAGCACTGCAAGGTCTACGACAAGCAGATCGACTGCCGTGACCTGAAGTACAAGGGCTTCAGCTTCGACCCCAACCAGCACTATGTCTACTACCCGCGCAAGGTCATCATCGAGGACATCACCTACGATGAAGCCGCGCAGGCCTATCGCTGGAAGTTCGCCTGGCGTTTCAACGACTGCGAGACCGACCTGCTCAAGGAATTCTGCCAGTACGGCATCAACACCCAGATGGCTCTGGTGCTGAGCGATCCGACCTGGTATGCCCACGAGCAGCTCAGCAACGACCTCAAGCGCTCCATCCTGGCCAGCGTGGACCCGAACACCTGGGGCAATGTCTGGGCGGCGGGCAATGTGCCCTTCGACAACAGCTGCTGCCCCTGCGGCCTGCCTAACTGCGCCGGTAACTGCGCGGCCCAGGCCAAGGTCGGCTTCGACGCCCCGCTGCCTCCGTCCCCCGAGCAGCCCGAGCTGCCGCCGGTCGAGGAGCCTTACTTCCCGCCGCCGGTAGAAGAGCCCCCGACACAGGTCGAGGGCCGCGGCTAGTCCGCCGGCGCTGCGCAGGCAGCATCAAGCAGATCCAACAAGGGGCGCCGCAAGGCGCCCCTTTTCTTTGCTTATCGTTCCAGCGGGCAGCCCCGAATGCCGGTCAGACCGACTGGGATCAGGCGGACTTGTGCCCGGCTTGTCCTTTAATCCATGATGTGGATCTGCGTGTCATGCGCTTCGCCGACATCATCGCCTTCGCGCTTGCGCAGTTCCTGCATGCCGGGCGTCCCGGTCTGGTCCGGGGTAGTCTTGCGCAGCTCCTTCATCGCATCGGCGGCGGCTTCTCCAGTCGACTTGCCGACGCCGCCTTCGGCCGCTCCGACAATCAGCACAGTAATCAGGTCGAAGACGTCCGCGCCTTCGTCATTGTCGCGCACCAGCACATCGAAGTCGATTGCCGACGGCATGCCGCAGGCCTCGATCGTCTTGAGGTACTTTGGCAATGTCTCGGGGCTGTTGCCTGGAGTGATGCCGGAATTCTCATCACAATCGCCAAGTTCGCCGGTCGCGAAACTGAGGGTCTGCTTGCTGGTCTTGATCCCGCGCTTGAAGTAGACGCTTAGTCCACCGCCAGCCATCAGGTCGCCGGCGCCGCGACCCGCACCGTCGCCGTCGTAATCGCCAAGGGTGATACTGTCGAGGGAGATCTTGACGATGTGGCAATAGCTGGGCGGTCCGCCGGGGTCGCAGGAGTCCGCGGTGGAAGACGGGATACCCGGCTTCTGGGGTTCCCACTGGCCGCACTTGATATCAGTCGGCGTGATTTCCAGGTTGAAGCTGATGCTGCCGTTGTTCACACTGCCGCGCTTTAGCGGCACGGTGACCTGCTTCAGGTAGGTCAATGAACTGGTGCGGGTTTTATCCAGCAGCTCCTGGAAGCTATCGCCGTTTGGCGCGACCAGCGCATAGCTGTGGTGCGAGACACCATGGGCCGGCACAGTTGCCAGGCCCGCGGCCAGCTCCGCGGCGAGGGCCAGCACCGACTCCTGGGACGGCATCGCCGCGCCCTCGGCCAGGATGGCCGCGCCTGTCAGGCCGAGGAAACTGCCCTGGGCGAAGCCCGCCATACTAAAGGACGTCGGGTTGCTGATGCCGGGGTCTTCCCCGAACCAGCCACTGTCACCCAGTTCAATGTCCTCACCGCCGCTCGGCCGCAGTTCTGCCAGCCGGGCCAGGGCTTCTTCAGGCGAGCCCATATCAAAGACGAAGCTCAGCATCAGCTGATGATTCTCGTCATCCAGCCAGTAACGGCAGGCGCCGCCATTGGGGGAGGCCAGGCCGTCATAAAAGTCGCCGGCCGGCAGCTCGCCGGACAGAGGCGCAGGGAAGCCAGGGCAGTCCAGCGGGATGGCCGCCAGCATTTTCTGCGTGTGGCTAAGCATGGGCTTGTCAGGGGCTGCTGTGTCCCCGGCGGCATCCGCTATGGGTTCAGCCGGCCCCTGCGGCTGGTTTAACCCGTTACCGGGGCCCCTGAACTGCGGCAACTCGCCGGCAGCCCTGCTGCCCCCGCAGCCGCTGCCCAGACTCAGGGCCAACAGCAGCAATAGGCTGCAGGCATTCTGGTTGATACTTGCTTGCCTCGCGCAGCGTGGTGCGCGTTCTCGGGGCGAAGTCATTCTGTGCTCCAGTGGCCGGTAGGCCCGGGCGTGAAGGGCGAAAGCGACTTCTGTTTACACGTCCGGCCTTTATATCCACTTCTCATTTCCGGCAAACAGCATTGCTGGAAATGCGCTGTCTAGGCCGCTGAAGGGACTCTCCGGAAGTCGAGGGCTTCTATCTGCAGAGAATGAGACCGTGTGTTACAATAATCCCGGGAATAGTGTCATATATACACTATCTCGACCAGGGCCCGCAGGGCCTGGTCTTTGGGAGACTAGGACATGGCAATCAGCACCTCGCCAGCCCCGGGCCATCTGGCCGCCGCCGCCGCAAGCCTGCCGGCCTCGCACCAGCACGACTTCAGCGAAGCTCAGATCGCGGCCGAAGCCGCCTGCCTGCATGAGCGCTTGCAGCACGTTGGCTGGGGCATGCTGGAGTGCGAGATGATCGCCCCCCTGACCCTTGAGATCAACAAGCTCAAGGCTGAGACCGGCTCCGTGGTCCTGGCCCACAGCTACCAGACCCCCGACATCATCTACGGCATTGCCGACCATGTCGGCGATTCACTGGCCCTCAGCCAGGCCGCGGCCAAGACCGAGGCCGGCACCATCGTCTTCTGCGGCGTGCGCTTCATGGCCGAAACGGCCAAGATCCTCAGCCCCTCCAAAAAGGTCCTGCTGCCCGCTCCCAACGCCGGCTGCAGCCTGTCCGAGAGCATCACCGCCGCTGATGTCCGCGCCCTCAAGGCCCAGCACCCCGGCGCGCCGGTGGTCTGCTATGTCAACACCTCCGCCGAAGTCAAGGCCGAGTGCGACGCCTGCTGCACCAGCGCCAACGCCCTGGCGGTGGTCGAGGCAATGGAAGGGCCGAAGGTGCTCTTCGTGCCGGACAAGTACATGGCCGCCAACCTGCGTCCGCTGAGCAGCAAGGAGATCATCTCCTGGGACGGCGACTGCATGGTGCACCGCGAGTTCCGCGGGCCCGAGGTGCGCGCCTTCCGCAGGCAGTACCCGGATGCCGCCCTGCTGGCGCATACCGAGTGCCTGCCCGAGGTGGTGGCCGAAAGCGACATGGCCGGCTCCACCAGCGGCATGGAGACCTATATCCAGCAGCACCCGGAGCGCAGGCGCTTCATGCTGATCACCGAATGCGGCATGACCGACAAGCTCAAGGCCCAGTTCCCGGAGCGCGACTTTGTCGGCACCTGCGTGCTCTGCCCGCACATGAAGCGCGTCGAGCTGCGCAAGGTGCTGCAGGCGATGACCGAGCCGGTGCCCGAGCAGGAGATCGAGCTGGCGCCGGAGACCATCGCGCGCGCCCGCAAGGCCATCGACGCGATGCTCTCCATCGGCCGCGCCGAGCGCGTGAAGTAGCCTCTCTTTTGTAGGGGCGCACAGCGTGCGCCCGTCTTCTTGTAGGGGCGCACAGCGTGCGCCCGTCTTATGGAGCGCGGGACATTGTCCCGTATCCGGACTCCGGACTCCGATCCAAAAGGAGTTAACCGGGCTAACCGAGTTTCACAAAGTAAAGCAGGCTTTCCCTGTGGAGCGCGAGACATCGTCCCGTATCTTCCCTCTATATGCGCTGGCCCGCCATCGCCGGACCGTCCTTCACGTCTCGTTCCCTTCTTCGGCTTTCTTAGTGTCTTTGTGCCTTTGTGGTCGAGAATTAGAGCCTTACGAACCTGCGGACGGGCAACCTGAGAAGGCTACCTGGGAGCATTGCGCAGAAGTTCAATCACCGCTGCGCGGGCGGCAGGATTGCCCTCAGCGACAGGGAGATTACCGGGATGCTGACTCTCGGGGAAGACTTGCCGCTTAGAGACGCTGTCGGCTTCCAGCACTTCAAGCGCTGTCAATCCGCTTCCGGGATCCCTGATCTCGGGGTCTGCCCCCATGTCAAGCAGTTCACGTGTTCCTTCTTCGTCAAATCGAAGAGACATCAGGTGCAGTGGAGGCAGTCCTTCAAAGACAGCTGCATTGACATCGGCACCATGCTCCAAAAGCAGGCGGGCAGCAGGGAACTTGCGCTCGAGCAGCACTCTCGGCCACTGCATTTCTACGAACTCCGTGAACTCAGTTCGTCCCGCCTGCTCAGGAAAATGTCGATCCATCTCTTCAGCCGCCGTGCTGTAGCCGTGCCGGCGCAAAGCTGAACTGATGCTCTCAAACTCCACCAGCAAGGGATGCTTACCTCTGTCGTCCAGATAGTGTGAGAAGTCAGCGTGGTCATAGAAGCCGCTTATTGCATGACAGTGCATCTCATGGCTCAGCCAGCCCAGCGGAGTGTCTGTGTCGCTGGGCAGTTCTTCTTTTGCATCGGCATAGACGAGCAGTACAAAGTTGGCGGTCTCGACGGATGATGGACGCTGATACCTGTAGTTTGCCCTTTGAAGCGGTATGTATGTGTAATCGCCAGGGCTGCGCTGTTCCATAGAGACTGGCTGCATAGGCCGTCTGCTGTATGGATTTATCGGAAAACTGCTCCCCGCAGTCAGAATGCCTGGCGCTTTTATCTCCCTGGACAAGGCCTGCTTGAAATCTCTATCCTCGAGGCTTGATGGATAGACATTTATGGCGTGATCTGCCTCATGTCTGCTTTCCAGACTGTATGTGACGAGGGCTCTCTGTAGCTGACTGCAAGCCGACCTGAGGGATTCTTTTTGTCTCTGCTCAATCTGGGCAGGAGAGGAGCGATACAAAGACCAAATGGCAAGAAGCAACGCGGTGACGACAAGAAGTGCCAGCCATGTCCGCCGCCCTCTCAGTCTAAGACTGTTCATCAAGTACCAAGATGCCATAGCTCGCATACAGTTACAAGCAACGACCACTGACAAGCGCAAAAGAGAACAAACTAGGTGTTGCCTATCCGCAGTTCCCAATCCGGACGCGGGCACATTCCCCGCATTCCCGTGGAGCGCGGGACATTGTCCCGTATCCGGACTCCGGATTCCGATCCAAAGGAGTTAACCGAGCTAACCGAGTTTCACAGAGTAAAGCGGGCTTCCCATGGAGCGCGGGACATAAGTCCCGTATCTTCTGTCTCCAAGCGCTGGCCCGCCATCTTGGTACCGCTCTTCACGTCTCGTTCCCCTTCTCGGCCTTTTGGTGCTTTTGTGGTTGAAACTCCCGAACTGCCTTCGTCCGGCCTACCCGGACTCCGATCCAAATGGAGCTATCCGAGCTTCACCGAGCCAGGCAGCCAGTTCTCCATCTTCCCTTCCTTCTCGGTTGAACTCGGTTATCTCCGCTGACTCGGTTTGGGTCTGTTCCCGACTCCAGTTCTCCGCGAGCCTGGCTCTCTTGTGATAATGCCGCGCTGTTTCTGGCAAAGCGCCCCTGGCGCGGGTAGAATCCAGCCGGATGCGCCGCCTATCAGCCCTTCGTTCTGCTGCTTGTTCTCTGCTGCCTGCCCTTCAGCCACAGACCATGCCTGCACATTCATGCAAGTCAGGCCGGCTGTGCAGCCTCCCGGCCCCTGTGCAAGGCACAAAAGCGATTCTGCAGTCTGCAATTGTAAGAACTGCCTGCGCCGGTGCCTTTTCGGCAGTCCAGGTTAAAAATGGCGGCGCGGGGCTGCTGCAGGATGCTCACGACGTTGCGAAAGGGGGGCTAAGGTTAAAGTCCAGCCCGGCCGCAAGGCCATGGCGCGGGTCTCAGGGAGGCCCAGGGGAGCTGCCAGCTTGTCCATGAATTGAAGGAAGGGGCTGTCCCGGCCCGCTATTCGGCGGCGCGGGGGCGAATCCAGTCGGGATGCGGCCGGCGGCTTGGCCGGGTGCCGGGCCCTGTGGCATAATCTCCGGCTCTGTCCGGGCCCTGCCAAGGGGCCAAGCGGGCTGGACCCGGGGCCGGCCCGCCGCAAGCGGGATGCCAGGGGCGCCTGCGGACGGTTAACGAAATGACCCAGACCATCACCAATCCAGTCAGTGCCGTGGCCGCGCGCCGGGGCCCCGCAGCCGGCCATGGCCCCAGCGGCTTCCTGGCCGTCCGCAAGCCCGCCGGGATCACCTCCTTTGACGTGATCCGCGAGCTGCGCCGCATCACCCGGGTCAAGAAGCTCGGCCACAGCGGCGTGCTCGACCGCCCGGCCGAGGGCGTGCTGGTGGTGGGCTACAACAAGGCCACCCGCCTCTTTGAGTTCTTCTCCGGCATGGAGAAGGAGTATATCGGCACCTTCTGGCTGGGCCTCTCCACCACGACAGATGACACCACCGGCGAGCTGACGGCGCAGGCCAATGGCGCAGTACAGATCAGCCGGGAGCAGTTCGAGGGCGCCCTGCAGCGCTACCGCGGCGACTTTGACCAGCTCCCTCCGGCCTTCAGCCTGACCAAGAAGGACGGCAAGGAGATGTACCGCTACGCCCTGGCCGGCGAAGAGGTCGAGGTGGAGCCCAAGCGCGTCTGCGTGCTGGACAGCCGCGTGCTGAGCTTCCAGTCCGGCGCCGCCCTCAGCGCCGAGCTGCCTGCGGAGACCAAGCTGACTGAAGCCAGCCTGGCCGGGCTGCCGGAGCTGCTGCGCGCCG
Organism: bacterium; assembly: GCA_020849855.1. Taxonomy (GTDB): domain Bacteria; phylum 4484-113; class 4484-113; order 4484-113; family JAFGCY01; genus JADZFO01. Next base: position 100,225 of record JADZFO010000038.1, on the reverse strand, counting down.
AGGTGGAGATCCGCTGCACCGGCGGCCTCTATGTGCGCTCCCTGGCCCGCGACATCGGCCGCGACCTGGGCCTGCCCGGGACGCTGGGGCATCTGCTGCGCACCCGCGTCGGCCCCTTCAGCCTGGAGCAGAGCCTCAGCCTGGATGAGATCGCCCGCCAGATGGACGAAGGCGCAGCGCTGACGGATCTGCTGCTGCCGCTCAGCTCGATCGTGCCGCAGGACAGCCGCCTGCAGCTGGATTCCACCCAGCTCAGCTATGTCAAGGCCGGCCGGCCGATCCGCCGCTTCCGCCAGCAGATGCCGCCGGCACCGCGTGAACGCGGCGACCTGGCCTGGGCCCTGGACGGCCGGGGCGAATTGGTGGCCGTGCTGCAGGTCAGCGGTACCAACCCCCAGGGCCTGACCGAGCTGCGCCCGCTGAAGGTCATCGCCTAACCACTATGCCGCTGTATCTAGTCCGCCACGGTGAGAGCACAGGCAACGCCCGCGGGATCTACCAGGGCCAGCAGGACTACCCCCTGTCGGAGACTGGCATCGCCCAGGCTCAGGCGCTGGGGCGCTGGCTGGCCTCCCGGCGGCAGGTCTTCAGCGCGGTCTATGGCAGCCCGCTGAGCCGCGCGGCCCAGACCGCGCAGATCATCGCCGGAGCCACGGCCTCGCCGGAGGTCCAGCTTGACCCGCGCCTGATGGAGTACGCCTCCGGCCGCCTTGAGGGCCTGACGGCGGAGGACTTCAAGGTCCACTTCCCGGACTTCGCCTACCGCGGCTTCGACAAGTGGGGCGATCTGTCTGTCTACGGCGGCGAGAGCCTGGAGCAGATGGAGCAGCGCCTGCACAGCTTTATCGAGGACCTGCGGGCCAGGCATGACCTGGCCAGCGAGCACATCCTGGCCGCCAGCCACGGCGGCACCCTGCACCACCTGATCAAGCTGCTGGTGTCGCATCCGCGGCCCCGGGTGATGTTCACCCAGCTCGACAACTGCACAGTGGTGCGGCTTGATGAGCGCGAGGTCGGCGGCCACCGGATCATGAGCATCCGCTGGGTCCTGCCCCTGGACCTGCTGGGGGAGCAGGCCGGTACTGACCAGAACGAACTCCCGGATGAGCGCTGACAGCGGCGCCGGCAGTGCCGGCCAGGGCGGGCTGCATGGCGGCGCCGGGCCGGAAAAGACAGGGGCGGGTTGCCCCGCCCCGTCTGCTCTGCTCAGACCATCCCGCGTTTGCGGGTCGTAAGGAAGTACTTTTCAAAGGCCAGCTTGGCCCAGTGGGCCTCGGGTCCGGGGATCAGCCAGGCCTGCTTGCGGGGCTCCAGGAAGTGGTCAGACAGCATGATGATGCCCGTGTTGCCGGCGTCCAGCACGCACTTGGCGTCGATGCTGGCCGGGGGCAGGCTGATCAGCGGCTGGCCGTGGATCTCGGCGGCGATGTTGTGCACGGCCACCTTGGCCATCTCCTCGCTGAGGTAGCCGGTCTTGGGCACGCCGCAGGGTACGGCGGTCGGCTGGGGCGCATCCAGTGCCACAGCCACACCGGCGGCGAAGATGTTCTCGTAGGCATAGGAGCGGTAGTGACCGTCTGTCCTCACCCAGCCGCCGGCGTTAGTCAGGCCGGGGACGTTGCGGACAGTCTCGACGCCCCTGAAGGCCGGGGCGAGCATGGCATAGCTGTAGTCCAGGCTGCGGCCGTCCTCCAGCTGGATCTTGCTGTCGCTGATCTCCCTGACCGCAGCGTCAAGTTCAAAGCTGATGTTCAGATGCTTGAAGAACCACTCGCACATCGCCTTCGCGTTGCCGAGGCCGCCGATGCCGAAGTGCCCCAGGAAGGGCTCAGCGGTGACGTAGGTCAGGGGCACCTTCTTGTGCAGCTTGCGCTTGCGCAGCTCATGGGCGAAGTTAAGCAGGAACTCATAGGCCGCGCCGAAGCAGGACGCGCCCTGGACCGCGCCGATTACCACCGGCCCGGGCTTCTGCTCCCAGGCCAGGAAGGCCTCATGCGCCAGCTCCGCCGCGTCCCAGGAGAAGATGCTCTGGGTGTAGCCATCGTAAGGCCCCAGGCCCTTCACCGCGCCGTAGTTCAACTCCGGGCCGGTGGCGAGGACCAGATAGTCATATTCCTCCTTGCCACCCTCGAAGCGCAGCTCCTGCTTCTGCGGATCGATTTCCTCCACCCTGGCATGCCGGAACTCGATCCCGCGTTTGCGGTACTGGGGCTCGACCTTGAAGGCGATCTGCTTCTTCTCGCGCAGGCCAAAAGGCACCCAGATCAGCGATGGCATGAAGAGGAATTCATCACTGGCGCTGATGACGGAAACATTGTGCTCGTCGCCAAGGTGCTTCTTCAGCTCGATGGCTGCGGTGTAGCCCGCGAAGTTGGAGCCCACCACGACAATGCGCTTGGACATGACTGCCTCCGGAATGCACCCGGCATTCATCATAAATACCCAACAACTACCCGCTTTGTCGCATTTGTATTTGTGAAGCCCGCCATTACTCTCCGGCTGCAACGTGTCGCTCGGGCTGCTGGAAGGGTATAGAATCTCGCGGCGTGAATTCGGACATGGAAAGTACAACTGAGCCGGGAAAATCCGTATTGGTGCAGGAAGGTCATGAGCCGGCTCCCGGCGAGAATGCGGCCGAGAACAGCCTGGAAGGCGCAGTCTCAGTGCCGCTGCCGCTTGGCGTGGGTGAGCGCCGCCAGGACTATCGCTCAGCTCTGGAACCTGTCTGGTGCCCAGGCTGCGGCGACTTCTACGTCCTGGATTCTCTGGCGGATGCCCTCGTTGAGCTGCGCCTGCCCCGCCACATGGTGTCCCTGGTATCCGGCATCGGCTGCTCCAGCCGCATCCCGGGCTACATGTCTACCTACGGCTTCAACTCGATCCACGGCCGCGCGCTGCCCATCGCCAGCGGCCTGAAGCTGGCCCGGCCCGAGATCACTGTTGTGGTGGCGGCAGGCGATGGTGACGCCTTCTCCATCGGCGGCGGCCATCTGGTGCATGCCGTGCGCCGCAACGTTGACCTGACCCTGCTGGTGATGGACAACGGCGTCTATGGCCTGACCAAGGGCCAGGTCTCGCCCACCACACCGCTGGGCGCGCTGACCAAGACAACAGAGCAGGGTGCATTCGATTCACCGGTCAACCCCCTGGAGCTGATGCTGGTCTATGGCTGCGGCTTTGTGGCCCAGGCCTACAGCGCCGACACCCGGGGCATGACTGAATTGATCATTGAGGCGATGCGCTATCCCGGCTTCAGCTTCCTGAATATTGTCAGCCCCTGTCCGACCTTCCGCGGCGGTATGGGCATCTACAAGGACCTGCGCAGCCAGGTCAACCGACTCGCCAGCAGCGGGCACGATGCCAGCGACTATGAGCAGGCGATGGCGGTGGCCCGCGACGGCTCGCGCATCCCGCACGGTGTGCTGTACCGCCGGACCGTGGCCGGTCCCGGCCTGGGCGCTGATGCCGGTCTGGCTGTCAGCGACCCGGCGGCCCTGCGGCCGCCGCTTCCTACCGGCCTGCACTATGTCAGCCTTCAGGAAGGCAGCGCAGGTCTGGAGCGCATCGCTGCACTTGCTGAGCGCTATCGCTGATGCGTGCGCCGCAGACCCAGCCCCTGCGGCACAACAATAGTGCCTCTATAATTGAAGTATCCCACTCTGGGGGTAGCTCGTGCGCCTTGCCGCCATCGTTCTTACGCTATCCGCGTTGATTCTCACCGGCTCTTGTTCCGGCCCCGCGGTAGAGGATTCCGCCCGCTCAGTTCAGAACCTCCGTCTGCACGTGCTTCCCGAAAGTTATGTGTGCGGCGGCAAGGCGGGCGAGTTCAAGCTGGATCAATGCTGGAGCGAGGGAGTTCTGCAGGCGCAGATCCGCGCAGGGGGCGCTGAGGGGCTCAAGGCGCTGTTCTTCGAACTTGACTACGATGCGGGCAGCCTGACGCCTCTGCGCATAGAGGGCTCTCCCAGCCTTGGCCAGGCGGCGGAGGGCCTGCAGCTTAGCCTGCTCTCCAGGCCGGGCCGGCTTGAGTACGGCGCCATGCTTTTGCGCCCACAGGAGCAGTCTGGCTTGCAGGGCGATCTGCTGCTGGCCACTGTGTACTTCAGTCCAAAGCCATACAGCGCTGCTCGCCGCGTCAGTGCGCCGCTTTCCAGCGACTCCAGCCGTGGCTCCATCAGCTACAACAGCTCCAGCCAGGAACTAAGCTGGGGCTATTACAACCATGGCGACTATAACCAGGATGGACGTGTCTCGGTCGGCGACCTGACGCCGATCGGTATCTACTTCGGAGACAGCGTCCCGGTTGGACCCGGCCCGGACATGCGGGATAACAGCAGCATCGAGGATGTGATCGATGGGAGCAATGACGGGCTAATCAACGTCCAGGATCTAAGCGCGATCGGCCAGAACTTCGGCAACCAGGTTTCAGCCTATGGGATCTACTTTGGCGATCCGCTGACACAGTACCCGGCCTCTAACTCCGCCCCCAGTACTGTGGCGCAGCTGACTACGCTGCCATTCATCTCCGGTGCAGCTGCCACTGGAAAGCGCAAGGTCTATGCCACTAGCGTGCCGGACATAGATGCGGCGCAGGCATACTGGGTTCGCCCGCTGGACAGCGAAGGCGCTGAGGGCACCCCAAGCGAAGCTTCGCTTGACAGCAACGAGGGCGGCTGGAGTCTGCATGAGATCGATACAGGTGATTTCGCCGGCTACCGCTCAAAGCTCTTTGTGCGGACCAATTTCGAGGGCTCGAATGTGCCAGTGCTGCTCTACTTCCGCAATGGCACCCCAAGCGCGGCTTACTGCTATGCGTCAGACCTGAATCTGCACGGAGAGGGCCTCCACTACCTGACAACAGTTTCCAACGCAGGCTTCGCATCAGACAGCTTTACCGGCTTCAGCTCGGCGGATGGCCAGATCTTTATGGCGCGCCAGGACATCCTCACCAATGAACTGCTCGTCTACAACTGTGCCGGCAACACTCTGGCGAACTGGCTCTTCTGGCGGGCAGCCGATACGCCTTCAGATTCAATCGAGTCGTTAAACGGAACAATGGCACTGGGCCAGCCGGCCTTCAGTTATTACCGCGACACCCCGGACCCGAATGACGGCCTGCTGATGTTCAACTATTACGATGGCGCCAACTTCAACCCGGTGATCGTTGCCGGCGGTTTTAGCACCTTTGATACCGGCAGGTACAACTCTCTGGCGCTGATCGAAGGCGTCCCGGCGATCGCCTATTACGACGCTCAGGCCCAGAACCTCTGGTACATCCGGGCCAATGATCTGCTGGGCAGCAGCTGGCCGGCGGGCGGTGTACAGGTTGAGGCCGGGGGCATCGGAATCGACACCGGCCTGCATGTGGTGCTGATGGAGGTCGACGGACGCCCGGCGGTCTTCTATCAGGAGAATGGCCTGACCAGCAAGATCATGTACAAGCGGGCTAACGACAGCCTGGGTTCCGACTGGCCGGGGAACGGTGTCCTGGTTGGCACGAGTGACAACCCGATTGCCGAGAGTATTCCTTTCTCCGCAGCCACAGATGGCAGCGTCACTGGGGTGGGCTATGTCCAGGGAGGCAGCCTGACGCTGCGAATGCTCAGCGATGCGGCCGGGTCCTTTGAGCCTGAAGAAAACGTGGTAAGCGGTCCGATTGCCTCACCATCAATGGCGATCCTCGGCGGCTTCCCGGCTTTCAGCGTCTATCTGGATGGCGCTGACGACATGTACTTCGTCAGCAAGTACTAGCGGAAGTGGTGCGGGCGAGCAACCTATAATCCGGCAATGCAGCCTTGCCCGCGGCCGGACTTCGCGCCCATGTACAGCTTCAACGCCTTTGACGCGCTGCGGGCCGCGCATGCCTTCATGCTCAGGCTCAAGGCCGAGATTGGCGACAGTGTGACGCTCAGCACCTTTGACGAGCTGATGCAGCCGCTGCCCGGCCAGGGCACCCGCGACCCGGCCTACTGGCTGGACTGGCTTGAGATCTGCCTCAACTGCAAGGGCCTGGCCAGCCCGGCGCAGCAGCTCTACCCCGACTGGCGCTACGTCTTCAGCGAGTTTGACCTCGCCGGCCTGCGCCTGAACGAAGTGGAAGCGCTGCAGTGCTTCCTGCGCCTGGTGCAGGACCGCGTCACCCGCATGGCCTTCACTGATCTGATCGAGGTCTACGCTGAGCTGGATGTGAATCTCTACTGGCTGCCCGGACGGCAGCAGTACTGGCAGCTCTGGCTGGACACCTGCCAGTCCTTCGCCGCAGAGGCACCCACCGATATCAGCGCGCTACTGGCCCGCGACGCCGCGCTGATGGAGCAGGCCATCGCAGCGGGAAGGTACCGGCCGGACTGGGCCGGGGATTAGCGCGGCCGGCAGACAGCGCCACCGCTACAATGCACTGACGCGGGCCCGCGCCGCACTGGCACCTATGCCCACTGAGCTCAAGCTGCCTGAACTGCTGCGCGTGCTGACGCGGCTCAAGCTGCTGCTGCTCAAGCGCTTTTACCAGCGCAATCTAGGCTCGGCAATCGGGCTGGCCGTACTGGCCCTGGCCATGCTGGCCATGGCTGCCATCGGCGGCGGTTCGCTGATCGCCCTCAGCCACGGCGGGGGCCCGGAGTTCCGCAACACGGCCATCATGTGGGGCGCCTGGATCATCACCGTGGTCTGGCTGCTCTCGCCCCTCAGCCAGATGGATGTCCAGCGCAACCTGGACCTGACCGGCCTGCGCCTCTTTCCGCTGAGCCAAAGCAACTACACCGCGGCTGTGCTGCTGGATGCCGTGCTTTCGCCCATCGGGCTCTTCGCCATCCCGCTGCTGATTGTCGGCTGCGCGGCCTTCAGCCTGCACTGGGTTGAGCTGCCTGTGGTGCTGCTCAGCCTGCTGCTGCTGCTGGCTGCGCTGCTGGCGCTGGGCCAGGCGCTGCATCTGACCCTCTCGCGCCTGCTCAGCTCAAGGCGCTTCACGGACCTCAGCATCGTGCTGGGCCTGATCATCTTCTTTGGCATCCAGTCCATCCAGTTCATCATCCGGGCGCCGCAGCTGCTGAACCTGCCGCCCTGGCTGCTGGAGCTGGGCGCGCAGATCAAGATGCTGGCCGGCCCGCTGGTGCTGTGGGGCTTCCCCGGCCTGGCGGCGCGCACGGTGGAGCATTTCGGCCGGGGCGAGTACGGCAGCGCCGGCGGGCTCTTCCTGCTGCTGCTGGGCCAGGCGGGCTACTGCTTCTATCTGGCGGGCATCGCCGCGCGCCGCTATTACGAGGGCGAGCTGGATTCCGGCGGCCAGACGGCCAAGGCCGGGGTCAGCCGCGGCGGCCGGGTGCGGCCCAGCATGCTCGGTCCGCTGGGCGGTGCGCTCTTCCACCGCGAGCGCGTCTATCTCTGGCGCGACCCCCTGCTGAAGATCCTCTTCATGCAGACCCTGATGGGCGCGCTCAGCGCCATGGCGGCCTTTGGCATCATCGCCGTCAGCGAGGGCGTTTCAAGCATGGATGAGGCGCTGGGCGGCAGGCTCTGGCGCAGCGTGACCCTGCTGCTTGGCACCATGATGCTCAGCTTCATGGAAAGCGGCGTGCTGATGAACAAGCTGGGCATCGACGGGCCGCTGCTGACTCATGTGCTGCTCACCCCCGCCAGCCGCCTGCAGCTTCTGCGCGCCAAGAGCATCTTTTATCTAAGCCACTTCGCGCTGCTGAACCTGCCGGTGGCGCTGCTGCTGGGCTGGATCCTGCATGTCCCGGCGCACCACTCCGCCGCGGCCGCAGTACTGGTCGTGCTGAACACCATCGTGGTGGACGCCCTGGGCTCGCTGGTCAGCGTCTACTTCCCTTTCACCTACCGCCGCAGCGGACGCCATCTGCGCCCGGTCCCGGCACAGCCGGGCTGTGCCTATCTGTTCCTGCACGGCCTGGCGCTGCAGGGGGCTAACCTGGCCGTTTTCCCGGGGACGGCGGCGGTGGCGGTCTTCACCTACTACCTGGGCTGGGCTGGGCTGGGTCTCGGCCTGCTGGTGGCAGGGGCTATCGCCGCGGCAGTGCACATGCTGGCTCTGCCGGCCGCCGCCCGCGCCCTGAGCCGCCGCGAGCCGGAACTGCTGGCAATCCTCACCCGCAGCCAGGACTAGCAGGCGACGAGGCATGCAGCCATCTGTGGGTCCGCCGCACCGCAGGCGGCTCTAGGAGGCCCGGCGCCGTGCGGCAGCTGCCTGCTTGCGGCCCTGGGCCGCCCTGGCAGCATCGGCCCTGAGCCGCGCCCTTTTAACCTTAGGGGCCGTTTTTTCAGCAGAAACTGCGAATTCTGCCTGCTCGGCCGCGGGGCTATCAATGTCGCTGGTGGCCCCCGTTGAGGGGGCCTGGATGGGCTCAGGGGCTGCATCCAGACCGGCAGAGGCCGGCTGCAGCTCCCAGAGCACTGGCATGGCCTCCGCCGGGCTTGCCTGAGGGCTCGCCATCGGCGCAGCGGCAGCGGCAGCGGCGCGGCGGGCCCGCTGATCCTCACGCTGGAACTGGGCCTTCTCCAGCCGGGCCAGGGCTTCTTCCCGCCGGGCTTCCTTCTCCAGGCGGTCCAGCTCCGGGTCGCGGATCCACATGGGCAGGTGCTTCACCGAGCGCAACACTGAGCTGAGCGCGTTAGCGCGGCCATCTTCCTTGCCAAGAAAGCTGCTGACAGCCCTTCCGCCGATCTGGTTGAGCAGCAGGGTCTTGATGTCCTCGATATCGAAGAGCGCTTCCCTGCGGTGCAGACCGCGCAGGACGGCCAGTTCCTGGTCGTAGGCGGCCTCGATGAGCTCCTGGTCAACATCACGCAGGCCCAGCATGGCCATCAGCTCACGGTTGAGCTTGCCGTGGACGGCGAAGCACCACAGGAGGATGGCGGTGCTGGGATCGGCCAGCGCGCCCTGCAGACGCGGGGAGGAATGAGCAGTCATGATAAGCTCCTTGTGTAGTAATGTATCGATACTACTATACAGCAGTAGTGACTGTTTGTCAAGGATGAGTAAGATAATTGAATAGCTGTCGCTCTTGCTGGCCTTGAGAAGGGTGCGGCCAGGGTGGCCGCGCTCCCAGTGAAGATGCAGGCAAGGTGCCCGCGCTCCATAGGATTACGGGACTGTTGTCCCGCGCTCCTTGAAGAAACGGGACTGTTGTCCCGCGCTCCGTGAAGAAACGGGACTGTTGTCCCGCGCTCCTTGAAGAAACGGGACTGTTGTCCCGCGCTCCATGAAGAAACGGGACTGTTGTCCCGCGCTCCATGAAGAAACGGGACTGTTGTCCCGCGCTCCAAAGAAGATGCGGGCTAAAGTCCGCGCTCCATGAAGATTGCATGCAGCTCAGGGCTGCAGGCAGTACAGGAAACCGTTGCTGACCACATACAGGCGGCCATCGGCGCCCAGCATGGGCTCAAGCATCACATTGCGCAGCTGGCGAACATTCCACAGGGTCGTGCCGGAGAGGTCAATTGCGCTGACGCCCTCCGAGCTGTCGCAGACAATCAGCTGGTCCCTGCCGCCAGGGCTTAGATGGCTCAGCCTGGCCGGGTCGAAGCGGACAAGCTCCCGGTAGCTCCCTTTGTCATCATACAGACAAACGCCGCCGCTGGAGTTCAGCGCTACGGCCTGACCCCCGCTTGTGCAGCACAGCCGTGGCGAGTCATAGCTGGACACCGGCAGCGCTGAGCGCCAGATGACACTTCCATCCGTGCTGTTCAGGGCCAGCAGATCCTGGCCGTTAGCGAAGTACAGCAGGCTGTTCACTGCGCAGTAGCACAGCCATGCCTGGGTCGTAGCGTCCTTGTGCTGCCAGATCAGCGCCCCGCTGCTGTCATAGCAGCTCAGGCCCTGGCCGCTCTCAATCCGGTAGATCTGGCCCGCGGGGCTCACGGCCAGCTGGTCTTCGCCGATGATCCCGGCTGCCGCGCCGCCGGGGCTCTGGCTGCCGGTCTGCTTGCCATCCAGGTCATAGATGGAAATGCCGCCCGCGTCGTCATGAACCACCACCCCGCCGGCGAAGGCAAACGTCTGGGAGCTGGAGAGCATCGACTTGCTGTTGATGCTGCTGCTCCAGATCTGCTTGCCGCTGCTGTCCAGCCGGCGCAGGTCGAGACGCGTGCTGCCGCTCACCGTGTTCTGCGCCGTATAGCTCAGCTCAACCAGGTAGACGCCATTTTGCGGCGCCAGGGCGAAGGAGCTGGGGGTGGCCGGGACAGATCCGTTGACCGAGACATGCGCGGCTGAGCCGCTGGTCCAGCGCGTGCTGCCATCCGGCTCATGGCAGCGCAGCTCGTTGTATTCCATCAGGATGACGCTGCCGTCCGGGGCGACCTGGAAAGCGGCCTGGTTCCAGATGCCGGTCTGCATGCGCCAGATGATGCGCTGGATGCCGCGCCGCGGTTCGATCTGGAAGTACCAGAGCAGATAGCCGCAGTAGCACAGCAGCAGGGCTGCGAAGATCAAGAAGGCGGGTCGGCGCACGAGCCTAGGATAGCGCGGGTTGGGCTACTTGCTCTCGCCCTTGATCGCGCCGATCGCGGCGCTAATCCCGCTGACCTTGCGCTGGGCGCCGCCGATCACCTGGCTGACGTTGGTGATCAGGGGCTTGCCGGTCTCGACCAGTGAGTTGGCGTTCTGGGTCAGCATGCCGATGTCGGCGGCCAGCAGCGAGGTGTCGTCCAGCAGGTTGGTCAGCCGGGCGGCGAGCTCCTTGTCGCGCAGCTCGCAGGCCACGTCGGCCAGGGCTTTGGCCAGGGCGTTAAGCTCGGCCTGGGTGGCGGCGAGATCTTCCACCCGCGTGCGCACCGCCTGGCTGGTCTGGGTGGCGTCGTCCATCAGCTCGCGGGCCTCGCTGAGGGTGCTGCTGAGCTGGCCGGACAGCATCTCCCGCGCATCATGCAGGGTGCCCTGCATGCCGCTGAGCGTGGCCTGCACGCCCTCCAGTGTGGTCTTGACGTTCTGTGCCAGCGGCTCGATCTGCCCGGCGCCGCCCGAAAGGCTGTCAAGCGCGCCGGCCGCGCGGTTGATCACCCGCTGGTCCTGCAGCTCACGCAGCAGAGCCTCGAGGGTCTTGAGCGCCGAGTGCAGGCTGCCAAGGCTCTCGCCCAGGCGGGCGGAGAGCTGGCCAAGCGGCCCGCCGAGACGCAGCGCGAGCACAATCAGGACCAGCAGTCCAAGTGCCTGACAGGCGGCAATAATGGTCAGGGCCAGTGACTCGCTCATAGCGGGATTATAAGGCGGGGCAATCCGGCCTCTGCCTGGCGGTGGCGGCCCTGCCAGTTAAATCGCGGTTCCATGCTTTGAGTTCTGCTTAAAGCAGGCCCTTTCTGTGCACTGGCTGCGTATACTCCCCTGTCCGCCGCTGTGCAAAGCTGCCGGGTGCAGAAATCCCGAGGGTGATTATGTTGAACTCGAAGACACGCGCTGGCGGACGGATCCTTATCACGGTGCTCAGCCTGCTGCTGCTTTCCTGCGGCGCTGGCGGCCAGAAGCGCCTGGATCCCGGCGCTCAGGGCGCGGCACTGCGGACGCCGCAGCTCAGCACCATGCTGGGCCCGCTGAGCCAGTATGCCGGCATCCGTGCTGCCTCAACCAGCACCGTCAACGGCGGGGACTACCACCCCGAGATGCCACACAGCAACGTCTCAGTCCCGGAAGGCGAGAGCCATGCGGTGCTCAGCCCCCTGGGTGGCGGCACGCTGGCCGACAGCGCCTATTGCTGCTATGCCATCGCGGTGGAAGACGACTCCCTGCCGCAGCTGCAGTTCTCCTGGTACGTCGAGCCCAGCGCAGCGGCCTGGGTGGCACTGGCCGACTGGTCGCAGCAGCGCTGGCACTGGTTCAACCTCAGCGATCCTCAGTCCCTGGCTTTTGAGGACCTGCCGGCCCATAGCAGCCCGGAGAACAGCCTGCTGGTGGCGGTCCTGCTGCCGCAGGGTGATCCGGCCGAGCTGCAGAACATCACCCTGCCGGCCCTGGCCACTGACTTCCTGCCGGACGGCCCGCGGCCGCGGCTGTGGCTGACGCCGGAGCGCTTGGCCGGCCTTGAGGCAGCGCGCGACGCCAACACGCCGGAATGGCAGCGCTTCAGCAACGAGGCCGACGGTTACCTGAACGACGAGTTCTGGGGCGACCTGATCAACTTCACCATCCCCTTCACCCTGCTGTACTACAAAATGACGGGCGATGAGCAGTACGCCGCCCGCAGCATGGAGCTGATGGACCAGTTCCCGCTGGACGAGTGGGAGATTTCCTGCTGCCCCTACCACAACCAGATCCACAATATGGCGCTGGGCTATGACTGGCTTTATGACCACCCGGCGATGACCCCGCAAAAGAAGCTGGAGTATCAGGACAAGATGCTGCAGCTGGCCGACAAGCTCTGGATGGACGCGCTTAACAGCGACGGCATCAGCAACAGCCAGGACACCGACCGTGTTGCCATGGCCGGGGCCAGCCTGCTGATTGTTGGCTGCGCGCTCTGGGGCGACCATGAACGCGCGCCGGAAATCTATGAGCGCGGCTGGCGCATGTGGAACAAGGGGCTGGGCGAGCCGCCCTCAAGCGGCATCTATCGCCAGTGGACCGATGCCCAGCCGGTGCGGCGCTGGATCAAGGACTTCGGCGACGGCCCCTGGCCCTCGGGCTGGTTCTATGCCACCGGAACCGACATGGTGGGCCTGAAGGACTACTTCATCACCCTGCGCACGGCCTGCGGCTATGACCCGAACCTGCTGGAGCCGGGGATGAGCGACACCTGGAAGAACCAGATCCGCTGCTTCCTTTACGGCATGGACCCGCGCCGGACCACGACTTACAGCGGCGCGGACTGGCAGGAAAGCGACCTGCTCTCCAACCACAACAATGCCTATATCCACTCCTGCATGGCCGCGCTGGCGGATGAGGCGGAGCTGGTCGGTGATACACAGGAGGCGGCCTGGGCGCGCTGGCTGGTGCGCAACATCGAGGGCTCACACAGCAACAATTTCCGCGAGTTCTTCTTCAGCCCGGGCAGCAGCCCGGCGGTGGACAACCCATTTGACGGTGATCTTCCCCTGGTGGCCTTCAGCGCCGGCATGCCGCATTACATGTATTTCCGCGACGGCTGGGACACAAACGCCCGCTGGGGCATCTTCGGCGGCCAGGCCGGCGTGCCCTGTGACCATCCGCAGATGGACCAGGGCCACTTCAGCCTGATCCGCGGCGGCGAGTACCTGACCCGCGATGCGCCGGGCTATAAGGAATTCAGCATCGGCGCCCAGACCTATAACACCCTGACGACCGAGAACGCCACGGTCGGCGGCTACTGCCACAACTCGAACTTCGACCTGCCGACGCAGATGGAGCGCCGCCTCGGCAGCGAGAGCCCGCTCTTTGCCTATGCCATGCTCGACGCGGCCGGCCAGCGCCGCGAGGATCCAGCATGGTGGGAGTCCGACCAGCGCGTGCAGAAGGCCCAGCGGCACTTCTTCTGGGCGGGCGATTACGCCGTGGTCTTTGACCGCGTGCGCCGGACGGATGTCGGCTGGGCGAAATACCGCCTGCGCGCAATGACGGCGCCCAGCCTGGACGGCGACACCATCAGCCAGAGCAGCGCCGATGGCAGCCAGCGCCTGCTGCACCGTACACTGGAGCCGGCGGACTGCGAGTTCTCTGTGCTGGACGAGACGGCCCTGTTCTCCGGTGTGGAGAACTGGCAGATCGATTCTTCATACCGGCACTGGCAGACGGTGATCCAGCCGCAGGCCGGGGCCAGCCTGAACATGCTCAACGTGATCCAGATGGGCCCGGCTTCACTGGACAGCTTCGACGCCAACCTTGAGCACATCACGGGCAACGGTAACAGCGGGGTGCTGATCGGCCCCTGGTGCGTTGTCTACTCGGGCGGCATCGACCTGCGCAGCAGTGTGAGCTTCAGCGTGGCGGCGGCGCAGGCGGGCGGACACTTCCTGGTGGGCGACCTTGAGCCGGGAAGCTATACGCTCAGCATCAGCGGCGAGGCGGAGCAGCAGGTCGAGGTAACTGAGGAGTCTTCCTGCGCGCTGTTCAGCTGCCTTGATGGCGGCAGCCTCAGCATCAGCCTGAGCAAGCTCTAGGCCTGCAGCCTGACTCTCTGTGACTGCAAGTGACAGGCGTCACGCCTGATTGTCGCGGTTATACTCTGTGATGGTCAGGCAGGGAGGCTGCGGCCACGGCTGAAATCGAACCAGGGAGACTGCCTGATGCGGCCTGTCCAATGTCTGCTCGTCTTGTTTGCTGCACTGCTCCTGGGATCCTGCGGCGCTTCATCTGACGGCTCCGTGCTGACACGGGCACAGCAGCCTGGCGCTTCCGCCAGCGGATCTACGGCTCAGCAGGCGCCCGGCGCACCCGGCCTGGCCCGCAGCCTGCCCGCTTTGCCGGTCCAGCCGCCGGTCCCCGCCACAATGCTGCCTCTGCCCGGCAGCCTCAGGCCCAGAAGCCTGAGCTTCACGGTGCAGGAGGGCTGGCGCGATGGCGCGCAGTTTGACCCGCTGTGGCCAAACAGCAGGGTGGTCGCTGGAGGCGTGGATGGCGTCTTCAGCCCGGACTACAGCAGCGGTGAAGCCCTGTCCGAGCTGGCCTTCGCGATCTACAGCTTTCAGCTGCCAGATGCCGACGCCCAGCTCTCGGCGAACATGCTTTGGACGCTTACCCCGCTAATCAGCGACGTCTATATCGGCCTGGCCAACTTTGACAGCAACCGCTGGGACTGGTTCCGGCCCGGCGCATTTGATTCCTTTGAAATCGCCGACTCCGCGCCCTACCTGAATGCCCAGGATGAGCTCTATGTTGCCATGACCGTCGACGGCAGCCAGGTCGCCAGCCTGCGCGCGCTGCAGTTCATCGCGACGGCGGCTCCTGAAGCAGTGCTGGAATCCGACGTAACCAGCGGTCTGGTGCCACTGGCCGTCAACTTTGACGCCAGCGACAGCTCCGACCCGGATGGCAGTATCGTCAGTTTTGAATGGGACTTTGATGGTGACGGCAACTTCAGCGAGAGTGATAACGCCGAGGACCTGGCCCTTAACAACCCGACGCCTGCAGTTGTGATCTACAGCGACCCGGGTGTCAATTATGCTTCAGTGCGGGTCACCGATAACCAGGGTGCAGCAAAAGAGGCCGAACTCCAGATTGTGGCCAACGACGCGCCGCAGGTCAGCCTGCAGGCGGATGTTACAGAGGGCGAAGCCCCGCTGGCTGTGGCCTTCACCGCCAATGCATCCGACAGCGGCAGTATCGACATCTATGAATGGGACTTCGACGGTGACGGCACCTTCAACGAAAGTGACAATGGCGAAGACATCGCCTTTGGCTTCGACACGGCCATTGCCTCCTACAGCGTTAACGGCAGCTACAACGCTGCAGTCAGGGTGACGGACAACTTTGCCGCGACCGCGACAGCCAACCTGCTGATAGTGGTCGGCACCATGCCGACGGTGGAGCTCTCGGCAAACCCGCAAAGCGGGCCCAAGCCGCTGGAGGTTGACTTCAGCACTATGGCCGCCGACAACGGAAGCATCACGGACTACGAGTGGGACTTCGATGGTGACGGCAACTTCAGCGAGCTGGACAATGGCGAGCTGGGCCAGCATGGCGTGGCGAACCCGACAATCACTTACTCCGGCAGCGGCGCTTTCAACGCGACTGTCAGGGTGACCGACGATGAGAACAATACAGCCACCGACAGCGTGACCATTGACGTCAGCAACGCGGCCCCGACCGCGGATCTGCAGGCCTCGGTCACGCAGGGCGAGGCGCCGCTGCTGGTGGACTTTGACGCCAGCGCCTCCAGCGACCCTGATGGCAGCATCGCGGACTATGAATGGGACCTGGATGGCGATGGGAATTACGGCGAGACCGGCGAGGAGCTGGACAGCCAGGGGCAGGCCACCATCACAGGCTATACCTTTACTGAGGGCGGGACCTTCACCGTTTATGTCCGCGCCATCGATGATGAAGGCGCCAGCGATGTCGCCACCGTGGACATAACAGTGACCGCCTGGAACGTGGTTAACCTGGTCAGTGGCAGTAATGTGGATGGTACCAACAGCAGTATGGCGCTGATCAACGGCAACCCGGCAGTAGCCTGGCGCCGCAGCGGTCCTACCGCCAACCTTCGCTATATGCGCAGCACAACAGCGACAGGCGCCTCCGCCACTGACTGGAGCAGTTCGGTGGCCATCGTCAGCGGCAGCGTGGCACTTTACGGCACTTCGCTTCTTCAGGTTGGCACTCGAGTATGCGTTGCCTACCAGTATTCAGACGGCTCTCTGCGCATGGTGCGCGATGACGGCTCGGGGAACTGGGGCGGACCCGGATCCGGCAATATCACCGTGGATAATTCGGCCGCCGATACAGGACGCTGGCCTTCAATGAAGATCATTGGCGGCACGCCGACAATTGGCTATACGGACTTCACCAACGGAAACATCATGTACGTGAAGTCCAGTGCCGCGGACGGCGCCAGCGGCAGCTGGGGCAACAAGATCACCATCTTCGATGGCACTATCGTGAGCTACACAGATATGCAGCTTGTGAACGGCAACCCGGCCTTCACCTTCTACGACAACAGCAATCAGATCCTGCGCTATCTGCGCTCGACCACGGCCAATGGCGACAACGCGGCAGACTGGCCGGCAGGGAATCTCTGCTCGGTCGCCACCGCTGTAGTCGCTTCGCACTGTGGCCTGACTACCGCCAATGGCAACCCGGCGATCGGCTACATCGATGCCAACGCAGACCTGCGCTTTGCCCGCTGCAGCACCAGCACCGGCGGCAATACTGCCGACTGGACGGCCGGCACCAACGTCCCGGTCGCTGCGCTGCCCACGACCAGCTATGACCACAGCAAGGTCAGCTTTGTCCTGGGCGCCCCTGCCTTTGCCTACAGTGACACAACCAACAACGACCAGCTCTTTACCCTGGCTTCGAACCCCGACGGCGACCTCAGCGCGAGCTGGAACGAGGAGACGGTGGACGGCACGATGGGACAGATGGCCGAGCCCAGCAACATGATTGTGCTCAGCACCGGCCAGGTGGCCTTCTGCTACCACAACATCGACACAGACGACCTGATGTACGCCTTCCGGGAGTAGGCCGGGCCCCGGCCGGGTCAGGGCTTGCTGTAGCTGATGCGGTAGATACAGCCGGCGTGGTCATCGCTGACCAGCAGGCTGCCGTCCGGAAGCTCCTGCACATCGGCAGGGCGGCCCCAGACCTTGTCGCCGGGCTGCAGCCAGCCTTCCGCGAAGCTGCCGTAGGCGGTGTTGCTTGGCCCCTCAAAGCTGACCATCCTCACGCGGTAGCCGATCTTCTGGCTGCGGTTCCAGGAGCCGTGCTCGGCAAAGAGGATCTGGTTGTGGTACTCCTCGGGGAACATGTCACCGGTATAGAAACGGCAGCCCAGCGGCGCCACGTGCGGCCCCAGGTCCTGCACCGGCGCTGTGTACATGCTGGCGTCCTTGCCGCGTCCGTACTCCGGGTCCTGCACTCCGCGGCCATGCCAGTAGGGATAGCCATAGTGCGGTGCCCGCTCGCCGCTTGCTGAGCCCGCAGGGATGCGGTTCAGCTCACAGGGGGGCATGTCATCGCCCATGTTGTCGCGGCCGTTGTCGGTGAAGTACATCTCGCCTGTCACCGGGTGCCAGCAGAAGCCGACGGTGTTGCGGATGCCCCGCGCCACCACCTCCTGCCCGGAGCCGTCAGCGTTCATGCGCAGGATGGTGGCGTAAGGGTCGTTCACCTCGCAGATATTGCAGGGGGCTCCCACTGGAACGTACAGCTTGTTGTCCGGGCCGAAGCGGATGAACTTCCAGCCGTGGTGCTCATCCGAGGGCAGGTCGTCGGTGACCAGCTGCACGCTCGCCGCCCGCAGCAGCTCGTCCCCGCGCAGGCCCTGGTCCAGCACCAGCGCGTCGATGTTGTCGATGCGGCTGATCCGGCTGACCTCGCTGAAGTAGAGGCTGCCCTCGTGCCAGTCCACGCCGACTGGGAGGTGCAGGTTTTCGGCCAGGGTCAGGACTTCGTCGGCCCAGAAGTCCTGGTTGCTGTCAACGACGGCATAGACCTTTCCGGCGCGGTTTGACCCGCAGTAGAGCACGCCGCGCGGGCTGAGGCACATCTCGCGGGCATAGGGCACGTCCTCGGCGAAGACCTCGATCCTGAAGCCAGGCGCCATGCGGATCTTGTCCAGCTGCAGGTCAGTGCGGCTAAGCTGGTGCCCGGCGCTGACTGTGCTGGCCGCGCTCTGGGTCTGCGGCTGCCGCCCTGGTTCGCTGGCGGCGGCGCTGCTTTCGCTCTGGCTCTGGCGCGGGCAGGAAACGGCGCCAAGCAGGGCCAGCGCCATCACCAGCGGGCGGAGCACCAGGCTCCTGGAGGACATTCTGTCGAGATGTGTCGGCGTGCTGCGCATGGCCAATGCTAACAGCTGCCGCGGCAGGCCGCTGGAAGGTCACTGCGACCCTGATGTGCCTCCGCACTTGCTGTGCTCCCGCTGCTGGCTCGCAGGCTCTAGACCGGCCGCTCAAAGCGCCTGCGAACAGGCAGCGTGTCATAGTCCGGGAAATGCTGCTCAACCAGCGACAGGGTTTCAAGCACGAGGGGCTCGATGTACTCAGCCCCGCGCAGGGGCCCGGCGCTGACAGCGCTGTCGAGTCGCGCGGCGAGCCTGTCCGGGGCTATGGCAAGCTCGCGGCTGATGAAGCCCTCAAGGCGCTTGAACTCCATGGCGTGATAGACGCTGTTGAGCGCGCAGAGCGTATAGAGGATGTTCTCGCAGTAGCCGGCAATGAGCTGGCTGGCCCAGAGCAGATCGCCACGCTCAAGGGCCTGGCCCTTCAGCGCCAGCAGTGGCATGAAGCGGCAGTAGCGCTGCAGCATGGCCAGGCGCAGCGCGTCAGGGTAAGGGCGCAGGCGCGCCTGCAGGGCGGTGATGTGATCTGCGCCATACAGCGGCACGCAGCCAAGGGTGCCGGCCATGCCCTTCTGCCAGGGGCTGTCCAGATTGAGCTGCACCAGCACCTCGTCCGTCTGCTGCTGCCAGAGCTCCAGGGTGGAGTGGGCGAAGTCCGTACGGATGCCGTCCACCGGGTAGGACTCCACACAGCCGCCCTCGGCCGGCTCGCCGATCAGCAGGAAGCGCTCCGGGTTGCCGTTGCCGGCCCGCACGCTGTCCAGCGCTTCAAAGCCAGGCGCCTGCGACCAGAACACGCACATGTCCAGGTCGGAGGCCTTGTCGCTGCAGCCTTCGGCGGCAGACCCCACAACGGCCACGGCGATACAGCCCGGCTGCGCCACCCAGGCCTGGGCCAGGCGGCGCGCGAGCTTCAGGCGCTCAAGGGAATGTTCACTCGCCGTGCGGCGCTGAACAGCAGCATCCATGTCTTTGCCTCCAGCTTATTCCCCCGATATCAGGTGGATGCAGGCCAGACGGCCGCAGTTACTGAAACAGTGCGGGCCTGAGCCTAGTATTATTGAAGTGACGCAACATCCTTTGGGAGGCAAAAGAAGATGTCCGCTCAACCCAATGCCTACAACCTGCCTGCGCTGGGCTATGCCTATGATGCGCTGGAGCCGCATTTCGACGCCCAGACGATGGAGATCCACCATACCAAGCACCACCAGGCCTACATTAACAACGCCCTGGCGGCGCTGGAAGGCCAGAGCGAGCTGCTGGCCCTGGACCCCGTCGAGCTGCTCAGGAACCTGGACAAGGCCCCGGCCGACAAGAAGCAGGCCCTGATCAACAACGTCGGCGGCCACGTCAACCACAGCCTTTTCTGGCAGTGGCTGACCCCCGGCGGCCCCGGCGCGCCTGAGGCCGCCCTGGCGGAGGCCATCAACAGCAGCTTTGGCAGCTTTGAGAGCTTCAAGGAGCAGTTCGCCAAGGCCGGCGCCACCCGCTTCGGCTCTGGCTGGGCCTGGCTGGGCTTCAAACCCTCGGGCGAGCTGGCCATCTGGAGCACGGCCAACCAGGACAGCCCCTACATGGACGGCTCACTGCCGATCCTGGGCCTCGACGTCTGGGAGCACGCCTACTACCTGAAGTACCAGAACCGCCGCCCGGACTACATCTCGGCCTTCTGGAACGTGGTCAACTGGAACGTGGTGAACCAGTTCTTCAGCCAGGGCAGCTAGCCGATGGTGCAGGACGGCCAGACAAGGTCTTTTTAAGCCTAATGAAATCCTTTGCGCCTGTATGCTCCAATTCGAATGCCGAAATACAGAGTACAGGCACGGGAAGGGTTGAAGAAGCAGGATTAGCACTCAATTGGAAGCCGGAGTTGGGGGAAGAAACCCCGGCTCCGGCTTCATAGTATTCCTGTATCTGCGGCTGCACGATCCGTGATTGTTACTGCTGCGTCGACTCAGGCCTGGCATGCTCAAGCATGTCCAGCACTTCAGTTACATAGTTCGGGCCGCTGGTATCGCACCAGCCCACAAAGCGCCCGCCGGGTGCGAAGACAAAGGTAGTCGGCCAGCCCTGGCTGGTGAAGCCGCTGCCCAGCTCACCCTTGTTGCCGTCAAGCACCGGGAAGCTCAGGTTCTTGCTCTCCAGGTACTCCACCGCCTCGCGCACCGGTGCGTCCACCGAGCAGGTGACAAAGTTGACCTGCTCCAGGTCGAGCTTCTTGTACAGCGCCGCCACATAGGGCATATGGCGCTGGCAGTGCGGACACTCCGGGCTCCAGACCAGGAAGATCAGAGGCTTGTCCTCTGTCAGCTGGTCCAGCTCCAGGGTTGTGTCACTGGACGCCTCCGTCAGCCTGAAGGCGTACTTCTCGGAACCGGCCCAGGCCGCCTGCGCGGTGCAGAGCACCGCCGCCAGCAGGGCCAGTAACAACATTCTCTTTCCAAGCTTAGTCATTGTCATCTCCAGCCTCCTTGCTGCAACCGCAGATTATACCCACCCACGATGAGGCCAATCATTGATCTTTGTTAAAGACCGCAGCCCTCGTCGCCGGTTCCGCAGTCTCGATTCTGGCGTCCCAGCAGCTTGCACAGGCGGCCCAGCTCGCGCTGCTCTTCCGCGCTGAGCACGCCAAAGAGCTCGGTGATGCGCCGGGCGTGCGGCGGGAAGGCATGCTCGATCAGGTCGCGGCCGGCCGGCGTGAGGTGGATGGTGAAGGCGCGGCGGTCCGTGGGGCAGCGCTCGCGCAGGATCAGGCTGCGCTTCTCCAGGTTATCCAGGATGGTGGTGATGTTGGCGCCCGAGGTGAAGAGCTTGCGCGAGATGCAGCGCTGGCTCATCGGGCCAAGGTGCAGCAGCACCTCCAGCACGCCGAACTGGCTCTCGGTCAGACCTGCGGCCTGCAGCTCGCGCTCCAGGGTATGCTCAATCTCCCCGCTGGCGCGCCGCAGCTTGATATAGGCGTTCAGGGCCTCGATCTCGGCCCCGGTGCCCTTGTAATGGGTCGGCATCGCTGATATAGCTCCAATGGGCTGATTTCTGCCGCCCGGCAGAATTCCCAGACAAAATACCAGATCAAATAGATAGATGTCTTATTATCCGTGATAATACTGCTCATTCTCAAGCAACCGCTTGAGCCGGGAGGTTGTCCAATGTCGTTCATCCACAAGCTGCTTGCCACTGTTGACAGCTGGCCTCTTCTGATCGCCCGCCTGACCCTGGGCCTCGTCATGCTGCCCCACGGCCTGCAAAAGACCTTCGGCCTCTTCGGCGGCCAGGGCTTCAGCGCCACAATGCAGGGCATGAGCGAGGGTCTTGGCATTCCGGCGGCGCTGGTCTTCCTGGCCATCCTGGCCGAGTTCGCCGGCTCGCTCTTCCTGATCTTCGGCGCCCTGGGCCGCATCGCGGCGCTGGGCATCGGGGTCACCATGGCGGTGGCCATGAGCATGCATGTCAAGAACGGCTTCTTCATGAACTGGTACGGCGCCAATGCCGGCGAGGGCTATGAGTACCACCTCCTGGCCATCGGCCTGGCCCTGGCGGTCATCGTCGGCGGCTCCGGCGCCCTGAGCCTGGATCACTCTCTTGGCCGCCCTCTGGCGAAGGACAAGGCGAAAGTCTGAGGGCGAGAGCCCTAAAGCGCCAGCTCAAGGCAGGCGCGCAGCCCGGTCCGCCAGCCGGCGGCTGAGCCTCTGGCCGGAACATTTGCACAGCAGTTCAATTCAGCAATCCAAATGGGGCCGCGGACTTTAACCTGCGGCCCCGAAATCGCACGACAGACACGCTTTGCACAGCCCGCTGGGTTTAACCTGCAAGCCCGGTATTCGACCGGAAACGGCGTACTGCAGACTGCCCGGCTGGCGAGATTTAACTTTCACTGGCCGAAATGCACCGAAAATCGCGGCTTGGCAAAGCGCAGTGCGCCATCGCGAAAATTTTGAGCAGCCGCACCGGCGCAACGCAGGCAGGCAAACTCACTTGCACAAATCTGCATGGGAGCCCCAGAGTCCATAGCCGTGTAAGGCCTTGCGCGCAGCATGGACTGGATACCCTGACTACGGATGCATTATTGTTGCCAAAAGCTTGCTTTATCCAAAATGGGCCAGCTTTGCAGGTCTGTTCGCTAGCTCTTGTGTCACTGAAGCCTGGTACAGAACCGGAGCGCGGGCAGCCATGCCTGCATTCTTGTGGGGGCGCGTGGAGCGCGCCCGCGATCCATCTGCCGAAACGGAGCTACAGAACCGCAGCGCAGGCAGCCATGCCTGCATTCTTGCAGGGGCGCGTGGAGCGCGCCCGCGATCTATCTGCCGAAACGGAACTACAGAACCGGAGCGCAGGCATCCATGCCCGCATTCCTGGTGTCCACCAAATCGCGGGAAGTCCAACAAGTCCACTTCGTGTCTTGGTATCTTGGTGGTTATATATCCTCAACCACAAAGGCACAAAGACACCAAGAAATCCCGAACGGCTCCGATAGGTACCAGCCATGGGCTGGCGTATGGATCACGCCAGACTCTGTCTGGCGCCCCCAGCCGGGCGCTCCCAGTCGGAACGCCGGCTTTAGCCGGCATCTTGTTCCTGTCGGAGCGCGGGCATCTACGCCGCATCCGCCATCCGCCGCCCGCCATGGCATGACTTCTCTCCGAACTGCGCAGCAACGGAGGCCGCGCTCAGCGCTGCGCGCCTCGCACGGAAGGAATGCGGCTGCGCCGCCAGCGGAGATGCCGCCTCGCGCAAGCGCTCGCCGGTCTAGGGACGCCCGAGTAAGTCTGCTCAGTGCGCAGGATCTCGTGCCCTCCACCGCTGCCGGCGGCGATATAGCTGTAGGCATAGGTCGTCTTGTACAGGTTCGTCGCCCCGCCGCTCTCGCGCGTCACCGTCTCGGTCTCCAGTCTCCCGGCGGCGTCATAGCCGTAGGTGATGCGGATGTTGGCCCCGGAGCGCGGCGGATCATTGCGCTGGGTCAGCTTACCGCTGGTGGTGTCGTAGGAATAGGTCGTGTCAATGTTGCTGCCGCTGACATAGATCTTCACCGTGGCGACAGAACCGTTCTCGTTGTAGAGGTACTCTGTGCGGTAGTTACTGCCCTGCGCCGGGGTCAGGGTGGCCACCCGGCCCATGCTGTCGTAGGCATAAGTGACGGTGTTGCCATTGCTGTGCATAACGAGCAGCTACCAATCCTGCAGTTTGCGATCTTTATCATCTGACCACCCATCGCCATTTAGGTCTCCATGGGTTCCATCCTGCGACTCCATATACTTGATTTCAGACTCGGGTGCATTAAGGGCACGCAGGACTTCAAGCTGGAAAGCGTTGCATCGTTGCTCTGCCTCTCGCTGTGCGAAAACACTCTCCGGCACCGGGACACCGTGCAGCGACTTATAGTCTATGTAGAGTTTGCAATGGTAAGCTTCATGAGCAATTCCCCCTGCAAGCCAGACTGTTGAGTGGTTTGCAACTTCACCGCTGACATAGGCAACGGTGGGTGTCGTATGCGCCAACACTCGAGAAGGGAAACCTTCTTCGATACGACCCAGGTATTGCTGAACAACGCTGTAAGCTTCCGGTGTGTTCTCTTTCAGCTCCTTCAGTGCGGCATCTACTTTTGTCTTAAAGTTGGTACTCCCTATTACACTCGGTGACTCACGCGATGGACAGCCTACCATGGCCACTATGAATCCCAGCATTCCCCAAATTGCGGTTAGTTTGAAAATTTCTGTTCTCATCCTCTCCTGACTCCAATGCCCTAAATGTGATGCTCAATCCACTCTTACCACCTTCCTACTCTACAGCAATGGCAGTTCTGCTGGCCCAATCTCGTGGTCCGGACTAGCCATACTGGGAAACGACTTTCATGCCTTGCTCGTGGAGAAAGCGAAGGTGCCATCATTTATTGCCACTTGATTCACTGATTTCCTCCTCAAGGCACTCAGCCATGCACCTAATCATCGTCATGTAATCCTCATATGATCGGTCGCTCGCAAGATACTCAATCATGCATTTTTCACAAGGAGAGGGCCCGTCCGGTGGTGCTCCAGGTCCCGGGTAGGGCCGTGGCCACGGGCCTCCGCCTGGTGGCTGGCCACCACCTCCTCCTCCTCCTCCTGAGATTGGTGGCTTCGGCTGTGGGATTCCCTGATGACAATAGCAAATCACAAATAGCCCATCTCTATAAACGAAATCGCAATTTGGAGGACAACGCCAGAAGTGCGCTTCAAAGCCATTGTTGACGCTATTACCTCTGACGGCAGTGCCGTTCATGACCGCTTCTTCGGAGGTTGCACTCTGGCATTGCCTGCAACCCGCGCTAACAGCTGCGCTGCCTGGCTTGGGCAGGACCGGATAAATACCTCCAAAATTTAGACTACCACCTAAGTACGCATTCCCGTCTCCTCTCCCCAGCGGATTCACATCGCGTCCAATCGCCTCGTTCGTCACTCGCCCATAGCTGCCGCCATAACTCAGCGCGCTGCCGAAGACGCCCACACGGCCGGCTTCGCGGCTGTCAGTTGCGCGGCTCATGTCGGTCGCGGCGACGGTGCCGATGAAGCTGAAGCGGCCTGCGGAGCTTCCGCGTTTCGCAAGCTCAACGCGGCCTGTCGACGCCGGCCAAAGGAGTCCTTTGGGCCCGGCAGCGCGTTGCACCAACAGCTGCGGGCCGGACTGGATGCCGAGGTGCCAGGGGGTAGCGCCGGCTTGCAGCTGGCGAACACTGAATGCCGGAGAACGCGCGGACAGGGCCGCGCTGCTACTGTGAGAAGAGGCCGGCTGGCAGCCGGCGTTCCCAGCGCGCGGCGCAGCCGCGACCTTCCGCGCGGAGAGCTGCGAGGCGCGGCCTCTGGTGAGTAGCTGCCGGCTGAGCTGGGCAGTGGACATCTGGGGGGATTGTAACGCGCGGGGGGGAGAAGATGCGGACAGGGTGTCCGCGCTCCAATTGAAGATGCAGACTGAGGTCCCGCGCTCCCCAGCGAAGAATGCCGGCTAAAGCCGGCGGTCCGAGAGATGCAGACTGAAGTCTGCGGTCCTAGCGAAGATGCGGACAGGGTGTCCGCGCTCCGGGGGTAGGGCCGGCTTGCAGCCGGCGTTCCGCAAGATACGGGACAATTGTCCCGCGCTCCCCAGCGAAGAATGCCGGCCAAAGCCGGCGGTCCGGAAGATACGGGACTATTGTCCCGCGCTCCATGAAGAGGCCGGCTGGCAGCCGGCGGTCCGAGTGCAAGGGCGCCGGCAGCCCAACAGGTACAATAGGCCCATGCTGAGGGAAGCGCATGTTTAAGCGCATTCTGGTGGCCAACCGCGGCGAGATCGCAGTGCGGATCATCCGCACCTGCCGCGAGATGGGCATCGAGAGCGTAGCGATCTACAGCGAGGCGGATGCCAACGCCCTGCATATCGTCCTGGCGAACTTCGCCGAGGAACTGCCCGGCGCCACGCCCGCCGAGACCTATCTGAACATCCCGCTGATCCTTTCGATCTGCAAGAAGTTCAAGGTTGACGCCGTGCACCCGGGCTATGGATTCCTGTCCGAGAACCCCGCCTTCGCGCAGGCCTGCTCGGACAACGGGATCACCTTTATCGGGCCCAGCCCGCAGGCCATCCTGGACCTTGGCAACAAGGTCAAGGCCAAGGAGATCGCCCGCAGCGCCAACATCCCCCTGATCCCCGGCTCCGACGGCCCGGTGGATGAGGCCCAGGCGGTGGAGCTGGCCAGGGAGATCGGCTTCCCGATCATCTTCAAGGCCGCGGCGGGCGGCGGCGGACGCGGCATGCGCGTGGTGCGCAAGATGGACGACCTGGCGCGCCTGCTGCAAAGCTGCAAGAACGAGGCCCGCGGCGCCTTCGGCGACGACAGCATCTTCATCGAGCGCTATGTGGAGCAGCCCAAGCACATCGAGTTCCAGGTGATGGGCGACCGCCACGGCAATGTGATCCACCTGGGCGAGCGCGACTGCTCCATCCAGCGCCGCCATCAGAAGCTGATTGAGGAAGCGCCCAGCCCGGCGCTGACCCCCGAGCTGCGCGAAGAGATGGGCAGCGTGGCGGTGCGCCTGGCCAAGGCCGCCGGCTATTACAACGCCGGCACGGTGGAGTTCCTGCTGGACAAGCAGGGGCGCTACTACTTCATGGAGATGAACACGCGCCTGCAGGTGGAGCACCCGGTGACCGAACTGGTGAGCTTCGTGGACCTGGTGCGCGAGCAGATCCGCGTGGCGGCGGGGATGCCGCTGTCGGTGAAGCAGGAGGACGTGCAGCTGCGCGGCTGGGCCATCGAGGCGCGCATCAACGCCGAGGACCCGCTGAAGGGCTTCGTGCCGGCGCTGGGGCGGATCAACCGCTATATCCCGCCGGCGGGCGGTGGCGTGCGCCTGGACTCCTGCGCCTATGAGGGCTTCACGATCCCCAGCCACTATGACAGCATGGTGGCCAAGCTGATCTGCTATGGCCGCGACCGCGAGGACGCGATCCTGAAGATGCGCCGCGCGCTGAGCGAGTACATCATCACCGGCGTGCGGACGACGATCCCCTTCCACCGCTATGTGTTCGAGCACCCGGTCTTCACCGGCGGGGACTTCCACACCGGCTTTATCGAGGAGCATTTCTCGGATGAGTCGGTGGCGAACATGGTGCGCAGCCCCGGCGAGCACGCCAATATTGAGCACATTGCCCTGGCCGCCGCGCTGGAGTACTTCCTGGAGCGCACGGCCCTGATCAAGAGCAACCAGGCCGCTGACCGCGAGGCTGGCCGGCGCTGGTCCATCGTCGGCCGCCTGGGGGCGACGAGTTACCTGCCGCGATAGTTGTAGGGGCCGCAGAAATGCGGCCCTTCTGGCATGCCGAAAGCGGGCGGCATTTCTGCGGCCCCAACAAGAGAAAGTATGAAGATCTTTACCTGCATCAATGATGAGTGCCTGGAAGTCGAGCTTCGGGTCCACCCCGAGCGCGAGGGCTGGTTCATCGCCGAGCTCGGCGGCCGTGAGGTGCGCCTGGAGCTGATCGAGCGCAAGCCCGGCAGCCTGACCCTGGCGATCAACGACCAGGTGGGCTTCTATGAGTTCCACCAGGAGAAGGGCCGCATTGTGGAGGTGGTGCACGACAACCGCACCTTCAGGGCGGACCTGAAGAACCCGCAGCAGGAGCAGCTGGAGCGCCTGCTGGAGGAGTTCGGCCACGGCCACGGCGGCGGCGGCGGCGACACGAAGATGCAAAGCCCGATGCCCGGCAAGATCCTGGGCCTCTCGATCAAGGTGGGCGACCCGATCGAGATGGGCCAGATCGTGATGGTGCTGGAAGCGATGAAGATGGAGAACGAGCTGCAAAGCACGGTGGAGGGCACGGTGAAGGCGGTCAACGTGAAGGTTGGCGACAGCGTGCAGGCCGGCGACGTGCTGTTTGAGATCGACCCGCCGGCCTAGGCCGCTCCTGCCTGCCGGAGCGCGTTTCGAACACGCTGCTAGCTGCCGGAGCGCAGACATCCATGTCTGCATTCCGTGAAGCTCTCGCCACTTCCCTTGCTTTGCGACAATGCCTCTGCTTTAAAGAATGCAGACATGGATGTCTGCGCTCCGGTTCTTAGCCCCTCCGCACCCATACCCGCGCGAAGCCTGTAAAAGCGCTGGCTTCTTCCCGCGCTAAAATACCCCGCCATGAACTTCGTTTGTGAAGTCTATATCCGACCCCGCGCCGACATCCTCGACCCCCAGGGCGACGCCGTGCTCAGCGCGCTCGGCCATCTGGGCTTTGAGGGCGTCAATGAGGTCAAGGTAGGTAAATACCTGATCCTGAAACTGACCGCGCCGGACAGCTCTGCTGCTGAGCAGGCGGCGCGCACAATGTGCGAAAAGCTGCTTGCCAATCCCATCACTGAGGATTACACCTTGAAGGTGTCCACGGAGGCTTAGGGAGAGTGCCCTGCGTCCCGCGTCCTGCCAGACCGTCCTGAGTCCTGTGTCCTGAGTCCTGGATAGCAGAGGCTCATCTCGAGGAAATAGAAAAGATGGCCGGAGTTAGTCGCTTTGAAGACCTGAAGGCCTGGCAGCTCGCCAGAGCGCTCTCGCACTCAGTGCATCTTCTTATTGCCCGCCCCGGCATGGCCAAGCAATTCGCTCTGAGGGACCAGCTTAGCCGTGCAGCTTTGTCTGCCATGACAAACATCGCGGAAGGCTTCGCGCGCAAGTCCGACAAAGAGTTCGCATACTTCCTGCGCGTCTCAAAGGCGTCTGCGGTTGAAATCCAGTCATTGCTTTATGTCGTACATGACACTGGACACCTTGACTCCAAGGAGTTTTCCAGAATCTATAAGCAAGCCGATGAGGTTGCTGGCGTGACCCTGCGCCTGGCCCAATCCCTGGATGCAGCAAGCGGCAGCTCTTTGAGTGGGAAGTCGTCTGTTCGAGCCAGGACTCAGGACTCAGGACACAGGACTGCAGTAGCTGGGCCGCTGGGACAACATCATACCGAGGGACAGCATTGAAAGTAGCAGTCATCATCTTCCCCGGCACGAACAGAGATCACGACGCGCTGTACATGGCGCAGAACGTGATGGGCTGGGAGGCCGTGCCGGTCTGGCATGAGAGCAGCAACCTTGGCGGCGCCGATCTGGTGATCCTGCCGGGCGGCTTTGCCTATGGCGACTATCTGCGCACCGGAGCTGTGGCGCGCTTCGCCCCGGCGATGGATGCGGTGGCCAAGCACGCGAAGAGCGGCGGCCTGACCCTGGGTATCTGCAACGGCTTCCAGATCCTGGTTGAGGCCGGGCTGCTGCCGGGGGCGCTGCTGCGCAACAACAGCCTGCAGTTCCGCTGCGACTGGACGCACCTGAAGGTCCAGACCGAGAACAGCCCCTTCACCCGCGAGATGGCGATTGGCGATGTGCTGCGCGTGCCGCTGGCGCACGGGGACGGCAACTACTTCGCCCCGCCGGAGCTGCTGAAAAAGCTCAACGACGAGCGCCGCGTGGCCTTCCGCTATTGCGACGAGCAGGGCCGCATCACCCCGGCGGCGAATCCCAACGGCAGCGTTGAGAACATCGCGGGGATCCTGTCCGAGGGCCGCAATGTGCTGGGCCTGATGCCGCACCCGGAAAACGCGGTGGAGGACCTGCTGGGCAGCGCCGACGGCAAGAGGATCTTCGACAGCCTCGCCGCCGCCTACGCCGACGTGGGCTGGTAGCTTCGGCTAGCGATCGTAGAAACCTTCGCGCTGACCAACAGAGATCACCCAGACCAACTCCTCTTCGCTGCGGATCTCATACTTAATACGGTAGTCTCCCAGCCTGATACGCCACTGGTTGGCCGTGCCAGATAGTTTGAGGCAACCGGGTGGTCGCGGTTCAGCAGCAAGCGAGAGTACAAGCGCTTCAATACGAGGCTGTATGTCTCGAGGTAGCTTTCGAAACTCGCGCTGCGCGTGGCTGCTCAGCCGCACTGCCCAGGACAAGGTTAGGCACCCTTGAGCTTGGCAAAGAAGCCTGCCGCATCTTCACCCTGGTCATCGGGGTCGATTAAGCCGTCAAGCGCATTGCAGGCCGCGTCATACTCATCCTGCAGCTCAGGGCTCAGCGCTTCCCAGTCAAATCGGCCGCTGCTTGCGAGCTCAGCCGCCTCGATTTCACGAATGCGCGCTATCAGGCCCGCGCCGTCCTGTTTGCCGGGGGGCCATAACTGGGGATCAGTGATTCCAGCTTTGATCAATAGCGACAAGTAGTCGGCCTGGCTGATCAGGACACTGGGTTTCTTGTCCTGACCGGTCAGAAACTCAGGCGTCTTTGCAGATGTGGTCTTGGATGACATGCCAGTAAATAATAACAGCGATGAGCCGGACGTGGGCACGCGCTTCCTTATGCAGCATGGCAGTCGCCTATGCTGATGTCGCTGGTAGCTCTTGGGAGCCAGAGCTAATCGAAGACCTGAACCAGAGTGCCGGGCAGTCCGCTGGGCGGCATCTTTTCTCTGGCTGCGGCATTAGCCGAGTCAATCCCATCATTGCCAAAGAAGTTCGGGCTGACAGTGAAATGCAGGCCCTCAGTATTGATCGCAACGTTTCCAAACCGCCGGCTGAGCTCTACAGCAAATTTTGAATCACTTCCACCCGCTGTCAGGACGTCCTGGCTCAGAGGCAAAGACCTGAAGCCGACGAAGGCATCGTGGAAGGATAGCTGGTCACCACCAAGCATCTGTCCCACGGATTGTCCTTCGAACATATTTACCCAGAGGATGTTGAAGAACGGTCCATGGGCCATAGCAGCAACACTGAGATCCGTTGTAGCTACCACTCCGTCACCATTCCAGTCGCCGTACTGCATGCACAGCACATACTCGTCCACCTGGCTGCCATAGTTCATGCCGATGACGCTGGCATCGGCAATCGACACCCGGCCATCGCCATTGCCGTCGGCGCCCTGGGCAAAGGCCCAGTCGGGGTCAGCGGATGTGCGGCCGTACCAGATGCCGACCTGGGCCATGTCCGCCGCGCGCACGCGTCCGTCGAGGTCGTAGTCGCCGTCGTTGCGGTAGGTCCATTCAAAGCGCAGCGAGTCCGCGGTGGCGCCGGGCTGCACGGTGAGGTCGGTCACCCGGCCGCCCTCGCCGGGATCGCGCGAGGCATTACCGCTGGCCGAGGCCGCGCGGGCCGCTTCCTTTGCCGCCTGCTTGAGGTCGGCCCAGAGCTGCTCGCTGACGCCCAGGGGACGCTGCATCTGCAGCAGCTCCAGCTCCAGGCTGTCCAGCACGCCGTCCGCGCCGGGGCCGCTGACGGGCAGGTTGCCATAGCCTGCCGGCAGCGCGGGGCTGCCGCTGCCGCGGGCACTTTCGTAGTAGGTCTCGGTCTGGATGCGGCCGTCCTGCGCGCGGCAGCCGCAGTCGCAGTCCCAGGGATGGCTGGCTAGGCTGCGGCTGGAGCTGTAGGAACTGCCCCAGGGGTCGTAGTAGCCTGAGTTGTAGGAGCCGTAGTTGTAGCCGCGGTAGCGGTCGAAGTACCAGGGGTCATCATGGAAGCGCGCCGACCAGCCGTCGTCATAGCCGTCAAGGTAGCCGTCGGAATAGTCGTCGCTACCCGCCGGCGGGGTAACCGGTGGTGTTGAGCCGCCGCCGCCTCCGCCACCGCGGCGTCCGCCGCAGGCCAGGGCGCCAAGGCAAATCACAAGCAGCAGTGCGCAGAGCAGAAGGTGTCTGACCATCTCTCACTCCCCCGGGTATCCGTGCTGCGGAAAGTATAACGCGGATCGCGGCTCAGGCCGCGCGCAGGCAGTCCAACAGCCTGGCCAGGCGCAGGAAGCCCTGGGCCAGGGCCTGGGGGTCGGAGGCGAAGCAGACGCGCACAAAGCGGTCGGCTTCCCGGCAGACTTCAAAGCGCAGGCCGCGCGGCCCGTGGCCGACAGGGTGCATGCCAAAGGCTGCGCCAGGGACCACGGCAACATGCTCCTCACGCAGCAGGCGCAGGGCGAACTGGGTCGAGCGCAGGCCGGAGGCCGAGATGTCAATCAGCTTGAACATGCCGCCACTGGGCCGCGGCCCGCTGAGGCCGAGGCGGGCGGCCAGGTCCAGCGCTTCCAGCCAGCGCTCCTTCAGCACTTCGCTGCGCTGCGCCGGGTCGTCATAGAGCAGGCCCTGGGCCATCGCGAGCTGCAGCGGGGTGGTGAGGCAGCCCATCAGGGGGTCGTTCAGCCCCGCCAGATCGCAGGCGAGCTGGGGGTCGGGGCAGACCGTATAGCCCAGGCGCAGGCCCGGAGCGCTGTAGCTTTTGGAGCAGGAAAAGACCGCCAGCACGCAGCGCTCGTTTTCCGGTGCGGCCCAGTCGCACTCCAGGGCCGTGAGGTAATCGCCTTCATAAACAAAGTCGCAGTAGGCCAGGTCGTCGATCAGCCAGACCTGCCGTTCCACGGCCAGCTCATGCAGGCTGCGGATTAGCTGGGGCGGACAGACCGCGCCGCTGGGATTGGAGGGCGAGTTGATGATGAAGGCTCGCGTGCGCGCGTCGATCTGGCTTTCAATGCTGTGCAGCAGCGGGCGCATCTGCTCGTCCAGTTTGTAGAAGCGGGACTCAACGCCGGCAAGCAGGGCCTGCTCAACATAGTTGGGCCAGGCCACCTCGGGCAGCAGGATGTTGTCGCCGGGGTCGCAGACGCCGGATATGACGGCCATCAGGGCCTGGGTGCCGCCCTGGGAGCCGACGATGCGCGGCTGCAGGCTGCGGGCGTCAAAGCCGGCGCGGGTGGCGCCATCGGGGAAGCGCGCCACCGTACGCTCAGCCGCGGCGTGCAGGTACTCCGGGATGCCAGCGGGCGGGCTGTAGCCCGTGCGTCCGCTGCGCAGCGCATCCTCCAGGCCGGCGCTGATAAGGCCCGAGAGGCGGAAGGGCGGTGCGCCGATGTCCAGGTGCAGCACATCGCCGCCCTCGCTTTGGATTTGCGAGGCAAGCCGGACGATCTCCCAGATGGGGGAGATGGGCATCGAGGTCAGGCGCTGCGAGCAGCGCGGCCGGCCTCCGTGCTGGTTAGGACTACCAGTGATAAGAAATCATACCTTATGTATCGGCATTATCCTCTACTCTGAGGAAAGAGCGCAGTTGGTCAGAGCCCGGCGATGAAGCCGCGCAGGCGCTCAACGCCCAGCTTCAGGCGTTCCTCCGGCACCGCAAAGCAGAGCCGGAAGCCTTTGGCCGCATGCTCCCCCGCAATGAAGGAGGATGGGCGGCCGGAGCTGTCATAGACAGGCTGCAGGCCGAAGCCGGCGCCCGGCACGACGGCCACATGCGCTTCATTCAGGGCGCGGTCGCAGAAGTCCTGGCTGCTGATCGGCTGGCCGTCCTTCGTGCGCAGGCTGGAGATGTCGACGAAGAAGAAGATGCCGCCTTCGGGCGGGTCAAAGGGCAGGCCGGCGGCGCGCAGTTCACGCCCGGCGAGCTCCCAGCGCGACCGCAGGGCCTCAACCCGCCGGGGAGTGTCGTCCTCGTCAAAGGCGTGAACCAGACCGTACTGCAGGGGGGTGGTGAGCGAGCCGGTGAAGGGCTCGTTCATCAGCATCAGCTGGCCGGCGACTTCCTCCCGCGGGCTGACCGTCCAGCCCATGCGCAGGCCGGTACAGGCATAGCCCTTGGAGAAGGAGTAGATCGCAATCACGCGGCGCTGCTCGGCCGGCTGCTCCCAGTCAATCTGCAGCGGGCTGACATAGCGGCCCTCGAAGACGAACTCGCAGTAGGCCTCGTCGGAGATGACCCAGAGGTTGTGGCGCGCGGCGAAGTCGTAAAGCGCGCGGACGGTCTC
This sequence comes from bacterium, assembly GCA_020849855.1. Taxonomy (GTDB): domain Bacteria; phylum 4484-113; class 4484-113; order 4484-113; family JAFGCY01; genus JADZFO01. The sequence goes on along the minus strand of JADZFO010000038.1, from coordinate 66,550 downwards.
CTCGGGGAAGAGCGCGCCGGTGGGGTTGCTTGGCGTGTTGATCAGGATCGCGCGGGTGTTAGCATCAAGCAGCGACTCAAGGTCGCTGAGCCGCGGTACAAAGCGCTCGTCGAGGGCATAGAAACGTGGACGCAGGCCGCCCAGCGTGACCTGCTGGATATAGTTCGGGAAGTAGATCTCCGGCAGCAGCACGCCGGCGCAGCTGTCGCAGCAGAGCTGCATAACGGCGTTGAGCGCCTGGGTCGCGCCCTGGTGGCAGGTGACAGCAGCGGGGCCGCAGTCCACGCCCCAGCGCCGCGCCATATAGGCGGCGATGGCGCTGCGCAGCTCGGGGATGCCGGCCATCGGCGAGTAGTGCGTCCTGCCGGCGGCCAGCGCCGCGCTGATGCCATCGCGGACACGCTGCGGGGCGTCGAAGTCCGGGTCGCCGATGTCCAGGCGCACCACATCCACGCCGCTTTCCTGCAGGCGGCGGGCGTTTTCAAAGATGCGGCGGATCGCGGAGCGCGGCATGTCCTGCGCGCGCTGCGAGAGGCTGGGGGCGGGATAGAAGGGCTCGGGGGCTGAAGCTGTCACGCCAGGATTTTACCGCCAGACGCCGGGCGGGGCGCAAACGAAAGCCCCGCCTGCACAGGCCAGGCCGGGGCTTTCACGCGAGGAGATTGCAGTGTTACTGCGGGAAGTTCTGCTCCCGCCAGCGGGCAAAGAGCTCCTTCTGGAAGGCGGTCAGCTTCAGGCTGCCCCAGGCGTCGGGGTCGGGCATTCTGTCAGCCTGGGCTTCATCGTCGGAGTCCTTCTTCTCGTTGGTCGAGGTGCCGTTGTAGGTATCGAAGTCGATGCCCAGGGGGGCGCCATGGCGCTCATCATCCGAGTTCAGGTTCGAATCGTGGCAGGGCGTGCACATCGGCTGCAGCACCCAGGGCACCATGTGCTGGGCATAGGTGACGGTGTTCGGCAGGGTCTGGGGAGTGCCGACAAAGTCCAGCACCTTGTTGGAGTCCAGATTAAGCTTGTTGATGTTCGGCACAAAGCTGTGATCGTCAAGGCTGGGCAGGATGTGGAAGTTCGGATCACTGTCCAGGTTCGCGATGCTGTACTTGCCCTGGGCATCAGTGACCGTGATGCGGTTGGTGAAGGGCACAAAGATGTTCACGCCGGCCAGGGGCTGGCCCTGATTGTCGGTCACCGTGCCGGAGACTGTCCAGGGCGGGCCGCTTTCCTCGGTAGCGGTGAAGTTCACACCCAGCGCGTCGCTGCCAAAGAGCGGTACGCTCTGCTGCGTCGGTGCGAAGGTGTGGCCGGAGAGGCTGGGGGTCAGGGTGTAGTTGCCGGCAAGCTGACCGGCGAAGAGGTAGTTGCCATTGGAATCTGTGGTGGCCACCAGACTGCCGGGGCTTATCGACACCGACACGCCCGCCAGCGGGCCGCCGCCCTCAAGGCTGACCGTTCCACTGATCGAGAAGCCGGGCACTTCCTCGAAGGCCAGGAAGTCAATGCCGCTGACATCCGCGTTGGTCAGCAGCACATCCTGCAGCGGCGGGTTGAAGTCATAACCCGGGGCACTGGGGGTGATGCGGTAGCTGGCCGCCTGCAGGCCGGTAAAGCTGAAGTTGCCGTCATTGTCGCTGAAGGCCGTGGCGCCGCCGGGCAGCATGGTGAGGGTCACACCGGCCAGGGGCTGGTTGTTCTCCGCACGCACGACCTTGCCGCTGATGTCATAGGTGGGGGCCTGTCCATCGTCGCCCGAGACCTGCACCTGGGTCAGCTCGGTGGTGGTGTTATTCCAGGCGAGCACCAGCAGGTAGATGTGGCCGGAGGGCGAGATGAAGTCGCCGTTGTTGAGGCTGGCGAAGGCCGCGAAGCCGGGCGTGGCGGGGTAGGGCCCCTTGAAGTCCCAGCGCTGGCTGGCATAGTTGCCGATGGCGATGTAGCTGCCGGTGCCGGCCTTGGGGACCATGGTGAAGAGCGCTGAGTAAACCAGGTCGGTGGGCGGGGTGAACTCATACATGGCCCACTGCATCTCGCCGGGGCCGGCGGTGAGGGTGATCTTTGTCCCGTTATCAACCGCGCCGGCGCTGCGGTCCAGCGCCTGGTTGCCGGTCTGGATGAAGTTCTGCAGGGCCGAGGCAGACTTGTTGCGGCCGCCGAGGTCCAGTGGCAGGGGCGGCAGCGAGGCATCACGGTTTGGCGCAAAGACAGGCTCGGCGCCATGGGCCGGCAGAGTGGCCCGGGAGACGCTGCCTGTAGGCAGGGCAGCGCTGGTGGAACATGAAGAGCACAGCAGGCACAGACCCAGCAAAACTACGGCCGGGGTAGACGCGACTTTCAGCCGGAACATGAGATTGCGTCCCATTCCAGATCTCCGCAGTGGGCTGACGCCCTGGATAAGTCGGGGTGGCCGAGACCGTGCAGGCAGGCGAACGGCAAAGCCATGGATATAGAAGCACGCCGCCGAAAATAAGTCAATGTAGAACGGTTGAATACGCCCCAAAGGGTGGGCTTATGTTCAGCACATAGGCCAGCCTTAGTTTCAGGCGCCGCGCCGAAGCCGCGATAAGCGCCGTTGATCGCTGCGCAGCTCGGCGCACATGCGGCCGGCGGCGCGCAGACCGTCCAGCAGGGCGATGCTGGTGCTGAGGCTGTTGGGGTTCATCGAGTACCACACACTGTTGCCTTCGCGGCGGTCCAGGATGACGCCGGCTGAGCGCAGCTGGGCCAGCTGGCGGCTGACGGTGCTCTGGGGCAGTTGCAGCGCGGCGGTGAGCTCGCCCACCCGCACTTCATTGCCGCTGTAGATCAGACTCAGCAGGCGCAGGCGGGTGGCATCCCCCATGGCCCGGTAGAGCGCGACAACATCCTTAAGCGGCAGGCTGCGGGCCATGGCCTAGCGGACCACCAGGTCACGCAGCAGGGTGTTGAGGTAGAGCCCGCGGGACAGGGTGCCAAGACCGGCGGAGCCATAGCGGCTCTCCAGGGCCTGGCGCGCCGCGAGCACCGCGCCCAGCTCGCCAAGCAGGGCGGGGTCGAGCTGCCTGGAGCTGGCGCTGGCGCCGAACATCACATCCCAGAAAGAGCCCACGCCGTACTCTTCGACCGGCGCGTCCGCGTCCAGCTTGGCCAGTGCGCGGGCCTTGACCTTGGCTTCCTGCAGGCCGCCAAGGCTATCCACCAGGCCGTTGGCCGCGGCGTCCTCGCCGTTGTAGATCATGCCTGTGGCCAGCTTGCGCACGCCGGCTTCGTCCAGGGGCTGGCGGCCTTCGTCCACAGCGCGGATGAACTGCTCATGCACCTGCTTGAGCATCGCTTCCATCGCCGCGCGCTCGTCGGGCTGCATCTCGCGCCAGGGCGAGCCGATGTCCTTGTACTGCCCGGCGTGCAGGGTCTCGGAGCGGATGCCCAGCTTGCCGGCGGCCTCGTCCCAGTTGATCAGCTCAAAGACAACGCCGATGGAGCCGGTGAGGGTGGCGGGGTTGGCATAGATGTAGTCGCAGGCGGCGGCAATGTAGTAACCGCCGGAGGCGGCGACGTCGCCCATGCTGGCGACGACGGGCTTATCGGCCTTGCTGACTGCGCGAACGGCGCGGAAGATCTCGTCGCTGGCCGCCGCGGAGCCGCCGGGGCTGTTGATGCGCAGCACGACCGCGCGGATGCTGTCATCGTCGCGGATCTCATAGAGCTTGTTGCAGAGGTCCACGGATGAGGCACCGACCGCCGCGCCAAATGGCCCGCTGCCAGCGCTGTCCCCGGTGATGACGCCCTCGATGTTCAGCAGGGCCACGCTCTCGCCATAGCCGCCGCCAGAGCTGGAGCCGGAACCCTGGGGCAGCTGCAGCGCCAGCAGCTTACCCACCACAGCTATCAGGACCAGCACAATCATGAAGGTCACGGCTGCACGCATCAGGTTTTTGGACATGCCTTTGTTTACCTCGCAGACAGCGCGATTATACTTTGACGGAGGGGCGCGGGCACGCCAGGCGGTAACAAGGGCAAGGCCGCTGCGCTACCAGGCCGGAGCAGGCGGGTTATCCACCGCCGTGAGCGCTTTTCGGCAGTCCTGGCCCGAGTTATCCACATATCTGCTGACAAATCCGCAAAATGCTAAACATATGCTAAGAATAAGTGCAGGATCCGCCTTGCAAAGCGCCGGAGCCTGACTATAATCATGGCAGGTTCAGGACGGACGGGGCATTTCAGCTTCGTTCACCTGAGACAGGGGAGGACGGAAGCAGCGCTGCAGTGGATCACAGGCTTTTGCCCTGACGATGCCAGACCAATCCCCGCACCAAAATTGCCTATCCCGTTTTTCCGCCTTTCTATACACGAGCCGTTCCTTGCCCCGGGAACGGCTTTCTTTTTTTCTTTTGCCTTTGCCTTTGTCTTTGTCTTTGCCTTCAAGCCGCACCAGGCCAGACGCAACAATTTATCCCCGGGCTTCCCATAAGCTGCACGATGTTCTTTCCTTGCTAATGCAATTAGTTGATGTTAGAATCATTTCGCTTAATTCCGCAATTGCTGCCAAGCGAGGTGCAACGTGGATCTCAAAGATGTCATCAGCCTGACTGATCTGGCCGTACGATTCTCCAAGGCCAAAGGCATGGACGAAAGCGGTTATCAGTGGTTGCGTCAGGCCCCAGGACGCGGCAGCGACAAGGACACGCTGGTTGGCAACAGCCTTGCCGTAATCAAGGCTATCCGGGCCTTCAACGCCAGCAACAAAGATGCAATTTCCGTCTTTAACGCCCGCGGCTATGACGGGACCAACCGCCAGGTAATGGTAATCGCGAAGACGGAAATCATTCGTCTCAAGGGCTTTATCCTGCGCGGTGCGAGTGGCAAGCCCGGCCGCAAGAAGTCCACCCCGACCTTCAAGATCCTTGGCGAAGCGGAAATCTAGGCCGAGCGAGACAATTCAGCAGACCATAAACTTAAGGCGGCGCAGCAAAGCGCCGCCTTTTGCTTTGACTGGTCAAGATACCCGGATTGGAGTGCGCAGCAGCATATGCAGGCTGCCAGAGTCGCAGGGGGGCGGAAGTGCGAAAACAGAGTGCTGACTGAGTCTGGAGGGGTCGGCGCAGCCTAGGCTGAAACGCTCAGGCGGCCGCGCTTGGCCAGGAGCTGCTCCAGGATCATCTCAGCGCGCTCGATGACTTCGCGGTTACCGTCATAGCGCACCAGTTCCTTTGCGGCGGCCAGCGAAAACCACTGCGCGGAGGCAATGCCTTCCTCGCGGGTCACCGGGCCGATGGAGAGCTCGGTGGAGCGGCTGCGCATGAGGTAGAAGTGCACGGTCTTGCGGTGCAGTTCGTGGCGCGGGACGGCGGGGAAGGAATAGTCGATCTTCCCCAGATAGGCCAGGACTTCGAGGTTCTCCACCGGGATGCCGGTTTCCTCGCTGACCTCGCGGGTGGCGGCTTCCTCGTGGCGCTCGCCGGGGTTGACGTGGCCCTTGGGCAGCAGCCAGCGCGGCTGGCGGCCCTTGTCCACTTCGATCAGCACAATCTGTGCCTCGGTGGAAAGGGAGTCCAGCACCACGCCGCCACAGCAGATGTGGTCGACGAAGCTCAACCTGGTGGATTTGGCGCGGTTCTGGCTCATTGTCCGATTATACCAGCGCGGCGGCGCTATTGTTGTGCCATGCTGGCCGGCGCAAGGATAAAACGGGCCTCTTTCAGGTAGATGAAGCAGCGCCGGGCCGGCCTGTTTGCCGCTCTGCGGGCGCCCTCGCGGCAGGCCCGGATGAGCCGGAAAGCACTTGAGACCCAGGGCGCGGATGCCGATATCAAATGGGGGATTGTTATATAATCCGTCGGCTTCGCCGGACCCCCCAGACGTGCCACCTGGCGCCTCAGCGCGCCCCGGGGCCGGCATGAGTAGAAGAGGAAGGTAAAAAATGTCTCTCTTGAAGCAGAAGCTCAGCGCCCGTGTGCCGGCCCTGCGCGACGAAATCAAGGCCCTTCTCGCGGCCCATGGCGAGACGAAGATCAGCGAGGTCAACGTCGGCCAGGCCTTTGGCGGCATGCGCGGCGTGATGGGCATGATCTGCGACACGAGCCAGGTCAGCCCTGAGACGGGCCTGATCATCCGCGGACGGCCGATCCTGGAGCTGACTGATAAGTGGCCCGAAGAAATTCTCTGGCTGCTGCTGACCGGCGAGAACCCCAGCGCCGAAGAGCTGGCCGACCTGCGCAGCGAGCTGAAGAAGCGCGAGGGCGTGCCGGCTTATGTCTGGGATGTGCTGCGCGCCATGCCGGCTGACAGCCACCCGATGACCATGCTCAACAGCGCTATCCTGGTCATGCAGAAGGAGAGCGTCTTTGCCGCCCGCTACCACGAAATGGGCAAGAACGAATACTGGGAGGCCGCGCTTGAGGACGCGCTGAACATGCTGGCGCGCCTGCCTGAGCTGGCCGCCGGCGTGTACCGTATGCGTTACAACAAGGGCGAGCGCATCGCCCCGGACGCCAGCCTCGACTGGGCGGCGAATTATGTGCACATGCTGGGCCTGCCCGAGAGCGAGGACAGCTACAACATGATGCGCCTGTACCTGACCCTGCACAGCGACCATGAGGGCGGCAACGTCAGCGCCTTCACCTGCCACACGGTGGGCTCGGCGCTGAGCGACCCCTACTATGCGGTCTCTGCCGGCCTCAACGGCCTGGCCGGCCCGCTGCACGGCCTGGCCAACCAGGAGTGCCTGGGCTTCGTGATGCAGCTCATCGAGCGCTTCGGCGGCGTGCCGACGCATGCCCAGGTGGAGGAAGTCTGCTGGGAGCTGCTTAACGGCGGGCACGTCATCCCGGGCTATGGCCACGCGGTGCTGCGTGCGGAGGACCCGCGCTTCACCGCCTTCTATGCCTTCGGCAAGAAGCACTGCAGCGACGGCGATGTCTTCAAGACGGTCAGCGTGCTGTATGAAACCGCGCCCGAGGTGCTGAAGAAGCAGGGCAAGGCCAAGAACCCCTGGCCCAACGTGGATGCCGGCTCCGGCGCGCTGCTGTACCACTATGGCTTGACCGAGTTCGCTTACTACACCGTGCTGTTCAGCGTCAGCCGCGCCATGGGCCTGCTGAGCCAGCTGATCATCAACCGCGCGATCGGCAGCCCGATCATGCGCCCGAAGAGCGAGAGCACGGAATGGGTGAAGAACTTCGTCGCCTCGGCGGCGAGCGCCGGCTAAGCCAGGGCGCAGACAACCACGAAGGTGATAACAGGGGCGGGGCAACCCGCCCCTTTGCTTTGGATCGCATTGGAACTGCGCTGCGGTTCTATCGCTACGCCGGGCTAATAGCCCAGATAGCAGGCCAGCAGGCAGCGTGGTAGCGGGTGGCTGAGCAGGGCCAGGCTGTGGGCGCAGGTCAGCAGCAGCAGGGCCAGGGGCAGCAGGCGCAGGGCGCTGCGCTGGGCGGCCGGGTCCGGGGGCTGGGCCAGCAGGCGCAGGCGCTCCAGCAGGGCGCCGTGGGCGAGGGCCGAGCGGCTGCGCAGCAGGCGGCCGAGGCTGCTTTGCAGGGGCGCGGCGCCGCTGACGGCAGCAGCCACCGAGCCCAGCGCAGGCTTATCCTGCCTGCTGGTAGCCGCGGATCCGCCAGCCTGTGCTGTTCCCAGCAGAAAGTCCAGCGCGCCGGCGATAAGGCCGCGGTAGGCGTCCTCGTCATGGCTGCGGCGGCAGGCGCTGTCGACCGCCAGCTCGCTGTCCTGCTCGTACTGCGCCGACCAGGCGCGTGCGCCGGGAATGACGGCGAAGAGGCCGCCGATGCAGGCCAGCAGCAGCTTTCGGAGGTTGTCGGCTCGGCGCAGATGCACCAGTTCATGGGCAATGGCCAGTTCGCGCTGTGCAGCACTGAGCGTGTCCCAGTAGGCCGGGTTGACCCAGATCTCCGGGCGCACCACGCCAACCAGCGCTGCGGTGGCGATGCCGCGGGCGGCGCGCAGCGGGATGCTGCGGCCGGCGCCCAGAGCAGCGCTGCCCAGGGCCGCGCCGTCGCGCAGTTTCTCCGGCACCGTGCCGCGCTGCCAGCCCCAGGCCAGCAGCATCAGGCTCAGGCCAAAGACCATCAGCCCGGTGCCGGTGATGCCATTGGCCCAGCCGCCATACATCAGGTGATGGAAGTGGTTGGTGGTCATCAGGATCTTGTAGTTGACCACACCCCACCAGATGCCCGCGGCAAGCAGGGTGTTAAGCAGCCAGGTGCCGGCGATCAGCGAGAAGCCGGCTTCGGCGCGCAGGCCGGGAGCCAGGCGGGGCCGCAGGAAGCGCCAGAGCAGCGCGGCCGCGCCGAGGCCCAGCAGCGTGAGCAGATAGCCCAGGCTGAAGACCTTGATCAGCGCAGCTATTGCGGATGGCAGCTCAGGCATGTGTCCCCTGAAAAGTATGCCAGAACGCGGAGCCCGGGGTTATGCAGGCCCGCGCTGCGGCGGTGCTAAAGCTTGCCGCGCTGGCGCAGCTCGGCGATAAGAGCCTCGAGCTGCTCGGGCGCATCGGCTTCCAGCGCGTCAACGAGGCTGGAGGCCACCGGCGCCGGCTCGCTCTTGAAGCGGGTCAGCAGATCGCTGATGCCCTGGGCGATCATCGATCCGCGGGTCTCACGGGCGCTGTAGTGGAAGGCCAGCTTGACCCGCCGGCGGGCCAGCAGCTTCTTGCTGTGCAGGGCGTCGCAGACGGTCTGGATCGTCGTGTAGGCATAGTTCTGCCCGCTGGCGGCGTTCAGCGCGTCCAGCACCTCGCGCACCGTGCAGCCGGGGTGCTCGAAGATGTAATCAAGCACGGCCTGTTGCAGCGGGCCCAGATTGCTGTTGCCTTGTTCCTTCTTCATGCGCGCTCCATTCATGCTGACAGGACGCGGCCCGTGCCGCGGATGTTCTGCCGCATAGCTACTATAACAGATAGTAAGCAATCCGGCGAGTGCCGATCAATACAAGGGTTGAGCGCGGTTCAGGCTTACCTGATGCAAGCTGAGCCGTAACAGGTTGAGATTGAGTCGCAAAAGGCCAGCAAGTTTTTGCAAAATATAACTTTCTATGCGTATAATTTAACCGGCCGCCAGATGAGCGCGGCTCCCACGGCCTGGTGAAGAGGCGAACTTTATAGCTTGTAGGAAGGCAACGGCTGGCCCGCCAGCTGGAGGATCCCATGCTTCGCACGCGCATACCGGCCGTACTGCTCTGTCTGGCCACCCTATGCTGCCTGAATGCCTGTAACGGCGGCCTGGCTCCCGCTGACGCTGAGGCGGGACCCGCCGGAGGCACGCCCACCGGCACAGCCCCGCTGGCCCAGCGCGTCGTGCCGGTTTCCGGCCAGGTTGAGGGCGCCAGCGCCGAGCAGCTTAAACCCGGCCTGCAGGCTGACCTGACAGAGGCCGGCGGTGGCCTGACCCTGGAGCTGGACCGCGACGCGCTGCTCAGCCGCCTCGGCCCTCTAGGCAGCCGCGAGGAGATCGGAGCTGTCGGCGCCGGCCACAGCATTGAGCTTGAGCGGCCGGCGGACAGCGGCGAGGCGGTGTACTACGAAGCCCGGCGCGCCGACGGCGGCGGCAACAAGGTCAGCATGGGCGCGGCGAAACTGGAGCCCGGCCTGCTGCCCTGCCCGGTGGTCTTTGTGCGCCAGAACCCCACCGGCACCATGGGGCCGATGATGCTCTTTCGCAACCTGCAGCCGATCTGGAACCTGCAGGACCAAGCCATCATGCGCCTTGACCCCGACGGCACCCTGACCCAGCTTCTGGCCATCAGCGACCGGCCGATCCAGGACCTGGAAGTCAACTTTGACGGGACCAAAATCGCCTTCAGCATGCGCGAGCTGGGCAGCAACGACATGGAGCTCTTTGAGGTCAACAGCGACGGCACCAACCTGACGCAGCTGACCTTCAACAAGTACAACGACGGCGAGCCGACCTACCTGCCCGACGGACGCCTGATGTTCACCAGCGAGCGCTTTGGCATCGGCGACTTCTATGACGGCAACTCGGTGGTGCCGCAGCTCTTCGTGCTGGACCGTTTCACCGGCGAGGAGCGCCTGGTGCACCTGGCGATGAACGGCTGCTTCAGCCCGATCGTGGCCAACAACGGGCAGGTCTACTTTGTCAGCTGGGACACGCGCCTGAACGTCCGCGGTCCGCGCTTCAACCGCTTCACCATATGGGTGATGGACCCGGACGGCACCAAGGCCTTCCCGGTCTTCGGCAGCCATATCTGCCGCGACAACGTGGACTGCTTTATCGATGTCAGCCAGTGCGCGGATAACGATCTGCTGTGCATCCACACCAACTTCGACATCCCCGGCGTCGGCCGCGCGCATCACGAACAGTACGGCTCCGGCACTGTGATGCGGGTCGACCCCCTGGGCAACCCGGACTTCCCGACCTACCGCTACCTGACCCCCCGCGAGATTGTGGACGGCGCCGCTGAGAACACCCTGGGGCGCTATAAGTTCCCGGTGGAGCTGCCGGGCGGCGATATCCTGCTGTCCTATGCGCCGGGCCCGGTCTGGGATGACGGCAACAACCCGCCGCCGGACTTCGGCCTTTATGTGCTGCGCGGCGACGGTTCGCTGGAAAAGGCCTGCGACGCCCCGGGCATCTGGGAGATCGGCGCTCTGCCCCTGATTCAGCGCGAAGTGCCGCCGGTGCTGGGCGACCGCACGCTGGGCCCTGACACGCCGGACTGGGGCGAGTTCGCCTGCCAGAACATCTTTGACCGCGGCGGCGACATGCGCCAGGGCCAGCCGCGGCCGGAGGACGGGCCCTGGAAGCTGCGCATCATCCAGGCCCTCAAGACCCGCGGCATTCCGACCGGTGTGCCCGGCGAGTTTGACTTCAACGACGGCACCTTCGGGCCGCTGCACGACGGGCCGGTCATCGGCGAGTATCCGGTGGCGGAGGACGGCAGCTTCCGCATCCGCGTGCCGGCAAACCTGCTGCTGACCTGGGAGCTGGTGGACGGCAAGGGCCGCGTGGCGGTGCGGGAGCGCATGTACAACATGGTGCGGCCCGGCGAGACCGCCACCTGCGCGGGCTGCCATCCGCGCATCGACGTGAAGCACGACCTGGATCTCAGCCGCAAGGCTTTCCAGCCCGGCGGCGAGGGCTTCCACGACCTGCGCGGCCTGTTCCAGGATTTCGAGAGCACCTTCATCGACAACACCCCGGTGATCGACCCACTATGAGCAATCACACCCCCAACACGAATAGCGTCAGTGCGCGGCCCCGGCGCGCCAGCTTCAGCAGCGCAGGCGCAGGCCTGGCCTTGCTGCTGCTGCTCAGCGCCGGCTGCGGCGCTGATAATGGCGGCGGCCTGGATGCCGCCCCGCAGCCTGAAGCGCTGCCCGCCGGGCTGAGCGCGGGCCTGCCGGCTCTGCCGCCCAGTGGCCGCGCGGCGAGCCAGACAGCGCTGGTCGTGCCGGGAGCCGAGAGCTTTGATGCTTCCGCCGGCGCCGAGGTGCAGGGCACCAAGATGCGCCTGGACAGCGCGGAGCAAAGCGGCGGCGGCCTGGCCTGGGCCGTGTATGAGTTCAGCACCACGGACCTCGCCAGGTACCCCGTGGAGCTGCGCGTGGATGTCAGCGATGACAGCGGCGAGTACTGGCTGGCGCTGAGCGACTACACCAGTGTTGCCTGGAAGCTCAGCGGCCCTTATCAGGGCATGGCCACCCTGCCAGCGCCGGCGGATATCGCGGTGGTCTCGCCCTCCGGGCGGGCGTATGTCGCGGTGCTGGATGTCCCGCCGGGAGCAGGCGGAAGTGTGACGGTTGTGGAGCTGGAGCTGAAGCTCAGCCGCAACCCCGCACCCCCGGCCCCCACCGGCCTTGAAGCGGCCGTGCTGCCGGGCAGCGTCATGCTGAGCTGGAACGCCAGCAGCGCCCCCGGCCTGATCGGCTACAACGTCTATTACTCGACAGCGCCCTTTGAGCTGACCGAGCAGGGCGCGGTGAACCGGGCCAACGACATGCTGGTGCCCAAGGCGGTCGATCCGCAGTATGAAGTGCTGGAGCTGGCCCTGGACCAGACCTATTACTTCCGCATCGCTGCTGTCGTCGCCGACCAGGCGGAAAGCGCCCTGTCCAACCAGGCGACGGCCACCACCAGCTACAGCCTGCTGGTGGAAGAGCTCTTCCCGCCGCGGCAGTACCCGGGCTTCTGGGTCTATGCCAGCGGCCTGGGCTTCAACCCCGCTCCGGGCGGGACCAGGGTCTACTGGAACGACGCTGAGCTTGATGCAGGCGAGGTTCAGGATGTCGGCGGCAAGGGCCTGCGCATCCGTGTCCCGGCGGACGCCGCCACCGAGGAAGTCAACGAGGTAAAGATCAAGGTCGGCTCACAGTTCAGTAACAGCTTTGAGCTGGTGACCGTCGACCCGGCCACGCCTCCCAAGAACTGGGCCCACCTGGGCAAGACCCTGTACCAGAACTATGAGATGTACACGCCTGCCGCCGTGGCCAGCGACAGCGCGGGGAACATGTATGTGGGTCAGCTCGACGCCGGGCGCATCGACGTCTACCAGCCGGGCGGCCAGCCCCTGCGCGAGTTCTGGTTCGGCAAGGCCTCAGACCTTGAAGTTGTAGACGACGGCCGGATTCTGATCCGGCACGCCGAGGGCCCGGAGGTCTATTTCCTGGACCAGAGCGACGGATCTTTGAGCGAGCCGATCAGCGCGGACGAGCTGGCGGAGAACTTTGTCGAGGGCGCCTATCTGGCTGCCAGCGGCGATGGTGAAGTGATCTATCTCAGCGATGCCGACACGGGCGTGATCCGCAAGTTCGTGGGCGGCGTGCACGACCTGGATATCGGCGCGGGCCAGCTTGAGCATCCGCAGGATGTTGAGCTGGACAGCCAGGGCAATCTGGTGGTGGTGGACGACTCGGCCGACAGCGTCTTCTGGTTCGAGCCCGACGGCAGCTTCATCGGCAGCTATGACGGCAGCGCCAACCTGGACCCCGACACCGGCGAGCTGCGCGGGCCCTGCGGCCTGGCGGTACAGCCGGACGGCACGGTGCTGGTGACAGACCGTGAGCGCGACCGCGTGGTCTGCATCATGTCCGCCAGCCGGACCTGCGCCGGCGAGTGGGGCGAGAGCGGCTACAGCGACGGAGCCGGCACCCTGCAGCCCGGCGGGCTGGGCGATGAGGCGCGCTTCTGGAGCCCGCGGGGCATCGCGCCGCTGAGCGGCGGGCGAGTGCTGGTGGCGGATGAGCACAACTGCCGCGCCGGCGCCTACGACCAGGACAGCGGCGTGCTGGAGCTTGGGCTGATGGACTACAGCAGCCCGGTGGGTGAGTATGTCAACCCGCAGAGCTTCGCCGTGCGCGAGAGCGACGGCGCCTTTGCCGTGGTGGACAGCACCACCTACAGCGTCACGCTGCTGGACCGCCGCAACCAGGTGCTGGACTTCGCCTATCTTGAGACCGGGCTGGACGGCGATGCGCTGAGCGGGCGGCTGGACCGCACGCCGCGCGAGATCTGCTGGAGCGCGGACAAGCTTTACCTGACGCACAACTTCAGCAACCTGACGGAGTACAGCGCCGATCTGGAGAGCTATCGCGTGCTGGCGGTGGACAAGGGCTCGGGGCCGGGCCAGTTCAAGGGCGACTACGGCATGGCCGCTGATGGCGACACCCTGTACGTGGGCGACCGCGATAACGACCGGGTGCAGGTATTTGTTGATGGCGAGTATGAGCGCAGCATCCCGATGCCCAACCCCGCCGGCAACAGCCTGGGCGCGCTGGCCCTGGACAAGGACAACGGTTATCTGTATGTGCTGGACAACCCGAATGCCGGCACCAGCCAGATCCTGCGCATGGACGCGGCGACAGGCGCCTTCCTGGACTCGCACAGCTTCGGCTTCGCGGTGGGCAGCGTGCTGGCCTGTGACCCGGCGGGCTTTGTGTATGTGTACTACTTCAGCCCGCAGGGCCTGCTGCACAAGTACCGGCCCTCGGACGCGCCGGGCGGCGACTGGGAGCTGGTCTGCGACTTCGCGCTCAGCGGCGATGGCGACGGCGAGCTGCGCTCGGTGGGCGGCCTGAGCATCAGCGCCGACGGCCGCTTTATGATCGGCGACCGCGTGCGGCGGCAGGTGGTGATCCTGGCGCCCTAGGATGGGAGCGCCAGCCATAGGCTGGCGTACTGCGCCAGGCCATGCCTGGCGCTCCCAGATCAATACGCCTTGCTGTACACCTTCAGCAGCCACTTATGCAGGGGCAGCAGCTCCTTGAAGGTCGACTCGCAGTAGGCGATGAAGTCGCTGCTGAAGAGCTCCTTCGGGTGCGCGGTCTCGCGCACGATGCAGAATGACTCATACTTCGTGTAATCCGCCTGCGGGTGGCTGGGGTCAACGCCGCGCGGGAGCTGCTTCTTCGTTTCGGCGTAGATCTTGTAGCCGCCCTTGCCCCCGGTCAGCTTCCTGACGACAGCGTCCAGCTCCGGCCCCAGCTTCGGGTCAAGCACCGCATCGCGCCAGGCCTTGAGCATGTTCTTCTCGAAGTACATCGCGCCGCAGACCAGGGCGAGGTCCCTGGTGGTGAGGTGGATGTAGAAAGCCGGGTTCTCCTTCTTCACCGGCGCCGGGCCTTCCCAGAACATGATGTCCAGCCAGGTCTTGTAAGGGTCGCGGTCAGGGTTGAAGCGCCGGTCGGTCTGGATCTTCTTGATGCTGCCCTTGCCGTTGAAGTCGGTATGGAAGCCGATGCCGCTGCTGAGCTTTTGCAGGCGCGGGCCGAGCTCGCTGATCAGGGCCTGGGCCGGGGCGATCACATCGCGGATGTACTCATCGCGGTGGGCGTTGAACCAGTCCAGCTTGTTGTTGGCCTCGACGCCCTTATAGAAGGCCAGTGTGGCCTTGCTGAAGCCGGCAAAGGGAGCGGCGGGAGCGGCCGTATTCTTCCCTGCACTTTTCGCTGCGGTCTTAGCCGCGCTCTTAGCCGCGCTCTTAGCCACGCTCTTCGCCGCTGTCTTCGCCGCTGACTTCGCAGTCGTCTTCGCTGCCGTAGTGCCTGCCGTTGCCGCCGCGCTGCCAAGGCCCTTGCCCGCTGATGCTGATGTGCTCTTTCCTGCCGTCATGTGTTTCACCTCAGCGCCGCAGCGGCCGCTGCCCTGCTGCGCAGTCCTCAGGATATAGATGTATCACAGGCGCGGCTGCGCGGCTGGCATCAGGCGCTTGTTAGCCGGCGGTCGCGGCATTTCCCTGCGCCATCACTTCAGCGATCCTCTCGGGCGCTTCCTGCACGGCCAGGTGCCCGACGCCCTCCAGCTCGCGCACCCGCAGGCCCGGCCAGTGCGCCTGCCAGCGCGGCAGCCCCTTGCGCACCAGCGAGAAGCTGCGCTGGCCATAGACGAAGTCCGGCGCCCGCCCGCCCGCAAGCTCCAGCCTGGGCTGGTCCTCAAGGCTGCCCAGCTGGCCATAGAGCTGCAGGTAGCGGTAGTTGGTCCACTCGCTGCTGTAGGCGAAGGCGGCCATGATGTCGGTGTCGGCCTTGCGTTTCGCGCTCAGCACCCTGTTGGTGACGGCCCGGCCCAGCGGGTTCGCGAAGGCGCTGAGATAGCACAGCCGGCCCAGGGCCCCGCGCAGCAGCAGGGCGAAGTAGGGCGGCATGGCGGCGAAGCAGTCCACCAGCAGCAGTCGCGCGGCCGGGCGCTCCAGCTGCCTCGCCGCCAGCAGGGCCAGGGCCGCGCCGGAGCAGTTGCCGCCATAGGCCAGCGGCCCGGGCGGGAGGGCCGCGCTGGCATCTTCCAGGGCCTCGGCCAGGGCATAGAGGCTCAATGGCACCGGTGCGCGGTTGTCGCCATAGCCGGGGAGCTGCACAAAGTGAGCCTGTGTGCCCGTGGGCAGCAGGCGGGCCACGCGGGCCCAGTAGCGCTGGTCTTCGCCCCAGCCGGGGAAGAGCAGCCAGTGCAGGCCCTGCGGCCCGCCCGCGCCGGCCGGGTCAGGGCCGGGGCTGGGGGCCGCAGACGTCTCGAGGGGCAGTAGGTGCACACTTGACTCCTGATGCAGGTAATCAGCGGCGCTGTCAGCACTAGCTTAGTGTAGCGGCGCTTTGCTTTGGGTTAAAAGCTGATGTAAGTCTGAAAAGGGAATTCGCTGCGCTGTTATACATCCACTGTGTCCTGATACCGCGTCTCAGACGCCCAGGGCAGGTTAGGGCCAGTCTGGAAAGACTGCTTGCAGACTGAACTTATTTGGGGCATAGGCCTCGCGGCGCGGGAAGCGGCGGCGGGGTGATTCTCAGGAGGACAGGATGGTTAGCCGCTATCAACTGGCCGGGATTGCCGGCCTGCTCCTTGTGCTCAGTCTGAGCGCCTGCGGTGGGGGCAAGACGAGCGACCCGGCCCAGACGGGCAATGACAATCAGGACTCCGGACTTCAGGATGTCTCGCGCACGATCCCGCTGAGCGGCCATGTGGATGGCGCCGGCAAGGACGAGCTGCTGCCCGGAGTGGTGGCCAGCGTGAAGCGCGACCCCGACGGCCTGAGCCTGAGCGTGGACCGCAATGCCGAACTGCAGCGCCTGGGCCCGCAGGGCGAGCGCAGCCAGATCGGCAGCATCAGCCCCGGCCAGAACCTCAGCCTCAGCGGCGCGGGAAGCAAGGGCGAGGCGGTCTATTACGAAGCCAGCAGTGGCAGCGGTAACAAGGTATCGATGGGCATCACCGACATCGACCCCGGCGTGCTGCCCTGCCCGATTGTCTTCGTGCGCCAGAACCCCACCGGGGTGACCGGCCCGATGCAGACCTTCCGCAACCTGCAGAGCCCCTGGAACTACCAGGACCAGGCGATCATGCGCCTGGACCCCGACGGTACCCTGACCCAGCTGCTGGCCATCAGCGACCGTCCGATGCAGGACCTGGAAGTCAGCTTTGATGCCTCCCGGGTGATGTTCACCATGCGCGAGTTCGGCGGCGACGACCTTGAGCTCTTCGAGATGAACATCGACGGCACCAACCTGACCCAGCTGACCTTCAACGAGTACGACGACGGCGAGCCGACCTACCTGCCCGACGGCCGCGTGCTCTTCACCTCCGAGCGCTTTGGCGTGGGCGACTTTTACGACTCCGGCTCGCAGGTGCCCCAGCTCTTTGTGCTGGACCGTTTCACCGGTGAGGAGCGCCTGGTGCATATCGCATCCGACGGCTGCTTCAACCCGATCGTGGCGCACAACGGGCAGCTCTACTTTGTCTCCTGGGACACCCGGATCAACATCCAGGGCCCGCGCTTCAACCGCTTCACGATCTGGCGCATGGACCCCGACGGCACCGACGCCTTCCCGGTCTTCGGCAGCCATATCGCGCGCGACAACGTGGACTGCTTCATCGACGTGCGCGAGCGCGCCGACCACCACCTGCTCTGCGTCCACACCAACTTTGACATCCCCGGCATCGGCCGCGCGCACCATGAGAACTACGGCGCCGGTTCGATCCTTGACGTTGACCCCCTGGGCAACCCGGACTTCCCGACCTACCGCTACCTGACCCCGCGCGAGATCGTGGACTCCGGCCCGGAGAACACCCTGGGCCGCTACAAGTTCCCGGTCGAGCTGCCCGGCGGCGACATCCTGGTGTCCTATGCCACCGGCGATGTGTGGGAAGACCACGGCGACGAGAACGATGTAGTCCCCGACTTCGGCCTCTACGTCATGGACGGAAGCACGGGCGAGCTGACCAAGGTCTGCGACGGCGCGGGCATCTGGGAAATCGGCGGCATGCCGCTGCTGCAGCGCCAGGTGCCGCCGGTGATCCCCGACAGCACTCTGCGCCCGGGCGTGGAAGCCTGGGGCGAGTTCGCCTGCATGGATATCTTCGACCGCAATGGCGACATGCGCCAGGGCCACCCGAAGCCGGAAGACGGCCCCTGGAAGGTGCGTGTCTTCCAGGCCCTTAAGACCCGCGGTATCCCCACCGGCGACCCCGACCGCCTCGAGTTCGACCACGGCAACTTCACCCCGATGGCCGAAGGCCCGATGATCGGCGAGTACCCGGTGGCTGAGGACGGTTCCTTCCGTATCCGCATCCCGGCGGACACCCCGATCACCTGGGAGCTGGTGGACGGCCGCGGCCGTGTGGCAGTGCGCGAGCGCATGTTCAACATGGTGCGCCCGGGCGAGACCCGCACCTGCGCCGGCTGCCACGCCCGCATCGACGTCAAGCACAACATCGACCTGAGCAAGTCCGCCTTCAAGCCGAACGGTGAGGGCTTCAGCGATCTGCGCGGCCTCTTCGACGATTTCGTGAACACGGTTGTCGACAACACCGCGCATGAGGAGTAGGCATGACCAGGGATTTCACGGGTGAACGGGCCTGGCGGGCTCAGTATCAAACACTGCTGCTGGCAGCGCTGACGTTGCTGGCACTGCTGGCCCTGGCCTCCTGCGGCGGAAGCAGCAGCGGGCTGGAGCAGGGCAGCGGCGCGGCCGCCGACCCGGCGGCGCTCAGCGCGCCAAACGACGCGCCGCGCACGGCTGCGCCGGCCGGCTTTGATGGCCTGCCGCAGATGCCGGCGGGCGAGCGTAAGGCCAGCCAGACGGCGCTGCTGATGAACGGCTCGGAGCAGTTCGAGGCTTACAGCGGTGCGCAGGTCTCCGGCAACCGCCTGGTGCTGGATGGCGGCAACGCCTCCGGCATGGGCCTGGCCTGGGCGATCTATGAATTCACAACCAGCGAGAACGCCAAGTACCCGGTGGAGCTGCGCGTCGAGACCGGCGTGGACAGCGCGGAGTACTGGCTGGCGGTGGCGGACTATTCCGCCGGGCGCTGGCAGTTCAGCGGACCCTTCAACTCCGTGCTGGGCACCCTGCCCCTGCTGCCGACCGGGCCGCAGGTGGGCGACTATGTCTCGCCGGGCGGGCGGGCCTATGCGGCCGTGATCAGCTATAACCCCAGCGGCGACAGCCGCGTGGTGGTGGAGCAGCTGGAGCTGAAGCTCAGCCAGAACCCGCCGCCCACGCCGCCCACCGGGCTGACGGCCACGCCGCTGAGCGGCTCGGTGCGTCTGAACTGGAATGGCAGCGCGCTGGAAGGGCTGATGGGCTACAACGTCTATTACTCCACCCAGAGCTTCAGCCTGCCGGAGCAGAGCCTGGTGACCCGGGCCAATGACGCCCTGGTGCCGGCGACGCCCAACCCGAGCTATGAGCTGATCGAGCTTGAGCCGAACAAGACCTACTACTTCCGCGTGGCGGCGGTGGTGGGCGACCAGGTGGAAAGCGCACTGAGCAACCAGGCGGTGGCGTCCAGCAGCTACAGCCTCTTCATCGACGAACTCTTCCCGCCGCGGCAGTACCCGGGCTTCTGGGTCTATGTCGAGGGCGCGGGCTTTGACCCGGCCGGGACGAACACCAGGGTGATCTATGGCGGCGAGCAGCTGCCGGCGGACCATGTGGCCAACGTCAGCGCCACCGGCCTGCGCTTCCGCGTGCCCCTCGACGCAGAGGTCGAGGTCAGCACGGACGTGCAGGTCAAGGTGGGCGCAGCCCTTTCATCGCCGGCGCCGGTGGTGACTGTGCATCCGTCCACCCCGCCCAAGAACTGGGCCCATGTGGGCAAGACCCTGTACCAGAGCTTTGAGATGTATGAGCCCCGGGGTGTGGCCACGGACCTGCAGGGCAACCTCTATGTGGCCCAGGGTATGGCCGGGCGCATCAGCGTCTACGACCCCGAGGGCTTCCCCCTGCGCGAGTTCTGGCTCGACGGGCCGGAGGATATCGAGGTGCTCAGCAACGGCGATATCCTGGTCAAGCAGGGCGGCGGAGCTGAGGTTTACCGCATCGACCAGGAGACCGGCCAGGTGCACTGGGCCCTCGACTTCGACACGGTGGACGCCGTCCTCAACGGCGGCTGGTTCATCGCCGCGAACTCATCGGGCTCCGTGATCTATCTCTCCGATGCCAACGCGCACTGCATCCGCAAGTTTGAAGGCGGCGTGCAGACCCTGGTGATCGGCGAGGCGATCCTGGAACACCCCAACGATGTGGAGCTGGACTCCAGCGGCAACATCGTGGTGGTGGACGA
This sequence comes from bacterium, assembly GCA_020849855.1. Classification (GTDB taxonomy): domain Bacteria; phylum 4484-113; class 4484-113; order 4484-113; family JAFGCY01; genus JADZFO01. The sequence continues at coordinate 46,562 of JADZFO010000038.1, read as the reverse complement.
CCATGCTGATTCTGTCTTCTGGTTCGCGCCGGACGGCAGCCTGCTGGACAGCTATGACGGCTCGGCGGACCTTGACCCCAGCGACGGCGAGCTGCGCCAGCCGCTGAGCGTGGCGACCTTCGCCGACGGCTCAGTGATGGTCACGGACCGCGAGCGCGACCGCGTGCTGCGCTTTGATGCCAGCCATAACTTCAGCGGCGAGTGGGGCCGCGGCGGCTTCGCCGACGGTTCAAGCCTGAACCTGCCCAGCCCGCTGGGCGAGGAAGCCTGGTTCTGGGGCCTCTACGGCATCGCGGCTCTGCCCGGCGGCCGTGTGCTGGTCAGCGATGAGTACAACCAGCGCAGCGGCATCTTCAACAAGAACGATGGCACCCTGATCCAGGGCCTCGGCGACTATGACCCGCTGCCCGGCGAGTTCATCCAGCCGCAGGCCTTCGCGGTGCGTGAGAGCGACGGCGCCTTCGCCGTCCTTGACGGCACGACCTACTGCTGCACCATCCTGGACCGCAAGAACAAGCTGCTGGACATGGCCTACCTGGAGACCGGCGTGGATGGCGACATCCTGACCGGCCGCCTGGACCGCACGCCCAGCAATGTGGCCTGGACCAACGGCAAGCTTTACTTCACCCACGGCTATACGGTGCTGACGGAGTTCAGCGAGGACTTTGAGAGCTATAAGGTGCTGGGCGTGGACTGGGGCTCCGACCCGACCGAGTTCAAGGGCAATGGCGCGATGGCCGTTGACGGCAGCCTGCTGTATGCCCTGGACCGCGACAACGACCGCATCCAGGTCTTTGACGACGGCACTTACAGCCACAGCATCGCGCTGCCCGACCCGGCCAACACCAATGCCGACGACATGGTGCTGGACCGCGACCATGGCTGGCTGTTCATCCTTGACCGGCCCTGGAACGACCAGAGCCGCATCCTGCGCCTGAATGCGGAGAGCGGCGCGCTGATCGATTCCTGGGTGCCGGGCTTCGGCCTTGGCGGCGTGCTGGCGCTGGACCCGGCGGGCTATGTCTATGTCTACTACTGGGACAGCGACGGCCTGATGCATAAGCTCAAGCCGCCGGCCCAGGCCAACGGCGAGTGGCAGTACATGTGCGGCCTGGCCGGCTATGGCGACGGCGACGGCAATGTGCGCAGCATTTATGGCATGAGCGTCAGCCCCGACGGCCGCTTCCTGATCGGCGACCGCGACCGCCGCCAGGTGGTGATACTGGCGCCCTAGTGCGCCGGGCGGGAGCCGCACAAGACAACTGGAACAACACCTCGTAAAGAGAAAGGCCGCAGCAATGCGGCTTTCTCTTTTGCCTGCCCTTGGCCGCGGTGTCAGGCGGCCGGCGGCGATCAGCACGATGGCGCCCAGCAGGCCAGTTCCATCAGAGTGCTCGCCGCGCACCGGAGTCTCGGAGCGCAGGCCGCTGCCAAGCAGGGCCTGCTTGTGTTTTCTTCGTTGCGGGGCCCGGAACTCAAAGAAAGAAGCGGGCTCATGCTGCGCATGCAGCCCGCGCTCCGCGCCTTCGTTCATCGCTTTCAAAGCGCGCGGACAGGGACGCTCTGCTGCAGCTTCATAATCGCCGTGTAAGCTTGCCCTGATGGACGAAGCGGAGCAGAATCAGATTGCCAGCAGGAGGCCTGAACCCGACAATGACGCGCAGGCCGGCGGGCCGCGGCTGCGCCGTGTGCTGGGGCTGGGCAGCGCGGTCATCCTTGGCCTTGGCAGCATCCTTGGCACCGGAGTTTTTGTCAGCCTCGCGCTGGCGGCCGGGTCCGCCGGGCCGCTGCTGCCGCTGGCGCTGGTCATCGCCGCTGCGCTGGCGCTGCTGAACGGGCTCAGCTCGGCCCAGCTTGCAACGGCCTATCCCGTCTCCGGCGGCACATACGAGTACGGCTATCGCCTGCTGGGCGAGTGGCCCGGCTTTTTCGCCGGCTGGCTCTTCCTTTGCGCCAAGACTGCCTCGGCGGCCACTGCGGCGCTGGGCTTCAGCGCCTATCTGCTGGGCCTGTTTGGCCTGCAGCAGCCGCTGCTGCAGCATGGCCTGGCCCTGCTGAGCGTGCTGGGCCTGGGCCTTTTGCTGCAGCGCGGCGCACGCCTGGGCAGCGCCCTGACCGGCGCGCTGGTCGGCGCGACCGTGGTCGCGCTGCTGAGCTTCTGTTTCGCCGGCCTCGCGCATCTGCTCTTCACGGGCCCGGCGCCGCAGCAGACGCCGCTGGCCTGGTCCGGCCCCCTGGACTGGCTGGCCAGGCTGCTGCAGGCCAGCGCGCTGATGTTTGTCGCTTACACCGGCTACGGCCGCATCGCCACCCTGGGTGAGGAAGTCACACAGCCGCGCCGGACGATACCCCGCGCCATAGTGCTGAGCCTGCTGGCGGCGCTGCTGCTTTACATCGCCGTGGGCTCTGTCGCCGTCAGCGCAGTCGGCGGCGAGCGGCTGGCAGCCTGGGCGGCGGGCGGGACCGCGCCGCTGCTGGAAGCCGCGCGCGGCTTCGGCCTGCCGCTCGGTCCGCAGCTCATCGCGCTTGGCGCTCTCTGCGCCATGCTGGGCGTGCTGCTGAACTTGCTGCTGGGCCTCTCGCGGGTCGCACTGGCAATGGCCCGGCGCGCAGACCTGCCCGCCGGGCTGGCCAGGTTGAATGAGCAGCGCAGCGCGCCCGTGGCCGCGCTGTGGCTTTGCGCTGTCGCGGTCGGCCTGCTGGCCGCGCTGGGCGGCATCAAGGCCGCCTGGTCTTTCAGCGCGCTGACGGTGCTGCTGTACTACGCCCTGACCAATATCTGCGCCCTGCGCCTGCCCCGCACACAGCGGCTTTACCATCCGCTGTCTGCCTGGCTGGGGCTGTGTGTCTGTCTGGGTCTGAGCGTCTTCATTGAGCCGCGCATCTGGCTTTACGGCGCTGTACTGCTGGCCGCAGGCGTGCTCTGGCGCCTGGGCTGGCGCGCCCTCAGCGGAGCTCGCGGCTCAGGAGCTGCAAGTTAGAGCGGCGCGTCGCCGCTCTCCTTGTGGTTCTCGTTGAGGTAGTCCTGGTGGTGGTGGCGGATCACCTTGCCATCCACAAGGAAGATGATCTCCTCGGCGATATGCACCGCCAGGTCGCCCACGCGCTCCAGGTGCCGCACGGCCTCCACCAGCTGCCAGGCGCGGTCCATCACGCTGGGGTCCTTGTGCATCAGGTCCATCAGCGCGTCGCGCATCTCATAGCGCAGGTTGTCGACTTCCTCGTCCTCGCGGATCACCTCGCGGGCGCGGTTGGAGTCCAGCTCGACAAAGCCGTCGAGGGCCTGGCGCACCATGTGCCGCACCTTGTCCGCCAACGCGCTGATGTTCAGGTCGGCGCCCAGGGGCTCGCGCTTGTTCAGGAAGGAGGCGCGCTCGGCGATGCTTACCGCGCGGTCGCCGATGCGCTCAAGGTCGTTGTTGACCTTCATCACGGTGATGACAAAGCGCAGGTCGTGGGCCACCGGCTGGTGCAGTGCCAGCACCTTGAGGCACTCCTCGTCCAGCTCGACCTCGCGGGAGTCGATGGCGTCGTCGCCCTTGACCACTTCATCCACCAGCTCGGAGCGGCGGTCGACCAGGGCGATGATCGACTTGTTGAGGGCGTCCTCGACCAGTGAGCCGATCTTGAGGATTTCGCGCTCAAGCAGTTCCAGTTCTCTGCGCAGTAGCAAGGACATAATTGTCTCCCATGGCGGGCAGCCTGTCACCCCGCCGGCTTCAGTTGATGGAATTGGCGGCTAGCCGAAGCGGCCGGTGACGTACTCTTCGGTGCGCTTCTGCTGCGGGCGGGTGAAGACCTGCTGGGTCTCGCCGTACTCGATCAGCACGCCGCTCTCGAAGAAGGCCGTGAAGTCGGAGACTCGCGATGCCTGCTGCATGTTATGCGTCACGATGACGATGGTGTAGTTTTCCTTCAGCTCAAACAGCAGGTCCTCGATACGCGCCGTGGAGACCGGGTCGAGGGCCGAGCAGGGCTCGTCCATCAGGATCACCTCTGGCTCCATGGCGATGGCGCGGGCGATGCACAGACGCTGCTGCTGGCCGCCGGAGAGGCCCATGCCGGAGCTGTCGAGGCGGTCCTTGACCTCCTCCCAGAGGCCGGCCTGGCGCAGGGAGCGCTCAACCAGCTCGGGCATTTCGCGCCGGGAGCAGAGCCCGTTGATCCGCGGGCCCCAGGCGACGTTTTCAAAGATGCTCTTGGGGAAGGGGTTGGGCTTCTGGAAGACCATGCCGATGCGGCGGCGCACCTCCACCGGGTCGATGCCCTTGGCGAAGAGGTTCTGTCCACGGTAGAGCACCTCACCCTCGAAGTGCACATCACCCATCAGCTCGTTCATGCGGTTGAGGGTGCGCAGCAGGGTGCTCTTGCCGCAGCCGCTGGGGCCGATGATGGCGGTGATCATGCCTTCAGGGAACTTGAGCGAGCAGTGCTTCACCGCGGGCGGCGCGGAGCCATAGCGGATTGACAGATCCCGGGCTTCCAGGATGATGTTGTTCATCAGCACTCCCTCGGCAGGCTGTTTGGCGGGGGCGCCGGCGGGGCCGGTGCGGAGCTTGCTGACTGCAGCGCCAGGGCGCTGCGCAGTCTGGGTCTGCTCTACCATTTGTACTTAGCCTCCGCCTTCATTCTGATTATGACAGCAACAGCATTGAGCGCCAACAGGAGCACCAGCAGCACGATGATGCCGGCGGCCGCCACCTGGTGGAAGGCCTCCTGCGGCTTGGTCAGCCAGGAGAAGATCTGCACCGGCATGACCGTATAGCGGTCCATCGGGGACTTGGGGGCGAAGCGGATGAAGGCCGCCGCGCCGATCAGCAGCAGTGGCGCCGACTCGCCGATGGCCCGGGAGACGGCCAGGATGACGCCGGTGACGATGCCCGGGGTGGCCGCCGGAAGGACATGGTGGCTCACCACCTGCCAGCGCGTGGCGCCGACGGCGAAGGCCGCGTGGCGGATGCCGGCGGGGACGGCGCGGATCGCCTCGCGGGCGGAGATGATGATCACCGGCAGGATCAGCAGGGCCATGGTGCAGGCGGCCGAAAGCACGCTCTCCTGGAAGTTGAAGAAGCGCACGAAGAGCATCAGGCCGAGGATACCGTAGACGATGCTTGGCACGCCGGCCAGGTTGTTGATGTTCAGCTCAATGAAGCGGGCCAGGCGCGACTTGCGCAGGTACTCCTCAAGGAAGACCGCGGCGGCGACGCCGATGGGGATGGCCAGCAGGATGGTCAGGCCGATCATGTACAGGCTGCCGATGATGGCGGCCTTGAAGCCGGCGATCTCCGCCTTGCGCGAGGCAAAGTTGGTGAAGAAGTGCGGGGTGATGTACTTGTAGCCTTCGTGGACGATGTGCCCGAGCAGCACCATCAGGATAGCCACGCCGCCCCAGGTGAGGACGGCCAGCAGGATGGCGATCAGGCGTTCGTTGGTGTTGCGGCGCGCCAGGGTGGGCGAGGCCGCCCCGGGCAGGCCGCTGAAGGTACGCGCTTCAAGGTTGCGGCTTTCGCTGCTCATTAGTCGTACTCCTCCCTGAAGCGGCGCATGATGCGCTGGGCCAGCCAGTTCATGCTCAGCGTAATGACGAAGAGGGTGCCGGCCACGGCGAACATCGACTTGTATTCAATGCTGCCGGCGGGGGTGTCGCCCATCGAGATCGAGGCCACGAAGCCGGTGAGGGTCTGGATCGACTCCAGTGGGTTGAGGGTCATGTTCGGGGTGGAGCCGGCGGCGACGGTGACCGCCATGGTCTCGCCGACGGCGCGGGAGAGGGCGAGGATGAAGGAGGCCAGCACGCCGGAGATGGCGGCCGGCAGCACAATCTGCAGGCAGACTTCGTACTTGGTGGCGCCCATGGCGTAGCCCGCCTCGCGCAGGCTGCGCGGGACGGCCCGGAAGGCATCGTCGCAGAGCGAGGCCACCAGGGGCAGGATCATGATGCCTACAACAATGCCCGCGGAGAGGGCGTTGTAGACACCGGCCTCGGGGAAGAACTTCTTGATCACATAGGGCGTGATGAAGCTCAGGGCGAAGTAGCCGTAGACGACGGTGGGCACACCGGCGAGGACCTCGAGCACCGGCTTGACCACCTTGCGCAGGCCCGGGCTGGCGTATTCGCTGAGGTACATGCCGCTGGCCAGGCCGATGGGGATGGAGATCAGGCCGGAGATGACGGCGATATGCAGGGTGCCGACCAGCAGGGGCAGGACGCCGAAGTGCTTATCCTGGAAGTTGGGCGTCCACTGGGTGCCGGTGAGGAAGTCCCACAGGTTGACCTTGTAGTCGCTGTCCGTGAAGAAGTGCCAGTTCTCGATAGCCAGGATGGCGATGATCGAGAGCGTGACCATGATGGAAAGCAGGGCGCAGGCGGCCAGCAGCCCCCGTACGCCCTGCTCACTTACTCTTAAGTGGGCCTTGCCCGACAGATCGATCCTTTGCGTTGCCAATGCCTTTTCCTGACGGGCCGGGCCCGCATGACCTGCCGGGGCAGGGTTTGCTACTTTTCGGCGGCCAGGACTTCCTCAATGGTGAGGCCGATGGTGTCCTTGCCGCTGAACACGGAACCGAACTTGCCGCTGTTGAAGCGGTTCTTGATGGTCTTGTAGGCGCTGTCCGGCAGCGGGACATAGCCCACTTCCTCGCTCAGCGCGGCAGCGTTGTCGAGGTAGAAGTTGACGAAGGCCTTGATGTCCTCGCGCTGCGCCGACTTGCCGTTCACGTAGATGAAGAGCGGACGCGAGAGCGGGGCATACTTGCCGGAGCGCGCGGTGTCCTTGCCCGGGGCGACGGGGCCCTTGCCGCCGTCAACCTTCAGGGCCTTGAGCTTGCCGCTGTTCTCTTCGTAGTAGGCCAGGCCGAAGTAGCCCATGGCGTACTGGTCGCCGGCCACGCCGGTGACCAGGACGTTGTCATCCTCGCTGGCGGTGTAGTCCGCGCGGCTCTGCTTGGAGGTGCCGTTGATGGCCTCGGTGAAGTACTCGAAGGTGCCGCTGTCGGTGCCGGGGCCGAAGAGCTTGATCGGCTTGTTCGGCCAGCCGGGGCGCACATCGCTCCAGTTCTTGACGGTGGAGCCCTGGTCCCAGATCTTCTTCAGCTCGGCGACGGTGATGCTGTCGCACCAGTCGTTCTTCGGGTTGACCACCACGGTCAGGGCGTCGAAGGCCACCGGCAGCTCGATGAAGTTGATGCTGTTGGCGGCGCACTTCTCCACTTCGCTCTTCTTGATCGGCCGGCTGGCGTTGCTGACGTGGATGTCGCCGACGACAAAGCGCTTGAAGCCACCGCCCGAGCCGCTGATGCCGACCACGACATTGACGCCGGGGTTGGCGCCCATGAACTCCTCGGCCACAGCCTCGGTGATCGGGTACACGGTGGACGAACCGTCGATGTTGATGTTGCCCTTCAGCGCGGCCAGAGCCGCGCCGCCGGCAAGGACAGTGCCGGCGAGACCCGCCAGCACGGCCGCCTTGATCAGGAAACGCTTGTTCATTGCCATACTCCCATGAGTGCGTATTGAAACTGCTTGCACGCGGGAGGATTGAACCGCCGGGCGGTGAAGGGTAAATGAAGCGCCCGTGTAGTTCTTAGCAATTTCCTTACGCAGCCTGGAAGCCGTGCCGGAGCGGGGCATTAAGGCAGTGCTGAAAGCGCGAAAGGCCTCCCGCATGCGGGAGGCCGTCTTCACAAAACTGTGTTCGCGCTGCATCAAGTTCTGTTCTGTCCTTTACAGGCCGCCGGCTCCGCTGGCGGCGCTGGGGGTCTGGCTGCCATCGGCAGGTGCGCCTTCCCCGCCATCAGCGGCAGGGGCTTCCGCGCCGCCTTCGGCGGCCAGGATCTGCTCAATGGTCATGCCGGTGGTCTCGCGGCCCACGAAGACCGAGCCCAGGGTGCGGCTGGTCCAGCGCTCGCGGATCAGGGCATAAGCGCTGTCGGGCAGCGGGATATAGCCCACCTCGGCGCTGCGGTGGCCCGCGTGGTCGAGGTAGTAAGTGACAAAGGCCTCAAGCTCGGGGCGCTCGGCCGCCTTGTCGCTGACGTAGATAAACAGCGGTCGGGAGAGCGGGCTGTAGGTGCCGTTCATCACGCTGTCCTTGCTGGGGTCCACGGGGCCGTTGCCGCCGTCGACGGACAGGGCCTTGAGCTTGTCCATGTTCTCTTCGAAGTAGGCCAGGCCGAAATAGCCCATGGCGTACTTGTCGCCGGCGACGCCGGTGACCAGGACGTTGTCATCCTCGGAGGCGGTGAAGTCCGTGCGGCACTGCTTGGACTTGCCGTTGACCGCCTCGGTGAAGTAGTCAAAGGTGCCGCTGTCGGTGCCGGGGCCAAAAAGCTTGATGTCCTCGGCCGGCCACTCGGCGCGCACGTCGCTCCACTTCTTCACCGTGGAACCCTGGTCCCAGATCTTCTTCAGTTCTTCAATCGTGATGCTGCTGCACCAGTCGTTCTGCGGGTTGACCACCACGGTCAGGCCGTCAAAGGCCACCGGCAGCTCGATGATCCCGATGCTGGCGGCGGCGCAGGCATCGGCCTCTTCCTGCTTGATGGCGCGGCTGGCGTTGGAGATGTCGGTCTCACCGCCGGCGAAGCGCTTGAAGCCGCCGCCGGTGCCGCTGATGCCGACGGTCACATTGACGCCGGGGTTGCTGTTCATGAACTCCTCGGCGACGGCCTCGGTGATCGGGTAGACCGTGCTGGAGCCGTCGATGTTGACGGCGCCGCTGAGATCAGAGCCGGGGGTCTCAGCGGCGGGCGGGGCATCTTCTGTGCCAACTTCCGTCGTGCCGCTGTCGCCGCCCTTTTTGGGGCAGCCGGCGAGCAGGGCCATGCCTGCCAGCAGCAGCAGGCCCATGATCAGGGCATAGAGCTTCGCGTTCTTCATCGGATTCCTCCGGGGCTTCTGGAGCTGTCTAACTGCACGCGCAGAGTAAAGCGCTGACCTGTGAAGCCTTTATAAAGAACGGCGACTGGTCTTTACAAAGGGGGGATTCAAATCGATCCAAACCGAGCGAACCGAGAAAACAGAGTTTAACAGAGTTGACACAATATGTACTTATAGTTATACTAAGCATGTGTCTAGTATGTTGTACGGGGATCGAGACGAGCTGACCGGTGAGGTAATTGCTGCTGCCATCAAGGTTCACACCTGCTTTGGCCCCGGTCTTCTGGAGTCTGTCTACGAAGCCTGCCTTGCTCACGAGCTTCAAAGCCGGGGGCTTGATGTACTGACACAGCATTATGTTGATCTCAGCTACGGAGACCTGGTCATACCCAGGGCGCTGCGAATTGACATGCTTGTGCAGCGACGGCTGATCATCGAAGTGAAGTCAGTGGATCAGCTAGAGGGGATTCACACAGCACAGCTCTTCACTTACCTGCGCCTCAGCAAACTGGTTCATGGTCTGCTCCTCAACTTCAATGTCACTCAAATGAAGGAAGGCATCAGGCGTGTTACCAACTTCAGGGAGCTTGACGAGAGACCAGTCACCTGAACCCTGAGTCTTTGACTCGGTTGGACTCGGTTTGCCCGGTTGACTCGGTTTGGATCTGCGTCCTAGGCCAGGGGTAGTTCCATCCGGAAGGTACTTCCCTTGCCGAGGCTGGAGTCCAGGCCGACGCGGCCGCCAAGGGCCAGGGTGATGTGCTTGACGATCGAAAGCCCCAGGCCGGTGCCGCCCAGTTCGCGGGAGCGCGCCTTGTCCACGCGGTAAAAGCGCTCGAAGATACGCTGCTGGTCCTGGGGGCTGATGCCGATGCCGGTGTCCTGCACCTCGGCCACCGCCATGCGCTCTTCGACGCGCACGCGCAGCCAGACCTGCCCGCCCTCCGGCGTGTATTTCACCGCGTTGTCGACCAGGTTGCTCAGGGCCTGGCGCAGGGCCTCGCGGTCGCCCAGCACCCGCACTGCCTGCTCGGGGATATCGACGCTCAGGCAGATCCGCTTGGCCTCGGCCGCCGGTGAGAGCAGGCGCTCGCAGTCCCGGGCCACATCGCGCAGGTCGAGGGCCTCGCGCTCCATCTCTGTGCCGCCGGACTCTATGCGCGAGATGGTCAGCAGGTCCGAGACGATGGCGCTCAGACGCTGGGTCTGGTCGTTGATCCGCCGCACAAAGTGCTGGCGCCGCTCGGCGGGCATTTCCTGGTCCTCGACCATGGTCTCCACAAAACCGCGGATCGCCGTCAGCGGGGTCTTCAGCTCATGGCTGACGTTGGCCACGAAGTCGCGGCGCATGCCTTCCAGGCGGCGGATCTGGGTCACGTTGTGCAGCACCATCACCGCCCCGCTGCGCTGGCCCGCTTCGTCGTTCAGCGGTGAGGCGTAAAGCTCCACCAGTACATCGCGGTCCTTCTCCGGCAGGCGCAGCTCGGCAGTGGTCTCGCGGCCATGCTGCAGCGCCCCGGCGAAGGTTTCGATCACATCCGGCACGCGCACGGCCTCATAGATCCGCTTGCCGATGCACTGCTCGGCGTCAACATGGAAGATCTGGCCGGCAACGCGGTTCATCTGCACCACGCGGTCTTCGCGGTCGATGGCGATGACGCCCTCGATCATGCCGCCCAGGATCGCCAGCAGGCGCTTGCGCTCCTCGTTAATGGCGGCGATGCGCTGCTGGGAACCTTCGCCCAGCTCGCGCAGGGCCTCGGCGATCTGGCCAAACTCGTCGCGGCGCAATGTAGGAAGTCCGCTCGTTTCACCATCCTGCACGGCCCTGGCTGCGCCCCGGGCCAGTTCCTCCAGCGGCGCGCTTAGGAAGATGCTGAGCGGCCAGATCACAAGCAGCGTCGCGGTCAGGCCGGCCCAGGGGCCGATGAGGAAGTAGTACAACATGGCCCACAGCGCCAGCAGCAGCAGGGCGGCGTAGAGCCGCCAGCGGAAGCTGCTTCGCAGCAGTTTCAAGACCTGCCTCCCCGGCTGCGCCGGCCCGCCGGGCTGAGCTGGCGCAGGGCTAGTAGTCGGAGTCACGGAAGCGGTAGCCCACGCCGCGGATGGTTTCAATCATCTCGCGGTAGCGGGCCAGCTTCTTGCGCACCGAGCGCACGTGCACATCGATGTTACGGTCAATGATAACCGCGTCTTCGCCGATCACCCGGTTAATCAGTTGCTCGCGGGTGAAAACACGGCCGGGGTGGCTGGCCAGGTAGTGCAGCAGGCGGAACTCGGTGGCGGTGAAGATGATGTTCTCGCCATCGATCACCACCTCGTGGCGCCCGGCATCCACCACCACAGAGCCGCCCTCGGCGGTGAAGGTGATGCGCTCCTGGCGCTCGGAGTTCTCCTTCAGCGGCCCGCGGCGCAGCACGGCCTTGACCCGCGCCACCAGCTCCTTGGGGCTGAAGGGCTTGGTCACATAGTCGTCCGCCCCGACGCCGAGGCCCAGCACGATGTCGCTCTCCTCGCCCTTGGCGGTCAGCATGACCACCGGGATCGGCCGGGTCACCGGGTCGTTCTTGAGCCGCTTGCAGATCTCGATGCCGTCCAGGTTCGGCAGCATCAGGTCCAGCAGAACCAGGTCGGGATGCTCCTCGCGCACCTTGCGCAGGCCGTCGGAGCCGTCGCGGCTGGCGCCGACCCGGTAGCCCTCGCGGGAGAGGTTGTATTCGATGACCTCGAGGATATCGGGCTCGTCCTCGATCACATAGACGTTTTCGCGCTTCACTGCTGACCCTCCAGCCCGGCTTCGCATACTGCGCAGCTCAGGCGCTTTGGACATTGCTTGCGTGCAGGCAGCTTCGCGGGGATGCTACAGGGAACAGCGCCCCGCGTAAAGATGCTTACCCCCGATTTACAGGATCTTTATGTAAAGAGCCGCGCTGCTTCGCCGGCTCTTTTCCGCAGCTTCATAAAGCCCGCCGGCCGGGGGTAGAATCCGCGCGTGCAAACTTCGCAGCCGGGCCTGCAGATTGAAGCGCGGGGACGCGAGCGCTACGCCGATACCTGGGCGCGGCAGCTTGAGCTGCACCGCGCACGGGTGGCCGGCACAGCGCCGGACACGCTGATCCTGGTTGAGCATGAGCCTGTGATCACGCTGGGGCGACAGGGCGAGGAAAGCAACCTGCTGGTCAGCGAGGCACAGCTCGCTGCGCGCGGCTTTGACCTGCACCGCATCGAGCGCGGCGGGGACATTACCTATCACGGCCCGGGGCAGCTTGTGGGCTACCCGATCCTGAGCCTGCGCGAGCGCGGGATGAGCGTGCGCGACTTCGTCAGCGGGATCGAGGAAGCGCTGATCCGGACGGCGGCGGCCTTTGGGGTCACGGCGGCGCGCAGCCCGGGCTTCCCCGGGGTGTGGGTGGGGAGCGACAAGCTGGCGGCGATCGGTGTGGCGATCCGCGGCGGGGTCAGCTACCACGGCTTCGCCTTCAATGTCTGCACTGACCTTAGTCACTTTGATCTCATCGTGCCCTGCGGGCTGGAAGGGAAAGGCGTGATTTCGCTTGGCAAGCTGCTGGGGCGGCAGGTTGCGCTTGACGATGCAGCAGCAGCGGGGATTGAGGCGATGCAGGCGGTGTTTGGCAGGGGCGCACAGAGTGCGCCCTGAGACTGATGCGGCTGGGGCCGGGCGCAATCTGTGCGCCGCTGCGAGGGCAGCGGGCGTTTAGCCATGCGCCCCGATTACAATTCGAAACGATGAGCACCCTCCTCGAAGTCCACAGCACCTTCGCCAGCGCGGATGACGCGACCGAAGTCGCGCGCAAGCTGGTGCAGGAGCGGCTGTGCGCCTGCGCGCAGATCGTCCCCGGTGTCACCAGCATCTATGTCTGGGAGGAAATGCTGCGGCACGATGAGGAAGTCCTGCTGATCCTGAAGACCACGGAAGGGGCCTGGCCGGCCCTGCGCGACCGCCTGGCCGAGCTGCATCCCTATGACACGCCGGAGCTGATCGCCCTGCCGGTGCAGAGCGCAAGCTTTGACTACAGCGCCTGGGTGCGGGAGCATGTGAAGGAGTAGGCAGTCATGAATGTAGGGGCCGCAGAAATGCGGCCCACAGCACGGCCCGCATTTCTGCGGGCCCTACAGATCCAGCAGCTCGTCCACGGTGCGCTGGGCTGCTCGGCGGGCGTCATCGCCGCCAAAGCCGCGGCTGGCCAGCAGGCTGAAGACAGCCGCGCTGAGGCGGCCCTTCAGCTCAAAGCGCAGCCAGCGCTCATCCTTGCGCGGCTTCTTCATTGTTCTTGCCGACCACTTGCGTTTTACTGGCTTCTCATCGGCACTGTCTTCAGCGTCAGGCTTTGATCCGGCTCCCTGGTGTTCCATTCGATCTGCCTCGGCCAGATCCCCCGAGCCTTCAGTATGGTCAAGCTCGTCGGCGGCCGGACTGGAGTCCGCTGCTTCCTGCGCATCAATCTGCTTCTGCAGCTTCTCGCGCAGGCGCCTGGCCCGGCCTTCCAGGCTGCGGCGCCGGCGGCGCAGCAGCTCCTCCATCGCCGCTTTGTCATCAAACTCGCTGGCGTGCTCCTCCAGCAGCTCGTCCGCCAGCGCGGCCGCGCAGCCGCGGCGCAGCAGTTCCTCGCGCACCTTGCGCCGCCCGGTGTCCGCGCGCATTGCCAGTAGGGTGATCAGGTAAACCGCCGCGCGGCGGTCATCCACAAAGCCCTCACTGCGGCAGTAGCCCAGCACGCGCTCAAGCAGCTCGCGGCTGGCCCGCCGCATGGGCTGCGCCGGTGCCGCGCTGCCGGGGCCAGCGGCCTCAGGCGCCGCCGTTGCCGCATCCGCCGGCCCCAGCCCCTCGCGGGCCAGAGCCTCGCGCTGCCGCAGGCTCAGGCGCGGCTGGCCCAGCTTGTCGCGCAGCTCGGCGGTGAAGTGCTCGCGGCGGCCCAGCAGACGCAGTGCGCGGTCGAGCAGCAGTTCGTAATCGCTAAGCTGCTCCAGCTCACGGTACTGCTCAAAGCTGATCTCGCTGCCGGCGCTGGCCCAGGCAGGCAGCTTGTCAAAAGGCAGGCGCAGGCCTGTACCCGGAGTCTGGGCGATACCTCCGCCGCCCGCGCAGAGCAGCTCCAGCCAGGAGCCCTGGCGGCGCGGGATGATGCGGGTGATGCGTGGCACGGTGGGATTGTAGAAGCCGCTCAGAATGGAGCGCGGGACATTTGTCCCGTTCTTGGTCGGTCGGGCTCTGCAGGCAGCCGGTCCTGCAATGAAGACCTGATCGGCAGCAGGCCACAAGATCCGATCAAAACAGAGTTATCCGAGCAAACCGGGTGCAACGGAGCTTGAGAACATTTGGAGTCAGGCTCCTTTAAGCGGAGGTGCTTTCTGCTCAGCCTGGTTCAAACTCAATCTTCTCTGTTGGCTCGGTTTAGATCGAACTCAAGCGATGTTCACAGAGCGGGTTCCACGCCCGCCCAAAGGGGATACGGGACACTGTCCCGCGCTCCGGCTACTTCAGCTCAATCCCAACCGGGCAGTGGTCGGTGCCCATCACGTCCTTCAGGATCCAGGCCTTCTTGAGGCGCGGGCGCAGCGCCGGGCTGATCAGGAAGTAGTCGATGCGCCAGCCCACGTTGCGCTCGCGCGCCCCGCTGCGCAGGCTCCACCAGGTGTAGTGGCCCTCGCCCTTCTCAAACTCGCGGAAGGCGTCGATGAAGCCGGCGCTGACATAGTTGTCGAAGCCCTCGCGCTCCTGCGGGGTGAAGCCGGCGCTTTTGGTGTTCGCCTTCGGGCGGGCCAGGTCGATCTCCTTATGCGCGGTGTTGAAATCGCCGCAGGTGATGACCGGCTTGTGGCTCTCCAGCTTCTTGAGGTACTTCAGGAAGAGCGGGTCCCAGAGCTTGTGGCGGTAGTCCAGGCGGCTGAGGTCGTTCTTGGCATTCGGCGTGTACACGTTCACCACATAGAAGTCGTCGTACTCAGCCGTCAGCACCCGGCCCTCGCTGTCGTGCTCATTCATGCCCATGCCGCTGGTGACAGAGACCGGCTTGGGCTTGGTCAGGATCGCGGTACCGCTGTAGCCGGCCTTTTGCGCCGGGTACCAGACCTGCTCATAGGCTTTAGGCCACTTCACCCCAAGCTCCTCGGCGGCCTTCAGCGCCTGCTCGCCGGTGGCCTTGACCTCCTGGAAACAGTAGACATCCGCCCTGGTCTGGGCGATGAATTCAAAGAAGCCGCGCTTCATGATGGCGCGCACGCCGTTGACGTTCCAGGAGATGAGTTTCATGGCGGGGCGAGTCTAGCAGAAGGCTCAAGGCTCAAGGCTCAAGGCTCAAGGCTAAACGTCCAGTTCTGGAGTCAGCGAAGATCGAAGCTGAATATCTATTCAATCTGAGGATTCTCGGACCTGCTTCGCTACACTACATCCCTATGCGCAAACCAGAACTCAATGGCAGAACAAAGCGTTTTGCGCTAACTGTCATTAGGCTCTGCGGTGACATGCCGAGCCGCCAGGAAACCTGGGTTCTTGGAAAACAGCTCCTGCGGAGTGGAACATCTATTGGAGCAAACTATAGAGAAGCTCAACGTGCCCGCAGCACCAGTGAGTTCATCAGCAAAGTCCATATCTGCATGCAGGAGAGTGAAGAGACTGCTTACTGGCTCGAGCTTTTACTTGAGGCCGGCTTCTTGTCCAACGCATTGTTGGCCAGAGTCAGAGCTGCTCTCATGGAGGCGGAGGAGTTGCGGGCAATCTTCACAGCTATTGGTCTCAAAGCGGCCAACGTATCAAGTGGGCCAACCACAAAGCCGAGTGGCACAGGTTTAGGCACTTGAGCCTTGTGCCTTGAGCCTTGAGCCTTTCTCTGGGACAATTGACCCATGTCTCCCACCGATCTCGTTAAAGCGCGCCTGCTGAAGGGCATGCAGGACGGGCTGCCCGAGCTGACCCTCGCCCGCCGCGTCATGCTGCGCCGCGTCGAGGAAGTCTGCCGCCGCTTCGGCTTCCTGCCCTTTGACACGCCGGCGCTCGAGCTGCGCGACGCGCTGCTTGGCCCCCAGCCATCCGGCGAGCAGATCCGCAACATCTTCACCTTCAGCAACCAGGATGAGGAAGAGGTCGGCCTGCGCTTTGACCTGACCGTGCCGCTGGCGCGGGTGGTCTGCACTTACCTGCAAGGCGAGATCCCGCGGCCCCTGCGCCGCTATGCCTATGGCCCGGTCTGGCGCTATGACAAGCCCGAGCCGGGGCGCTTTCGCGAGTTCCTGCAGTTCGACATCGACTCCGTGGGCACACCTGAACTGACCGCCGACGCCGAGATCATCGCGGTGATCGACGCCATCCTCAGCGAGCTTGCCGTGGGCGGCTACGTGATCCGCGTCTCCAACCGCAAGCTGCTGAACGCCGTGGGTGAGTACTGCGGCGCGGATGCGCAGCAGGCCCGCAGCATCTACCGCGTCA
This sequence comes from bacterium, assembly GCA_020849855.1. Taxonomy (GTDB): domain Bacteria; phylum 4484-113; class 4484-113; order 4484-113; family JAFGCY01; genus JADZFO01. The sequence goes on along the minus strand of JADZFO010000038.1, from coordinate 30,240 downwards.
TCGACAAGCTGGACAAGTACCCCCGCGAGCGCATCCGCCAGGAACTGGGCGGCGGGCTGAAGGACGAAAGCGGGGCCTTTGTGGAGGGCCTGGGCCTGAGCGTGGATCAGATCGCGCGGGTCGACGCCTTCCTTGACCTGCCCAACGAGGGCAATAACGCCGAGAGCCTTTCCGCCGCGCGCGCGCTGCTGGCCGAAAACGCGCTGGCCATGGAGGCGCTGGACGAAATTGAGCAGATGCTGGCCTGGCTGAAGGACTATGGCGTGCCGGGGCCGAGAAGCCAGGGCCGGGTCAACTTTGATCTGCACCTGGCCCGCGGCCTGGGCTATTACTCCGGGCCGGTCTTTGAGGTGGTCCTTACCGAGCTGCCGTCCTATGGCTCCATCTTCGGCGGCGGGCGCTATGACAACCTGGTCGAGCGCTTCATGGGCGAGGGCCAGGGCATCCCGGCCGTCGGCGCATCCGTGGGCGTCGACCGTCTGCTGGCCGCGCTGAAGCAGCTGGGCAAGCTGGACCTGCTGCTGGGTGAGGAGACCGCCGGGCCGCAGGTGCTGGTGACGGTGATGGACCGCGAGCGCCTTGGCGACTATATCGCCATGACCCGCGAGCTGCGCGAGGCCGGCATCCGCGCCGAGATGTGGCAGGGCGGCAAGGCCAACATGCAAAAGCAGATGAAGTACGCCGACAAGCTCGGCTGCGCGCTGGCGATCATCGCCGGTAGCGATGAGTTCGAGCGCGGCGAGGTCAGTGTGAAGGACCTGCAGGCCGGCAAGGAACTGGCGGCCGAGGCGGCCACCCGCGAGGAGTGGACCAGCAAGGAGAAGCGGCCGCAGACAGTGGTCAAGCGCGATGAACTGGCCGCTGGGATCAAGGCGCTGCTGCATGTCGATCCCGTCTAGATGGAGTAGCATCGAAGTCGCGGAGCGCGGGCTGCTTGCGCAGCAAGGCCCGCTTTCTTGAATGTTCCCGGTGTCTAAAGCATAGGCAAGCGGGCTGCCGCTTCGCGACCAGCCCGCGCTCCGAGTCTCCGGCGCATGATCGAGTTGGCTTCGCCAATGCGTCGGTGTTGGCCATTCAGCGCACTGCACTTGCGCAGGTAGCAGCACAGGGTTATAACTTCAGCATGTCTGTTCTAAGCAAGGACAACGAGCTGTCTGAGGCCCCACGCTTCGAGCTGGACTCCGAAGGCAAGGTCACGCATGTGACGGTCGCTCTGGAAGACTATCTGCGGATGCTGGTACGCCTGAGCATCCTGGAGCCGTCACAGTGGCCAGAGGAGTACCGCGCCGGCGCAGTACTGCTTTCACGCATCCGAGAGATTGAACGCAGTGTGATGAGCTCAAATGACGGGAACTTTGATTTTGATCACCTGAGCCCGGAAACGCAGGATGAATATGACGGCGCCATCATCGATCTGAACCAGCTGCTGTTTCCAGGGCCAGCCGTTCCCATGGAGCTTGTCCTCAAAGAGCTTGGACTTGAACATCTGCTGACCGTACACAGCAATTAATGTACGAGATCCACTATGAGCCGGAGGCCGTCCGGGCCCTGAAGAAGCTGCCGGAGGATGTGCGTCCGCGCGTGGCTGAGGCAATTGCGGCCCTCGCATCTGATCCGCGGCCGCATGGATGTCTGAAGATGAGTGGTCGCAAAGATCAGTGGCGTATCCGTGTCGGCCATTACAGGGTTGTCTACAGTATCTATGATCATATGCTGCAAGTCTGGATCATCGACGCTGACCACCGGCGGGACATCTACTAACTGTCGCCCCACGGCTACTCTTTCATCAACCGCAGCACAAACTCCCGCGCAGCGTCCTCGTTTGCCACGTCCCCGGCGGCAGTCGCCTCCAGCAGGGCTTCCTTGATCTCGCCCACGCGCTTCCCCGGCGGCAGGCCGGTGAGCTGCATGATCGCGTGGCCGTCCAGCAACAGCGGCGGGCGGGCGACCTCGTCCGCGCTGTACCAGGATTGCAGGACCTGCTGCGCAGCGCGCAGGTGCTTGTGCAGGCTTTCCTCCGCGCCTTCGCCCTGGGTCGCAGCGCAGTCGGCCAGGCTGTGCAGCACTGCCAGCGGCGTCGCCGCGCCCAGGCTGCGGATGAAGCGGTACAGCAGGCGCGGCGGGATCGGGTCGTGCTCGGCGTAAAAGCCCAGGCGCAGATGCTCGGCCACCATGCTGCGGACGAAGTTCTGCTCGTCCAGGCTGAAGCGCAGGCGCTCCAGCAGCGGACGTACCAGCTCGGCCCCGACTTCCTGATGCCCGTAGAAGGTCACCTTGCCGTCGGCCTGCACCGCGCGGGTCGGCGGCTTGGCGATGTCATGCAGCAGAAGCGAAAGGCGTGTCAGCGCGCTGGCCGGCGCCGCGGCTGTGAAGGGCGCATCCCAGTCGGCCCGCAGCCGCGGGGCATAGCTGCTCAGCTCCGCGGGCTGGTCATCCTTCAGCCGGGCCCGCAGGGCCTCGAGCTGCACCAGGCATTCAAGTGTGTGGTTCCAGACATCCAGGTGGTGATAGACGTTCTGCTCACAGCCGATGGCGGCTTCCAGCGGCGGAAAGAGCTGCCATAGCACGCCGTCCTCAGCGGCCCAGCGGACGCTCAGCGGGAAGGAGGGCCAGCGCGGGAAGGCCGGGTCGGGCTCCGGCGCGGCGAACCACTGCAGCAGCTCTTCGCGGATGCGCTCGGCGGCCGAGTCAAAGATCCGCCCCCGCAGTTCATGCCAGCAGCGCCGGGTCTCCACATCCGGCCGCAGGCCCAGGCCCGTGCAAAGGCGATAGCCGCGCAGCACGCGCAGCGGGTCGGCCGCCATGGCAACAGGGTCCACCATGCGCAGCACGCGCTGCTCCAGGTCAGCCAGCGCCAGTGGGTGCGAGCTGAGATGTTCAAGAGCGGCCTGCGGCCCCAGCGCCGCCAGTGGATAGCACAGTGTGTTGACGCTGTAGTCGCGCTGGGCCAGGTCTGCTGCGATGCCGCCGGGGCGGCAGGGCTGCAGGTCCAGGCTGCTGCCATCGGGCAGCAGAAAGCGGGTGGTGGCGAAGCGCTCGTTGACCAGGTAAGGCTGCTGGCCCAGCGCGGCGATCACCGCGATGCTGAGCTGATCAAAGCCGTCCAGAGCGATCAGGTCGAAGTCGCTGCTGCCGCGTCCCAGGGCGATATCGCGCAGCCAGCCGCCGACGAGATAGAGCCCCGGGACGGCGGCCAGCTTTTCAAGCAGCGGCGGCGGGCGGCGCAAAGCGCCAAGCAGCCTGCTTTGGATTTCGCCCCCGCTGGACATCTGCTGTTTATACCTGCTGGAGCAGGACGCGCCCTCTGCCATGCGCAAACAGAAGGGCGCGGTCCCATCGCGGCGGCCGCGCCCCTGTGCCCGAAGCTATAGCGCTTCTTCCCCGTTAGCGAGTTGGTTTGGCCGGGTCAAGCACGACCCGGAAGGCCAGGAAACTCTGCTCGTCAAGCTGGACACCGTCGACGCTGACGTGTGTACCAACCATGGAAGGATCAAGGATCACCTGCCCCAGCAGATCTCCACCCTCGGTCAGCGGAGCGATGAGGGCGAAGGGTTCGATGGTCACGCGAATCAGGCGGCCATCGTCCGTCTGCAGGTCAAAGGCGTAGGCCGCGAGATCCACCGAGATGATCATGCCGCTGAGGAAAGGCGCGGCCGCACTGGGCGGGTTGACGCCCGGGTCGAAGTAGTCGCCCTCAGTCTGGTCCGGCCAGCCGTTCATGTTGGCGTCATCCAGCACCTGGTCGTCGCCAACATCCAGGAACTCGTTGCCGTCGACATCAAAGAGCACCTGGCCGGTGGCGTAGTTCACGCCGAAGAAGTCGTCCTTGGCGCCCAGGGCGTCCTCGCGCAGGGCTTCGGTATAGACCAGCTCGCCGCTGCCCGGCTCCGGTGCGTTGCCGCTGCCGACATCGCTGTTCAGGGCGCGGCGGATGGTCATGTCCACCCGGGCCACCTTGCCCGCGATCAGGGCCAGCGGAACGGTCTGGGTGATGTTGTCGCCGCCCACGTTGTCGCCGTTGAGGTCCTCAACCACGCTGAACTCGATCTGCAGCGCTGTGTTCAGCGTCGCCGACTTGCTGACGCGGCCGCCGCCGACCGTCAGCTTGAAGCGCTGGCCAGGCACGGCGATGATCTCGGAGAGGATGTCGTCCCCGGGGTTGATGATCTTGGCCATGATCTTCTTGCCGCCGGTGCCGCCGGGGCCGCCGACGGTACCGCTGGCTGAGCCTTCACGGTCGGCCGCGGGATCCTCGGCGATCTCATAGTCCAGCACGTTGATCAGGGCGTCGACCACAGCCTCTTCAGGGTTTGTGGTCGGGTCAAGGCCCGCGCCGGGTTCCGGCGTTGAGCCGTTCTGCTCGACATTGTCATCCTGATGGTTCTCGCCACAGGCGCTGAAGGCCAGCACAAGGCAGGCCAGCAGGGCCAGCAGAGCCAGAAAACGCGTAGTCATAGCTTCCACCTCATACAACAACCCGGCCAGCCTGCCGGGCCCCCTCAGCGGTGACAGCATCCTGCAGGACCGCCCCCAGGCGGCGCAGGCCCTGGCGCAGCTGTGGCTGGGTCAGGGTGCTGAATGAAACACGGACAAAGTTGCTGTCCCGGCGGCCTACCTGGAAGTAGCTGCCGGGGGCGAAATCGACGCCCTGGGCCACGGAACGCTCCAGCAGTTCCTCACCACTGAGGCTGCGCGGCAGCGAGAGCCAGAAGCTGAAGCCGCCCGCCGGGCGCTTCCAGCTCACCTCTCCTGGAAAGTGCTGACGCATGAGCTCGTCGCATAATTCAAGCCGGGCGCGATAGATACGGTCGACCTTGCGGCAATGCAGGTCCATGAAACCCTTGATGATGAATTCATGCACCAGGGTCTGCAGGAAGTAGGAATCACTGCGGTCCATGGCGCGCTTGGCGATGACAAAGCTCTCGGCGATGCCCGTCGGCAGCACCAGCCAGGAGACGCGGGTGCCGGGCAGGAAGCTCTTGGAGAAGCTGCCGATCTGGATCACATGCCCGCCGGAATCAAGGGTCTTGAGCGAGGGTTCGCGGCGGCCTTCATAGCCCATCATCATGCACCAGTAGTCCTCGATGATCGGCACGTTGAAGCGCTGGGCCAGCTGCACCAGGCGCTCGCGCTTTTCCCGGCTCATGGTGGTGCCGGTCGGGTTGTGCAGGGTCGGGATGGTGATGATCAGCTTGGGCTTCTCGCGGATCAGCAGGCGCTCCAGATAATCCACGTCCATCCCGTCGTGCTCCATCGGCACGCCGCGGTGCGCGATGTTGCGCGCCACCAGCAGGTTGAGGATGGCGTTGAAGGTGGGGTCCTCCACCACCACGCTGTCCCCCGGCTGCAGCAGCATGGTCAGCAGCAGGTTCAGGCCGACCTGGAAGCCGGAGGCGATAACCACGCCGTTGCGTTCCTCGGCGGTGTCGATGCCTTCCTTGGCCAGGCGTGTGCGCAGGTAGTCCACCAGGGGCTCATAGCCCTGCGGATGGCCGTAGTCAAAGAAGTAGGCCTTGGGGTCCCAGAGCATCTGGCCCGAGACCTTCTTGATGCGCTCAAAGGGGAAAAGCCGCACGTCAGGGATGGCGCGGCTGAAGGAGATCCACTCTTCGGGGCCCTGCCAGCGCGCGCGGTAGGGCGGCATATAGAAGTAGCTGCCGTCGAGGCGCAGCGGCTCCCAGTCCATCTGCGGGGCGCCGGGGTCAGGCTCGCTGGCCGGCGTGTGGCCCGGCGGCGTGACCAGCTCGATGCGCTGGCTGCGCCGCATGTAGACGCTGTTCATGCCGCTGCGGTCCAGCACGTAGGTGCTGGAGCCCGGCCGGCTCTCCACCCAGTTGTCGGCGGCCAGCTCCAGATAGGCAATCAGCACGGTCTTGCGCGAAACGCCAAGCTGGTTCGCCAGGTCGCGCGTGCCGGGCAGCTTATCCCCGGGCTTGAGTGTGCCTGCACGGATGTGCGACACGATCGCGTCACGGATCTGCTGGTATACCGGCTGAGCCGAAGTTTTGTCGATTGACAGGAACATCCCGCACCTCGATTCTACCCAGCAGGGAGACCGGCTGGTGTACCGGTACCCTGTGAAGTTAAGGGTACCAGTTGGAAAAGGTGGGATACCAGTTGAGACAGGGTCGCGTCAGTGTTGAACCTGCGGCCAATACTCTTCCAGCCTGAAGTCCGGGCTGTTGAAGTCGTCATGGCAATAGACGCAGTTCGCCAGATCGCCGCGGGCGATGGCCTTTTTGTCCATCCGGGGCAGCTTGCCGCTCTCAATCGCGACGGGGCTCAGCTCTGAGGGGTCGATGCGCTGGGCCAGCCCGATATGCTCGCCGCCCGGGCCGTGGCAGCTTTCGCAGCCCACGGCCGCCAGCGCCGGCTGGGCCGAAGCGGGCAGGAAACCGCCGGGCTCCAGCAGGCCCACCACATGGCACTCCAGGCAGTCCATGGTGCTGGCTGCGTCGTGGCGGACCAGGGTGGAGAAGGCGTGGCTGTGCCCGCTGCTCTCCCACTTGGCATACTCGGCCGGGTGGCAGTCCTTGCAGGCGGCGGAGCCGGTATAGCCGGGGACGATGGAGCCGCGCTTGCGCATATCCGGGGGCAGGAAGCTCTCATCCTGGCCCCACTTGTTGTTCTCCCATTCGTCGCTGCTGAAGGCCACCTGCAGCGATTCGGCATCCTGGGCCTTAAGCAGTTCGTCCATCTTCTGGTCGTCGCGCACGCCGGTGGCCAGGCGGTAGCTCCAGAAGGTGGCGCGGGCCTGTTCCCATTCACCGGGCTGCGGCCGCTTCAGCGAGACAAATGAAGCCAGCAGGCCGCGGCGCACCGGGGCTTCCAGCAGGGCCGGCAGGGGCAGGTTTTCCGTGCGCGGCTCAAAGTCCGCCTCGCGCTGGGCCCCGATGATGAGGGCCGGGCCCAGCACGCTGATCTGGGCCAGCAGGCCCTCGGGCATCTGGGCGCAGGCCACCAGCACCAGGGCATCCTTGGGCAGACGGGCCAGCTCGGCTTTCAGACTGCTGACCGGATCCTCGACGCTGGCCCAGCTCTGGGCTTCGCCGCTGTCCTGATGCCCGCCCAGCTTGCGGCGCAGGGCCAGACCGCCGGAGGCAAAGCCGCCGCCGGCGCCATCCGGCGCGGTGAGTCCGATGACATACCAGCCCGGGGCCAGCTCCAGGCTGGCCTTAGGCTTTATCTCCGCCAGGCTGCTCTTCAGGTTGCAGCTCAACAGCGGCAGCGGGCTGTCGGCGAAGGCCAGGCGCGCCTGCTCGCTGTCCAGCGCGGCCTCAGCACTGCCCAGCACCGCGGCCCGCGCGCCCAGCTGGGCCAGGGCCTTGAGGTGCGTGGCGGAGCGGAAGCCCGGCAAGCGGTTGGACTGGTCGGTGAAGTTACCGCAGTCCAGCAGCCACAGGGGGTCAAGGGCCGCATCGGCCGGCGGCTGCAGCGGCACCGCCGGGCCGGGCACCATGGCGGTATCCGTGGCCGCGGCGCCTCCGGCCATGCCCGCGGCTTCTGCCTCTGTTTCAGCCTGCTTATCCGCAGGCTCAGTTGCCTTGCCTGCCTCCGCATCCGCCGCTGAGTCCGCCGCGCTGTCCACAGCCGGCTGGCCGGGAATGCTGCCAGTGGGTTCGATCTTTTGCGACAGGCCGTGGGGCAGCTCACTGGGGTCCAGCATGGCTTCCTCGGCGCTGATCTCGCCGCGCAGAACGCGCAGCACGGTGGCCAGGCGCAGCAGGCCGCCGTCCTGGCGCTGGTCGCAGCCGCAGGGCCGCTGGAAGCCACGGAAGTTGCCGATGTAGGCGATCGTCGCCGCGGGCACGGCTGCCCGTGTGCTGCTCTGCTGCTGCGTGTCAGTGCCGCCCGCGCCCGTATCCTTGCCCGGACAGCCGCTAAGCAGCAGCACCAGCAGCGCCAGCAGCGCAGTGCTCTGCGCCGCGGTTCCGCGCAGACTGCGGCGCGGGCCGGGGGCCGCGCACAGCCGCTTCGCCGCCAGTATGGGGTGCCTGTGCATGCCACTTCATCCTAGCAGCGGCGCGAGCCTTCTGCACAAGTCTCGCCGGCGGCTCTTGCAGCGGCGCGCTGAATGGCTATACTGCCAGTGTGGAACAGGCTTCAACTCAGATGCAGTTGATTGAAGAGCTTTTCGAGCGCCGCAGCTACCGTGACCTGAAGGGCCGCATCGCCGAGGCCCTGCAGAGCGAGCCCGAGGGCAGCGCCGGCAGTGCGCGGCTGCTCTACATGCTGGGCTGCATCCACGAGCACGAACTGAACCTGGAAGAAGCGCTGAGCACGCAGCTCGCCGCCGAGCAGGCTTACCTTGAACTGGGCCTGGAGCGCGAAGCCCTGCGCAGCCGCATCGGCATCACCCTGGCCCGCCGCGCCGGCAACAGCCTTGAGACCCTGCTGCAGGAAGCCCAGCGCTGCGCACAGAAGGCCGCCGAGAATGGCTGGCATACCGAGGAAGCCGAGGCCCTGCTGCTGCTGGCCAATGTCTGCCGGCACCGCGACCAGTTTGAGCAGATGCTGGAGCTCAGCTCCAGGGCCCTGTCCCTGCTGGACAAGGGCCGGGATCGCTACCACTATTACCGCGCGGCATCGCTGCGGGCCTGGGCCCTTTCGTCCCTCGGGCGCGGCGAGGAAGGCGCGCAGCAGGCGCATGAGGCCTTCCATCTGCTGCAGGGCCTCGACAACTCCGGCCTGCTGCGCCGTGAGCTGGGGGTCTTTGCCTATCAGGCCTGGCTGCAAAGGGACATTGCCCGCGCCCGCGAGCTGACCGAGCAGCAGCTGGAGTCGGCGCAGATCGACGGCTCGGGCCTGGAAGCCGCCATGTCGCGCTACAACCTCGGGCTTTTCGCCGCCGAGGAAGAGGACTGGGAAACAGCCCACAAGCTTGCGCTGATTGCCTGGCAGCAGCGCCTCGCCCCGCAGGGCCTGGCCCTGGAAAGCGCGGTGCTGCGTCTGCTGTGCCTGTGCTGCCTGCACCTTGGCCGGGCCGAAGAGGCGCTCAACTACATCGACATCGCCGTGCGCCAGCTGCGTGACCCAAGCAGTGATGAAGCCCGGCTCTGCGGCTACTACCTGGCCCTGGCGCAGGCCGCGGCCGGCCGGATGGATGAAGCCGCAGCCAGCTGGCAGGAGCGGGGAGAGCTGGCTATGTGCGGGGAGAACCGCATCGAAACGCGCTGGCTGCTGCGGGCCCTTGAGCAGCTCTGGCCGGAGGCGGCGCAGGGCGGCCCCGCCGCGCTGCTTGCCGCAGAAATGCGCAGCAATCTGCATGCCTGGCAGGCAATGGCGCAGGCTGGCTGAGGCTGGGCAAGGGCCATACTTCAATCTTCTTTAAAGCAACTTTACTCGGCAAAATGTGAGCCGTTATACTGCTTAACTTCATGTCGCAGATTGCCGCCGAGCTGCAGTCCCTGATGGCGCTCAGCCAGATTGAGGATTACCACGCCCTGTCCGAGCGCTGCGGCTGGCTGCTGGACAGGCAGTCTGAGCTGGAAGTCCATCAATCCGCCCGTGTGCATGAATTGGCCGGCCTGGCGGCCGATGCCAGGAACCGCTTCCAGGACGCTGCGGCCCACTTCACTACAGCCACAGCGCTGTTTGACAGCCTGGGATGCGAGCGCGATGCCCTGCGCTGCGAGCTGGGACGCATCTACGCCCAGCGGGGCTCTGAGACCTTCGACCAGATGCTCTTTGAAGCGGCGCGCTGCCTGGAGATGGCGCGTGCGGCCGGCTGGCTGGAAGAAGCCGCGGAGGCGCATCACATCATGGCCACCGCCCTGCGCGCGCGGCATGAGTATGCTGAGGCGATCGAGAATTGCGAGGCGGTTTTTGAGCTGCTGGGCCCGGATGCCGCGCGCCGCATCTTTTCCAAGGCTTCGGCCACACTGGCCTGGTCGCTTAACGCCCTGGGGCGCCATGAAGAAGCGGAAGGGCACATGCGCGCGGCCTTCGCCGTGTATCAGGGCCTCGACAACCAGATCCTGCTGCGCCGCGAGCTGGGCAGCTTCGCCTTCCAGGCCTGGTGCCGCGGCGAGCTGGAGCGCGCCCGCGTGCTGACCCAGGAGCAGATTGAGTCGGCCCAGCGCGACGGTGACACCGCGCAGGTGTCGATGTCGCGCTTCAACATGGCGATCTATGCCGCGCATACCGCCAACTGGACGGAAGCCCGGCGCCAGGCCCTGCAGGCCTGGCAGCGCCAGTCCGGCGCCGGGATCGCCACCTTTGAGTCCGCCGTGCTGATGCTGCTGGCCCTCATCGCGCTGCACAGCGGCCAGCCGCAGGAGAGCCTGAACTACATGCGCCTGGCCGAGGGCGCCCTGCGCGACCTGCGCAATGACGAGGCGATCCTGCTGGACTACTACTACTCACTGGCGCTGCTGGCCAACGGCGCGGCAGAGGAAGCCCTGGCCCGCTGGTCCGCGCGGCAGGAGCTCGCCGCCAGCGTGGAGAACGAGGTCGAGGTGGGCTGGCTGCTGCGCGCGCTGCTTCATCTGCAGACCGAACAAAGCAGCGAATGGGAGCGCAGCCCGGCGCTGCGGGCCGCGGCGGAGGAGATGGTTCGCGCGCTGGAGGCCTGGCCCGCCAGGCCCCTGCCGGCGCCGGAACTGGACTGCACCAAAGCTGGCTGAAGCCTGCAACAGTTTCCGCGGCACCTTCCGGGTTAACTCTGGGTTTAGACAGGCCTCTTCCTGCCTGCGTGCGGTTAGAATCCAGACAGCCCGGTGGGGCAGCTGCAGGAGGGAGATATTGCAGACGGCAACAGAGTTCAACAGCCGCATCATCGCCCGCTATGCGCCGCGGTCTATCCGCTTCCTTGATGTACTGCGCGCTCCGGCCTTCAAGCTCAAGGTCTATTCCATCACCATGAGCGGCGCTCCGCTGTCGCCGGTGCTGCTTGAGGCCGCCAAGACCCGCATGCTGCAGCACATGCGCGAAGAGGCCGTGATGCAGAAATTCCACGGTGTCGGCTTCATGGGCATCCACCAGGGCAACGGCATCAACCAGGTCTTCCTCGACCGCTGGATGAACGACAACGAGCTGCACCACGTGGTCTACAGCTCGCCCTCCGACCGGCCCAAGGCCCTCGGCCGCGCGGCCCCCGACCATAACAGCGTCTGCGTCTGGGACCTCTTCCTGCAGTCCTTTGAACGCGAGGCCTGGATTGAGTCCGTGCTGAAGACGCCGATGTCGCCGGACTATGACAAGTACCTGTCCATCGTCTGCCACCAGGACGCCTGAGACAGGCAGTCGCAAGTCGCAGGTAGCAGGGTGAAGGTTCTTCTTCAACGGCCTGGCAGCTTCAACGGCCTGGCAGAGACATCAGTGCAGCTTTGTTCAGGCCCGCTGGCGTCTTCGTTGTCGCAATCTGTGCATCCAAGGCCAGTTCAGGCCGACTTCGACTTTCGACCGTCGACACTCCCTCAAAGAGAGTACAAATGCCCTTCCAGCTTCAGCTTCTGGCGCAGGGCCTTGTAGTCCGGCACCAGCCTCGCCACCAGGCGCCAGAAGCGCGGGCTGTGGTTCATCTGTTTCAGGTGGCAGACCTCGTGCGCAATCAGATAGTCGGCCACTTCCGCCGGGCCCAGCAGGATGCGCCAGTTGATGCGGATCTCACCACGGCGGTTGCATGAGCCCCAGCGTGAGCGCTGTTCGCGGATCAGCAGCTCCGGCTCCGGCAGGCCAAGCTGCGCGGCGAAGAAAGCCAGCCGCGGATACAGCAGGTGCCGCGCCTGCTGGCGGTACCAGCGCGTCAGCACTCCCCGCAGGGCTCCGGCCTGATCCTCGCCCGGGCTCAGCCGCAGCTCAACATGCAGCTCATCCTCATGCAGCCGCAGGCGGCTGCGCTGCCGGCTGCTGCTGCGGGGCTGCACGCTCAGACGCAGGTTCAGGCTGCGGCCCAGCAGCGGCAGGACAGCGCCGTCGCTTAGTCGCTCTTCGGACGGGGCGGCCTGGGGCAGCGCGGAGAAGACAGTCAGGTGCTTGCTGATCCAGCTCGCCTTCTGGCGCACGAAGAGTTCGATCTCATCCTCGGCGGCCCAGGGCGGAGCCTTGACCACCACGCCGTTCTGCGGATGGACGGTGATGCAGACCGTGCGCCGCCGCGAGCTGCGCTCGATGCGGTAGTGGATCTCGTTGAAGCCTATGCGCAGCTGCTGCACTTTTTCATTGTAGGGCGGGGCGGTCGCCGCCCGTCACGTTCCCGTAGGGGCGGGTCTTGACCCGCCTTCATGCGGAGAGCGTCCTGCCGCGCTTTCTTGTAGTGGCGGGTCTTGACCCGCCTTCTTACAGGGCGAGACTGTCCACGCCACGGAGACATGCTGGAAATGAAAAACAAACAGGAGGCACTGAGACACTGAGCTTGAGAGTGTTGCTTGACTCCCTTGTCGCTAGAGCATGCATCCCCTGGCTTAACAGTCGGCAGACGAGCAAGCTGTCCTCCAGATTCTCAGCGCCTCCGTGCCTCCTGTTGGATCTGGATTTCCTGACACGGGGGCATTGGCTGTAGTCTGCTTCAGGTGTGGCGTGTCCCCACCCATACCGGGAACTAGCCTTCAAACTCCAGCTTCTCGCGACTTGGCGCCTTGAAGAGCTGGCCGGTGTCCAGGGTCGGGTCGTCCACGCAGCGCTTCAGCATGCCAAAGGAGGCAAAGAGCTGGTTGGCCTCGCGGCGCATTTTACGCGCGCGGCGCCAGTCGCCGGCGGCGGCGGCGATGCGCCCGAACTCCTCGGCAATGAAGGCCGGTTCGTAGATGTTCATCTTGCCGCGGGTCTGCGCACCCTCAAGATACTCCTGCGCCTGTTTCAGCCGTCCGGCGCGGCGCATGACGCAGGCCGGGTGGATCAGCTCGCCGTCCTGCACGCGGCCCAGGGCGATGAAGCCCTCAAGGTGCTCATCCAGCAGGGCCAGCGCTTCAGCTTCCCGCCCCTCGAGGCTCAGCACATCGGCCACAAAAAGCGCCGAGCCGATGATCGTGCGCGGCGTGTGTTCCTCATTGTCGATAGCCTGGTAGTAGAGCCGCAGGCGCCGGGCCAGGGGGAACCTGCGGATATCCCGGGCAATGTTGGCGGCGAAGGAAGCCGCGTGGATCAGGGCCCCGCGGTCGCTGAAGTCCACCTTGCCCTGGAAGGACATGAAGGTGGCCAGGCACTGCCGGGCCGAGCGGATCGCCGCCGGCATGTCCCCCAGCAGGCGCTGGGCGTGCATCAGGTTGATCTGCGAGATCGCCCGGGCCCGCAGGTTGCCGATGCTCTCGGCAAAGAGCACCAGCTCCTCCAGTGCCTTGCGGGCCTGCACCAGCTTGCCGTTCTCGCCGTCGATCGCGATCAGGTTGGCCCGCGAGCTGAACTCCTGCTCCACATCGCCGCAGCGGATGGCGTACTGCAGCGCCAGCTTGGCATAGCGCGCGGCCTGCTCCCGCTGCTCCTGGCTGGCGGCCAGCTTGGTCAGCTTGGCATAGATCCGGCATAACTCGGCAATGCTCATGTTTGGATGCATCACGGCCTTGATCAGGCTTTCGTAGAGGCTGTACTCCTCGCGCATGGCGAACATCAGCTGGGCCGCCGGGTCAAGCAGCATCTGGCTGGCCTGCTGCTGCTCCTTCTGGGTCGCGCGGGTGTCGGTTTCGTCCGCCAGCACCAGCTCGTCCTCGCTGCACTTCAGCTGCGCCGCCAGGCGTTCCAGGTTGTCGCGGCTGATGCGCCGCACCCTGCCGGTAAGCCAGCGGTTGACCGTGCGCTTGTCGACGGCGATCTGATCAGCCAGCCACCACTGCTTCAGCCCCAGGGCCTGCATACGCTCGGCCAGGGCGTGCTGGTTGAGGGCGGCTGTTTCCTGCTTGTGCATCCGCTGGAAGTATAGAACCCCCGGCGGACGCACAAGCACCGCTGTGAAATGTGAAATGGCAATCCCGGCGCGATGGTGGCGGAAGCAGCGGGGACTGCAGGCCCCGCCGCTGCCGCAGCCACCATCGCGGCGCGGGGAGGATAGCGCCTCTGGCCGCGCGCGTATATGGACATTGGGGGACATGGAGCCACGGCTAATGGCTAATGGCTAATGGCAAATGGCTAATGGCAGAGTAGGGGCGCGTGGAGCGCGCCCGCGGTGGCGATTTCGGGCAGCGGACCTGCAGCGCAATGCGTGCGCCTGACGGCGAGGCAGAGGAACATAGTAGTGGCGCACTGCGTGCGCGCGACGACAAGGCAATAGGCTGAATGCAGAAGGCGGCGGATAGAACCGGAGCGCGGGCATCCTGCCTGCATTCCAAACGCCGGATCTTTCCTGGCTATCCATGCCGGCAAGCTCTGCACCCTGCAAAGAGGGCCGGGGACTGGCCCCGGCCCTTAAGGATCGCTAATTGTTGCACGCAGTCCGCCGGCACGGGGGCCGGCGCTACTGCGGCACTGGCCGGCGCTACTTATCCTTGCCGTAGCGCTCGGCCATGGCCTTCTCGATCTCGGCGCTTGCCGCAGCGTCGCCGCCCTTCTCCCAGGCGTTCTCCGGGCGGCTCATGATCTCTTCGACCACCTTGCTGCAGGCCTCGGCCTCGGCCGTCTTGCCGGCGGCGCGGGCTTCTTCGATCACGTGGCGCACCTCGGGGATGAACTTCTGGTACCAGGCCTCGGCGACCTCGAACATGCCGTGCCAGTGCGTATAGTCCGGGCCCATCATGCTGGCGCCGTGGCGCGCGCGGCGGCCCTGGTGGTGCCAGATCAGGTACCACTCCCACTCGGCGGGCTCGTCGAAGTCCGGCTTGCTCAGCAGGCCCTGCTCGTGCAGCACGTCCATGATCGCCTGGCCCGGCTTGCCGTACTTCTCGTTGTAGAGGATCACCAGGTCGTCATACTGCTTATAGAAGCTGTTGATGTAGTCGCTAGTGTGGCAGGAGGCGCAGGCCATCTGCATGCGCTGGCGCTTCTTCTGCCAGGAATCCTCGATCATGCCCGCGCGCTTGGCCGGGTCCTTCTCTGTGACCAGCTTGTGGTCCTTGTCCGTGTCCAGCAGCTTGGAGATCGGCGGGCGGTTGGTCCAGGAGATGCGCTCGCCGGGGTCGTGGGTGATCTCGCCGCCGTTGCGGATATTGCCGCTCATGTGACAGGAGGCGCAGGTCGGCGCGGCGGTGTAGTCCTTGCCCAGCACCCAGTGCTTGGCGTCGAGGTTCATCTCGTCCTTCTGGTCGCGGTAGGCGATGCCGTGCTTGGACTCGTTATAGATCTCAATCTGCGGGTGGTCAGGGCCCATGTGGCACTTGCCGCAGTTCTCCGGCTGGCGCGCGCGGCGCGGGCTGAAGTCGTGGCGGCTGTGGCAGGCTGTGCAGGAGCCCTTGGAGCCGTCAAGGTTCAGGCGGCCGATGCCGGTATTGGGCCAGGTGCCGGGGTCCAGCATCGGGCGGCCCTTGTCGTTCTTCTTGATCTTCGCCAGCAGGCTCGTGTCCGTCGGCATGCCATTGGCGTCGGGCTTAAGGTCATCCACCGTGATGCTGCCGCCGTCGGTGGTCAGGATGCCCACCTTGGCCCCGTGGCACTGCTTGCAGCCCAGCGAGGCGGAGGCCATGCCGTTGACTTCCTTGATCTCCAGCATTCCCGGCGTCGGGCCGTGGGGGTTGAAGCTGCCGCGGTGGCCCTCGACGGTCTCGGCCAGCAGGTTGTCCAGCGAGGCCAGGATGTTGCCGGCCTCCGAGTGATGGCTGGCCTGGAACTGCTGCGCCTCTTTGGGGTGGCACTGCGAGCAGTCCAGGGGCGTGACCACCGCCGCGATCAGCGCGCCTTCATGCATGTAGGCATCCGCCTCGCCTTCCTTGGCCCGGTGGCAGTCCACGCAGCCCACGCCCTTCTCGGCGTGGCCGCTGCCCTTCCAGTGCTCGATGATGCCGGGAGTTTCCTCCATGTGGCACTTCACACACTTCGATGAGCTGGCCGGCACACTGATATGCGCCGCGCGCACCCCGGTCTCCTCCTGCTTGCGCGTGACTTCCATCCACTGCACGAGGACCAGCGAAACCAGGAACAGCAGTCCCATGGCGGCGATGATCCACTGTTTGGTGTTGAGCGACATTGCATACCTCCAGCCGCCGTCCCCCGGCGGCAGCTTTAGTGCTTGACCAGGGCCTCCCAGACGGTCAGGCCGATGATGGCGATAACGCCGCAGATGCCGATGTAGACGCTGGCTTCGCTGCCCGGGCGGCGCCTGCGGATCGCGCCGTCAATCCAGGGCCAGGCAAACATGGTGAAGACCACCAGGCCGGTCGTCAGCAGGGCGATGGCGGCCGGGAAGAGCTTGAGCCAGCGGAAGACCACGTAGAAGTACCACTCCGGCTTGATCACCTCGGGGGTGACCAGGGGGTTGGCGGCTTCGCCCATCGTGGCCGGGAAGATGGTGGCCAGGCTGCTGAGCAGGATCATCAGCACGGTGCCGATGAGGATCTCGGTCAGCAGGTGGTCCGGGAAGAAGTTGAAGGTCCTGGGCTTGCCCGGCTTCTCATCACTCGGGTCGCTGAACTCGGTCACGCCCTGCATGCGGATCATGGCGATATGCAGTGCGAAGACCAGGATGATCAGCACCGGCATGGCCGCGCCGTGCAGGATGAAGAAGCGGCTGAGCGTGTGCTCGTTGTAGACCTCGCCGCCCAGCAGCATCTGCTTCATGAAGCCGCCGATCAGCGGGATAGAGTCGGCGATGTTGGAGCCGACGGTGGCGCCCCAGTAGGAGAGCTGCTCAAAGACCAGGCTGTAGCCGGTGAAGCCGGCCACCAGGGTCAGGAAGAGCAGGCACATGCCGATGATCCAGTTCAGCTCGCGCGGGCGCCGGTAGGCCCCGGTGAAGTAGACCCGCATCTGGTGCAGCACCACGGCCGCGACCATCAGGATGCTGCCCCACTTGTGCAGGCTGCGCAGGTACCAGCCGAAGGCGACCTCGTCGGTGATGTACTGCACGCTGGCGAAGGCCGTTTCCGGCGTGGCCTGGTAATAGAAGGCCAGCAGGATGCCGGTGACCAGCTGCATCACGAAGAGATATGCCGCGGTGCCGCCAAGGCAGAACCACCAGCGCTTCAGGTGGTTGGGCACCGGCTCGTTGGTCAGCTCGCGGATCTGCTCGCCGCTGACCGGGATGCGTTCTCGAAACCACTCTCGCAGGGCAGACATGGCAGCCTCCTAAACCTGTTCCAGCTCAGCGCGCGGCTGAGGCAGGCCTTCCGCCGGGACCTGGATGTAAAGCAGGCCCGTTTCAACCTTCAGCGGGTAGCGCGGCAGGCTCTGGCCGGCTTCGCCGGGAGGGCCCCCAATCCCCTTGCCGCTGGGGTCGAACTCACCGTTGTGGCAGGGGCAGAAGAAGCGATTGTTCTGGCCTTCCCAGAAGACCTGGCAGCCCAGGTGCGGGCAGGTGCTGCCAAGGGCGATGAAGCTCTCCACATCCTCGCTGTCTCCCTGCCGCGCGATTGCAACCTTTGCTCCGCTGGGGGTGCGGAAGCTCAGGTTGTCACCCTTGGCAAAGGATGCAACCGGAGCCACCAGCAGCCAGACCTTGTCCTGGGGCCGCGGAGGATAGAGAAAGCGCAGGGCATAGGCGGCAAAGGTGCCATAGCCGGCCAGCAGACCGCCGGTCATCGCCAGCGCGCCCAGGGTGCCGATCCATCCGCGCCGGGTCAGCCCGCCGGGCGCAGATTCTTCAGGGTCGAAATCAGACTTGTGCATTTGTCTGTCCTCCCGAGCGGAGTGTAGCACGAATCAGACAATGCTTATCTGTTAGCTGCGATAACGGTTATCTTTATACAGTTAAGTCCGATTTACTTGCAGCAGGAAGGCAGTCTGGACCCCGGGCGACCGTGTGGGCGGCAGGGGCTCCGGAGGTGCTGTTCAGAGTGCCTGGCGCTGATTCCGAATGGCGGGCTGGTGCGCAAGGCTGTGCGCGCGCGAAGACGCCGCAGGATGCGGATTCGGACTTACAGCTGCAGCAGCTTTAGCGGCGCTTACGCGGCGGGGGCTCGCCTGCCGCGATCATGTCTCCCAGCTTGAGCCAGTCAAAGCCACTGCGGGCCAGGCGGCAGAAAGAGTCGCCATGCTGATGCACATCCGGGGCGGGCTTGGCCAGCAGGTCGGCCAGGGTCCAGCGCTTGAGGACGCTGACCGTGGAGGTGTAAAGCTGATGCATGGCCTTGTGCCAGTTGCAAACCTTGTCAAGTTCAAAGTGGCCATCGCAGTAGTCCGCCAGTATGCGGCCCTGGCTGGTTTCCACGATCTCAAACAAGGTCAGCTTTTCCGGCTGTGCTGCCAGAGTCACGCCGCCCATCGCCCCGCGGTGTGCGCGCAGAATGCCCGCCCGCACCAGTGAGGATGCCACCTTCGCGATGTAGCTGGGCGAGGCCTTGGAGGCGTCCGCAATCTGCTTGGGCGGTACGGGGATCTCACGGTTTGGCCGTGAGGCCACGTACATCAAAATTTGGACTGCCAACTCGGACGTTTTCGTGATCACTTGTCTATATTACATCAAGTCAGCATTAATGCAGTGCCCAAAGTCCGAATTGATACTGAAGTCATAGCGTGTTCAGTATGAATTAGTTTGAAATGGATGGCAGGTATCTGGATAAGCACTGCTGGCGCGCCCGGCAGGGATCGAACCTGCGACCATCAGTTTAGAAGACTGATGCTCTATCCACTGAGCTACGGGCGCCTGTACAGTGAAACTGAGTCTAACATAACCGGCCCGGCCGGGGGCGGTCATAAATGGCCGCCAGCGGCGGACACAGAGGTTAGCGATGCAGGAAGAAATCAGCCGGCGCGGATTCGAGTTGCTTGACGAGCAGAATGCCCCGGAATCGCTGCGCGAACAACTTGCCAGTCTGAAAACGCGGATGGGCTATCTGCCCAACTGGGCCCGCGGTCTGGCCTTGTCGCCGCAGGCCTTCGAAGCCTTCAGCGCGCTGAACCAGCAGGTGGCGCGCTGCCGGATGAGTGTGGCCGAGAAGCAGACCATCATGCTCAGCATCTCGCGCCTGAATGACTGCCATTACTGTATGGCTGCCCACACCGCTTCAGCTGTGCGCCAGAAGCTGGATCCGCAGCTCATCGCCGCCCTGCGCAGCGGGGCCGGGCTGCCCGATGAGCGCCAGCAGGCGCTGCGCCGCTTCGCGGAGCAGCTCTATGAAGGCCGGGGCAAAGTGTCAGATGTGGACTTCGAGAACTTCCTGGCAGCCGGCTACACCCGCCAGCAGGCCCTGGAAGTTGTGCTGGCCATCGCCACCAAGGTCCTCTCCAACTTCGCGGACCAGCTCATGGAGATCGAGCTCGATCCGGCGGACGAGCCCTACGCCTGGCCGGACTGATCCTGCCGGCCCTGCGAAACCTGCCTGTTTACATGTTCTACATGCCCCTTCGCGGCGGCTGATTCAGTGCCCGCTGCCTTGTCCAGTCACAGTGCGCGGTCCTGAGTGCCGCCTGCTGCAGCTTGCCGCCAGGACGCATGCCAGGCCGCCTCGGCGCGCTTGTCCTTCGCCTTTCTCTGGCGCAGCCTGATCAACACTGGCCTCAGGGCCTGCATGCCCGCGCATACCAGACGCTGTCGGATAGCCTGCGGCGTATACTCCACGTCATTTTGTAAACTTTGCCGTACATTACTCCAAGATACTTGACATTCTGTCGCGTTAGGCTTATAGTTCGTCGTGTCAACGCTTCATCTGGTAAAGCTTGCTTTACACAGATGCTTTACAGGGGCCTGATGAAGCTGAATAACACGGTGCGGATGCACCGCGCGAGGCTCGACCTGTCACAGGAAGAGCTGGCCAGGGCGGCAGGGGTAAGCCGGCAGGCCATCCACGCCATTGAGCGTGGGAAGGCTGAGCCGTCGGTGACATTGGCGCTGAGGCTGGCCCGGATTTTCGGGCTGAGCGTGGAGCAGTTGTTTGAGCTGGCGGAGACGGAGCAGCCGGGCTGAGGCCCTGCTGGCCCGGGTCAACCTGGCGGCCGCGGCCGCAAATGATGCAGCTTGCATGGGTGAGCTCGCGAGGGTTGAGACCGGGGCGCTGTCGAGCGTGCAGCGCCCCGGATTCGTCCCGCGGTCTCCCGGCAGGGGGAGGAGGAATGGCGAAGTGGGAGGAATCCGGTCCGTCCGCTGAAGCGGGGACCTGTCGAGGGTTGGATATGCGCAGGTTGCGCTCTCGTCTGAGGTATCTGGTGCTGCTGCTGGGCGTCTGGCTCTGCTGGATGCTTGGTACGGCGCTGAATGCCGACGGCACAACTAACCATGCTTCCACCAATGCCTTCCTCTTCCTGATGGGGCTGAGCGGGGTTATTGCCCTGCTCAGCCCCTCACCAGGGCGCCCGGCCAGCCGCAATGCGCGGATGTTCTGGCCTGGCCCGCGTGTCAGCGCCAACGGCGTGATGCACTGGCGTTAGGAAGGCCTGTCGCAGCCGGGGCCAGGAGCCCTGCCAACATTGCCTTCTTGCACCTCCAAGGGTTTGGGAGACAGGGGTTATGCCCCTCTGGGGATCTGCGCGGGCTGGGCGCCTCTCGCGCCGCCCGCCGCAGACGCCAGAACGAATACACCTGAGCAGCCAGCGCCAGAACGCATTCGTCAGGAAAGCGAATACTGCATGTACCGGAATACTTGCTGGACTGAGAGAATCTACGCTGCAGCTACTGACGGAGTAACACAAGCACAAGCACCGCCGCTCTATCCTCTACTTCTAGAGCGAAGCCCACTTCACAAAGAGATAGCCCGCGGCGATCATCAGGCCGATGCCACCAAAGAGCAGCGCCAGGGGCAGTGAATAACCCAGGGGCTGCGCCTTGATGTAGCCCAGGTCGGCGGACAGCGCGCGGAAGGCGTGGTCGGCGATGAAGAAGCCGACAAAGACCAGCATCAGCATCATGCTTGCGGCTGCGTCCCACTGCGCGGGAGGCTGCAGCTCAATCCAGACCACACTCAGCATCGTGTCACCCGTGGGCGCGCATCCCGCGCGCAGAAGTGTGCCTTCCACGGGGAGTGTAGCACCATGGCAGCAGGCGATGTAGTGACGCACGGCGTGCGCCTTCGAATGCTAAAGGCTCAAGGCTCAAGGCACAAGGCTCAAGGCACAAGGCACAAGGCTCAAGGCACAAGACTCAAGATCGCAACTGCTACCGGATTCAAGACAGCGCTCCGTATGCCCGGAGGGGCCCAGCTTGCCTGGGCCCGCGGCGCCGCTGAAATCTCTACACCGCATCAAGGCCGAGCGTCGTCATCTGGCGGATACGACAAAGGACTATCCTTGCTGCCGGTGCAAGATTCTTTCCTCAAATGGTCGGGACAGAATTGCTGCATTCAAGGGCTTGTGCGAGAAAGTCAAAGGACCTCGGCAAGGCCAGCATCGAGCTGCCTCTTCTGCCGCGGGCCCAGGCAAGCTGGGCCCCTCCGGGATCGCGCACGTTCTTGTGCGCTACAAACTTCAACTGAGAACACTAACTATCAACTCTCGACTTCAGCCCTTCAATCCTCGACTTCCGACCTCCGACCCCCGACTTCCTACGTCCGACCTCCGACCTCCGACCTCCGACATTCGACATTCGACATTCGACTTTCGACTTTCGACAATCGACTCCCGGCTCCCAACCGCCATCAGCCTCTCTTCTTCCGCTTTGCGCCCTTTGTCCTTTGCCTCTCCCCTTCGGGCTGCCAGCCAAACTCCGCGAAGCTTACTTTGCCCCGCTCGCTAAAGATCACGCCCTCGGCCTCCAGCAGCTCGCGCTGCAGGTGGTCGTGGCCCTGGCGTGCCTCGCTGTAGCTGATCCGTCCCTGGGCATTGATCACCCGCTGCCAGGGCACCTCGCCCTGCTGGTCCTTGGGCAGGTTGAACAGGGCATAGCCCGCGAGGCGCGCGTGGCCCGGCAGGCCGGCCCAGAGCGCCACCTGCCCGTAGGTCGCCACGCGGCCCCGCGGGATGAGCTTCACAACGTCATAGATCTGCTGGTGCAGATCGTGCGGACCCGGGTTCACCATGCCAGTCTTTTACACCATGCTGGCCGACCGGCTCGCTGCAGCATCCGCGCGGCACACTGCATACTCACAGTGCACGCTGAACACTTCACGCTGCGCGATCCTAGTAGTGCCAGGAGCTGCAGCGCAGCTCGCCCTCATCCGGGTCAATGTAGAAGATAAAGGGCCGGCCCAGGTTCATCGTTACCGACAGGTCGTCGACAAAGAAGGTGTCGCGGGCGACGATCTCAGCGCTGCCCCAGATTCCTGTCACCGGATCAAGGCGCCTGAAGCTGATCTGGTCCAGCACCGTATCGTTGAAGAAGACCCCCGCCGCGCCATCCCAGAAGCACAGCTCGCACTCGGTCCCCTGGCCCAGCTCGTCAGCCTGCGCCGGCCATGCGGCGCCCAGCGCATCCATGCTGCGCCAGCAGCTCAGCGCGGAGTGCTCAGAGCCGCCGCCCGCGGCAAGCGCCGGCAGGCCGTCCAGATAGGTCAGTGACAGATCACTTGAAGGCTGGGTCAGAACGCGGGGTGCCACGCTCCAGTTCAGGGGGTCGCCCGCGCTGGAGTTCCAGACCATCACCCTGCCGCTGTCCCAGTTGCCGGCCGCGTCGATGCCGCTGACCGCCAGCACCAGGTCGCTGCCGTCGCTCAGCATCTCCATCCGGCTGGGCCGGATATCCACCGCGCTGGCGATAAGCTGGTCCGCGCCCCAGGCCGATCCCTTGCTGTCCTGGCTGAGCAGGATGTGGATGTCCACCGGCTGCCCGGTCTGCTCGCGGGTGGCGAAGACCAGGCGCGGCTTGTTGCCGCTGACGGCCAGCGCCGGACTGCCGTCAATGTAGGGCGCTTCGTGCAGCAGCAGCGACGCGCTCCAGCTAGTGCAGGCGTTGTCGTTGGCATAGCGGCTCCAGAGCTGCATTGTTCCGGCGCTGCTGTCATAGACCGTCCAGGCCACCAGCGGCCGGTTGTTCACCGTGTCTTCGACCGCGCAGATGTCGTGGATGGTGGCAGTATTCAGGTCGGCCAGTTGGACCGGCGCGTCCCAGGTCTTGGCATCCGCGCTGGCGGCGCGGGCAAAGTACAGCTCGCGCATCGCGCCCT
Organism: bacterium; assembly: GCA_020849855.1. Classification (GTDB taxonomy): domain Bacteria; phylum 4484-113; class 4484-113; order 4484-113; family JAFGCY01; genus JADZFO01. Next base: position 7,192 of record JADZFO010000038.1, on the reverse strand, counting down.
GAATCCACAGCACGCAGGGCCGCCGGCCCAGGCCAAGCCCGCAGGTCAGCGCCTCAAACCTGGCCGGGTTGGCGTCCGCCACCGTCATGTCCTCCCAGCCGTCCAGCACATTGATGATCGTGCTGCTCTCATCCCAGGCCAGGTCGCTGTCGATGACGCGCACAGTCACCAGGTTCGGGCCATACTGCGCCAGAGTGGCCGTGAACTGCGGCTCCGCCGTCTCGGCCTCGAACTCCCCGTCGGAGTCCAGGTCCCAAAGGTAGCGGCTCAGCGGCTTGTCATCCGTGCTGCCGCTGGCGTCGAAGTTCACGCTCAGCGGCGCGCTGCCGCCAAGCAGGTCGGAGTCGATCGCTGCCTGCGGCAGGGCGTTGTTCGGGTCGATGATGATGAAGTCGCGGCTCTCTGTATCGCTCAGCCCGGAGCTGTCCGTCAGCCGCACGGTGAAGGAGTAGCTGCCGGGCTGGTACTCATGCTGGATGCTGGTCTCAGTGATTCCCAGTAGGTCGTAGGTTCCGTCGCCTTCCCAGTCGATGTCCATGCCGGCCATCGGGCCGCCATAGGTATCCGGCCAGAGGCTGAAGCTGACATTCAGCGGACCGATGTTCTCCAGCGGGTCATTGCTGAGGTCAGCACTGACATAGACCTCCGGCGGCGCATTCGCCCCGGCCAGCACCCAGCTCAGCTCGCTCTCCCCCTGCTGGTCCAGCACAACCGCGCAGAGCATCTCGCCGCTGTCGGAGAGGTAGGGCGCGAAGCTGCCGAAGTTGAACTGATAGGCCTCATAGAAGACATAGCTGCTGTGTGACACACAGCCAAACCAGTCCCAGCGCCCGCTGTCGAAGTTGGCCAGCGCGATGCGCAGATGCCCGCTGTCCGGCAGCGCATAGCTGGAAGGGTCGAAGCCCAGCTCGATGCGCGGCGGGCCGTTGTGCCCGGCCAGCTCCCCCAGGCGATACACCGCCAGGGCGCACTGCTCCAGGCTCAGGCTGCCTGTGCCGTCATAGCTGGGATAAAAGAGCCCGCCGGAGACATTCTCATAGGGCAGGGCGGAATCCCATTCGTTGCCGTCGCAGGAGCGATCGTCATCGCCGATATCGCTGCTCAGGCGCAGGGCCTCGGCGGGGGCGGGCAGGCTGACAGCGCCGCCGGGCGCAGCAGCGGGCACAGCGGGGCCGCCCGCCTGCAGGCCGCCGTCGCCGCCGGATGCGCAGGCGCAGCAGCTCAGAAGCAGGACGAGCAATAGCAACAGGGTCAGAGGTGAATACGCGGCATCAGCCTTGGTCGGCATGTCAGACTCCTCGTCGCGGACGGTGGCTTATGTGTCCGCGGCGCGAAGTTCTACCGCTCACAGGCCGCGCGGTAAATGGACATTGGGGGACATGCGCAGCTCGCGCGGGCCTACTTCGCCGCCTTCAGGGCCTTGTCATAAGCGGCCAGCAGCGGCCGCGAGGGGCAGCTCTTGCATGTGCTGGAGATCTTCTTGACCCGCTTGTCAGTGCGCAGCTGCGCGATGCCTTTGATCTTCCCTTCGCTCAGATAGCGCCAGGGGCAGTTGGAGCAGTTGTCCTTCTTCCATTTGCCCGCTTTGACCTCAGCCCTGATCATGCCGATCAGGGCCGCCTCGTCGATGCCAGCGCTGCTGCCAACCGCCGGCTGATCCGCGACCCGCAGGCCGCGGGTGTCGCGCTCGAAGAGCTCGCGGCCGATGGCGGCGATTACGGCGCCGTCGCTTTTCGAGCCGGGCCGGCGCAGGCGCAGGCTGAGGCGCAGGATCGTCTGGGGCGCCTGCAGCTCGCTGTCTTCCTTCCAGCGGGTCAGGGTGAGGTAAAGGTACAGCTTCTTCCCGCGCAGCTTCCTGAGCAGCACCGGCCTGCCTGCCTGCAGGTCCTTGATGGCCTTGTCCAGCTTGCGGCTGGCGCTGAGCCAGGCATTGGCCTGGATCGGCAGCTGCCGCGTGCCGGCCTTCTTCAGCCTGCCGACCTGCAGCAGCGCGCGCTTGTCCTTGTCGCCCACGCCAGCATTCTAACCCGCTCTCAGCTCTCCGCCCGCCCGCCGGCGTGTTAAGATTTCGGCGGCCCGCAAGGCGGGCGGGAGAAGGGCATGGCGACGACACTTCCCGGCTTTCTGGCCGCACTCAACAACTACAGCGAACGCATCCCCCTGGACAAACTGGTCAAGCACATGCAGGAGCTCGAGATCAGCCTGGAGGATGTGCAGCATGTCATGCGCTTTGACCCCGAGCGCTACAGCCGCAACCTGCTCTCGGCCGGCCCGGCCTATCAGGCCCTGATCCTGTGCTGGCTGCCGGGCCAGGAAAGCGTGATCCACGACCACGTGGGCTCCAGCTGCGGCGTGATGGTGCTGCAGGGCACCTGCACTGAGGTGTTCTATGAGCGCAGCGAGGACGGCAGCCTGCGCGCCCGCGGCCCCAAGGACCTGCCCCCCGGTGCGATCTGCGGCGCCCAGGACGACAACATCCACAAGATCTGCAACTACAGCACTGACACCAACCTGGTCACCCTGCATATCTACAGCCCGCCCCTGAGCCTGATGAATACCTACAACGAGGCCGGCGAAGTGCTGGGCGAGCTGCTGGTGCCGCTGAACCAGTAGACACCCCGCCGGCAGCCTGGGCATTACTTCTCCGGTCGGGGCCGACGATGTTCGGACCGCCCCGTATTCCATCCTGTGGCGCCTTGCCCTAAGCTAAGGGCCTTGTCTGCTCAGCCCCCGAAGTTCAGCCTGCGCTCCCTGCTGCCCGGACTCGGCCTGGTGGCCCTGGTATCGGCCATCGCCTGGTTCGCCGCCGGCTGGATCAACCAGTTCTTCCCCATGGAGCCGGTGGTGCTTGGCGTCCTGCTGGGCCTCGCCGTCGGCCTCTTCCAGCTTCCGCGCCCGGCGCTCAAGCCCGGCGTGGACTTCGCGGCCCGCAGCATCCTGGAAGCCGGCGTGGTGCTGCTGGGCTTCAAGCTGGATTTCCGCCACCTGCTGGAGCTGGGGCCCTGGGCCCTGGTGGGTGTGGTGGTCCTGGTGCCGCTGGTGGTGCTGGCCGGCATTGCCCTTGGCCGCGCCTTCAGGCTCAGCCCAAAGCTGGCGGTGCTGATCGGCGTCGGCTCGGGCATCTGCGGCTCCAGCGCCATCGCCGCGGTGGCGCCCTGCATTGAGGCCGAAGAGAAGGATAGCGTGCTGGCCATCGGCGGCCTGTCTGTGCTCGGCGCCCTGGCCGTGATTGCCTATACAGCCCTGTCATATGTGGTGCCGCTGAGCGACATCCAGTTCGGCGTCTGGTCCGGGCTGTCCATGCAGGCGGTGGCCAATGCCATTGCCGCCGCCTTTGCCCGCGGCGACACCGCCGGCGAGATCGGCACGCTGGTGAAGATGGCCCGCGTGGCACTGCTGGCCCCACTCTCGCTCTTGCTGGCCTGGCGCTTTACCCCGCGGGATGTGCAGCACCTTGACGCCCGCGGCCGCCTGAAGCTGCGCATGAGCGGCATCCCGGTTTATGTGCTGCTCTTCATCGCCGCGGCAATCGTCGGTTCTTCCGGGCTGGTACCTGAAGCCGCATTGAAGTGGCTGGGCCTGGGATCCGCGATCCTGATTGCCTCTGCCATGGCCGCGCTGGGGCTCAGTGTGGACGCCCGCGCGCTGAAGAATAACGCCGGGCCGGCGATTCTGGTCTCGACACTGCTCTTTGTCTTTGTGGCCCTGATCTCTTATGCCTGGGCTGTGCTGGCAGCCTGAAAATCTTCGATAATCACGACAATAGAACTATTCTAACTAGGGTATTAATGGGGCCGAAGGCTGAATTTGACGCCGCGGCGCCAGACATGCAAAAACAAGCACAGCGAATTGAGCCCACAAACCTGATGATCACCGTCTACTGCGACGGCTGCCAGATTGACAGTCAGTGCGTATGCCGGCTGATCGATGGCTGCATTGAAGAGCTGCAGTTGAACGCAAAGCTGCAGGTGTACACGGACACAATTCAGCGCCTGCATGACGGCATCCCCCTGGCGCCGGCGATCAGCCTCAACGGGCGCGTGCTGTGCATGGGTACCTTGCTTGGCCGGGATTCGCTGATCAAACTGCTCCAGGCCCATATCCGGCAGCACGGGCCAGAGCAGAATCACTTGCCAGAAACCCAGACAGGCTAAAGTGTGCCAGCAGGCAGTTGCCGCCTGTCAGACACAGTTGCCCTTGTGTATGCTTGCCCTGAAATTTAGGGTACAATTGAGCCTGATTTCAAGCATCCGCCTTGCCAAAACCGGCATAGCGCGAATCATGCAAGGCAACTGTGTACCTGTGTTAAGATTGCAGACCGGCCGCTGTGAAAATAGTCAAATTGGACTATAGCCTTGGCAGAGGCGTGCAGCTTCCAGGCAGGAAGCCGCGGGACGAAGCGTCATACAGGCGCCGCAGTCCTTACAGTGGCGGAGGTTCGCAGGATGCAGGTGTTTCAGGACGTGACGGAGTACGATGTAAGGGTTTACTGCGATGACTGTGCGATCGAAACGGACAGCTTTTGCAGGGCCATCCAGGAATGTGTCGACGAGTTGAATCTCAACGCCCGGGTTACGCACCACACCCAGATGGTGGAACGCGTCAGGGCCGGCATTCCCCTTTCCCCCGCTTTCAGTGTCAACGGCGCTGTGCTGGCCATGGGCCGCTCGCTCAGCAAGGACACTATCCGCGCGCTGATCAAGACGGCATCAGAGCGCAGCAGCGGCAGCGAAAGCCCGGGAATGCAGCTTTAACCTCGCGCTGGGCGATCACTCGGCACTTTAAGATCAAGGCGGCCGCTTTGGTGGTATCATCCCAGCCCTCCATGGTCAAGGATCACCGCTATGAAATGACGGTCGCCGGCTCCGGCCCCCAGCGCTGGACCCGCCGTCTGCATGCGGCTTCATCCGGCCGATGTCTCCTGGCCTGTTAGCACGGAACAAACAGGCAGCTTCCCCCATCCACTGTGCGCAGGACTTTGCGCGAAGCACGGCACAAACAGGAGACACACATGGCACGCATCTACGACGATATTCTGCAGACCATCGGCCGCACCCCGCTGGTGCGCCTGAACAAGATCGGCGCCGGCCTGCCCGGCCGCGTCGCCCTCAAGCTGGAGTTCTTCAACCCCTGCGCCTCGGTCAAGGACCGCATCGCTGTCAGCATGATTGAGGCCCTTGAGGCCAGCGGGCGCATCGGCCCGGATACCGTGCTGGTCGAGCCGACCAGCGGCAATACCGGCATCGGCCTGGCCTTTGTCGCCGCGGCCAAGGGTTACCGCCTGCTGCTGACCATGCCCGAAACGATGAGCATCGAGCGCCGCCGCATGCTGCGGGCCTTCGGCGCCGAGCTGGAGCTGACCGAGGGCGCCAGGGGCATGACCGGCGCCATCGCCCGGGCCCGCGAGATTGCCGACAGCGACCCCGGCAAGTACCTGCTGGTGGGGCAGTTTGAGAACCCGGCCAACCCAGAGATCCACCGCCGCACCACCGCAGAGGAAATCTGGGCCGACACCGAGGGCCAGGTTGATTTCCTGGTTGCGGGTGTCGGCACCGGCGGCACCATCACGGGCGTGAGCGAGGTCATCAAGTCGCGCCGCCCGGGCTTCAAGGCCATCGCCGTGGAGCCGCAGGCCAGCCCGGTGCTCTCCGGCGGCGCCCCCGGCCCGCATAAGATCCAGGGCATCGGCGCCGGCTTCATTCCCGAGATACTGAACACCGGGATCATCGACGAGGTGATCCAGGTCAGCAACGAGGACGCCGGCACCTATGCCCGCCGCCTCGGCCGCGAGGAGGGCATCCTCGTCGGCATCTCCAGCGGGGCAGCCCTGGCCGCCGCGCTGCAGGTCGCCGCGCGGCCGGAAAGCCAGGGCAAGCTGATCGTCGTGGTCATCCCCAGCTTTGGCGAGCGCTATCTCTCCACCTGGCTCTACGACGAGGAGCAGTCCGCGCCGGCCACAGTCAGCCCCCAGGGCCAGTCCGCGGCCAGCGCGGCTATCTAAGGAGCAGGCGATGCAAGGCACAAACGGCATGGCGGGCAGGCCCCGCGTGATCAGCAACATGGACAGCTCCATCTCCGAGCTGGGTCTTGGCGCCCTGGCCCAGGAGCTTTGCGCGGGCGGCGATGTTTCGCCGCTCTCGCTGCAGTACGGCGGCCGCCCGCTGCCCAGCCGCAGCCGCACGGCGGCGCTGCTGGAGCTGCTGCGCTCCATACTCTTTCCCGGCTACTTCGGCCAGCTTGAGCTGCCGGAGGGCCGCCTGCGCCAGAACTTGGAAGCGGCTCTGGCCACAGCCTATACACAGACTGAAACCCTGACCCGTCAGGCCCTGGACTTTGTCTATGCCGAGGCCCGCGGCGGTGTCTCCGCCTGGCACTGGCCGGAGCCCTCGGAGTCGCCGGCCATCGCCGCCAGCTTTGTGCGCTCGCTGCCGGCCATCCGCCTGCTGCTGGAGGCCGACAGTGAGGCGGCCTGGCTGGGAGACCCGGCCTCGGTCAGCATCTTTGAGCCGATCTATAGCTACCCTGGCCTGCGGGCGCTGACGGCCTACCGCCTGGCCCATGGCCTCTACCTCGCCGGCGTGCCCTTCATCCCGCGCCTGCTGACCGAGCTGGCGCACAGCGAGACGGGTATCGACATCCATCCGGGCGCGCGCATCGGCTCCAGTTTCTTCATCGACCACGGCACCGGCGTGGTAATCGGCGAGACGACGGTCATCGGCAACCATGTGAAGGTCTATCAGGGCGTGACCCTGGGCGCGCGGCGCTTTGAGCTGGACAGCGCCGGCCACCCGGTCAAGGGCGTGCCGCGCCATCCGGTGATCGAGGACGAAGTAACGATCTACAGCAACGCGACGGTGCTGGGCCGCGTGCGGGTCGGGGCCGGCAGCGTGATCGGCGGCAATGTCTGGGTGACGGAGGATGTCCCGCCGGGCAGCCGGCTCTTCCAGGCCCGCCCGCGCCGCGAACACTTCGAAGCCGGCGCCGGGATCTGAGCGCCCTGTGGGCCCGCATGGCAATGCGGGCGGTTCTTCCTGTGGGCCCGCACGGCAGTGCGGGCGATCTGACTTGTAGATACCGTGTTACTTGTCAACACGAGGATCTACTTTCCGGGTTGAAGAATGGCTGGCCGGATCTGAGGACCGAGCGGATCTGGAGGAGCAGCCTGCGAGCGACTGCGATGTGCGCCGGGGTT
>JADZFO010000037.1 GCA_020849855.1 bacterium | reverse complement strand
GGCCGTGGCCGAAAGAATGCAGACATGGATGTCTGCGCTCCGGTTCTGTAGCTCCGTCTCGGCAGATACATCGCGGGCGCGCTCCACGCGCCCCTACAAGAATGCAGACATGGATGTCTGCGCTCCGGTTCTGTAGCTCCGTCTCGGCAGATACATCGCGGGCGCGCTCCACGCGCCCCTACAAGAATGCAGACATGGATGTCTGCGCTCCGGTCCTGTAGCTGCATCGAAGCAGACGGACGGCCGTGGCCGAAAGAATGCAGACATGGATGTCTGCGCTCTGGTCCTGTCGCTGCATCGAGAAGGCTGGGACGCCTGGCTCATCCAGCAAGCTGCATCTGGCCGCTATCACATCTTTGTTGACCAGCTGACAGTCATGCAGAACAGGCGTGTCAGGCAGGGCAATAAAATAGTGCCATCGTGGAAGCTCCAAAGAGACGGCCGCTCCTAAGCCCGCTGTTGCGGACACTGCTTGCGCTCTGGCTGCTTCTGCTGGCCCTGCTCATCCTGCCGCATAGCCGCGTCTTTGAGTTTGACCGCGAGCACTTTGCGCTGCGCCGCCGCAGCTGCTTCGCTGGCATCACCTATGCGCAGTCCCTGCTGCACATCAACTCCTCCGAGGCCGAGGACTTTTTCGAAGACAGGCTCGGGCGGCCAGGGCGCCGCGACTGGCGCAGGGTGGGGCAGCACAGCCAGAGCCTGCTTTTGGGCCAGGGGCGGGAAGAGAGCTACGCCGAGGCCGCGCAGTATCGCTGGCTGTGCCAGGGCCTGCGGCAGATGTGCGACTTTGGCACTTACGGCGACTTCGAAAGCATGAGCGGCAATCCCGACGAATCCGCGATGCTGGCGCTGGCCAGCAACACGGGGCGCGTACTGGACAGCGAAGGCGCAGAGGCTGCGAACCAGTATCTGATCTTCACCTACAAGTCCTGGCTGAAACGGGGCGGGGGCATTGGCGCGGTCGACAACGGGATGCTGATGCAGGATCTCAGCGCCGCGGACGTGCCGAGCCTGGAGGCCTTCGCGCTGCGCGACGGCAAAGAGGACTCTGAGCCGTCGGGCTGGTGGCCGCGCTACCCGGACCTGCTGACTATGCAGTGCCGCGAATAGAGGGCAAAAGGCGAGCAATCAGGATGCCGGCTGAAGCAGCGCTCCATAGCGCAGAATGCAGACATGGAAGTCTGCGCTCCAACAAAGCCAAGAGAAGATGCGGGCAGGGTGCCCGCGCTCCAATTGAAGAAGCGGACTAAGGTTGAAGACGCGGACTAGAGCTGAAGACGCGGACTAGAGCTGAAGAAGCAGACTAAAGCCCGCGTTTCAGTCCTACTTCAGGCCCAGGGCCAGGCCTTCCTTCTCATCCGCCGGGTTGAAGCGGTAGCCATAGCCGCGGACGGTCTGGATATAAACCGGCTGGGCCGGGTCGTCCTCGACCTTGTCGCGCAGGGTATGGATGGTAACGTCAACCGTCTTCTCGCCGCTCGGGCTGTCCTCGCCCCAGATGGTCTTGAAGAGCTCGTGGCGGCTGAAGGCCTTGTCGGGGCTTTCGGCCAGGGTGACCAGGACCTGGTACTCCTTGGGGCGCAGCTTCAGCAACGCGCCGTCGCGGAAGGCCTGGCGGCTGGTGCGGTTGATGGTGCAGCGGCCGAAGGCGATGATCTCCGGCGGGTTCTTGCGCTCCGCCGCGCGGCGCATGATGGCGCGGATGCGGGCGACGAACTCCGGAAGGGAGAAGGGCTTGGTTACATAGTCGTCGGCTTCCAGCTCGAAGGCCAGCAGCTTGTCCTGCTCGGTGCTGATGGCTGTCAGCAGCAGCGTCGGGGTACGGTCACGGCGCTCATTGCGCAGCCAGCGCAGGAGGTCGAAGCCGTTCTCACCTGGCATCATCACGTCCAGCACGATCAGGTCGTAGGACGTGGTTTCAAGGATCTGACGTGCACCCTTGACACTGCCTGCTGTGCTGACGCTGTATCCCGCGCGTCCGAGCACCTCGGAAAGCAGCTCACAGAGCGTTTTTTCGTCATCCACGACCAGAATCTTGTGTGACAAGCTCTACCCCCCTGTCCGCGGCGCTTGGTACGCCCCGGACGCCTGCAGGGCCTCATGCCCTCGCAGCCGGTTTTCCGGTGCTGATATTTTAACCAAACTGCGCCAAAGCTACAACTTTATATAATTGCCCTATTCGGGCGGCCTGATTATTGCCCTTGCGGCGGTGTCAGTATTTCCGCCACCAATAACCAGCAGCCCCTTCCGGGGCATCTTAAATATCGGCAAAGCAATTAAGCGGTGCAGTAGGGGGAAGCGGTGCGGGGGCTTTGTCCGCACCGCCAGACGGTCAGTCTAGCTGCGCTTCAGGCCGTGGGCCGCGGAAAAGTCTGTGGGTGAATGTTCAGCGCGGGTAGGTAGATTAGTCTGATGAGTAACAGGGTCGCAGTAGCGGTCGTTGTCTCAATTGCGTTGCTGGCCACGATCGGCCTGCTGGGTTACAAGGTCACCCAGCAGTTCATGCGCTTCCAGGCCAGCGAGAAACTCTTCCAGGAAGTCTACAGCCCCAAGTACGTGCGCCCTGAGAAGGACGCGGTAAAGCAGGACCTGGACAAGATCCGCGCCGCGCTGAAGGAGCACAAGACCGACCGCATCGAGGCGATGCTGGTGGACAAGCTGGCCGGCGTGGTCTGGCTCTATCCCGATGAGGCGAATGCCGCGCTGCAGGAGATCTTCGAGCGCGCCCCGCGGGTCACCGAAAGCCAGGACATGTGCCCCCTGGTGCAGGCCAGCAACTACATGCTGGTCTGGGCCTACCAGTGCGCCGTCCTGCCGGAGCAGGTTGAGGCCGGCGCGGACCTGGTGGTGGCCAAGCGCCCGGAGCTGCGCCAGACCGTGCGCACGCTGCAGGCCTATACCCGCGTGATGGCCGACGACCTGCGCGGCCTGGAGGAGCTGGCGGCGCATGAGCTGGAAGTGCGCAGCAGCAGCATGGACGCCCGCGGCTTCGCGATGGCCTGTGAAGTGCTGAGCGGCGACTACAACGCGGCGCTGGAGTATCAGGACAGCGCGGCGCACGGAGGAATCCAGGACGTCAACATCCGCCTGCTTTACATTGACCTGCTGGTCCAGCAACAGCGCTTTGACGAGGCCATGAAAGAAGCAAGCGCGATCGCAGCGCGCGGCAGTTCCAGCGAGCTCAGCTTCAGCCTGGCCGTGCCGACCTATTTCACCAAGGGCGCCGGCGCTGTGGAGACACGCAAGCTGCTGGAGAAGATGGCCGACTCGGCGCGCAACCCCAGCTCTGTGGCGGGGGCGGAGGCCTGGGTGCTGGCCCGGCTGTATGAAGTCACCGGCCGCCAGGAGTATGCCCAGCGCCTCGTAAGCCTCTCCAGCCAGCACCCCGACGACTATGACGTCTGGGCGGCCCAGGCTGACAGCCTGATGAACCGCAGCATGTGGCTGGAGAATGAGGGCACGAAGAAGCTGCTGGATGAGGGCAGCCAGCGCCTGGCCGCCGAGCCCGGCAGCAAGCGCAACGACACCCCGCAGAGCAGCCGTCCGGCGCTGAGCAGCGCGAATATCGCCAGGGCGGCGGCGCAGGCCCTTGGCGCAGCGCGCACCGAAGCGCAGAAGCTGCAGTCCGAGCTGATCAGCGCCCGCAGCGCGCTTTATGCCGGCGGCATCAGCGACAGCGCGCGCAAGGCCATGGTGCTGGAGCACTTCGCGGCCTGCCTGGCGCCTGACCCGGAAAGCGGCGAGCCGCGCAACCGCGTGCCGGATTACGACATGCTGCTGACGGATCTGCGCCTGCGCGAGCTGCGCGAGCAGGACCATGAGTTCTCACTGGCCATCCACGGCCTGGTGACGGACTACATAGCTGGCCGCCTGGCCTACTTCCAGCCCGCCATTGACAAGGGTGAGCAGGGCCGCGAGGAGTATCTGGAAGCACTGAAGCAGCCCCGTTAGTTAAGGCTATACATGCGTTAACTTACCAAAGAGGCCCAGTGCGCGTATCATTCCCGCGGGGTTGAGTTGAGTATCTGGACCAAGATCAAGCGCGTGCTGTCGCTGCTGGCCGTCTGGGCCGTGGCGGGTTACAGCGCATGGATGGCCTACAGCGCCTGGCAGGAATTCCAGCAGCGCCAGGCCGAGCTGGCCGGCGCGCAGGCCGACTACAAGCAGCAGCTGGACGACTATGGCAGGCTGCTGGCCGAGGGCGACGCCCTGCGCGAGGACAAGCAGTACCAGAAAGACCTGCTGAAGAAACGCTTTGGCTACACTGAACCCGACGAGACGCCAATCGTCATCGTAAGGGATAATGCAGCCGGCCATGAAAGCAGCGCAGAAACCAGCCCCTAAGCCGCTCCGGCACTCACCACTGCTCATAGTTGCCGCGGCAATAGCGGCCAGCGTGGCACTGCTCCTGTCCTGCAACGAGCAAAGCCAGGCGGACACCGGCCGCAGCGTGGATATCCGCCGCCAGCCGGATAAGCAGCAGCCCCTGCCGCCTAAGCCGGCCCGGCCGGCGGCAGAGGAGCAGCAGGCCGCCAGCGGCCAGAAGAAGGACGGCAAGCTGCCCGAGTTCAGCCGCGACTTCAACAAGGCCAACGCCTGGCGGCACCTGACAAAGATCGTCTCCTTCGGTCCGCGCGTGCCCAACACCAAAAGCCACCGGGCCTGCCGCAACTATATCCAGCGCGAGCTGCTGGCGGTCTGCGACGATGTGCAGGTCCAGGAGTTCCAGGTGCCGCATGCGCCGGACCCGCTGGAGCTGTGCAACATCATTGGCCGCATCAACCCCGAGAACCCGCACCGCGTGCTGATTCTCTCGCACTGGGACACCCGGCCGATCTGCGACATGGAAGAGGACCCGGCCCTGCGCCGTATCCCCAACGACGGCGCCAATGACGGCGCCTCGGGCAACGCGGTGATGCTGGAACTGGCGCGGGTCTACAGCGAGAACCCGCCGGCGGTGGGCGTGGACCTGCTTTTCACCGACGGTGAGGACTACGGGCCGGGGATCGACATGATGTTCCTGGGCGCCAAGCACTTCGCCAAGCGCCTCACCGACAGCCAGGTCAAGTCCTACAACTACTGCGTGCTTTTGGATATGGTGGGGGATACCAACCAGGACTTCCACCCGGAGTACAACTCCGAGCGCTGCGCGCCGCTGATCTACTCCGCGGCGATGGAGATCAACAAGGCCCTGGGCTTCAACGCCTTCAAGACCCAGGGCAGCTATGACGTGCTGGACGACCATATCCCGCTGATCGAGCGCGGGCTGAAGATCTACGACTTCATCGACTTCAATTACCCGGACTGGAATAAGACAACTGACACTATAGATAAGTGTGATGACGACAGCCTGGAGTCCATTGGCCTGACCATGGAGAACCTGCTGCATCTCTTCCCGGCGATCTATGGCACCCGGCCGCCGGGGGCACCCGACCCGGGCAAGCTGCCGCAGGGTTAGGCTTAACAGATATGTAGTTGTCTCAGGGCCGGCCCGCGACCTTCGAAAAGGCCCGACCGCCGGCTTCAAAAACGCCCGGCAAAAAACGCAGGCCCCCGGGCTTGCAGAAGTGTAAAGCTGGTGCTAAACTTCCCCTCCCCGGCAGCCCCATGGCTGTCGATTCAGCGCCCGGCGGAGGCAACTCCCCAGTGTGGAAAGTACCCCGGCCGCGCGATGGAAACCAAACCTGAAGGCTCGGCGCAGGCGCGGGCCTTTTGTTTGCTTTAGATTCCGGGGCACTCAAACTGAGTTCTCAGGCCAGCCGGGCCGCAGGGCGAGGCTGGGAGCCACGGGGCCGGAGCAGTGATTAGAGTCCATTGGGCAGGAAAGAGAATATGGCGCAGAGAATTCGCATTCGACTGAAGAGCTTTGACCACAAGGTGCTTGACGCCTCGGTTTCGCGCATCGTCGCGACCGCCGAGCGAAGCGGCGCCAAGGTGGTCGGGCCCATCCCGCTGCCGACGGAGAAGCGTATCTTCTGCGTCCTGCGAAGCCCCCACGTGGACAAGGAGTCCCGTGAGCACTTTGAAATGCGTACCCACAAGCGCATTATTGACATCATCAACCCCACCCAGCAGACCGTCGAGCATCTTGGTTCGCTGGACCTCCCCAGTGGTGTGGATGTGGAGTTGAAGGTGTAGTTTCCGGCCTGGCTTCTGCCACGGCCGACCGCCGTGGAGAGCTGGGAAAGCACAGGACACGGTGATGATTAACAAGATACCCGCCACAAAGATCGGCATGACCACCATGTTTGATGAACAGGGCTTCAGCGTCCCAGTGACGCTGGTGCAGCCCTTCACGCTGGTGGTGACCGAGCTGAAGCGCCCTGAGAAGCATGGCTACAGCGCGGTCCAGCTTGCCTTCAAGGAGACCCTGCGCAAGCGGATCAACAAGCCGCAGCAGGGCGTGCTGAGCAAGGCCGGCACTGAGAAGATCCTGTCCAAGAGCTATGAAAGCCGCCAGGACGAGATCGATGCCCTGAGCCTGGGCCAGGAGATCAACCCCGCCGAGGTGATCGGCGACTGGGGCAAGATCAAGGTCACAGGCACCAGCAAGGGTAAGGGCTTCGCCGGCGCGGTCAAGCGCTGGGGTTTCAGGGGCCAGCAGCGCACCCACGGTGACCCGGACAACCGCCGCCCGATGAGCAACAACGCGACCGACCCGGCCCGCGTGTTCAAGGGCAGCCGCCGTCCCGGACGCCTGGGCGCCAAGCAGATCAGCACCCGCGGCCTGAAGCTGCAGAGCTACAACCCCGAGCTGAACCTGATCGCTATCAAGGGCGCCGTGCCTGGCCCCGTCGGCGGCACTGTCTTCCTGACCCTGATGAGCAAGGCGGAGGCTAAGTAAGAAATGGCTAACCTAGTTAAGCTGGAAGCCCTCGAGGAGCTGGGACTGGAGCAGCCCAACATGCTGCACATCCAGGAAAGCTACCTGCGTCAGGTGGCCAACGGCAAGCCCTTCACGGCGCGTAAGAAGAACAAGCACGAGGTCGCCGGTTCCGGCGCCAAGATCTACCGCCAGAAGGGTACCGGCCGCGCCCGCCAGGGTGAGCGCATGAACCCGCACTTCCGCGGCGGCGCCATGGCCTTCGCCCTGCGCCCGCGCCACCACCTCAAGCGCATGAACAAGATCACCCGCCGCAGCGCCCTGCGCTCCGCGGTGCTGACCCACATCATGCGCGGCTCGGCCTGGGTCATCCAGGGCAGCGACTTCGACGGCTTTGACAAGACCAAGCTGGTGGCCGGCATCCTTGCCGGTGTCCAGGGCCGCGTCTGCCTGATCGTGAACCAGGACGTGGTGGCCTACCGCTCCAGCCGCAACATCGGCGCGGTGCGCCTGCTCAGCCCGGAGCGCATCAACGTGCGCGACCTGGTGGAGAGCGGCAACGTCATCTTCGCCGAGAGCGCCCTGCAGCAGTACAAGAGCCTGCTCGAGCTGCAGAACGCCCCCGAGGACTTTGATGCCGAGGCCTTCGAGGCCGGAGGTGAGGAGTAATGGCGATCCACGGCTTCCACTATGCGGACATCCTGGTCGCTCCGGTGATCTCCGAGCGCACCAACGACCTGATGATCCTGGAGAACAAGTACGTCTTCATGATCACCGAGCGCGCCACCAAGACGGATGTCAAGCGCGCCATCCATGAGCGCTTCGGTGTGGACGTCAAGGACGTCAACATCATCAACCTGCCCCGTAAGCCCAAGCGCGCGGGCCGCTTCAACTATATGAGCGGCAAGCGCCGCAAGGCCATCGTCAGCCTGGCCGAAGGCCAGCAGATCCGCGACCTCACCGAGGCGGCGGGCTAGGAGAGAGAGTATGGCAATCAAGAGCTTCCGCCCCTATACCCCGCCGCGCCGCACGATGACCGTGACGGACTACTCGGTGCTGTCCGGTGACAAGCCCGAGAAGTCGCTGCTGCGTCCCAAGAGCAACAACGGCGGCCGTAACAACCTGGGGCGCTGCACGGCCAAGGGCCGTGGCGGCGGCAACCGCCAGCACTACCGCATCATCGACTTCCGCCGCCGCCGCGACGGCGAGTCCGCGCTGGTCAAGAGCCTGCAGTACGACCCGAACCGCAGCGCCTTCATCGCGCTGATCCAGTACCCCGACGGCAAGCTGAACTACATCATCGCGCCGGACGGCCTGCAGGTTGGGCAGTATGTCTCCAGCGGCCCCGACAGCGAGATCCGCGCCGGCAACACCCTGCCGCTGAGCAAAATCCCCGACGGTACCCAGATCCACAACATTGAGCTGATCCCCGGCCAGCGCGGCAAGCTGGTGCGCGCCGCCGGCACCTGGGCCCAGCTGATGGCCAAGGAAGGCAAGAACGCGGTCATCCGCCTCCCCAGCGGAGAGATGCGCCGCGTGAGCGCTGACTGCCGCGCCACCATCGGCCGCGTCAGCAACACCGACCACGAGAACGTCAGCCTGGGCAAGGCCGGGCGTACCCGCCACCTGGGCCACCGCCCGACCGTGCGTGGTATGCACAAGAACCCGGTCGACCACCCGATGGGTGGTGGTGAGGCCAAGGGCAAGGGCGGCAAGCAGGGCATGAGCGCCACCGGCGTTCTGGCCAAGGGCTTCCGTACCCGCCGCAAGAGCAAGGCCCGGACCTACCTGGTCAAGGACCGCCGCGGCAAGTAGTTGCAGGGGCGGCCCCCGGGCCGTCCTCCAGGAGTGCAGCCCCGGGCTGACAGTTGTGATGGCAGGAGAGGGTGAGTCAAGACTCGCCCAAACAGAAGAGAACTGATATGAGCAGATCGACTAAAAAGGGACCTTACGTACACTACAGCCTGATCGAGAAGATCGACAGGCTGGAGAAGAGCGGCGAGCGCAAGGTGATCCGCACCTGGTCACGCGCGTCGATGATCGTGCCCGAGTTCCTGGGCCACAACTTTGAGGTCTACAACGGCAAGCGCTGGTTCCCGGTGTTCGTGACCGAGGACCTGGTGGGCCACCGCTTCGGTGAGTTCGCGCCGACCCGGGCCTTCCGCAGCCACATCAAGGACGAAAGGAAGGGCAAGAAGTGAAAGTCATCGCCCGCCTCAGTGATCTCGGCGTACCGGCGCTCAAGGCGCGCCGCTTCGCCGGCACGGTCAAAGGCCAGCCGGTGGACCGCGCCCTCGCGATCCTGGAGCTGCAGAGCAGCCCGGTGTGCCAGGCCCTGGCCAAGCTGGTGCGCAGCGCAGCCGCCAATGCCGAGCACAACCACCAGCTTGACCGCCGTAACCTGGAAGTGGCCAATGTCATCGTTGACCAGGGCCACATGCTTAAGCGTATCCAGCCGCAGGCCCGCGGCCGGGCCTACCGCATAGCCAAGCGCAGCTGCCACGTCACCGTGGTGCTGGACCTGCAGTCCAGCCTGCGCGCCGCTCAGCAGCGGGCTTCGGCGGGCGCGGCATCCAAGGCCAGCAAGTCCGGCGGCGAGAGTGCCCCGGCCAGCAAGACGCCCCGCAGCCGCAAGAAGGCTGAGACGGCGGGTTAGGACAGAGGCAAGGAGAAGATCAGTGGGACAGAAAACACATCCGAAGGGCTTCAGGCTGGGTATCCTGGAAAGCTGGGATTCCACCTGGTATGCCGACCCCAAGGGCTTTGGCACCTATCTGGTTGAGGACATCAGGATCCGCAAGTTCCTGGACAAGGAGCTGGCCAGCGCCCAGTGCAGCCGCGTCCATATCCAGCGCTATGTGGGCAAGCTGATCATCAACTGCTATGTGACCCGCCTGGGTATCGCCGTGGGCAAGGGCGGCGCGCGCCGCGATGAGCTGAAGGCGAAGCTGGCCCGCATGGTCAAGACCGCCAAGGACATCCACATCGACTTCTTCGAGGAGACCAAGCCGGACCTGTCCGCCGAGGTCGTGATGCAGAACGTGGCGCAGCAGATCGAGAAGCGTGTCAACTTCCGCCGCGTCCTGCGCCAGACGATGAAGCGCTGCCAGCAGGCGGGGGCCAAGGGCGTCAAGCTGATGGTCTCCGGCCGCCTGAACGGCGCCGAAATGAGCCGCACGGAGTGGCAGATCAAGGGCCGCATTCCCCTGCACACCCTGCGCGCCAAGATTGACTACAGCCAGGGCGTGGCCCGCACCATCTATGGCGCCATCGGCGTCAAGGTCTGGATCTACACGGGCGACGTTATCCCGCGCCGTGCCAGGAAGGAGGCCGCTTAAATGCTTACCCCCAGTCGCGTAAGGTACCGCCGCCCGCACCGCGGCCGCCGCAAGGGCAAGGCCTACCACAACAATGAGGTTCTCTACGGGCAGTTCGGCCTGCAGACCCTCGAGGCCGCCTGGATCACGGCGAACCAGATCGAGTCGGCCCGTATCGCCATCAACCGCGTGGTGAAGAAGTACGGCCGCACCTATATCCGGATTTTCCCCGACAAGCCCTACACGAAGAAGCCGGCCGAGACCCGCCAGGGTTCCGGTAAGGGTAACGTCGAGGGCTACGTCGCCGTCATCCGCCCGGGCCAGATCCTCTTCGAGGTCGAGTGCGCCCTGGGCGCCGAGGTCTGCAAGATGGCGCTGACCCGCGCCGGCCACAAGCTGCCGGTCACCTGGCGGATTGAGGAGAAGAGCGAGCTTTAGGCCGCGGAGAAAGATATGAGCCAGAGCACACACAGATATCTGAAGAGCATCCAGGGCAAGAGCGACGCCGAGCTGCGCGACCTTGTCGGCGAGCTCAAGGGCAAGCAGTTCGACAACCGCTTCGAGCGTTCGATGGGCCGGCTGGTCAACTACCGCCTGGTGCCCGAGACCAAGCGCAAGCTGGCAGTGGTCCTGACGCTGCTGCGCGAGCGCGAGCTCGCGGCTGAGAAGGGCGCCAGCGGGCGCAATGGAGGGCAGGGCTAATGCCACGCAAGACGAAGACCGGCATCGTGGTCTCTGACAAGATGACCAAGACGATCGTGGTGGAGGTCACCCGGACCAAGCAGCATCCGCTGTACAAGAAGTTCATCCGCATCAAGAAGCGTTACATGGCGCACGATGAGGCCCAGTCGGCCCAGATCGGCGACATGGTGCGCATTGAGGAGAGCCGGCCCCTGAGCCGGCACAAGAAGTGGCTGATGGTGGAGATCGTGCGCCAGGCCCCCGGCCATGGTCCGATCACCAAGAACGCCGCGACGATGCAGGCCCACCTGACCCAGCTGTCAGGCGAGGCTGATGTGACGGTCGGCGCTGACGGCGCTGTGCCGGGCGATGACAAGGCCGGCAGCGGCAACTAAGAGGCCAGGGAGCACTCGATGATTCAGCAGGAAACACGTTGCGTGGTCGCGGACAACACGGGAGCCAAGGAAATCCTTGTCATCCGTATCCTCGGCCGCAGCACGAAGAAGACGGCCGAGGTGGGCGACATCATCGTCGGCGCGGTTAAGCAGGCCACGCCCCGCGGCACGGCCAAGAAGGGCCAGGTGGTCAAGGCGGTGGTCGTGCGCCAGCGCTTCCCCATCCAGCGCCAGGACGGCACGACCGTGGTCTTCGATGACAACGCCGCCGTGCTGATTGATATGAACACGCTCAACCCGGTGGGTACCCGCGTGTTCGGCCCGGTGGCGCGCGAACTGCGCGAGAAGGGCTTCATGAAGATCATTTCCCTCGCCCCGGAGGTGCTGTAATGAGGCTGAAGGGCTGGAAGCGCGCGTCGCTCGGCCAGCAGGAGGGCACCCGCCCCAAGCTGCGCAAGGGCGATGAAGTGCTGGTGATCTGCGGCAAGGACCGCGGTCGCCGCGGCAAGGTGGTCTCGGTCAACGCCAAGAAGTGGACCGCCATTGTCGAGCACATCAACGAGTACAAGAAGCATCAGAAGGCTCGCCGCGCCGGCGAGACCAGCGGCATCATCACCGTGGCGATGCCCATTCACATCAGCAACGTGATGGTGATCGACAAGAGCTCGAACCGTCCCTCCCGGGTCGGCCGCAAGGAAGTTGGCGATGAGCACCTGCGCTATGCCAAGCGCAGCGGTCAGCTCATCGACAGCAAGCAGTAAGGCTAAGGAACAGACATGGCTATTCTGGCGAGCAGACTGAAAGAGCGTTATGACAGCGAAGTGCGGCAGAAGCTGCTGACTGAGCGCGGCTACAGCAACATCATGATGGTGCCCCGCGTGACGAAGGTTGTCATCAACGTCGGCGCGGGCGAGGGGCGTGACAACCCCAAGGCCATCGAGAATGCCGTCTCGACCCTCGGGACCATCACCGGCCAGAAGCCGGTGGTGACCAAGGCGCGCAAGAGCATCAGCAACTTCAAGATCCGTACCGGCATGAAGATCGGCGCGATGGTGACCCTGCGCGGGATGCGGATGTGGCACTTCCTGGACAAGCTGTTCAGCGTGACCATGCCGCGTATCCGCGACTTCCAGGGCGTCAGCGTGAAGAACTTCGACGGCCGTGGCAATTACAACCTCGGCCTGAAGGACCAGCTGGTCTTCCCGGAGATCGTGTTCGACGAGGTGGTTTACCTCAAGGGCATGCAGATCACCATCGTGACCACGGCCAAGAACAACCTGGAGGCGGCGCAGCTGCTGCAGCTTCTGGGTATGCCGTTCAACGACTACGAGTCAATGGCCAAGGTGGCCTAAGGCGAGGATAGCAGAGCATGGCGAAGAAGAGCAAAATCGCTGCCTGGAAGAAGGGTCCCAAGTTCAGTGTTCGTGAGCACAACCGCTGCGAACTGACCGGCCGCCCGCGCGGTTATATGCGGATCTTCCGCATCTGCCGCAACCAGTTCCGCGAGCTGGCCCTCAAGGGTCTCATCCCCGGCGTGACCAAGAGTAGTTGGTAGGAGTTTTGGAATGAGCGTAAGCGATCCCATCGCCGACTTCATCACCGTGATCCGCAATGGCGTCCACAGCCGCAAGGCCAGTGTGGAGGCGCCGTTCAGCCGCCTGAAGGCCGAGATCTGCCGCATCCTCGCCGCCGAGGGTTTCATTGACGGCTTTGAAACGGTGGAGTCCGCGAACCACAAGGGCACCAAGGTCAGGAACATCAAGGTCAATCTGCGCTATGCCGACAGCCTGCGCACGGTGAGCCCGATCACGCAGCTGCAGCGCATCAGCAGCCCCGGCCGCCGGGTTTACGTCGGCCGTGGTGAGCTGCCCCGCGTGCGCGGCGGCCTGGGCATCAGCATTCTGTCGACCAGCCGTGGAGTCATCTCCGACAAGCAGGCCCGCAACGAGAACGTTGGCGGTGAGCTGCTCGTGAAGGTCTGGTAGGAGAACGTCATGTCACGAGTAGGTAACAAGGTCATTACGGTGCCCGCGGGCGTGGAGCTGAAGGCTGAGGGAGTCAACTTCAGCGCCAAGGGTCCGCTGGGCAGCCTGAGCACGGTCATCCCGGCCAGTGTCAGCTACAGCTTTGAGGAAGGTGCCCTGCGCTTCTCGCGCGACGGCAACCGCCCCCAGGAGCGCGCTGACCACGGCCTGGCCCGCGCGCTGGTGAACAACCTGGTGGTCGGCGTGACCCAGGGCTTCAGCAAGATCCTGGAGCTGGAAGGCACCGGTTACAAGTGGGAAGTCCGCGGCCGCCAGGTGGTGATGAACATGGGCTACTCCCATACCATCACTATTGACCTGCCGGAAGGCGTCAACTGTGAAATCAAGGGCAGCGTCTGCGAAGTCAAGGGTATCGACAAGCAGGTCGTCGGCTTCATCGCCGCTGCCATCCGCCGGGTGCGCAAGGTCGAGCCTTACAAGGGCAAGGGCATCCGCTACCGTGGTGAATTCGTCCGCCGCAAGGCTGGCAAGGCGGGAGCTAAGTAATGGCAAACAGATCACGCCGCGATATGACCGTCCTGCGCCACTCGCGCCTTCGCAAGAACGTGAGCGGCACAAGCGAGCGTCCGCGTCTGGCGATATTCCGTTCCAACCTGCACCTCTATGCGCAGGTTATTGATGACACCAGCGGCAGGACCCTGGCCTCCGCGAACACGCTGCAGGCGGGTCTGAAGACCGAGAGCGCCGGCAAGCCCGCGCTGGATAAGGCCAAGCTGGTCGGTGGGGCCATCGCCACCGCGGCCAAGGCCGCCGGTGTGAGCAAGGTGGTCTTTGACCGCGGCGGCTACAAGTACCACGGCTGCGTCAAGGCGCTGGCCGACAGCGCCCGCGAAGGCGGGCTGGAGTTCTAATATGGGCAGAATGCGCAGTGACAGCCGTCCCCCCCGCGACTTCCAGCCGGAGGCGCAGGAGTTTGAGGAGTCGGTGATTTACATCAACCGCGTGGCCAAGGTGGTCAAGGGCGGACGCAACTTCAAGTTCACGGCCCTGGTGGCGGTGGGCGACAAGAAGAACCGCGTCGGCCTGGGCTACGGCAAGGCCATGGAAGTTGTCGAGGCGATCCGCAAGGCCGTCGATGACGCCAAGCGGGTGATGATCACCGTTTCCAAGAAGGGCAGCACGATTCCTTACGAGGTCCAGACCCACGCCTGCGCCAGCACGATCACCATGCGTCCGGCCAAGAAGGGTCACGGCATCATCGCCGGCGGCCCGGCCCGCGCGATCCTGCACCTGGCCGGCTATGAGGACGTTTCGGCGAAGTTCCACGGCTCCAACCGCCCGATCAACTGCGCGAAGGTGACCTTCGAGGCCCTGCGCCAGATGAGCGGACCGGAGTTCCTGCTGCGCGTGCGCAGCGGCGAGAAGATGGACGCCGCCGGCCGCTTCGTCGCGGATGTCCGCCGCGGCAAGGCCGAGGAGGCCCTCGCGGCCATCGAGACCAGCGAGCCGGAGGCTGAGGCCCCCGCCGCTGAGAACCCGGGCGGAGGCGAGGAGTAAACGATGGCAGTCATCGAGATCAACCAGCACCCGAGCAACGTCGCCGAGCGCAAGCGCATCGGCCGCGGCATCGCCGCGGGCCAGGGCAAGACCGCCGGCCGCGGCCACAAGGGCTACGGCTCGCGCAGCGGCAACGGCCAGAAGCCGCGCTTTGAGGGCGGCCAGCAGCCCCTGGTCCGGCACCTGCCCAAGATGGGCGGCTTCAAGAACCACCGCAAGGTTTACTTCCATGCGGTCAACCTGCGCGACCTCGCTGAGGCCGAGGCAGGTACTACAATCGACCTGATGTACCTGGAGACCCGCAGTCTCCTGCCCAAGAAGCTGCGCGGCCTGGCCGTGAAGCTGCTGGGCGACGGCGGCATTGACAAGCAGCTGCATTTCAAACTGCACGCCTTCAGCCACAAGGCCCGTGAAGCGGTGGAGAAGGCCGGCGGTACCTGCGAGGTAATTTAGGCATGAGTGTTAGCGCCAATCCGGCAACGATGGTCCAGGCCTGGAGCGTGGAAGGTCTCAAGCAGAGGCTCTTCTTCGTGCTCTATGCGCTGCTGATCTTCGTCATCGGCACCCACATCCCGGCTCCGGGCGTTGACTCCAACCTGGTGCAGCAGTTCTTCCAGAACTCCGGCTCCGGCGCGATGTTCAACTTCATGGATGTCATCTCCGGTGGAGCGCTGCGCAAGCTTTCGATCTTCGCGCTGGGCATCATGCCCTACATCAACGCCTCGATCATGATGCAGCTCCTGGTGGCCATCGACCCGCGCCTCAAGGAAGTGCAGCAGGAAGGCGAGGAAGGCCGCAAGCGCATCAGCAAGTGGACCCGTTATCTGGCGATCGTCCTGGCCTTTATCCAGGGCGGCGGCCTGATGTTCGCGATTCACCAGGGCACCTCAGTCTTCACCCTGCCCGTGATCACCGGCCTCTTCGCCGTGGTCGGCGGCACCTGCTTCCTGATGTGGCTGGCGGACGAGATCAACCAGAAGGGCGTGGGCAACGGCTCCTCGCTGATCATCCAGATGGGCATCATCGCCGGCATCCCGGCGCAGATCTTCAACGAGTTCAGCCAGGCCACCTTTGAGCAGGCCCGCTTCATCGCCCTGATCATCTTCGGCATCCTGACCGTGGTGGTCATCGCCGGCATCGTCTATGTCCAGCTGGCGGCCCGCCGGATCCCGATCCAGTACGCCCGCCGCCAGATCGGCAAGCGCGTCTATGGCGGCCAGAGCACCTATCTTCCGATCAAGATCGCCCAGGCCGGCGTGATCCCGATCATCTTCGCCGTCTCGGTGCTGATGGTGCCGTCCACCATCCTGGGCTTCTTCCCGCAGCTCACTGACCTGCAGCGCATCTGGACCCAGTTCAACGGCAGCATCTGGTATGTCGTCGTGGAATTCCTGATGGTGCTGCTCTTCACCTTCGTCTATACGGCGGTGACCTTCCAGACCCAGGATGTTGCCGACAACCTGAAGAAGAACAACGGTTTCATCCCTGGCATCCGCCCGGGCAAGCCGACCTTCGAGTTCCTGGACAAGGTGCTGCACCGCGTCACCCTCTTCGGCGGCCTTTTCCTTGGCCTGATCGCGATCCTGCCGACCCTGGCCACCTGGATCGTCGAGGGAATCACCCGGGTCCAGATCAGCAGCCTCTACCTGGGCGGCACCAGCCTCCTGATCGTGGTTGGTGTGGCGCTGGACACTGTCCAGCAGATGCAGGCACACATGGTGATGCGCCACTACAGCGGCTTCGCCAAGTAGGCGAGGTGAGCTGTGATAATCGTCCTTCTTGGACCCCCGGCTAGTGGCAAGGGCACACAGGCTGCCCTGCTGCGTGATCGCTATGGCTTCTACCATTTCGACACCGGCAAGGTCCTGCGGCAGGAGGCGGCCACCGGCTCGGAGCTGGGCCAGCAGATCGCGAGTTACATCAACCGCGGCGAACTGGTGCCCATCGAGATCATCCGCGCGCTGATCGGCAAGTTCATCCGCGAGATGGGCGAGGGCCGGATCATGTTCGACGGCTTCCCCCGCAACCTGGACCAGGCCCGCGTGCTGGGTGAGGGCCTGGCGGATGTGGAACGCCGCCTGGACCACGCGCTCTACCTGAACCTTGACCGCAGCGAACTGATGAGCCGCATCATCAACCGGCGCGTCTGCGACAAGTGCGGAACTATCTATAACCTTGTCAGCGCCCCGCCCAAGAGCGACATGCTCTGCGACCGGGACAGCGGCAACCTGGTCCAGCGCGCCGACGACACCGAAGAGGTCTTCGCCCGGCGCCTGGAAGTCTACTTTGAGCAGACCGTGCCGGTACTGGACTATTACCGCGAGCGCCGGCTGCTGCGCGAGATACCCGCCGAGCAGCCGATAAGCGAGCTCGCCGCGAGCATCGGCGCGCTGCTGGGGCTGGAAGAACATGCTCCGGCTTAAGTCCTTCGCGGACATCCAGGGCATCTGGCGCAGCGGCCAGGTCCTCTCCCGCCTGCACGAGGCCCTCGCGCCGATGCTGCAGCCGGGTGTCTCCGCGCTGGAACTGGACGACTTCGCCCGCGGCTTTCTGGAGCGCGAGGGCGCGAAGTCGGCTTTCCTGGGCTATAAGGGCTATCCGCGCCAGACCTGCATCAGCTTCAACGATGAGGTCGTCCACGGCATCCCCGGCCAGCAGAAGCTGAAGGCCGGCGATGTGGTCAGCATTGACCTGGGCGTTGATCTTGGCGGCTATATCAGCGATTCAGCCCGCACATATTATGTAGGCGACGATCCGCCGGCGGACATCCAGCGCCTGCTGAAGGGCACGCGCGAGTCGCTTTATGCCGGCATCGCGGCCCTGACGGCGCGCCAGCCCCTGGCGAACGTCAGCCGGGCGATCCAGCGGGTGCTGGTGCAGCACCAGCTGGGCATCATCATGGAGCTGACCGGGCACGGGGTGGGCTTTTCGCTGCATGAGGAGCCGACGGTCTACAACTTCGACCCCGGCGGCCGGCGGCCCATCGTGCAGGACGGCTGGGTGATCGCCATCGAGCCGATGGCCTCGCTGGGCAGCACGCAGATCATCCTGGCGGCCGACAACTGGTGTTACCGGACGGCCGATGCCTCCCGGGCGGCGCATTTTGAGCATACCGTCGCCTGCTGGGAGGGCCGCGGCTGGATCCTGACCGACACCCAGGACGCGGAGGCGCGCGAGCGCTTCGGGGGTGCCGGCGGTGGATAGCGCGGTCGAGAAGATAATCCGGGTGGAAGGCACGGTAAAAGAGCTTGTCCCCGGGGGCCAGGTCTGCGTGGAGCTGGATGTTGAGCTCGCCCGGACCGGTGCTCCCTTGCCCCATGACCCCAGCCATCTGCTGTTCAGCGGGGCAGGCGGGGAAAACCTGGGGGGAGTTTCGGGCGAAAATGGCGCCGGGCGTTGCATTTGGGCGGAAAAAAGTGCTAAACTAAAGGTTCGCCTGATCGGTCTGGCGCCGGGCGACCGCGTGCGCTGCGAACTTTCGCCCTTTGAACCGGGGCGGGCGAGAATCATCGACAAGCTTTGATGCTGCGGCGGACTGTTTGTCACTATAGGATTGGAAGATGAAGGTTAGTGCTTCAATCAAGCGGCGTACCAAAGACTGCCAGATCGTCAGGCGGAAGGGTCGCCTGTACGTCATCAACAAGAAGAATCCCAAGATGAAGCAGCGGCAGGGCTAAAAACATGGCACGTATAGAAGGCGTTGAGCTTCCTTCCAACAAGCGCATCGTGGTCGGCCTGACCTATGTCTTTGGCGTCGGCCGCGCCACCAGTGAGCGCATCCTGAGCCGCGCTGGGGTGGACTTCAGCAAGCGCGTCAAGGACCTGAGCGTCGACGAGGAGAACGCGATCCGCGAAGCGATCGGCGATCTGGGCCTCGCGCTCGAGGGTGACCTGCGCAAGGAAGTCACCCTCAACATCAAGCGTCTGGTTGAAATCAATTGTTACCGTGGCGTGCGCCACCGCCGTGGCCTGCCGGTCCGCGGCCAGCGCACCCGTACCAACGCCCGGACCCGCAAGGGCCCGAAGCGTGCTCCGGTCGCCGGTAAGAAGCGTCCGGGCAAGAAGTAGTATCCAGCTTTAACTCCAGCCGGCTTTGGCCGGCTGGCGCTTTTCAAAGCACAATTCAGGCTTTACGGGGTATTCGCAGTGGCGAGGGCTCAAAAAAAGACGACGGGACGCAAGCGCGAGAAGAAGAACCTGCCGGTTGGGCATGTTCACATCCACTCGATGTTCAACAACACGATTGTCACGCTTACCGACCCGGACGGAAACGCCTTTGGCTGGTCCAGCAGCGGCAGCCGCGGTTTCAAGGGTGCCAAGAAGGGTACGGCCTATGCCGCCCAGGTGGCCTGCGAGACCGTCCTGCGCAAGGCCCTGGACAGCGGACTGCGTGAGGTTTACATTTTCACGCGCGGTCCGGGATCCGGTAAGGAGGCCGCGGTGCGCACGGTGAACAACCTGGGCGTCAAGGTCAAGCTGATCAAGGATCTTACCCCGGTGGCCCATAACGGCTGCCGTCCGAAGGGCCGCCGCCGCGTCTAAGGCGGGGCTGGGCCAGTGCCCATGGGTTGAGAAGTGAAAGGCCTGGGCGGAAGCACAGGCCCTTTCCAGTGATAGACCCCAGCAGGGGGAAGGGTTTCAGAAATGGATTTCACGGCGAACGGTCAAGCGGAAAGCCTCTCGGCGTTTCACCTGCTCGGCATGACGAAGGTTATTGCGGAGGACGGGAATACCTGTACCTTCAGCATTGAACCTCTGCCGCGCGGCTTCGGTGCGACGCTGGGCAACGCTTTGCGCCGCACGATTCTCTCCAGTATCCAGGGCTGCGGTATCACCGAGGTCAAGATTGAGGGCCTGCCGCACGAGTACCAGGCGCTTGAGGGCGTGCTTGAGGACAGCATCGAGCTGCTGCTCAACATCCGCCGCATCAAGGTGAACATCCTGGGCAAGAGCCGCACACAGAACCTGCACCTGTCCGTCTCCGGCGAGCGCGTCGTTACCGCCGGCGACTTCCAGTCCAACGCGGAGGTTGAGATCCTCAACCCGGAGCAGGTCATCTGCACGCTGACGGACGCCAAGAGCAAGCTTGAGATCGACGCGGTGGTCAGCCGCGGCCTTGGCTATAAGACGGCCGCGGAGCTGAAGCGCAAGGATGCGCCGATCGGCGTCATCACCCTGGACTGCAACTACAGCCCGGTGGAGCGCGTGGCCTTCCAGGTGGAGAACACCCGCGTCGGCTCCGCCACCGACTTCGAGAAGCTGATCCTGACCATCGAGACGAATGCCACCAAGAGCCCGGACGCTGTCCTGGGCGAGGGCGCGGCGGAGCTGCGCCGCTACCTGACCTGGATCACCGAGCAGCAGAGCAGCATGATGACCTACACCCCGGTGGAGACGGTTGTCGATCCGGAGCTGCAGGCCAAGCTGGGCATGACGGTCGAAGACCTGCAGCTGCCCGGCCGCGCTTACAACTGCCTGCGCAACGCCAACATCCGCAAGGTCAGCGAACTGATTGAGTACACCCCTGAGCAGCTCATGGCGCTGAAGAACTTCGGCGAGAAGAGCCTCACTGATATTGTCGACCGGCTCCAGGAGCTCGGTCTTTACCTGAAGGAATCGTAGGAGCCGGGGCAATGCGTCACAAGATGAACCAAAGCAAGCTTGGCAAGCCCACCGACGCCCGCGTGGCGATGGTGCGCAACCAGGTGGCCGCGCTTTTCGAGCACGGCGCGATCAACACGACGCTGCCGCGGGCCAAGGCGGTCCGTTCCCTGGCCGAGAAGCTGATCACCCGCGCCAAGCGCGGCGACCTGACCGCCATCCGCACGGTGGCCAGCAACCTGCCCGGCGGCAAGACCCCGCTGCGGGCCCTGCTGCGCAACGTGGTCCCGGGCCTGGCCAGCGTCAGCAGCGGCTACACCACCATCACGAAGCTCTATTACCGCCGCGGTGACGGCGCGCTGGTTGTCCGTCTGGCCATCAACGGCTATACCGCGCCGGCCGCCTAGCGATGCCGCGGATCGCGCTGGAAGTGGCCTATGAGGGCACAGGCTTCCAGGGCAGCCAGGGCCAGACCCGCCCTGGTGCGAGAACTGTAGACAGTACATTGAAAGACGGACTTGAATCTCTTCTGGGGCAGCGGCCAAAGCTGCTCTGGGCCAGCCGCACGGACAGCGGCGTGCATGCAATGGGCAATGTCTGCGCCTTTGACGCGCAGCTTCCACTGCCCGCCGCCCGCCTGCCGGATGTGCTGAAGGCGCGCCTACCTGTGGACCTTCGGGTCCTGACGGCGCAGGCCGCCGCGGCGGGCTTCCATCCGCGCTTTGATGCGCTGGAGCGCAGCTATCGCTACCGCTTCAGCTGCAGCGAGCGCGACCCGGCCCTCTGGCGCTGCGCCTGGTGCGTGGAGCCGGGGCTGGAAATGCAGGCCATGAGGCAGGCGGCAGCGCTGTTCAGCGGCGAGGGCTGGTACTCCGCATTCGCGGAAGGCAGCCTGGAGCGTGAACAGTCACGCTGCATAATCCGGGAATGCCGGATCACCGAGCTGCCCGGGGACAGCGGAATGGAGCTGTGGGTCAGCGCCAACCGCTTTCTGAGGCACATGGTCTGCCGGATCGCCGGCGCTGTGCTGGCCGCGGGGCAGGGCAGGCTCAGCCTGGCTGACCTTGGCCAGGCGCTAAGCGAACAGAAGAGACTCAGGTTCAAACCGGCCCCGCCCAGGGGCCTGACGCTGATGAAGGTGACTTATCAGGACAAGCTGGGCCAAGATACTGGGGCGGCAGTCAAGACTGCCGGCCTGAAGGTGCAGAGATGAACGAGTACAGAACGAATGCGAACCAGACGCCGTACTTTACGAAGGACCGCGTCGAACGGAAATGGTACGTGGTGGACATGGCCGACCAGGTGCTCGGCCGCGCGGCTGTGGGTATCGCCAAGCTGA
This sequence comes from bacterium, assembly GCA_020849855.1. GTDB lineage: Bacteria > 4484-113 > 4484-113 > 4484-113 > JAFGCY01 > JADZFO01. Next base: position 20,914 of record JADZFO010000037.1, on the reverse strand, counting down.
TTATTGGCAAGAACCACGCGCAGTTCACGCCGGGCCAGGACACTGGCGCTTTCGTTGTGGTGCTCAACGCGGACAAGCTGCGGGTGACCGGCAACAAGCTGACCCAGAAGATCTACTACCGGCACAGCGGCTATCCCGGCGGCCTGCGCGCGACCATGCTGCGCGACCGTCTGTCCAAGGATGCGCGCGAAGTGGTGCGCGATGCCGTCAAGGGCATGCTGCCGCACAATAAGCTGGGCAACCGGCTGATTACGAAGCTCAAGGTGTATAGTGGTTCGGATCACCCGCACACGGCGCAGAACCCGACGGTGATCACGGTTGAAGAGCTCGCGAAGCTCTAGGACGAGAAGGGAGCACATAGAGAAATGGCCGAGACTGAATTTCAGCGTATAACAGTGGGCCGCCGCAAGACTGCGGTGGCGCGTGTGTTCCTGCGTCCGGGCAGCGGCGCCTTCAAGATCAACGGCAAGGCGCTGCCGGAGTACTTCAAGACCATCAACACGCAGCTGCGCGTCCAGGAGCCCCTGCGCGTGGTTGAACTGGCGGACAAGTACGACGTCTTCGCCAACGTGAATGGCGGCGGGATCACCGGCCAGAGCGACTCGATCGCCCTTGGCATCTCCCGCTTCCTGGTGGAACTGAACCCCAACTACCGCGATGCGCTCAAGAAGAAGAACCTGCTGACCCGTGACCCGCGCGCCAAGGAGCGCAAGAAGTACGGTCAGAAGCGCGCGCGCAAGAAGTTCCAGTTCAGCAAGCGTTAAGCCGGGGCCGGCTGAACGGCCTTTTGAAACTGGACGTCAGGCGATAGGATTGTTGCGAGGGTTGATGAGCAAAAACGTCTGGTTGCTGAATATCGCTGCCTGCCTGGTGCTGGCCCTGTCCGCGCCTTTGGCGGCACTGGCTGAAGACACCACGATCCGTGTCAAGGCGGACGGAGTGGGCCTGCTGCGCAGTCCTGACTTCGACGGCGAGGTCGTGCGCGCGGCTGAAGCCGGGGAGAAGTTCACCGCGGTGACGACGGTGAAGGAGTTCTACCTGCTCAAGGACAAGGAAACCGACAGCTTCCTGTATGTCCCGATGGGCGATGTGGAAGTGCTTGGCGTCGAGCCGCCCAAGAAGATGCTGATCTCCGGGCGCATGGCCAAGCCCAGCAAGGATGACTTATCATATTGGCAAGTGGACCCCACAGAGAGCACAGTGTTTGAGGACCAGAAGCCCCCGGTCAGGCAGCGCGAGTTTGACGAGCGCGAGGGCCAGGCCTGGCGCACCAGCCATAACGGCAAGAAGTACCCCGCGGCCTATGACTACAACGAGAGTTACCGGCCGGAGATCAACGGGCGGGAGCTGGTGCGGGACGCCATGGAGTACCTTGGCACGCCTTATGTGCTGGGCGGGACAACCACCAAGGGCATCGACTGCTCCGGCCTGACCCAGGTCTGCCTTGGCAACCAGGGCCTCAAGGTGGTGCATCGCGCTTCGCTGCAGGCCCTGGAAGGCCGCTACATCCACCCCGACGACCTGCGCGCCGGCGACCTGGTCTTCTTCCGCGACGACAAGGACAGCCGCTATCTTTCGCATGTCGGTATTTATGTGGGCAAGGGCAAGTTCATCCACGCCAGCCAGAGCATCGGCAAGGTGGCGATCACTTCGCTGAGCAGCAAGTATTTCAAGAACCACTACGCCTTCGCACGCCGCTTCTAATAACGCCACAGGAGGCCCAATGCTGCAGGGACTGGGAGATCTGCTCGCCGGGAACTATCTGCAGATTGTCGACACCCTGCTGGTCGCGGTCCTGCTCTATTACCTCTTCGTCTATGTCCGCGGCACCAAGACCGCGCTGGTGCTGCAGGGCCTGGCGCTGGTGGTGCTGGTCTATTTCGTCTGCCAGCGCTTCAACCTGATCACCATGGTCTTCATCCTCGAGAAGCTCCTGGTCATCGGCCCGCTGGCGATGATCGTGATCTTCGCGCCCGAGATCCGCAGCCTGCTGGAGCAGGCGGGCAAGCGCAGCCGCCTGATCGGCATCTTCGCGCCGCAGGAAGAACGCAGGCCCGAGGGCTCGGTACGCGAGGAGCTGACCGAGGCCGTCAACTACCTCGCCGAGCACAAGATGGGCGCGCTGATCATCCTGCAGCGTGATGATGACCTCAGCCCGCTGATCGTGCCGGGCGTCAAACTGGACGCCCAGCTCACTGACCGTTTCCTGGCGAGCCTCTTTGAGCGCCACAACCCGATGCACGACGGCGCGGTGCTGATCCGCGGCGGCCGGATCGACTCCGCCGCCAACATCCTGCCCATCAGCGAGAACACGGCGATCCCGACAGAGCTGGGCACCCGCCACCGCGCGGCCATCGGCCTGTCCGAGCGCAGCGATGCGGTCATCGTCGTGGTCAGTGAAGAGCGCGGCGAGGCCAGCATCGTATTCAACGGCAGGATCGCCCGGGCGCTGCGCGGCGGGCAGTTCACCGAACAGCTCAGCGCGATCATGGAAGTCAACGAGAGCTTCGCCTCACTGGTGCCGCGCGCGGCGCTGCTTTAGGACCCGGACCCCAAGATGAAGATACTGACCAACAACTGCGGGCTCAAGCTGCTCAGCCTGGTGCTGGCCGGCATTGTGTCAGCCTATGTGGTCAATGAGGTGAACTACCCCATACCCGAGGTGCTGCACCTGCCCCTGCAGGTCCGCGGCCTGGCTGGCGAGATGATGCTGGTCAACACCGTGCAGCCCAGCATCCGGGTGAATGTCCGCGGGCCCTTCCGCCTGATCCGCCGCCTGCAGGGCATCGCGCCGCAGGCCACGCTGAACCTCAAGGACCTCACCGAGCCGGGCAACTACACCGTGCCGGTGCAGCTCCCTGACCTGGGCCAGGTGACCATTACCTCCCAGCAGTTCAGTGACTATGACGTGATCCTCGACCGCCGCGGGCAGATCCTGCGCCAGCTGCGCATCGACCAGCTTGGTGAGCTGTCGGACTACTTCCAGATCGGCTCCGAGGTGCTGAACCCCAATGCAGTGCAGATCAGCGGCCCGGTCAGCCTGCTGGAGACCATTGCGCTGGCGCAGGTCGAGCCGGACCTGGGCAAACTTGACCGCCGCATCAGCGACAAGCTGGAGCCCCTGATGGAGCGCCTGCCGGTGCGGCTTTACGACCGCGACGGGCATCTTCTGAACCAGAGCCTGATCAAGCTGGAGCCGGAGCAGGTGGCCTATACCCTAACGCCCCTGCCGGTCGGCTCGATCAAGGTGCTCAAGGTGCTGCCGGAGTATGTGGGCGAACCCGCGCCGGGCTATCTGGTGGACAGCCTCAGCCCCAGCGTGATGTATGTGAAGCTGGATACGGCCGTGGTGCCCGAGGGCGTGTTCTCGCTGAGCACCAGCCCGATTGATGTCTCGAAGCGCAATGCCTCATTCTCCGCCAGCGCCAGCATCGTTTATCCCTTCAAGCTGCCGCCTGACAGCCAGGCGCCGCAGGAATGCGACGTGCAGGTGGAGGTGGTGCCGCTGATGGCCGAGCCGGGAGCGCTGGCGGTGCAGGTGGAGCTGCGCGGCCGCCTGCCGGGCCTGCGTTATGAGCTGGATGCGGCCACGGTGGACCTGATCCCCCAGGGCGAGAGCATCGACAGCGATGCCCTCAGGGAGAAGGTCCAGGCCTTCATTGACGTCAGCCAGCTGGCCACCGGCGAATACCGCCTCAGCCCGCAGCTTGTCTTGCCGCTGAACGTGGAGGGCGCTAGAATCCTGCCTCCCACTGTAACCCTGCGTATCTCAAAGCAGGACCAGGCCTCAAACCCATGAAGAAGATCCCCCAGCGCCAGTACTTTGGCACCGATGGAATCCGCGGCCGTGCCGGCGAGAGCCTCACGCCCGAGCTGGCCCTGCGCAGCGGTTACGGCTTTGGCTGCCTCGTGGCCCCGCCCGCGCGGCGCTATAACGCCAAAACCCAGCCCGTGGTCCTGCTGGGCCGCGACCCGCGCCTTTCCAGCCCCATGCTGGCCAGCGCCATCTCCAGCGGCCTGATGCTGGCGGGCTGCGATGTGGTGGACATGGGCATCGTGCCCACGCCGGTGGTGGCGCTGATGACGCCGCGCTACAAGGCCGCCGGCGGGGTGATGATCACAGCCAGCCACAACCCGGTGCCGGACAACGGCCTGAAGTTCTTCGGCCCTGACGGCTACAAGCTCAGCGAGGCCCAGGAAAGCGCGATCGAAGCCGCGATCAACTCCGCAGGGCGCATCAGCGTTGCCGGCCAGCAGCTTTATGGCCTGCACGCCTGGCATGACCCCCAGGATGACTACCTGGCCTGGCTGCGCCGCAGCCTGAAGTACAAAGCCGGCGGGCGTGCCCTGAACATTGTGCTGGACTGCGCGCATGGCGCGGCCAGCGAGCTGGCGCCGCTGGCTTTCCGCGAGGCGGGCCACAGTGTCCACAGCATCTGCGCGGTGCCCGACGGCGAGAAGATCAACGTGAAGTGCGGAGCCACACACCTTGAGCGCGTGGCGCGCGAAGTGCGCCACACGGGTGCCGATCTGGGTCTGGCCTTTGACGGCGACGGCGACCGGGTGCTGGCGGTGGACGGGCAGGGCAGGGCGGTCAGCGGTGATGTGATCATCGCGCTCTTCGCGCTGAACATCCCGCGCTACAAGAAGCAGGGCCGCGCCGTGATGACCCAGATGACGAACCTCGGCGTGGAGGAGGCCCTGGCCGCGCGCGGCGTGCAGATGCTGCGCACGGAAGTGGGCGATATCCAGGTGATGGCCGGCCTGCGCGAGAACGGCCTTGAGCTGGGCGGCGAGCAGAGCGGGCACATCATCATGCGCGACCTGGCGCCCGGCGGCGACGGCATCCTGGCCGGCCTGCGTCTGGCGCAGATCCTGCGCGGCTCAAAGCAGAGCCTGGCGGAGCTGGCGGCGCAGTTCCCGCAGTACCCGCAAAAGCTGACCAACCTGAAGGTGGCCGACAAGACCGCCTGGCAGCGCGACAAGGCCCTGCAAAAGAAGATCGCGGCCGTGCGCAAGTCCTACCCGCAGGTGCGCTTCTACCTGCGCCCCAGCGGCACCGAGCAGCTCATCCGCGTGCTGACCGAGTCGAAGGAGCGCGGCACCTGCGACCAGGCCAACGCCGAGATCTGCGCTCTGCTGGTCTGATGGAGCGCGGGACAGCGTCCCGTTCCGGATGGAGCGCGGTACAGCGTCCCGTTCCGAATGGAGCGCGGGACAATGTCCCGTTCCGGGTTCCGGAAACCGATCCAAAAAGAGCAAACCGAGTAAGCCGAGTTCCACCGAGGAAGCAGCGATCTCTTGCGATCGGCTTGGACTGCTCTCAGCCATCCAGACTCGGTTAAGCTCTGATAGCCCGGCTATCTCGGTTTAGATCGATTCTCCTGTTTGACTCGGCGGCCTTGTCTGCGCAGCGCAGAGCCTGGCAACGCGGAAGATACGGGACGCTGTCCCGCGCTCCATCGGGACGCTGTCCCGCGCTGCAACGAGACGCTGTCCCGCGCTCCATCGGGACTCTGTCCCACGCTACACAAAAGTCACAAGCCGCGGGCCATGGCATCGGGGATAATCTAGGCGTGAGCACTGAGGCCAATGGCGCCGAGCCCCGAAGTAGCACCGAGCATGGCAACGGCGCGGGCAAGCCGGTCCGCATCGCCTGCCTGAGCCTGCTGGCCGCCCCGGAGCAGCGCAGCGGCAGCGCCGAGCTGCCCGGCGGGCGGGTGGAATGGGACATCTATCCCAGCCCGGCCAACCTGGAATACGTCTCGCGCCAGCTCCCGGAGCTGCTTGAGCGCTATGACGCCGTGGCCCTGCAGGGCATCGTCTCCTCCTTCCGCATCGCCGGCAGGCGCTACCAGTACGACCCGGTCTGGCAGCTGCTGGACCTTGACCGCCACTATGCCCGCGTCAGCGACGGCTCCGGCCTGCGCAATGTGCTGGAACGCTTCCTGATCGCCGAGGCGCTGAAGGAAGTCGGCCCGCAGGTGCGCGGCAAGCGCATCCTCGTGCTTTGCGGCCTCAGCCGCTATGGCGCCGCCGAGGTGCTCAGCGGGGTCAGCGACAAGCTGACCTTCGGCGACCTGCTTTACGGCTATCGCCTGGGCATCCCGATCCAGGGCTTCAAGAGCTTCGTCAACGCCGCGCCGCAGCTGGTGCAGATGGTCTCGGCCACGCCGGCGCAGTGGTTCTGGCCTTCCACGCGCTCGGGGCGGCCCTGGACCCCGCGCTACCGCTCCTATTTCCGCCGCAGTGACGTGATCGTCGGCGACCTGCCCTACTTTGAGCGCTATGCGCCCTCGCGCCTCAGCGGCAAGACCCTCTTTGTCACGCTCAACAGCGAGTCCGAGCTGGACTTCTTCCGCCGCCGCGGGGCGCGCTGTGTGGTCAGCCTGACGCCCGTCATCGACGGGCAGTACATGCCCCTGGCTGTGCTGGGCGCGGCCCTGAAGCTGCAGGCCCGCGGCCGCAGCTTTGAGGAGCTGGAGGCTTTCTATCTCGCCCGCCTGCAGCAGATGGTGCGCGAGCACAAGCTGGCCCCCTCCGTGTTCGACTTCCACCCCGAGGCCACGCCGGAGCTGGGCCTGGCGGACCTGCCGCGCGGGGTGGAGAAGAAGATGGCCCCGGTGGAAAAGCAGCCGGTGGAGCTCAGCGCCAGCGAGGAGATCGGCAAGTTCGCTTTTGTCATCCACCCCTTGCACTTTGGCATGCTCAAGCGCCTGCCGCCGGTGAAGCTGGCCAGCCGCTTCCTGCCCCAGCGCCTGCTGGAGGACGCCATCGCCCGGGTCAAACCCTTCGCCGTGGGCAGCATCAAGGACGTCACCAGCGCCAGCGGGGCGAAGGCCGAGGGCATCCTCTATGCCGTGCCGATGACCAGCAAGGCCATCCTGCGCCATCCGCCGGAGTTCCTGTACCAGCGCCTGGTGGCCATCGCGCAAATGGCCCAGCAGCGCGGGGCAGGGGTGATGGGCCTTGGCGCCTATACCAGCGTGGTCGGCGATGCGGGCCTGACCGTCTCCAAGCGCAGCCCGATCGGCATCACCAGCGGCAACAGCTTCACGGTCGCGGCCACTATGGAAACGCTGCGCCAGGCGGCGGAGCGCTGCGGCATTGAGCCGGCGCGCAGCTTCGGCCTTGTAGTGGGAGCGACGGGCAGCATTGGCTCGGTCTGCGCGCGCCTGCTGGCCCGCGAGGTGCAGGAGATTGCCCTGGTGGCGCCGCGGCCGGAGAAGCTGCTGGACCTCTCGCGCCTGATTGAAGAGGAAACGCCGCGCCTCGCCGGGCGGGTACACATCAGCCGCCGGGTGGAGGACTTCCTCAGCCGCGCCGAGCTGGTCATCACCACCACCTCGGCCGTCGACCCGGTGATTGACGTCTCCGCGCTGAAAAGCGGCGCGGTGGTCTGCGATGTGGCGCGGCCGCCGGACATCAAGGAGGAGGCCGCCGCGCGGCGCTCCGACATCCTGGTCATCGAGTCCGGCGAGATCATGCTGCCGCCGGGCTCCAAACTGAACTATGACATCGGCCTGCCCCCGGGCACGATCTATGCCTGCCTGGCCGAGACCCTGCTGCTGGCGCTGGAAAAGCGCTATGGCCACTACACCCTGGGCCGCGAGATCGACCCGGACAAGGTGGAGGAGATCGCCGCCATCGGCCGCAAGCACGGGCTCAAACTGGCCCCGATCCGCAGCTTCGGCCGGGAGGTCCCGGCCGAGCGTTTTGAGGCCCTGCGGGGCATCAACCAGCCCGCCGCCAGCAGCGCGGACGCCTCTGCTTTTGCGCTTGAAAGCGCAAGCGCGGCCGGCTGAGGCAGGCCAGTCGAGGGCTGCCGGTGATATACTCCATAGGCACTGGCGCTGCCCCTGCGCGTGCTGCTTTCCGGAGGAGAAAGGCATGTCTGAACCCTTGGTTTGGCTGAACGGCGAGTTCATGCCGAAGAGCAAAGCAACTATCTCGGTCTATGACCACGGCGTGCTGTATGGCGACGGCTGCTTTGAGGGCATCAAAAGCTGGGACGGCAAAGTCTTCAAGCTGCGCGAGCACATCGAGCGCTTCATGGACAGCGCGCACTTCCTAAACATCGACATCGGCCGCAGCAAGGACGAGCTGTGCGAGCTGTGCCTGCACACCCTCGCGGTCAACGAGCTGCAGCAGGGCGTGGCCTATATCCGCCTGGTGGTGACCCGCGGCCCCGGCGACCTGGGCATCAACCCGCGCAAGTGCAAGAGCGGCGCGACCCTTTACTGCATCGCCTCCTCGATCCAGCTTTACCCAGAAGAGAAGTACGAGCGCGGCCTCTCCGTGATCTTCACCGCCACGCGGCGCCAGAGCGTCCAGAGCCTGCCCAGCCGCGTGAAGAGCCTGAACTACGTCAACAACATCCTGGGCGTCATTGAGGCGAACTATGCCGGCGTCGAGGAAGGCATCATGCTGACGATGGAGGGCTATGTCGGCGAGGCGACTGCCGACAACGTCTTCTTCGTCAAGAACGGCGTGGTCAAGACCCCCGCGCTGCACCACGCCCTGCTGGCCGGCATAACCCGCGAGAGCATCCTGACAATCGCGCAGGAAGCCGGCTACAAGACTGAAGAGGGCACTTATCTGACCTTTGATCTCTACACGGCGGACGAGGCCTGGCTGACGGGCACCGGCGCCGACCTCGTGCCGATTGTGGCCATCGACAGCCGCCAGATCGGATCCGGCCAGCCGGGGCCGATCTTCAAGGACCTGCGCAGCCGCTGGGGCGAGTTCGTTTCCCGCCCGGGCAACCACAGTCTGGTGCCAAGCCGGGAAAGCGTGCTTTCGCTTTACCCCGCTCTGGGCAACGGCGTCCCTGTCGGGGTCTAGTCCTCGCTGGGGCGCAGCCTGCGCATGATTGCAATGGCGGAAGGCACAAGGCACAAGTCTGAAGGCACAAGCCTGAAGGCAAAGACGCGAGGCTGAAGGCGAAAGTGCGAGACTGAAGTGCGAGGCTGAAGGCAAGGGCGCGGGGAAAAGGCTGGAGTCTCAAGGCAAGAGGCCTGACTCTGAAGTCTGAAAGCGATGCACAGGGCGCAGGCAGAGAGCTTAGGCCTGTAACCTAAGCCTAAAGCTCTGCGCCCGGCACTGACTAATCTCGTCAGGGGCGTGTAGCTCAGCTGGTTAGAGCAACTGGTTTACACCCAGTAGGTCGGGGGTTCGAGTCCCTCCGCGCCCACTTAGACTCAGTTCAGCAGCAGTGCGAACAGATGCCTGGGCTGCGCTGTCAACTCTTCCGAGAGCCGGAGGATGGCCCCGAATCATGCACATACTGACGTCAGCAGCATCGACAAATCTGCCACCGGGTGCAGACATGGCCGGCCATAAGGTAAAGGCACTCGCAGGCCTGGCTTCTGGTTCTTCTTCTGATAGCATGGATCCCGGGCAGCAGGACGGGCGACCGCAGCACAATGGCCAGCCCGGCCCCCGGCGCCAGCTTCAGATCAACATGAAGCATCTCAGCGGTCCCTTTGACATCATCGGTGACATCCATGGCTGTTATGACGAGCTCGTTGAGCTGCTGGACCGCCAGGGTTACCAGCCGCGGCAGCGCGACGGGCAGCCCGAGGGCTCGCTGGAGCTTGCAGCCCCGCTGGATGCCGGCGGCCGCAGCCGCAGCCTGATCTTCCTTGGCGACCTTGTCGACCGCGGGCCGAAGTCGCCGGCGGTCCTGCGCCTGGTGATGGAGCTCTGCGCCGGCGGCCAGGCCCTGTGCGTCCCCGGCAACCACGACGACAAGCTCATGCGCAAGCTATTTGGCTCGCGGGTAAAGATCGCCCACGGCCTGGACAAGACCCTGGCCCAGCTCGCGGCCGAGCCGCCGGCCTTCAGCCGCCAGGTCGCCGAGTTCATCCGGGGGCTGATCAGCCACTTCATCCTGGACAGCGGGCACCTGGTGGTGGCCCACGCCGGGATAAGGGAGGAGATGCAGGGCCGCAACACCCACGAGGTCCGCGACTTCTGCCTCTATGGCCAGACCACCGGAGAGACCGATGAATTCGGCCTGCCCGTGCGCTATCCCTGGGCCCGGGACTACCGCGGCAAGGCGCTGGTGGTCTATGGCCACACGCCGGTCATCGAGCCCCTGTGGCAGAACAACACCATCAACATCGACACCGGCTGTGTCTTTGGCGGCAGCCTGTGCGCGCTGCGCTACCCCGAGCGCGAGCTGCTCAAGGTCGAGGCGCGGGAGCAGTACGCCGTGCCAGGCCGGCCCATCGGCCACGGCATTTCAGCAGGTTAGGCCTTTCTGTCCGAGACATAGGGGCAACGGCAATTCTCATCTCGCAGCGGATCGCATACAGCAGCGGCTTTGTCGCGGCTGCAAACGATTCTGAGGCCACAACCGTGTCGGGCCAAAGCCCTTCACTGCCTGCTGTCGGCGTGCCCGCAGTGCGCATAACCAAGCCGCCTTGATTGTCCTGTTGAGCAACTCCATATGTGGCGAGATTCCTATCTGAACCCAAAGTTGCCCTCTATCCCACTCATTTTCCACCTGCGGACGCAAATACTACCTAACATATGAGTGTATATATCCCTATTTGTTGTTGATAACTACTGGAATGATTGCATAATCGAAGCATTAGTGGGAAATGACTCCCATTTTTGCCCAAAATGGTAGACAGCAGTCCCTATGGGTGCTATTCTTCCCAGCACGTGTTCGAGGGGCGCCATGACACTGGTGTGGATGAGAAAGGCCGAGTCGGCCTGGTCCAGCGCTATCGCGAACACTTTGCCGACGGAGTGACCGTCCTGAAGTGGGACAAGCACCTGATGGTCATGACGCCGCAGAACTTTGAAATCGTGGCGGGCTTTGTTGCCCAGCGGCTGTCCTTCCAGAGCGATGAGGGCGTGAAGAACTTCTTCAACCCCAAGCTCGCCCGCGACCGCCGTTACTTCTTTGGCAACAAGTTCGACCTTAGCTTCGACGCCCAGGGTCGTCTGACGATCCCCAAGACTCTGCGTGACAGCCTGGACCTTTACAGCGATGTGGTCTGGGTGGGCTGCGGTGAGTACCTTGAGCTGTGGGCCAAGAAGCACTGGGATGCTGATTGTGCGCAGTGGGAGCAGGCTGGCGGTTTTGACCGACTCTTCGGAGATGAGCCTGCTCCCAGTTCTCCCTCTGCGCTGGATGACGGCCCTGGCGGAATGGGGAGTGCCTAGGGCGGATGGTGGCGTCGCGGCTGATGGCCCGCGCCACGAAGCGGTTCTTTTACAACAGGTTGTAGAACTCCTTGCTCCGGGCGCCGGGCAGGTCTATGTTGACGGGACGATGGGCGCGGCAGGCCACTACAGCGCGGTGGCCAGCCGATTGAGTCCTGGCGGCATAGCGATCGGGATAGACCGCGATGCGGAAGCCGTAAGGCGGGCCATGGAGAAGCACAAGCTAGGGGGTCTTGCGCCGTCCGATGTGAAAGTCGAACTGGTGCAGGGAACCATTGGTGAGCTAGAGAGGGTTGTTGAGCGGTTGGGACTTGATGAGGTCGACCGGGTGTTGATGGACCTTGGCCTTTCCTCTGATCAGCTCGACGACCCGGAGCGAGGGTTCTCGATTCAGCGCAGCGGTCCGCTGGACATGCGCATGGACACCACACTGGAACTGACTGCCGCGGAAGTAGTAAACCACTACTCCGCGGCAGAACTTTCCCGGGTGATCCTTGAGTATGGCGAGGAGCGGCATTACCGGAGGATAGTGGAGGCGATTGTCTCCGCCAGACGCCGGGGGCCGATCCGGGACACTGCCGAGCTCGCGGAGGTCATCGCAAATGCGGTGCCCGGCGGGCGGGGCAGGATCCATCCGGCGACCCGCAGCTTCCAGGCCATCCGCATCGAGGTAAACGGCGAGGCGGAGCAGGTGCGGGGTGGGGTCGAGCAGGCCTGCCGGGTCCTGAAGACCGGCGGCCGCCTAGCCGTGATCACCTTCCACGGGCTGGAGGAGCGCTGGGTCAAGGACGGGATAAAGCCCTATACGCGATCGGCGGGCCACAGCGAGTGGTTCATGCGGCGGATAGGGGATGTGGTGAAGCCCGACGCGGCGGAGATGCGGCGCAATCCGCGCAGCCGCTCGGCGAAACTGAGAGTGTATGAGAAGCAGCGGCCAGGGGCTGGCGAGCGGGACTGAGCCCGGGCCAGGGTGGCCCTGCACTGAGATTGAGATGGCTGCGTAGCAGCACCACGGGTTACTGGAAAGGTTGAGAACGAGGGTTGGGTGTACGGGATCAAGCCGGCAGGAAGGACGATTGAGTTTCCTGTCCCGGCCTGGTTCTTATTCCTGATCCCTCACAGGGGCGTGGCCCCGCGTAGGAGGGAGTGAGATGAGCGCACTTAGACTGGATCCGCGCTCCAATGCGGACCGGCTCTACCAGTATCAGGAGTACCAGGTTATCGCCGCGCGCTTCGCCAAGCGCCGCCCGGCACCCTGGTATCGCCGCCTGCTCGGCAAGAGCTTTGACGAGTACCGCGAGCGCCGGGCGCCCCGCCCGATCCGCCTCCTCTCCTACAAGATCGGCCTCGGCAGCGGCATGGCCGTGATCATCGCCTCGGTCAGCCTCTATGCCTGGCTGAGCGCGGAGAACAGCCGCCTGGCCTATGAACAGCAGGAAGTCCAGCGCAGCCTGGCCTCGATGGAGCAGGCGCGCAGCGACGCCGCGGAGAGCAACCTCTCGGCCCAGAGCCAGGTGCTTAACGGCGTGAACCCTGAGACCGGCGTGGTCTATCCCGAAGTGACAAAGTACGTTGTGGTGACCAACATCCCCGAGGCTTCGGGGAAGACCCTGGTGGAGGAGCTCTTCCCGCTCTCCCGCCGGGTGATCCAGAGCGAGTAAAGCCGCGGGCGCGGCATGGTGGCAGGACTAAGAAAGGCGTGGCCGGGTGGCCAGGGGATGAGTATCTGAAAGCTTGAGAAAGGTCAGATGGATCGCAATGGATTCGTAACTGCCAGGACCAATCGCCCGCGGCGCTGGCGCAGCCCGGGCCTGCGGGCCCAGACCTATATTGCTTTTTCCGCCTTCCTCCTCGGGGCGGCCTTCCCGGCCGCCCACTTTTTTTTCTCCGGCCAGCGCAGCGCACTGGCGCTCTGGACCTTCCTGACCGGCCTGTGCCTTTGCGTGCTCTACTGCCTGGTGGAGAAGGAGAACGGCCGGCGCGTATTCAGCATCCTCAGCCTGGCCGGCGCGGGCCTGATCCTGCATCTCTACACCCTGCAGTTCGACCCGCAGCAGGCGGACTACTACCGCGCGGCCGTGGAGAAGCAGTGGCACTCCTATGAGCGTCCGCAGGGCCGCCGCGGCAACATCCTTTACCGTGACGGCACCCTGCTGGCCGGCAACCGCAAGGTCGCGCGGGTCATCGCCGAGCCGGAGCTGATCCAGGACATTCAGAATACCGCCGCCGCCCTGGCGCCATACATCGATCTGCAGCAGCAGGAGATCCTGGACAAGCTGGTCAACGAGCGGCGTCCGGGCCTCGTGCTGGCGCAGGGCCTCAGCCTGGAGACTGCGCAGCAGATTGACCAGCTGGGCCTGCGTGGTGTCTTCACCCGCTTCTACTTCGAGCGCTGCTATCCCAGCGCGGACCACGGCGCGGCGATGCTGGTCGGCTATGCCGGCCGCGAGAGCTTCCAGCGCCTGGGCCTCGAGCGCGCCTACGACGATCAGCTCACCGGCGAGGATGGCCTCACGGAATACCGCCGTGATGCCAGCCGCCGCCGCCTGCCGGCCACCATCAAGGCCCAGCCGCGCCGGGATGGCGCGGAGCTGCTGACGACCCTGCACCCTAGCGTGCAGGCGATCTGCGAGGATGAGCTGCGCAGCGCGATCGAGAAGAACCGCGCGGAGTGGGGCTGCGTGCTGGTCATGCAGCCCGGCAGCGGCGAGATCCTCGGCGCGGCGACCTACCCATACTTCGATCCGAACCGCTATGCCTCGGGCCGCCGCGAGAAGGACGACCCGGAGCTGAACGTGCTGCTGCAGAAGGTGCTGGAGCCCGGCTCCACCATGAAGCCTCTGCTGGCCGCCTATGCCTACGAACAGGGCTGGATCAGCTCGACGGACCGCATCATCTGCAACCGTCTGCTGACCATCGGCCGCTACACGGTCCGCGAGGCGGAGCTGGACCATGTCCTGGGCGGCAACGAGGGCGTGACTATCGACCAGGTGATCAGCCACAGCTCCAACATTGGTATGGGCCGCCTGGCGCTCCAGCTGGGCCAGGACAAGGTGACCCAGGCCTACAGCGAGCTCGGCTTCTGGCAGAAGACCGGCATTGAACTGCCTGGCGAGCTCAAGGGCCTGCGGCCCAACGGCGGGCGCAAGGACCTCAAGGGCGACTACCGCGCCTGGCCGAAGATCAGCCTGGCCAACACCGGCTTTGGCCAGGGCCTCGCGGTCACGCCTCTGCAGCTCGCCAGCGCCTACTGCGCGCTGGCCAACGGCGGCTATCGCGTGACGCCGCGCACCGTGCTGGCGCTGCGCGAGCAGGGCAGCGCCGCTGAAGATGACACAGACCCGGGCCTGCTTGCCGATGCAGGTTCCGCTGGAAACACGACGCCGGCGCTGACCGGCGCGGATGAGGAGCTGCTTGCGGCTCCCAGCGCCGCCGGCGAGGCGGCACAGGCACTGGAACGGATCCTGGCCACTGGCACTGCCCATGCGGCCGACAACAATTCAAAGTCTGGGGGTTTGGATGATGACAGTCTTCATGGAGCTGACCGTAATGCGCCACAACGTGTTCTCTCTGCTGAAAGCTGCGCCGAAGCAAAGCGCTGGCTCGTCGACGCAGTCGAACACGGCACGGGTAAAAAAGCACGCCTTGAGCGTTACAGCACCGCTGGTAAAACCGGTACCGCGCAAATCCCGGCCCCAGGCGGTGGCTATCTAAGCGGAGCCTACGCCGCGAGCTTCGTGGGCTTCTTCCCCGCCGAGGACCCGCGTTACCTGGTGCTGGTGCTGTTCTACCGGCCCAGGGGTGGTTACTACGGCGGCGAAGTGGCCGCGCCGGTTTTCAAAAAGGTAGGTGACCGCATCGCCTTCCTGGATGAGATGGCGCTGGTCCGGGCCTGGGACGGGAAGTAGGGACGAGTGACAAGGGATCAGGGAACAGGAACTAAGGACTAGGGAACAGGGACGAGGGACCAGGGTACAGGGAATGGGGACTAGGGACTAGGGACTAGGGACTCGGGACTAGGGACCAGGGACTAGGGACAAAGGCCCAGGGACTGGAAACAAGATACAGGAACACGAGTTGGACAGAGTTTCTGGGATGGGCGGCAGGAGGACTATCAGAAAGCTCCTGTCTTCCTCTTCCCACTTCTCTTTCTTCTCTGTTCCCTGTGACCTGTCCCCTGTTCCCTGATCCCTGATCCCTGATTGCTGATCCCTGATCCCTGCTCTCAATAGAGGCTGCAAGTGTTCGGAGGAGGGTAGTTAAGGACATGCGACTGGATGAACTGCTGGAAGGCATAGACTACAGCGATCTGAGCAATGTCTATGGCGATATGGAGGTGGTGGACATCACCTCCGACAGCCGGCAGGTGCGTCCGGGCGCAGTCTTTGTCGCCATCCCCGGGAGCCGCAGCGACGGCCATGACTTTATCCCCCAGGCCCTGGCGGCCGGGGCCACCGTCGTCGTCCAGAGCCGGCCAATCGAGCCCGGCAGCCTGGGCTCCTTCATCCGCGTCGCCGACCCGCGCAGCACCTATGCCCAGCTCTGCGCCTGCCTGGCCGGCTATCCCAGCCGCCGCCTGCGCCTGATCGGCGTCACCGGCACCAACGGCAAGACCAGCACCACCCTGATCATCCGCCACCTGCTGAACAGCGCCGGCTACCGCTGCGCCGCCATCGGCACCCTGGGCATCCTGCCGCACGACAGCGAGCAGTTCATCAGCACCGGCCTCACCACTCCCGACGCCCGCGTGATCCAGCAGCAACTCGCGCAGTGCGCCGACAGCGGGGCCAGCCACGCGGTGATGGAAGTCTCCAGCCACGCCCTCGACCAGCAGCGCGTCACGGGCTTGGACTTCGCCGGCGGCATCTTCACCAACCTGACCCAGGACCACTTCGACTATCACGGCACCCTCGAGGCCTATCTCGAGGCCAAGGCCCTGCTCTTCACCCAGCACCTGCCGCTCTCCGGCGGCTACAGCGTGCTGAACATCGACGACCCGGCGGGGCAGGAGTATGCCCGCCGCGCCGGCGGGATCAAGGTGCTTTATGGCGAGAGCGAACGCGCCAACCTGCTGATCAACGGCCTGCACAACGCGGCCGGCGCGCTGAGCTGGGACATCTTCCTGCGCAACGGCGTCTGGAGCGGGCGCGTCGAGGAAGGCATCAACAGCGCGCACCTGCGCACCGGCCTTACCGGGCGCTACAACGCCTACAACTGCACCGCCGCGGCCGCGGCCGCGCTGCTGGAGGGCCTCAGCCTGGCCCAGGTGCAGGCCGGCCTGGCCAGCTTCAGCGGCGTCCCCGGGCGCCTGCAGGAGATCCCCAACAGCGCCGGCGTGCACGCCTATGTGGACTCTGCCCACACGCCGGACGCGCTGGACAACGTGCTGGCCGCGCTCAATGAGGTGCGGCCCGAGGGTGCGCGCATCATCACCGTCTTTGGCTGCGGCGGCGACCGCGACAACCGCAAGCGGCCGCTGATGGCCCGCGCGGCCCAGAGCGCCAGCGACATTGTGGTGGTCACCAGCGACAACCCGCGCTCTGAGAACCCCGAGGCAATCATCGACCAGATCATGGCCGGCCTCGAGCCTGCCGGCTCATATGCTGATGCCGCCGCACGCCAGCCGGATGCCGCCGGGCAGCGCGTCTACCGCGAGAGCGACCGCCGTAAGGCGATCCAGCTCGCGCTGGGCCTGGCGCGCCGGGATGACATTGTGCTGGTGGCCGGAAAGGGCCATGAGGACTACCAGATCCTGGGCAGCGAGACGATCCACTTCAGCGACGCGGAAGAGATCGCGGCTTTCTTTACTGCCTAGCTGGCCTGGTCCTGCGGCCCGTCGGCGCTTTCAGTCCTGCCCGGCCCCGGCTTTGACGGCGCTGCCTTGTGATCCTTGCTGGGCACTTCACCCTTCTTCGCCCCGGCCTTCACCGTCTCGCTGCCGCGGCTGCGCGCAATCGCCTGCAGCTCGCTGAGCACCTTGCGGGCCGAGGCTACATGCTCCTCGGCCTCCGCCCGCAGCGACATATCTGCCTGGGCCATGCTGCGCTCGATGATCTGCTCGCGGCTCTCCTGCGGCGCTTCAAGCAGCTCGCCCAGCAGTTCCTGCGAACTGATCGAGCTGTCGCCGGCGGCCCGCGCCTCTTCAATGCGGCTGGCGGCCGCGGCCAGCAGCTCGTCATCCAGCTCGTCATCGCCGGCCTCATCCAGGTCCTGCGGCATCAGCACCACGCCCTTGCCCCAGGTGACCTCGCCGCCTGCATGTTCCGCGGCGTGCTCGTCGGCGTCCAGGCCGATCATCCAGCTCTCGCGCGGATAGTTGTTGCGCAGGTACTCGTCAATCTGCTCGCGGTTCTCCGGCGGCGCCAGCTTGCGGGCGAAGCGCCAGGCCCGCCGCAGCTTGCGGGCCTCAAACAGCCGCCGCAGCAGGCGGTGCTCCAGGAAGTTGTCGGTCAGCGCGGTGTTGTCGCGGCTGCTGCGCACCATCAGGGTGCTGCTGATCAGGGCCAGGTAGGCGATCTCGTCGCGGTTGATGCCCTCGCCCTCGGCCACCTCAACGTCCACGCCCAGGCTGGCCAGCAGGGCGGCGCGGTTGTTGTGGGCTGATTCACCGCGCAGCAGCAGGTGCTCGGTGTCCACGCTGACATGCGGCAGAAGCTGCTGCCAGCCGACGCGGATCTCGCGGCGCAGCTTGGAGGTGACGGGCACCTTGTGCCCGCCGCGCAGGAGCAGCACGATGGCTGTGACCGCCACGGCCAGAGAGGCGCAGGCCACCCCCAGGCTGATGTAGACGACCACAGAATCCACGCGATACCTCCCGCTGAAACCGCTGTCCAGTGCGCACTAAGCATACCGCGCGCAGCGGGGAGAAGAGGCAGACTGCCGGCGCGGGGGCCTAGTTGTTGTTGCCGATCATGCTCAGCGCACGCTGCCCGGCCATGCGGGCCATGGCGGCCTCAGCATCCTGGGCCACCTGCTGCAGGGCCGGTACCGCGGCATCGCCGATGCGCACCAGAGCCTGCACCGCGGCCTCGCGGACGCGGTCGCACTCATCGCCCAGCGCCTGCACCAGGGGCTCAATGGCATCCTTGGCGCCCTCGCCCAGGTTGGCCAGGGCCAGGGCCGCGCACTCACGCAGGTTGCGCCGCGGGTTGCGCAGGAAGCTGGCCAGCTGGGCCGGGGCATCGCGGTACAGCTCGGCCCAGGCAATGGCGCGGCGTTCGGTGACGCGCAGCAGGCGCGGCGAGCGCGCCGGAGACTTGCCCATCCAGCGCCGGGACTCGATGGAGTCGCTCAGCGGCGGGGCCAGGGTGACCTTCTTGACCAGGCCCATGGCCCTGAAGACGCACAGAGCCCACCAGGTCGGGTCAAACTCCCACCACTTCTGGCCAAAGCGGGCCGAGCCGGCGATGGCGTGGTGGTTGTTGTGCCAGCCCTCGCCGAAGGTCAGCACGCTGACCCACCAGAGGTTGCGGGAATCGTCTTCGGTGTTGTAGTTGCGGTAACCCCAGACATGCGTCACGGAGTTGACGAACCAGGTGTTATGCCAGACCACGACGGTGCGGACGAAGAAGCCCCAGACCACCAGGGACATGCCAAGCTGCAGGCCGGCGCTGCCCATGCCGCCGGCGAAGTAGCCGATGGCGAAGGTCAGGATTCCGCTGCTCATCCAGATCCAGAAGAAATAGCGGTTGAAGAACTGCAGGACCTTGTCATCCACCAGGTCGGGGGCCAGGCGGCGGATGAAGGCAGGGTCCTTCAGCTTGGGGTTGGTCCAGAAGTTCCACAGGATGTGCGACCACAGGAAGTTCTTCAGCGGGGAATGCGGGTCGTCTTCATGGTCGCTCTCGCGGTGGTGCAGACGGTGGGTCACGCTCCAGGTGATGGGCCCGGACTGCAGCGCCAGGGCGGCGCAGTAAAGCAGGAAGAAGCGCAGCGCGGGATGGGCGACCCAGGCCTTGTGGCTGAGCAGGCGGTGATAGCAAAGTGAAGCGCCCAGGCTCGCCGTGGCCCAGATCAGCACCAGGCAGAGGATCAGTCCTGGCCAGGAGAAGTAAGCAGGGACAAAGGCCAGGAAGGCGGCGAGATGGATCGCTGTGATGGCACCAAAAACAACGGGCTTGAAACGACGAGGGGCTGCAGCGGGCATAGTGTCAGAACTCATGGTGCTCCGGCGGTCAGTGATTTGCGTATTTTGCGCGGAAGCAGATTTGATCGACCTGGGAAGCCCACCAAAACTCCTGGCTACCATCCGGCCCCGGACCCCGGGGCCTGCGCCTGTGTAGTATATCGGTTCGCCGGGCGGATTGTCTCAAGCACGACCTCTTAAGTCTGAAATCGCAAAGAATCTTAGTCCGGCATGCTTCGGGCTGCAAAAGGCGTCGCGCGCCGGGAGGCCGCAAAGTGGCGCAGACAGACAGGCGCAAAGAGACAGACGCAGACAGACAGGCCGGTGGCCGCCGAAGCAGGCTAGAAGCCCTCAAAACGGGCGCAGAGATCCTCAAGCTGCTCGAGTGTCTCATTAAGAAAAGTCTGGTCGGTGTTGATCACGAAGGCCAGGCTGTTTCCG
This sequence comes from bacterium, assembly GCA_020849855.1. Classification (GTDB taxonomy): domain Bacteria; phylum 4484-113; class 4484-113; order 4484-113; family JAFGCY01; genus JADZFO01. The sequence continues at coordinate 1,170 of JADZFO010000037.1, read as the reverse complement.
GCGCTGTGGTCGCGCAGATAGCCATCCCCGCCGACCAGGCCGTTGGGGGCATAGGCCAGCTTCAGGGCGAACTCGTCCTCAAGTGTGGTCAGGGTCGGCTCGCCGCTGACGCTGAGCTGGCTCTCGCGCAGGGGGGACAAAAAGCCCAGCAGGTCCTGGGGCACCATGCTGATGCGCCGCCGCGCGCTGAAGCCGGGCACGGCAACCTCAACATCCACCTGCAGGAAGGCATAGCCGCCCTCGCAGTCCGCCGCGTGCAGATGCACCGGCAGGTCGGGGAAGGACAGCCGGACCAGCGCGCTGGAATCACCGGCGATGCTGACCTGCGCCGTCTGTCCGCCGCCATAGCCCGCGCGCTGGGACTCGCCTGGATTGCCTGAGTGCTCGTCTGTCATCAGAGCTAACAATAACCTACCGCCGCAGCAGCAGGGCCAGGGTAGGGATCCTGATTTCCCTGCCTTTGTGCCTTAGTGGTTAGAAATTCTGAACCACCAAGACACAAAGACACAAAGACACAAAGGAAGATCGGGTGCAGAGCGGAATTGCTAATGGCCACCAGGAATGCGGGCAGGGTGCCCGCGCTCCGACAAGAAGAGATGCCGGCTAAAGCTGGCGCTCCGCCATGGAGCCCCAGGCTGGGGGCGCCAGACAAAGTCTGGCGTGATCCCGACGCCAGCCCATGGCTGGCGCTCCGGGGGACGGGCCCGCATGGAGTGCGGGCGGGATCGCCAGGCTGGGAACGCCGGCTGCAAGCCGGCCCTGCCCCGGAGCGCGGACTTCAGTCCGCATCTTCTCTCCTCGCTAGGTTACAATCGCCCCAGATGTCCACTGCCCAGCTCAGCCGGCAGCATTGCTCCGGAGGCCGCTTCAGCTTCATCGGCACTGTCGCCGCCACCGACATGAGCCGCGCGACTGAAAGCCGCGAGGCCGGCCGCGTCGGCAGCGGCGGCGGCCATGGAGGTGGTGGAAGCGATGATGGATTCATGCCTGGCCCCGAACCACCACCGTCGTGGCATTGAAGCAGACCCAGTAGAGTCGCAAAGTGGACATCCCCCGGATTTACGTACGCGAGGTTAAGCACATAATCAATGTGCTGGAGGTGTACCGATGCCGGGACCGCGACGAAAGTTCACTCGGGAGTACAAGCTGGCTGCGATTGCGCCAGTGATT
>JADZFO010000036.1 GCA_020849855.1 bacterium | reverse complement strand
GATGTGAAGCCCTGAAGAGTTATTGTTCAAGATACAATTCCACTCGACCACACAGTGCTATCGGCCATCTGCCACCCACATCGCGCCTTCCGGCACTGAATAACCTGTTTGGCGGCCACAACTAGCCAAGCAGGGCTTTGGTGAACGCCGCAGGCTGCATCACTTAATCATCACGCACCCCGACCAAGACCACCTTGCGGACATGCCGGGAGTATTGGAGAAGATCAAGCCGTTGCACGTCTGGCAGCACCCGCAGTTGTACTTGCAGAACGTCTCAGAGCTGAAAGCGACGCTGAGCAAAGCGCAGACGGCTTACGTCGAGCGGAGCAAGTCCACAGCGGAGCTACAGCCCATCGAAGCGTCCCGCCAGTTCCGCACAATGGAGCTGCGCCAGTTTTATTTACCGGTCGGGAGCGTGAAGGATGTAAACGACCTCTCGCTAGTCAGCTTTATCAAGGACGGAGATTTCACCGTCTGCCTACCGGGAGACCTCAATGCTCGCGGCTGGCGCTTGCACTTGAAGAACAAAGCCTTTCAATACTGGCTGCGCGAAACCAACCTCTTTGTTGCCTCACATCATGGCCGCATCAGCGGCTACCTCGACAAAGCCTTTGAGTTCCTCTCGCCCAAGCTCATTGTCATCAGCGACAAAGAGCAGACTAAAGGCCGGACAGTTCTTGCCCGCGCGCCGTACCGCGACCATGCCAGGGGCGTAAAGCTCTTAGACGGCTCTTTCCGTAAGGTGCTAACCACTAAAGGCGATGGCCGTATCCGCGTTGTAGTGAAGGATGGCAAATGGGAAGTCGAGACTTCTCGAACCGGCCAACCCGCAGCCAAGTCATATTCACCTTAAGAAACCAGCTATGAAGAAGAACCAAGACAGCCAGCTCACTTACATTGCTTACTTCCGCAAGTCCACCGAGAGCGACGAGCGGCAGGTGCAAAGCATCCCAGACCAGAAGGCTTGGGCCAGCAAGGTAGCCAGCGAACAGCAGCTCACCGTTGCCTTGCAGCGCGAGGAGAGCCGCAGCGCCCGGACGCTTGGCCGTCCCATGTATGAAGAGGTCATGCAGGCGCTTGAGGAAGGGAAAGCCAATGCGCTCATCGCCTATGACCCTTCACGCCTTGCGAGGAACGCGATGGACGGCGCGCGGATCATCAATCTGCTCGATACCGGCAAGCTGCGCCTCATCGTTACCTCCACCAGCGTCTTCCGTAACACCAGCACCGACAAGTTCATGCTGGCCTTCTTCTTTGCGCAGAGTAAGCACTATGTAGACAACCTAAGCGAGTTGACCTTGCGCGGGATGCGCAGCAAGGCCAGCAAGGGTATCTATCCGAGCCGCGCCAAGATCGGCTACATGAACCATCCGCGTACCAAGGAGATCATTCCCGACCCGACAACCTTTCCGTTAATCAAGAAGGCTTACGAGCTGTACGCCTCGAACCGCTACGGTTTGCGCGACATGAGCAATCTGCTCTTCAACCTTGGGTTGAAAGCGCCACGCACCGGCGGGATGCTCTGCAAGCATCAGGTCGTGGACATCCTCTCTGACACCTTCTATTACGGTGTCTTCACTTGGGCTGGCGATACTTACGAGGGAATCCATCAGCCAGCCGTCAGCAAGGCGCTCTGGGACAAGGTAGCCCTTGTCCGGCAAGGCCGTAGCAGAGCGCAAGCCAAGTGGAAGAAAGAGTTTCCGTTCCTGGGCTTAATGCGCTGTGCTGAGTGCGGCTCTTCCATCACTGCGGAAACGCACTTCAAGCAGTACAAGAACGGTACTTCGCAGTCTTTCTACTATTACCGCTGTACCAAGAAAAGCGGCACTGTGAAGTGCGGACAGCCCTTCATTCGTGAAGAGGCGTTGTCAGCGCAGATGGCCGAGAACATCCGAGTGCTGGGCTTGCCCGAAAATTCGGAGTGGATAGAACCCATGCTTGCCCAGCTCGACGTTTGGGAGATTGAAGAAGGATCGCGCGAAAGCGCGCAGATTTCGGAGTTCGCTCTTGAGATTGAAAAGATCGCAGCGAAGCTGCGCAGGCTTACGGACTTGCACCTCGACGGCGAAATAGAGAAGTCTGAGTACACCTCTCGCCGTCGCGTTTTGATAAATGAAAAGATCGCGTTGGAGACGCGCTTGAAGCTGGTTTCGAAGGAAGGCCCATATTCTTGGCTCGAACCTCTGCGGAAGCTCTTGAACGCAGTCAGGGAGCGGAATCTCCCGACTGCGGGGGGTGATCTAAATGAACTACGCGATTTTATCGCGGAGGTTGGCTCGAACCTGACTTTGAATTCGCGGAAAGTGCTCTGGGACTGGATTCCGCCTTACGCGCTCCTCGCGTCGCGCGGGTCTTATGGAAATTGGCAGCCCCAACGGGACTCGAACCCGTGTTTTCGCCTTGAGAGGGCGACGTCCTGACCGCTAGACGATAGGGCCGTAAGCGGAGTGTGAATATACCAGAACCGCCCGAGCTGTGCAAGTCACTTCTGGCTCTCGAAGGCTGGTGCAGGGCTCCTGACAGCTGGTCCAGGGCTTTTTGACGGGCTCCTGAGAGCTGGTCTAGACGCCGGTGTGGTCGTCTCCCGGCAGGGCCTGGCCCTTGGCCTCCAGCTCCTGGCGGCGCTTCTCCTCCAGGCGCATCTTGCGCTCCAGTTCGGGACTGGCGTCGCGCAGCAGCTTCTGGCGCTCCAGCGGGCCCAGCACTGCCAGCGGCGTGCGGCCGAAGAAGGAAATGTGCCCGCAGTTCAGGCACATGAAAACGTCTACCGCGGTCGCCCGGTCGTACTTGACCTGCATCCAGCCGTAGCTGGTAACGAAGTGGGGTTCGCGGGTCACGCCGAAGTTTGCGACCGAGGAGAAATCGCCCAGCACACACTGGCCACCGCATAGTGAGCAGCGCTTTGGTTCGAGGTTCTGGCCAGCTGCCTCGCCGGGCAGCTCCGCCTTGCTCTCCACAGGATTCCTCTGTGTGGCCATCCGGCTTATCCCACCAAAGTTATATCACAGCGGCCCCGGGCCTGCAGGCCCCGCCGGCTCAGCCGTGTGCTGCGCCGGTGTTCCAGGCAGCTTCAGGCAGCGGGGCCTGGCGCCGCTCGGCCCCACCGAGGCGGTTGATCGAGCGCGCCCCGCTGACCAGGCACAGCAGCCCGGACAGCGCCAGCAACAGGCTGGGCCCCCAGAGTGCGAGACCGCCGATCACCCGCTGGCGCAGGCTGAACTCCAGCACCGGCGGGCCATCCACCACAGGCGGATAGTTGCCGTTGCGGGCCTGGAAGCGGAAGTAGTAGTAACCGGTATCCTGGGCCAGGCTGAAGGTCCCGCTGAAGGTCTCGCGGCTGCCCGGCACAAGCTGGTACTCACCCACATAGCGGACTTCCTCCTGGCGCTGCACCGGCTGGCGCCGGGCGTCGAGGATCTCAAAGCTGGTGTACCAGGGCGCGCCTTCGGTTTCCGGCACCAGGGCGCGGATGAAGTAGCGCGAACTCTGCCCGGCTTCCAGCCAGACAGGGCCGAAGTCGAAGCCGCGGGGGATCTCTGTGGATGGGGCCGGCTGGGCCAGCGCAAGACGGCCCGAGCACAGGAAGGCCCAGGCGTACCAGGCGGCAGCGGCCAGCAGGAGCAGCAGGCCTGCACCCAGCAGGCGCAGCACCGCGCGACGAAGGGAGGAGAAACGACGCGCACCCGGCTGCGCCGCTTCGGAATTCATCTCAACCACAGTAACAGTATAACAGCACACGGCATAACATTTGACATAGTATGTCCATGTCTGGCCCGTGGCCGGCTTTTTGCCCGCGCCGCGGACGGGTAGAACAGATACAGACGCTGGAAACGACTGGGCAGCGTCTGCACGGTCGGGGGAAGATCCGCAGGAATTCGGGAACAAGAACTGATTCGGATGGTCTATTGTTTTGACCGACCGGCTGAAATGTGCCCTGTGCGGGCAGCTCTGCAGGATCCTCGCGCCTTTAGGCGGAAAAACCCCCTGGTCGGCACAAGAATGTGCGTTCGCGCGCATGCGCGGATGTTGTCCTTTTGCGTGGAATCTGGCCGCAGCACCAACGCGGCGAGGGCCAGGGCCTGGGTCCAGTGCTGCGCCACCCCTGCTGCCAGTTTCCACGCTTCAGGGGTTCCGCCGGGCCCTCAGCCTCAGCCCGGCGGTCCCCCTTTAACCTGCATGCCACTCTCAGCACTGCGGCAGCCGGAGTATCCGGGCTGCCGCTTCTGTTTTTGACTCGAAAGCCTCTGGCAGAGCCGCATAACTGACCGTATAATCAAGCTTCAGTCTCAAAGGCTCTGCCGGAGGCATCATGCTGCGCACTCTGCCAGGCGCGTTATGCGCCCTGACTCTCCTTCTTCTCTGTTCCTGCGGGGGCAATGGGGCCAAGGCTCCGGCCAGCGGCACTCAGGGCAACGCGGGCGGAAACCAGTCCCCGCCAGCCAGGGAGATAGCCCTGAGCCTGAGCGCGCGCCCCGAGGGGCAGAACTGGCGGGTGACACTCGCTGCTCCGCTGGCGCGCGACCTGTATCAGTTTGCCGGCAGCATCAGCTATGACAACACACGCTATGAAGTGCTGGCGGCCGAGGCCGGCGGTGGTCTCGGCGACCCCAGCCAGGCGCTCTATGTCAGCGGCGAGCCAGAGCCGGGACGCCTCGATTTCGCCTACACCCGTCGTATGGCGGGGCCGGGTATGGACGGCAACCTGAATCTCTATTCAATCGTGGTCCGGCCGCTGAGCAATGACCCTGCCGATGCCGCTGCGGTGGCGGCTGACTTCCAGCTCGATCTCAGCCCGGAGCGCATCAAAGCCCGCGACAGCCGCAGGCAGGACCTGCGCTGCGTCCTGCAGGAATCGCAGCGATGAGCCGCGCGGCGCTGGGGCGCTTCTTCACCCTCATCTGCGCTGCTCTGCTCTGGCTGGCCATCAGCCTGCCGGCGGAGGCCGTGGTCCGTCCGCCGCAGGAGTGGTTTGACAGCCCGGAGAAAGAGGCCCTGTGGCAGGAAATGTGGCCCAGGCTCAACGAGCTGGAGTTTGGCAAGGCCGAGCCCCTGACCGGTACGCCGGCAGACAGCCAGCGTGGCATCGAGAGCTACTTCGGCGCGAGCACCGAGGCGGTGAACGCTGAGCTGGGCCAGGCTGCCGACAGCCCTGCCGCCCGGAGCTATGACCTCAACCTGGACGGCCGGGTCAACCACTTCGACCTGCTGGAGCTGGGCTATGAAGCCCCGGCCAACGTGCGGCGCGCCTCCACCGCCCCGCCCACCGGCAACAACAAGATTGTGGTGCTGCGCGCGGACTTCCAGGATCAGAGCGCCAGCTACGGCACCTACAACATCAACTACTTCAACGCCCGCTTCTTCAGCGATAGCACTGAGCCCTACCCTTCCTTCCGCGACTATTTCCAGGAGGTCAGCTATGGCCTGCTGGACGTCACCGGCGCGGTACCCAACTGCGGCCCTGGCGGCGACGGCTGGTGCAAGGCTGACAACACCAAGCAGTGGTACATCGACAACGGTGGCAACTGGCTGGTCAAGGAGGCCATCCTCGACGCTGACGCTAACGGTTTTGACTTCAGCCAGTACGACGTGGACGGCGACGGCTATGTGGACACGGTTATGTGCTTCTACCCCAACGCCGTGTTCCAGGGCGGCCTGTGGCCGCACCGCGGCGGCGGGCTGAATATCACTGTGGACGGAGTGAAGATCGACAGCTACTTCATCACCGGCTACAGCGGCAACGGCAGCTATGGCGGCTCCGACTCCTGGACCATGGTCATCTCGGCCCACGAGTACGGCCATATCCTGGGCCTGCCGGACCTTTATGACGTGAACGGCGGCTCCGCCGGCATGGGCTACTGGAGCCTGATGGCCTACAACTATGACAACGGCCAGAAGCCGCCCTCTCCTGACCCCTGGTGCAAGACCCAGCTTGGCTGGGTCACACCACAGGTTGTGACGGAGAACCTGGACAACTACAGCCTTGGAAACTACCAGGACGCGCCAAATGTGCTGAAGGTCTGGACCAACGGCAAACAGGAGAGCCAGTACTTCCTGGTGGCGAACTATCGCAAGAAGAAGACAGACGCCAACCGGCCCGGTGAAGGGCTGCTGGTCCTGCATATCGACGACAGCATCGCAGGCGGCAATGGCGACAATGCCAATGAGGACCGCAAGCATGTGGATGTCGAGGCAGCCAACGGCTACTCAGCGGCCACCAAGGACACCGCTACCCCGAAGGATGAACTGGACGACGGCAACAACGGCTCCGGCCCGAACCTCTGGTATGCCGGCAACCCGGACAGTGACTACACCGGTTTCTTCAACGACACCAGCAATCCGCACTCTCGCAACTATCCCAGCCCCGGGTCCAACACCTTCATCCAGCTATCCGAGATCAGCGCGCCCGGCGACTCGATGACGCTGGATGTCACGGTCAAGACCGCCAACGCCCCGGTGGTGAACATCACCTCCCCTGTTGACGGTGCGGCCGTGAGTGGCAACACGACTGTGGATGTGGACGTCACTGCAGGCAGCGGGCGCAGCATCCTGCGCGTGGAGTTCTACTGCAACGGGGCGATCCTGGGCAGTGACAGTACAGCCCCCTATAGCCTCAGCTTCGATAGCCGCCCGATCTACGCCGGCAGCCGCAAGATCAGGGCCATTGCCTATGACGACGCCGGAGACGCCAATGCCAGCACTGAGGAAATCGGCATTGACGAGATCACGGTAAGCGTCAGCAACAGCGGCCAAAGCGTGCCTTACTTCGAGAACTTCGACGCCGGAGTCGGCGCCTGGGCGGTCTATGACCCCTCGGGCCGCGAACGCTGGCAGGCCCGCACCCTCAGCGGCGTCACCTGCGGGGGCATCGGCAAGAGCTCGAACCCCAACGCCGGCTATGACTACAACGAGCACGACAGCTTCGTCAGCCTGCGCCTCGACCTGACCGGAACAACGCATCCGGTCTGCCGCTTCCGCCAGCGCTACCGCGTGGCCTCAGGCGAGAACACCATCCGCGTCTTTGCCACGGATGACAATGGCGCCAGCCTGGACCTGCTTAGTGCGCAGACCGGCAACAACCTGAGCTGGCATTACACAGCCGTTGACCTCCTGGACTACGTCGGTGACCAGATCTATCTGGTCTTCAAGCTGGACTCCACCAGCCTGAACCGCACATCCGGCACAGAGGCCGGCTGGTGGATCGACGAGTTCGAGATCAAGGAGATCTCCGCCGCCCCGCAGGTCATTTCCATCACTCCCGGCACCGGCAGCACTCTGACCGGCGTTCAGACCATCACGGTAACCGCCACGGATGACGAGGCGGTCACCGGCGTGGACTTCCTGCTTAACGGCAACGATCTGCTGACCAGCGATTACAGCGCGCCCTTTACCTATGACTTCAACTCGGACTGGCTCTTCAACGGAGCGACGACCTTCAAGGCCGTGGCCTATGACGCGGACTTCCAGACCGCGGAGGCCAGCGTAAGCTGGACCATCAGCAATGCCGGCCTGAATGTGCCCTGGAGCGAGAACTTCGGCAGCAGCATCGGCACCGTCTGGCGGATCAAGGACGAAAGCGGCGCCGGCGAATGGTACTGGGCCAATAACTTTGGCTACAACCCCAGCGGTGGCTACCACTGCGGCACAGGCGGGAACTATGACGACAACGAGTCGGACTGGTTTATCAGCCCCACGCTGAACATCGGCACCCTTAACGACCCAGGCATCGGCTATCTGCACAAGTACGACCTGGAAACCGGCTGGGACTTCGGCCGCCTCTTTGTGACAACCAACCTGAACACCTGGACGCAGCTCAACCAGTTCACGGGCCAGGGCACGCCGACCTGGCAGGCCGCCGGTGCGCGCCTGGATGCCTACAACAACCAGAAGATCAAGCTGGCCTGGCAGATGACAAGCGATGTAGCGGTTGTTCGGACGGGCTGGTGGATGGACGAGGCGCAGCTTGTCACGGCCCCGCAGATCAGCTCACTGAGCCACACGCGCATCGTGCGCGGCCAGCAGCTGACCATCACCGGCACAGGCTTTGGCACAAACGCAGCGAATGACTTCTCCAGCGTTACCTTCAGCGGCAGCGCGGGGAGCATCAACAGCTGGAACGATACGAGCATTGTCGTGACCGTGCCGACCGGCGCGCCCAGCAACAGCACGGTCGTGGTCAACCGCCACGGCATCCCCAGCGACGGAGTTGCGCTGAAGGTGGTTCTCGGCGCTCCCAGCCTCACCGGCGTGGGCCAGCTCTAAAGATAGGGCTGGACGCATCGAAGGACGGTAAACTGCCGTCAAATCCGTTCGCGCGAAGTTATAATCGGATTGAAGGCCCGTACTGCGTCCGGGCCGGCCCTGCGTCATCCGCCTGTCTGTGGGGGATCTGAATGGACGGTTCACGGTTCTGGCTGTCAGTCGCCACCGCACTTGTTTGCGCGGCCATCCTTTCCTGCCGGCAGTCCGGCGACGGCAGGACGCCGACAAGCTCAGCCAATGCGCTCATGAGCACTCCGCTGGCCACGCCAGCGGCTGAAAGCAGCCGGATTTTTTCAACTTTGCCGGCTGCGGATACCGGCCTCGACTTCACCAACAAGGCCGACAGCCGGGCCATCCGCGTCTCGTTGCGCAACTTCTGGGGCGGCGTCGCCTCGGGCGACTACGACGGCGACGGCGACCTGGATCTGTACCTTTGCAATGTTGAGGAATCCAACCGCCTCTACCGCAACGATGGCGACTGGAAGTTCAGCGATGTCACGGCCGAAAGCGGTGAAGCCCTGGGCTGCGGCGAGCTCTGGAGCGCTGGCGCCTACTTCGTCGATCTGGATGCAGACCAGGACCAGGACCTTTACGTCTGCAACATGAACGGCCCGAACGCTGTGTTCATCAATGACGGCGCGGGACACTTCAGCGACCAGGCCGCCACCATGGGGCTGAACTCAGAGTACTTCAGCATCTGCGCCGCCTTCCTTGACGCCGATCTGGACGGCGACCTCGACATCTACCAGGGCAACTACCTTTATGACCGCTTCGCGGACGCCGTGCCCGAGGCCTACAAGCGCAATAAGGAGCTGCAGTTCGACGAGCAGGGCATTGTCACCGCGCCTGCCGAACTGGCCGGCAAGGTCTACAAGTTTGAGAATGGCGTGATCTATCCGCGCCCCGATCCTGCGCAGCTCTTCATCAATGACGGCAAAGGCCATTTCAGCGACAAGGCCAAAGAGGCCGGCATCCTGCGCTATGGCTGGACGCTCGGCGCCCTGACCACTGACTTCAACAACGACGCCCTGCCGGATCTGTACATCTCCGGTGATTATGAAACGCCCGACTACTACTTCCTCAACAACGGGGATGGCACCTTCACCGACAAGGCCCGCGAGATGCTGCGCCGCACCTCCTTCTTCTCCATGGGCTCGGATGCCGGTGACATCAACAACGATGGCGAAGTGGACTTCTTCGTTGGCGACATGCTGCCGGGGAATTACAAGGACGCCCGCAAGCAGAGCGGCGATATGTACACCTTCCGCTGGGAGCTGATCAACCTGCATCCCCAGCAGAACATGCGCAACACCCTGTTTGTGAACCGCGGCGGCGGCTGGATGAGCGAGTTGGCCGAAGGCGCTAACCTGCAGGCTTCCGAGTGGACCTGGAGCGTGCGCCTGGCCGACCTGGACTGCAGCGGCCTGCCGGAGGTCTTCTGCACCAACGGCTATATCAACAAGGGCATCGAGGTGGATGTCGACAACCTGGTCACCCGGATGCGCAAGGAGGGCCGGCCGCGCGAGGAGATCGACGAGCTGATTCTCTCCCTGCCGCCTTACCTGACGGACGACCGCATCTTCACAGCCTCTACTGCGCTGAACTACAGCGCTGCTCCCGACAACTGGGGCATCCACGACAACGCCATTGGCTGCGGCGCCAGCGTGGCTGACTATGACGGCGACGGCGACCAGGACATCATCGTCAACACCACCAACGGCCCCGTCGCCGTTTACCGAAATGACGTCGCGGTGGACAACCGCGCTGTCCTGCGCCTGCGCGACCCCGGCAGCAAGCTCAACCCGCAGGCGGTCGGCGCGCGGGTCTGGGCGCACTTTGACGGGCAGGTCCAGGTTCACGATGTGATCATTGCCCGCGGCTTCGCCTCCGGCGAAGGCGGCGAGATCTACCTTGGCCTGGGTCAGGCTGAGCAGGTCGACAAGCTGGAGATCCGCTGGCCCGATGGCTCCTTCCAGGTCCACGAGAAGCTTCAAGCCGGCAACCTGCATGAGATCAGCAAGGCCCGCGGCCTGCCGCTGTGGCAGCCCAGCCGGCCCGCTGCGCTCTTTGAGCAGCGGCCGCTGGACTGGCAGCAGAAGGAAGCCTTCACCCTGGAGGCCGAGTTCGAGGCTGAACCGCTGCTGCCGGTGATGCAGAGCACACTTGGCACTGGAGCCGCCGTGGCGGATGCGGACGGTAACGGCACTCTGGACGTCTATCTCTGCGGCCCGGCGGGCCAGAGCGGCCAGCTCCTGCTGGGCGATGGCCGCGGCGGATTCAAGCCAAGCAACGCCCTCAACGGCATGCTGCCGGCGGAGGCTGAGGAGATGAGCGCCCTGTGGTTTGAGGCCAATGGCGACGGCCGGCCCGACCTGCTCATCACCAGCGGCGGCATGGAGGCCGAGCTGGGCAGCGCGGTCTATCAAAGCAAGGTGCTGCTGAACGGCGAGTCCGGCTTCAGCGCGGCCAGTGTTCCGGCGCGCACCGTATCCACGGGCAGCGCCTGCGCCGCGGATATCGACTCCGACGGCGACCTGGACCTCTTCCTCGCCGGGCACATCCGGCGTTATGCCTATGCCATGAATGTACCCAGCGCCTTCTGGCTCAACGATGGACAGGGCAACTTCAGCGATGCAACCGCGCAGCTGGGAAGTGAGGTCGGCCGCCAGGGCCAGATCTCCGAAGCCCAGTTCGCCGATATTGACGGCAATGGCAGCCCCGATCTGCTGCTGGCCGTCCGCTGGGGCAGGATTGAGTACTGGCCCAACGAAGGCGGCGTCTTCAAGACCCGGCTTGAGCTCAGCCAGCACAGCGGCTGGTGGCAGTCGCTGGGCGTGGGCGACTTCGACAACGACGGTGATCTGGACATCGCGGCCGGCAACACCGGCACCAACGTCAAGTACCACCCCAAGCCCGACGAGAACAAGCCGGTAACCCTCTTTGCCAATGACTTCGACGGCAGCGGCACTCGCGACCTGATCGAGGTGAAGTACCGCAACGACGGCTGCATGCTGCCCGGCCGCGGCCGCTCCTGCAGCGGTTATGCCATCAAGTACATCCCGCAGAAGTTCAGTTCATGGGCCTCCTTTGCGGACGCCACGCTTGAGGATGTGTATGGCGAGGGTCTAAAGACAGCCGAGCGCTACGACGCCGGCGACCTGCACAGCCTGCTGCTGCGCAACGATGGCGGCAGCTTCAGCGAAATGCCCCTGCCGGAGGAAGCCCAGTGGGCCCCCGCCTTTGGCCTTGGCATCGCAGACTTCAACGCCGACGGCAAGCTGGACATCAGCATGGCCGGCAACTTCTATGCCACTCAGCCCGAGACCGGCCGCTGGAACGCGGGCTACGGTGTCCTGCTGCTGGGCAAAGGCGACTGCAATTTCGAGGCTCTCTCCCCGGCCGAGAGCGGTATCAGCATGCCCTGGGACACGCGCAGCGCGATCCCGGCCGACCTGAACAGCGACGGCCGTTCGGACCTGCTGGTCTCCACCAGTGTCGGCCAGCCCCAGATCTGCCTGGCCCAGGGCAGCGGCCAGCCCGGCAGCCTGATGCTGCGACTGCGCGGCAAGGGCGCGAACAGCCAGGCCGTCGGCACGCGGGTCAGCATTGAGCTGGAAGACGGCACCAGCCTGCTGCGTGAAGTCCAGGCCGGCAGCGGATATCTGGGCAGCTACAGCGGCCCGCTGCTAGTGGACCTGCCCTCCGGCGCCAGGGCCAGGGGCATCAAGGTGCGCTGGCCCGATGGGAGCGAAAGCGAGGCGAAGGCTGAAAAGCAGATGCTGGAGCTGAGCCAGCCCTGATCAGATCCGCGAGCGGGCGGCGCAGCGGCGCGGCTCCTATAATCCTGCCATGCAGCTTCCCTCAGAGAGCGAAGTCAAGCTCTGGTATCAGCAGCACGTCAACGGCGGCTTCCTGAGCCTGGTCTCCTTCATGGGCCTGGACAGCACCGAGGTCGAGGCCGAAGGCTGGACCGTGCGCACCGCCGACGGCCGCGAGTTCATCGACTGCGTCGGCGGCTATGGCAGCTATAACTTCGGCCATCGCCACCCGGCCATCCTCGCCGCGGTCAGCGAGCAGCTCGGCCGCATGCCGATGAGCTCCAAGCTGCTGCTTAACGGACAGCTTGCCGGCCTGGCGCACGATCTGGCGCAGGTCACACCGGCGGGCCTGGACTACAGCTTTATTTCCAACTCCGGCACCGAAGCAGTCGAGGCAGCGCTCAAGCTGGCGCGCCTGACCACCGGCAAGCCGGGGGTGATCTCCGCAACCAACGCCTACCACGGCAAGACCCTGGGCTCCCTGTCCAGCACGCACCGGCCCAGCTATCAGACGCCCTTCGCCCCGCTGATGGACCACTTCGGCGAGGTGCCCTTCGGGGATGCTGATGCGCTGGAAGCCGCGATCAACGAGCATACCGGCGCGGTCATGCTGGAGCCCGTGCAGGGTGAAGGCGGCATCATTCTCGCCCCGCCAGGCTATCTGACCGCCGTGCGGGAGATCACACGCCGCCGCGGCGTGCTCTTCATCGCCGATGAGGTGCAGACCGGGCTTGGCCGCACCGGGCGCAACTTCGCCTGCGAGTTCGAAGGCGTGGAGCCGGACATGATGGTTCTGGCCAAGAGCCTTGGCGGCGGCGTGATGCCCATCGGCGCCACCATTGGCACCGCCAGGGTCTGGGAAAAGTTCCAGCAGGACCCCCTTGTCCACACCAGCACCTTCGGCGGGAACGAACTGGCCTGCGCCGCCGGCCGCGCGGCCATCGCGCTGCTGCAGTCCGAGAACCTGGCGCAGCGGGCCGCGGAGAACGGCCGCCTGCTGCTGGAGGGGCTGCGCGCACTGCAGGCCCGCTATCCGCAGGTCATCCGCGAGGTACGCGGCATAGGCATGATGATCGGCATCGACACCTTCAGCCAGGACATCAGCCAGCTCTTCATCGCCAACGTTATCGAGCAGAAGGTCCTGGTGGCCTTCACGCTCAACCGGCCCAAGGTGATCCGCATGGAACCGCCGCTGACCATGAGCGCGTCAGTCATCAGCGAGGTTCTGCAGCGGATGGATACCGCCCTGGCTGCCACGGCAGCGCTGATGGAGCAGTACGGCCTCGCCGAGCCGGACGCGGAGATTGAAGCTGCGCCCGGCCCGCAGGGCAGCAGCCAGGGGCTGCAGCACTAACTACGGCCAAGAGCCGCGGAGAGACAATGACCGAGATTCGAGTCAACCGACGCATCAACCGGCCGCTGGCCGCAGTTTTCGCCGCCGCCCAGCAGGCTGAGCGCTTTGCCGATGTGCTGCCGGATGTGGAGAAAGTCACCGTGCTGGAGAACGACGGCGCGGGCACGGTGGTGACCAAGTGGGACGGAACCGTCAGCCTTGGGCCGCTGACCCGCAGAATCAGCTGGACCGAGCGCGATGTCTGGGACAGTGCCTCGCACACCTGCACCTTCAAGCTGATCGACGGCGACATGAAGAAGTTCGACGGCACCTGGACCTTCATCGAAGCCGGCGGCGACGGCGATGTGCAGGAAGCCACGGACGTCGAGCTGGTGGTGGAGTTTGAGCTGGGCGTGCCCCTGCTGGGGCCGATGGTCAACAAGATCGTCGACCAGCTCATGCAGCGCAACTGCGAAGATCTGCTGGAGGCACTGGAGAAGCTGAGCGCCAGCTAGGTTTCTGTCTTGTACGTCCCCACGATGTCCGCCACGCTGCTTTCACCCTGTTCCTCAAGGTACTCGATCAGCCCGGCCTGCACCTTGGCCGGCAGCTGCGGATCGCTGAACAGGCCGCTGCCGATCTGCACCACGCTCGCCCCGGCCAGCAGGTACTGGATCGCGCTGTCGCTGTCAACCACCCCGCCGCTGGCGAAGATCGGCAGCTCCGGCAGCGCCTGATGCGTCTTCCAGACGTGGTAGAGCACGATCGGCCGCACAGCCGCCCCGCTCATCCCGGCGCTGGGCCGGTGGAAGTAGCTCTGGCGGGTCTTTGTATCAATGAAGACGCTGTTCCAGGTGTTGCTGATCGTCACTGCGTCCGCCCCCGCGCGCGCCGCGGCCTCGGCATAAACCCGCATCTCGGTCACGTTCGGGCTGAGCTTCGCGCTCATCAGGCGCTGGGTCTGCGCGCGGCAGGCGGCGATAGTCTCACCCAGCAGGCCGGGGTCAGTGGCGAACTTCGCGCCATGCTTCACGTTGGGGCAGGACATGTTGATCTCAAAGCCCAGCAGGCCATGCCCCTGCCCTGCTGTGTCCGCGGGGGCGAGCCTGGCTGCAGCGCTGTCCACCCGGCGCACCAGCTCGGCATACTCTTCGACCGTCTCGCCAACCACATTAACGAAGAAACCGAAGCCGGCTTCAAAGAGCTGCGGCAGCACTTCCTCTGTAAAGGCCTCCAGCCCCGGGTTCTGCAGGCCGTTGCTGTTCATCCAGCCGGTAGGAAGCTGCAGAAGGCGCTTGCCGGGGTTGCCCGGCCGTGCCTGCGGCGTCAGGCCCTTGGTCACGGCGCCGCCGATCGTTTTCAGGTCAGTCAGCCGGCCGGCCTTGTCCGGAAAGGCCCAGCAGCCGCTGGACAGAACCAGGGGGTCGCGCAGAAAGGTGCCGCGCGGGAGCTTGACTTCAAGGTTGGGGGCCACAGCCTGATGATACCCGAGGCAAAGCGTGCGTCATTCACTTCGCGGCGGCGCGCTAAGGTTCGTAGAGGGGCAGGCTCAGGCGCGAAGCCTGCTCGCCGCCGGTCCAGACCGTGTTGCGCTGGACCACACCCTTGCCGTCGTCCATAAAGCGCGCGCCTGTGCCGGGGTTCACCGCGAAGCGCGGCGCGTTGCTGCCCTGGATATGCAGGCCGATGCGGTGCCCCTTCTCAAACACCCAGGCGCGCTCGCCGATGTTCAGGTCAATGGCGTAAACCTTGCCCGGCTGCACCTTGCCCAGGCCCTGCTTTTTGCACCACCAGCTCAGCCTGAGCGCCGTGTCCGCCACCAGCAGCTGCCGCCCACCCAGGTCCGCGCCACCCGGACTCTTCCAGCCCGCGGGCAGCCTGAAGCCCTCAGGATAGATATCCACCAGCTTGACCACCAGGTCCGTGTCCGCGCTGTCGGTGGACAGGTAGAGCCTCAGCTTCAGCGGCCCGGCAATGGTCTGCCTCCTGGCCAGAGGCTCGGTCTGCCAGAGCTGCACCTGCGCGCCGTCAAGCCTGGCGCTGCCGCCCGCGGCGCTGTCCAGCACCTGACGCTGGTCGTAAGGTCCGTTGAGGAGCTCACCTAGCGGGATGTTCGGCCCGCCGCGCGTTGCCAGCGGTTGCAGGGGGTCGACGCCATAGCCCAGTTGCTGCGCCCGGGCAGGCGCAGAGTCCGCCAGCGAGGCGCTGACCACCCCGCCGGCGAGGCTGGCCGGACCCGGGCTGAGGTAGAGCTGCTTTTCGCGGTAGGGCGGAGGCCAGTCCAGCAACTCAAACCAGGTGTTGTTGGGCTCAGTGCTGTTGCCTTCCTCGCCCACGAAATAGGCCAGCACGTTGTGGTCAGGTGAGTTGTAAAACGGGTTGCGGCCCAGGATCCAGGCCACCCAGAACAGGCTGTCCCAGCGCAGCGGCAGGATGGAGGGGTCATGCCCCAGCCCGCGCTGGCCGGCGGGCTTGCCGTTCAGCGCCTCATCCAGAGCCTGCTTGCCGCTCTGCAATATCCCGTCCAGCACCATGTTGGCGCTGATCGCCGTGCTGGCCTCCGCGCCGTCATCAGTCGGAAAGCGTAGCTCGCCGCAGATGTCCGTGCGCGGGGCGTCATGCGGCCAGGGCCCGACGATCAGCCACTGCTTTCCCCTGGCGCGCCGCGCGCCGCGGGTATTGATCGCCTTCCAGCTCTTGATGCCTTCTTCAATGCTGACATCCCACCAGCTGGTCTCATGCAGGCCGGGGCAGTTGACCTTCTCGGCCTGGGCGTTGAAGTCCAGCTTGTCCCAGTAGCGCTCATCCGTCGCCCTCTCGCGGGCCTTGCGCAGGTACTCCGGCGGGAACTTGTAACTGCTCAGCCAGGTTTCCACATTAGCCTGCTTGTAGCAGCCGTTCTCCTGCGCCGCCCAGGCACCCACGTCGCCAGCGGCAACCAAAGGATAGATGCCGGCAAGCTGGTCGC
Organism: bacterium; assembly: GCA_020849855.1. Taxonomy (GTDB): domain Bacteria; phylum 4484-113; class 4484-113; order 4484-113; family JAFGCY01; genus JADZFO01. The sequence continues at coordinate 38,704 of JADZFO010000036.1, read as the reverse complement.
CCAGCTCCGGTGCCGCCTGGTAGATCCACAGTCCCAGTCCCGAGGGCCCGGTGGGCAGGATCCGTCCGTTGCACCAGTGCCGCGCCGCCAGCCAGCGCACTGTATCCACAGCGTCGCTGTGCTCCGGCCCGGCGTGGTCAGAGAACAGCCCCGGCTGGCCGCCGCTGGCCGGCCACTCGCCGCTCAGGTCCGGCCGCCCGCGGAAATACTGCGTAACCACCACGGTGTTGAAGCGCGTGGTCCAGGCGATATAGGCCGGGTCGATCCAGTCCTTGGCATAAGGCGTGCGCATCAGGGTCACCGGATAAGGCGGGTCCGGCAGGATCGGGTTGGTCTCAAGGAAAGGCAGATAGATGTTTGTTGCCAGCGCTGTGCCATCCGCCGCCGCCAGCTTCACTTCATAGTTGACCGGCTGGCCGGAAGGCGGGGCTGCCGGATAGCTCAGCCAGATGCCCCAGGCGGCGCCGGGTGAGCTCTCGCTTTGCAGGGCCTCGGGCTGCAGGATAGCGAACCAGAAGACACCGTTGCGGTCCGCCGCATTCGGCTCCAGCCCCACCGGGATATCCGTGTCGCTGGGGCACTTCTCGCGCCAGAGCTTCCAGCTGTCGCTCTTGAACTCCGGCATGGCCAGCGCGTACTTGCGCTTGCCCGGGATCTCCACATGAATCGTGTAGGGCGCCAGATAAGGCACCGGCCTGTCGCCATAAACCGCCTGCACGCCAAAGAGCCAGGCGCCCGATGGCAGCAGCAGCCCGCTGGCCGGGTCAAGCTTCACGGGCTTGTTTCCCACCCGGACAGCCTGATAGCTGGTCAGGCTGCGCAGGGATGGCAGGCCGTAGTCGTTCAGGATGCCGCGCGCGGAAGCCGCCGAGATACAGCTCAGCAGCACCAGCGCCAGAAGAAGCAGGCGGCCGGCAGTCCCGGCCGCTCGCGTGAACAGGCTCAAGTTCCCCTCACAATGCCGCCTGCGCGGCGTCTTACCCTAGCACCTGCAGGACGTATGCCCGGCGGCGATGTTCTGGCCGCCTGCCCTGCCGCACAGACGCTTCCGCGCCAGCGTCTAGCATAGAGACATGCTTTCCCGACCAAACAAGCTCTGCCGGCCCGCGCTGGCCCTGCTGGCGGCCGCGGCCCTGCTGCTGCCGGCCGGCGGCGCGCTGGCCGCCCAGACCCGCAGCCAGCTCACCATGCTGATCAACGAGCGCGGGGCGGTGGAGGTCGTGGACCGCTGGACCGGCCTGGCGCAGCAGGAAGGCACCTTCGAATACTTCAGCGCCGCGCGCGAGATTGGCACTGTCCCCGTGCGCATCAAGGACGGCTCCTTTACCCTCAGCTTCAAGACCCGCAGCTATCTGCGCTATGAAGACGGCGCCTACTTCTTCGTCACCCCGGACTTCTACTACAAGGACGGGCCGCTGGATGTGGACCTGGCACTCACCTACCCGCCCAACCTGGTACTAATCGAGGCCAGCCCCACCCCAACATACGAGGGCAAGGGCGTGCTGCACTGGGAGCTGAAGGACTGCCAGCACACCATCGTGATGGCGAAGTTCGACCGCGTCGGCCCCTTTGTGGACCCGGGCCGCAGCGGGCCGGACTACCAGGTAGACCCGCGTGTGCTCAGTGTACTGAGCCAGGAGGAGCTGCCCGGCAGCGCGGATGAGACGCTCAAGGAACTGGAGAACATCATCAAGGTGGCGCAGGCCAGCCAGAGCAGCGACCCTGACTTCATCCGCGTGCTGGAGAAACTGCTGGCCAAGTTCTATTACATCTACGACTCCAACGGTCTGCTGCTGGACTACAAGCCGGCCAGCGACGGCAAGGCTGCGGATGCAGACGCGGCGGCGGAGAAGCCAGCAGAGGAACCAGAAACAGAGCCGGCGGCTGAAGACAGCGATGCGGACGAGGCCAAGCCCAGGCATAAGCCCAAGGCCAAGGCGGGACCTTAGCCTTTCGCAGGGGCGCTATTACTGCGCCCGGCATTGGCCGCACACGCTGCACATGCAGCCAGGCATTCACTGGACTCAAGGCGCGCGCAAGTCACCCCGACGAATCCTTCCCGATTCCTTACGGGCCCTACAATCCAGGCATGTTCACTAAAGAAGGACTGCTGCGCCTGCATGGCTGGGCCCACGACTGCCTCGATAAACTCTATGCCCACTGCGGCAGCTTCAGCTCTGAGGAGCTGAACCAGGAGCTGGAGGGCTTCGGCTTCAGGACACTGCTGCAACAGTTCGCGCACCTTTGTGAGGCAGAGAGCTTCTGGAACTTCCGCCTGCGCAATCCAAGCTGCCCACAGAATGAAGAACCGCCGGAATGGGATTTGACCCGCTTTAGCTCACTGGCCGAGATTCAGGCCGAGCGCGCCAGGCAGCGCCAGCAGACCGTCGACTACATCAACAGCAAATCCGACGAAGAGCTGAACCAGGAATACGACATGACCTGGCCCGACCACAACTTCAGCGAGCGCCAGACCGCCGCCTTTACCCTGCTGCGGCCGATTACCCACATCTTCCATCACAAGGGCCAGATTGTGGCGATGTGCCGCCTTCTGGGTCATCCGGCACCCGAGACTGATCTGATGTACAGCTGACCCTGACACTGCGGCGCGCGGTCCAGGCCCTTACAATCTGGGCATGTTCAGTACAAAAGGACTGCTTCAGCTTCACCGCTGGACACATGAGAGCCTTGATGTGCTCTTTGCGCATTGCGCGCCGTTGCCCTTCCGGACACTGACAACCAGGGTCGAAGGCTTCGGCTACAAGACCGTGCGCAATCAGCTGCTGCACATAATTGAAACAGAGAAGTTCTGGCTCTGGAAGCTGGATCACCCGACAGAAAGCGGCCGCTTGTTCGAAAGCTGGAACTACGGGCACTGGCGCAGCCTTGAAGCGATCAACGAACAGCGCAGCAGTACACGTGCCACCTTCCGGAGCTATGTTTCTGCCCTGCCCAGCCGGGATATGCTGGCACCAATCACACTGCAGTGGCCCGGCAGCCGAACCAGTGACATGCACGTGACACGGGCCCTGGTTCTGCATCACAGCCTGACCCACGCTTATCACCACAAGGGTCAGGCCGTGGCAATGCTGCGCCTGCTGGGGCATCCAGCTCCCGACACTGATCTGCTGCGCTTCTAGCTGCCGCCGTCTCAGTACTGTGTCACTGCTTCGGGCAGCGGACGCCAGATGCCGCCATATGACTCGTCGTCGGTGGCGAAGCACAGCGGGCTGCCGGGCGTGCAGGGCGCCGCGATTGCCTCTATCTTCAGGCCGTCGATGCGCCAGTAGTACTGCTGGTTGCGGTAGCTGCTGATGGTATAGCTGGGCTCACGGCTGACCATGCCAAACAGCCAGACATAGCTGCGGAAAGCGCCGGCATTGCCGTTGTCCTCAGCGCCCGCTACCCACAGGCCGCCCGCGGCGTCGATGAAAAGGTCGCTGATCGCGCGTTCACCAGGGTTGTTGCTGAAGTTGGTCCAGCTCAGCTCAACGCCCGTGCTGCCGTCCGTGGGCCAGCTCAGATCCGGCGGGTCGCTGCCGCTGATATAGGCCCAGTGCAGGCGCCCGGGGGCGTATGCCGGAGTCCCGCCGCGAACACCAAAGACCACCAGAATGCTGCCGTCGCGCTGCAGCTGGCAGGCCAGCCCCTCAACCTCGCCCGCGAACCAGTCGGGGAGCTGGTACTTGCGCAGCACCTCCGCCCGCCAGCCTGCGCCGTCTCTGCTCACCCGCAGATGGAACAGGCGGCCGTACTTGCCCTCCCAGTAACCGCTCTCACAGGCCAGGAACTCGCCCGGACGGCCGTTAATTGCGTGCACCGCTTCCAGGTCGCTGCTGCGCCCGCCGAAACTCTCCGGCCAGTCGCAGGCCAGCGGCTCATAGTTCAGGCTGACGCCAAGCTCCGCATCCCCGATGCCGATCTGTCGCGCCCCCTGCTCGCATACCGCAGCCACTGCTTTATCGCTGAGCTGGTAATAGCTGTCCACGCTGAGTATCGCCAGGCGCGGCTTATCGCTGTGCGCCTTGACGTCCTGCACGCAGAGGTAGTGGCTGCTGTCTATCTTTGCCATACCGCTGGCGCCTGGGAATTCGGCAGCCTGAGCCATGCCCGTGAAAAGCACCTTCAAGGCAGCACAAAGTACCAATGCCCCGAAAGTTAGATGGAAGCGTCGATTGCTGGACACCCTTCTACTTTAGCATCCTGATCAAGTCTTGCTGGCGTCACAACACCTGTGCGGTGGAGGGTAGAAAAGTAGCCAAAGGCGCGCTTGTTGAACTCCATCTCCTGGTAGCCGTAGAGTTGAACCGCCAGTGTAGTTGTGAAGAGCAGGTAGGCAGTAGAAATGGCGCAGTAAATAGCCAGGTGTGACCAGGGTGTACTTGGGGAGCGCTTATTGATGCAGTCCCGGGCATTCCTGATCAGAGCAAGAATGCACAGGAGCCAGGCAATCGCCAGCAGGAACATGCTGCAGCCGGCAAAGGCCAGTACTGCACTGACTTTGGCTTCGATTTCCCGCATCTCTTGAAAGTAGTTGTCCTGTAGATAGACAACATTCTTGGCTATGTAGTACAGCCGGCGGCTCAGGTCCTCGACATACCACACCACCTCCTTGCGCAGTGCCTCCGCCTCTCGCTGCTGGTCAGTCTGCATTGCTGGCAAGGGCTGCAACACTTTCTGCTGCTTAGAAAAGCTGTTTGCTCCTGCCAGACTCAGGACATACTCCTCGACTTGTCCTGAGTTCAGCGCCGCTTCAAACTTCTTGTCACTAGGCTTATCAAGATAGCTGTGGAAGCAGCCGCAGTCAGCAAGTGCACTACATAGGGGCGTTGGGCTGAGTGAAGGAGTCGTTTTATCACCCTTCGGGTCCAGGTCAAGTCTGAACAGTGCTTGCCTGGTGATACGCCGATCCTGACCGGTTCGGTTTGCCGCACCATCCCCCATGCCTTCGAACGCCATGCCCAGGATTAAGGCCAGACAGAGGAATGAAGTAATGAACATGGTGTGCTTAATCGACTTGTCGGGCAGGGTCTCCGGCTTGGTGAGGTTGGACAGAAAGCTCGCACGTCCCGTCATAACATCGTACATATGAATGAGCAGGCCAAGCGCGATCAAGAAGTAACTGCCGATTGCCAGTGATACGCCAAGGCCCTTCAGGTCGAGTTCCATGTATTGACTATCAGGCCAGGCCTTCAAGATCAAAGCAGGGATATCTCAAACGCTGCTCAATCTGGGCGCGGGAAGTAAATGCGTACATGGGTCAGGGTCTTCAGCCCGTCGTCGACGCGCTCAACCGATTCGCGCAGCAGCTCGTATTTCGCCGGGTCAGGGCTGTCGCTGTAGCGACCGCGGACGGTGAAGCGGTCCAGGAAGGCGTCCGCGCCCTGGATAGCCTCGTTAACAGTGCCATCGGGGTTCATCGCCGGGGTGAAGGCGGGGTAGAGGTAGTCGTTGAACAGGGGCTCAGTGCCTTCCCAGCTTTCGTCCAGCGCCCAAAGCGGCCCCACCACCATCCACTGCGTCAGCAGGCGCGCATTCGTCATCTCGCTGCTCATGCTGTGGTCCCGCGGGATGATCTGGAAGCCGCCGATGATGCCCATCTTCGTCGTGCTGATGTCAATCACGCCCGGGTGGTTTGCGCGGATACGCCCGAGCTCGGCGTACTGTGTACCGGTGAAGCGGCCGCTACCGGCCACGGGCTTCAGCACCTGGCCGATGGGATAGGCCTCCAGGCCGATCTCCTTGATCCAGATCAGGCCGCCAAAGCGGTTCTCAAACTCAATCCACTCCGGCTGGTACTTGCGGCGCTCGACGGTGATGCGCAGGCTGTCGCCCGCTGCCGGGACGTAACCCAGCGGCATCGCCAGCCAGTTGGATGCGCCGCCCGTGCGTACTTCCACCCGGCTGCTGACCAGCGGCGCGCACTGCCCGCCAAAGATCTCTGCGCCGCCGGCGATGTCGGTAAAGAGCGTGCTGCTGGAGTTGAAGTAGCTCTTGTACTGCGTCACGTCGAAATCTGCGAACTCTTTGGGCACCAGCGAGAAGATCTCGGCCTTGCCCGCAGTGTAGTCATGGTTGGTCTTGATATGGATGGCGTTAACCGCCGTAGCGGCAATGTGCCCTGGCTCGGCCCAGCCGCTGGCGGTAAATCCCGCCGGGTTGGTCTTGGCCACCGGCGCCAGCACATGGCCTGCCACGCGCTGCTGGCCATCCACCTCGACCACAATCTCGCCGTCCTGGCGGTTATCGATAATGATGTGGAAGCTCTCGCGCTGGCGCAGGTGCATCGGCACCTGATAGGCATCCGGCCACTCCGGCGTCTTAACCAGCTTCCCCACCCCGCCCCAGTTCAGCGCCTCGGGCTCGCCCGCATAGGGTTCCTGCTGGGCGCGCTTGTGTGCTCCGTCGGTCCGCGGCATCAGGGCCGGGTCAGAGAACTCGCTGTGCCGGTCGTGCATCGGCGCAGCCGGTTCCGAGGCCTCAGCATTCTCCCCTGGCGCTGCCGGCTCACCTGCATCCGGCGCGCTTTCTGCTTCTGTCTGCGCTGGAGCAGCCTCAGCCTCGGCGGCCAGGCAGCTGCCCGGCGCTCCAGCTGCCAGCAGGCTTAGGCTCAGGGCGGCAGCAAGCAGCAGGGCGATGGTCTGTTCAGCTTTGTGCATCGCGTCATAACGGCGCAGGCGCCGGCGCATCTTAAGCTGGCGGCGGACAGCCTTCAGCTCGCGCTGTTCGCCGCGGTGGGCCCTGAACTCGAGCAGCAGCGCCTGGATCACCACAGCGATTACGCTGGGCCAGATCAGCGCGGCCTCGAAGTCCAGCACCTGGACAAAGTGCAGCGGCTCCAGGGTCAGGCTCTTTGCGCTGAGCAGGTTGGCCAGGTGCATCAGCAGCCAGAAGCCCCCCAGGCCCAGCCAGAAGCGCCGCCAGGGTGTCTGCAGCGCGATGCCGTAGGGCAGGGCGAACAGCGGGGTCAGGACGCCGACCTTGAGCCAGAAATGCTCGGCGAAGTACCAGTGGTTGTAGAAGAGCGTCAGGAAGTGCGCGAGCAGGTAGCCCGCCGTCAGCGCGATCAGCCCGTCTGCCAGCAGCTTCTTCATGGATTCCCGACGGCGATTATAGGCGCGGGTTCAGGGCAGGGCCCGCAGAAATGCGGGCCAAGGATTGGCCCGGGAGCAGACCAGGAGCCGGGCGCAATCCTGCGGCCCTGCGACCAGGCCGGATAACGGGCCGCATTTCTGCGGCCCTACACCCAGGCCTTATGGAACATGTCCGCAAAAGCCAGGCCTTTGGATGTCACAACGATTTGCCCGCTTTCCACGCGCAGCAGACCATCGGTGATCCAGCGCGGGTCGATCCTGTGACCGTTCAGCCTTGTGCCGAGGCGCGTACGCATCTGCATGAAGATGTCGGCAGCGGGGGCCTGTAGGGGCGGGTCGTGACCCGCCCTTCGAGACATCATGGGCGGGTCAAGACCCGCCCCTACGGTGCGCTCAAGAGCATCACCTTCACCACCAATCCCCGCCAGATCTTTCCTGTACAGCTCAAAGGCCCGCGGGTTGTTGATCACTTCAATGCCGACGCGGCTGGCCGCGCCGATGCCAAGGCCGATGTAGTCCCCGCCGCGCCAGTAGCGCAGGTTGTGGCGGCTCTCCTCCCCGGGCAGCGCATAGTTGCTGATCTCATAGCGATACAGCCCGCGCCCGCGCAAAGTAAGCTCGATGGCCCGGTGCTGCTGCAGGCAGCTCTGCTCGTCCAGGCGCTGACCGCTGAAACGGCGGCTCCAGGCGTAAAGCGGTGTGCCCGGCTCATAGATCAGCTCATAGGCGCTGATGTGCCGCGGGTTGAAGTCCAGCAGGCGGGCCAGCGTCTCGCGCACTTCGCCGACCCGCATGTATGGCAGGCCGTATATAAGGTCAAAGCTGAAGCGCGGGATCGGCCCCTCTGCCACCCAGCGCAGCCGCGGGCGAATGTCTTCCCAGCGGTGCGTGCGCTGCATCCGCCGCAGGTGCTTCGTCTGCGTGGCCTGGATGCCGATACTGATGCGGTTCACCCCGGCTTCAGCCAGAGCCGCAATATAGTCCGGCGTCAGGGTGTCAGGATTGGCCTCAGTGGTGAATTCGAGCGTAGGGGCGGGTCTTGACCCGCCTGCTGCGGTAGAGGACACGTTCTGCACAGAAATGGGTCGGTCAAGACCGCCCCCTACAGAAAACGCCCCGTACACCGCCCGCACCAGCCGCGCCGTATCCTCGGCCGGCAGGTAGGTCGGCGTGCCACCACCGAAGAAGACGCTGTCCACCAGCCGCCCCTGCGGCAGGTAATGCCTGCGCCACCACTCCCCGCGGCGCGCGATCTCCTCCAGCAGGGCCTCCACGTAGGCCGGCGGCGTCAGCCCGGCGGGCCGCTTGTCGCCATAGGTGAGGAAATCGCAGTAGCTGCAGCGGTGCAGGCAAAAGGGTATGTGGAGGTAAATGCCGATGTTGCGGCGCAGCAGCGGCTCATTCCAGTGCAGCCAGGGGGATTTCTTGCGTGGCCAGGGGCTCATGCCGCGTCTACTATATAGCCATGCCCTTCTGGCACAAGCTCGACTTTCTCAGGCCGCGCCGCGCCGCCGCCGCTCTGGCCCTGCTGGCAGCCCTCCTGCTGGCACCGGCTGTGCTGCACTGCCCGGCCGGCAGCGCCCGCGCATATACCAAGCCCGTCCCGCGCCTGCGGCTCAAGGCGGTCTCCAAAAGCAAGCTCTACATCGACAAGCTGGCTGACTACCGCGCCGACCGCATGCATGAAGGCGTCGGCTGGAAGATCGCCAGCGCGGTCCGCGGCACCACCTCTGGCGCGTTGAACGATGTGATGCGCGGCGGCTACACGGTCTTCGTCCCGGAGTACAGCGAGGCCCTGCCCCTGCGCCATTATTACTGCCTGGCCGCCTTCGATTTCCTCCCGCGCCAGCAGATGCTGGTGGTCATCCGCGACCCCGAGCAGTACTGGACCGGTTATGACTACCGCGACAGGCTCAGCGATGTGCTGGAGCTGGTGTGGTACGAAAAAGACTGGACTGAATGCACCTCGGTTGTGCTGGACTACGGCCCGGAGGACTACCCCGACGACTTCCGCCTCAGCCCCGACCAGTCCACCCTGATTGCCATCCGGCACAGCCTCGGCACTGACGGCGAACTGCGGGACAGCGGGCACAGCCTGGATGTGGTCTATACCCACGACGGCGAGATCAAGCCGCTCTACCTGCCGGAGGCCGACGAGCGCGGCGCCCTGCCGGTGGAGTGGTACCCCGTGTACATGCAGTGGGACGAGGACCAGGATCTGCAGGTAGTGACCAAGCAGGGCACCCGGGTCTATGGGGTGGAATGGTAGGCGCGACCTAGCGCACCAGCCGGCCGCGGCGCAGCTCACCAAGCACGAAGTCGCGCAGAGGCACAGCCGTACCGGCGACAAAGAAGTCCCCGCCGCAGCGCCGGGCAAAGGCGGCCAGCTGAGCCTGCAGCGCCGCCAGCCGCGCGTGATAGCGCTTCATGACCGCACTGCCCATGCTGACCTCCAGGCTCTCGCCCGTCTCGCTGTCCACCAGCTCCAGATCACCGGTCAGCTGCGGGTTCGCTTCCTCCGGCGCCAGCACCTGCACCAGCTCCACCTGGTGGCCCAGGCCGGTAAGCGGCGCGATGGCCTCCACGCCTTCGCCCATCAGGAAGTCGCTGATCACCACCACCAGGCCGCTCTTGCGGTGCTGGGCGGCGAAGTTGCGGCAGGCCGAGGCCAGCTGGCTGCCGCCTTCGGCCTTCAGGTCGTTCAGCTTGCGCAGCACGGGATGAATCTTGGCCTTGCCCCGGCTGGGGGTAGAGATCATCTTGTAGGCGCCGCTGAAGATTGAGACGCTGACGGTCTCGTGGTTGGACAGCACTATATAGGCCAGGCCCGCCGCCAGGCGCCGGGCATAGTCAAACTTGTCCGGGCTGCCATAGGCCATGCTGGCGCTGCAATCAAGGAGGATATACAGGCGCATATCCTCCTCTTCCTCAAAGAGCTTGATGAAGTAGCGGTCCAGGCGGCCATATAGGTTCCAGTCGATGCGCCGCAGGTCATCGCCGATCAGATAGGGCCGGAAGTCGACAAACTCAACACTCTGGCCTTTGTTCCGGGAGCGCCGCTCACCGCGCATCTGGCCGCGAAAGATCTTGCGGCTGAGTACCCGCAGACCTTCCAGCTCCGCCAGCAGCGCATTGGTGATCGGCCCTTCGCTCACGCCAGGATTGTAACCGCCGGCCGGATACGTGGATTTGCAGGTAAGAACTGCCGCTGGCTGATTAGTACTCCGCCTGGATGGCTATAATGCGCGGTACGCTGCTTTCCAGGAGGCTCTATGCCCGCCCTTGCACATGCGTTCAACAGTCTGCGCCGCGCAGTCCTGCCTGCAGCCCTGCTGGCGCTGCTTGGCGCATTGTCCTGCGGGGGCCAGGCTCTGGAAGCGCCTGCCCCGGCTCCGGCGCAGCAGTCTGCCCAGCTGGACCCCCTGCTTGAGAAGTTCCGCCAGGCAATGCCGCTGCCTCCGGAGGCTGCGGTCGCCAATCCTGGCATGCCCGGTCTGTCGGCGCTCCCTGCGGTCAAGGCACTTGACGGCCTCGGACGTGGAGCCAGCGTCACCGGCCCCGGCTACCACAGCTTTAACCCGACTCATTACCTCGACCGTGCGAATGCCGGCAACGAGACCCCCGAGCAGGTCCGCCTGAACGCGGTCGACGGCCTGGCTTTTACCCTTTACACGCTCAGCGGCTTTGAATCCGATACCTACCCCACCTCGCTGAAAGTCACGCAGCCAGCCGGCACTGAAGGCACCGAGTACTTCGTCGGCTTTGCCGATTTCTCAGCCCAGCGCTGGGTCTACAGCGGCCCTTACAACGCCAGCGCCGAGGCGCAGATTCCCTTCAGCACCCAGCCCCAGGGCCTGCTGGACTTTGTTTCCCCCGCCGGCAACTGCTTCTTCATCCTTGTCCGCGCCAATCCTAATGCAGACCCTGATCCGCTGTTTGTATCGGGCCTGGAACTAGGCGTCTTCGGCGGAGACTCAGCCCCGGCCGCGCCCCTGCTAAATGACACGGCTCAGGGTGCGACAGGCGTGTACCTGGCCTGGCACGATTCGACGGATGCCCGGGACGCCGACTTCGCGGGTTATGTCGTGGAGCGCGCGCCGCAGTTCGGCGGGGATTTCACAGAGCTCAATGCCGAGCCCTTCCTGGACAGTTACTACATTGACCAGACCGGTGTGCCAGACTTGAACTACCGCTACCGGGTGCGGGCCCAGGACACCAGCGGCAACCGCTCTTACAGCCTGACCATTCCTCTCAAGGCCGACAGCCTCGACACCCTGCCCCCGGTGCCGGTGTTCAAGCTGCCTGCCGGCCCGCTGGAGGCGCCTGCAAATGTCACCTTTGACATGAGTGACTCCTTCGATCCGAGCGGCGGCGTGATTGACACCTACACGGTCTCTTTCGTTGGCCAGCCCGACCAGGACAGCCCTGATCCCTCCATGACTTTTGTCCTGCAGCCCGGCTGCTACTTTGGCACTGTCAGCGTCCATGTCGGCGCGGAGCAGAATTCGCGCTTCTTCAGCCTCAAGGTTTATCCCAAGTGGCAGGCAAACGACAACCTGGTGCTGCCGGCCCTCAACACCGGCTTTGCTCGACTGCAGGAGCTGCGCGGCGGGTTGAATCCGCTGACTGGCCATGAGGTCCTCTTTGGCATGGACCCGGTTGCCGATGCCATGTCCGTGCGCGCGCATGATGGCGCCGGTAACTGGACATACATCCGCAAGGCGCTCCTGTCGCCGGTGGCCCGCTCCGGCGACGTCATCCAGCATCAAGGCCTGCTGGCCTATCCCTTTGTGGACAACGAAGGCGACTTCCGGATGCTGCTGTTTGATGGCGTGGACAGCTACCTCACCGAGGAATACAGCCCCAACCTGAACCTGGCTGGTCCTGCGGCTGTGTCCACTCCGAATGAGCTGCTCGGTGTCTTTGCGGATGACAACGGTGGCAACACGGATATTGTCATGGCGGACGCCCTGGATGCCGACATGGTAAACCAGCAGGTGCTGGTGCCGAATGCCGGCATGGTGAACTCCCTCGACAGCGTCTACAACCCCGCGCTGAACTGCCTGGAGACAGTCTATTACGACGGGGCGAGTGTGCGCTGGCAGCGCTGGGACCTGGCCGGCAACGTGGAGGCCGACAGCGATGTCATCCTGGCCCTGCCCGGCGCCAGCGCCGTGGACATTGTGCTGGATGAGATCACGGCCGAGCCCTTTGTGATCTTCTTTGACGCGCTCTCCCTGCGCTGGCTGAGCAGCCGGCACACCGGTGCGGGCTGGAGCGCGGCCCTGCTGGTTGATAACTCCAACGACAACCGCGGCAGCGCCGATCTGCTGTACCGCGACGGTGAGATCTACTGCGCCTTTGGCATCGACGCCGGCCCAGTCCCCATGCGGATCTACCGCTTCAATCCCGGCGGGCCCTCCTGGGACATCCGTAACGAATACACCCTGGCGGTGGGCAGCGGCACGCGCGCTGTCCTGCTGCCCGGCGGGGCCGCGAATGAGCTGCGCCTGGCGCAGTGGGACGACGCTGACGCCATCCGGCTGCACAGCTGCCTGGACGACGACAGCGAGAACGAGTACCTGCTGCTTGAGCCTCAGGAGGTTCAGGGCCTGCAGCTGGCCGGAGCGCACGGCAGCGACGGTGTGCATGTGATCCAGATGAGCGCCAACGGGGAGCCCAACGGCGCCTTTTCCACTGACGGCGGCAGCAACTGGAACCAGTACATGGGCGGCCCGAACTTCGCCTCTTCCGTCGCCATCGGCGCGCAGCGGGACGGTGAGGTCTTTGTCTCGCTTAACAATGGCAACTTCAGCGGGATCTATGAGCTGCTGCTCTGGGATCCGGGCGCCCAGACCTTCAACGTCCAAGAGGCCACCCTCTTTGGCAACGCCTCCAACTGGCCGGCAGTTTCCTGCAGCCGGGTCAACTCGAACCTGGTCTGGGCCGCCTACGATGTTGGCCCCGGCGTATTGCATCGTTTCAGCGGCAACAGCATGGCACCCTTCATCGGTGTGCCCGATAACGTCTCGATCAACCCGGTCTGGAACCTGTGCGTGAGCGGTGGCGAGGGCGGCATGCTGGACACCACCTACACCCTCGCTGGTGGAGCTGCGCCGGATGAGTATGTCCTGGGCTACTTCCTTTCGGGTGTGCCTGATTTCCAGCTGCTCAGCCAGAACCTCATCCTCGGCCCCGCACCCGCGGACTTCATGACCAGCGAGCGCGTCAGGGGCCGCACGCTTGACAGCGCAATGTACGTCGGCTGGTCGGACAACGCCGTCCTGCCGCTCAGCTTCTTTGAAGCTACAGCCTCCGCCTTCGGGCCGACCTTCCTGCCGCTGCGCTACCAGCGCGACCTGCAGTTCGGCGGCGAGCGGATTGAAGAGCTCCCGATACAGCTGGAGCTGATCAGCTCGGAAGGCTTTGAATTCCGGCGCACGGTCAGCATGTCTGAAGCCGCCGGCCCGACGGCAGTCAACCTGATCGCCGGTCTGGACGGCAGTGTGGCCAGCTTCCAGTGGAGTAACTATGGCGAATGGGAAGACCTGCCCATGCCGCAGATCGACCACATGAGCGCACCGGAACTGGTTGTCGGCATGGATGGCCGCTGGCATTTGGTCTACCATGACTATGTAACCGACGAAATCAAGGTCCGCAGCACGATCTAGACTGGTGCCGGACACTGCATCGCTGTAAACAGGCATGGACGCCTGCCATATGCATCTCGCGCGGCTCGACTGGCCCGCGCTGGAGGAACCATGAGCTTCTGGCCTTGCCGCGCATTGAAGTGCACAATCCTCGCGCTGCTCACCATTCTGCTGGCTGCGGCGCTTGCAGCCTGCGGTGGCCGGCAGGCCGCGCAGCCTGAACTGCCCGTATCCGGCAGCCCGCAGTCAGTGGATCAGTCCATACCCGGCCTGGGCCCACGCGCTGTGCCGCAGCTGGCCCCCGAACCGCCCATGCCCCGCGCGGCAATGCCCGGGATCGACCAGATGCTGGAGCAGTTCCGCGGCAGCAGTGTCACCGGCCCAGGTTACGAGATCATCGAGCCGCGGCGCTATATCTTTGCAGTCAACTTCGCGAGCATCCCTGGTGGCAAGCTGGCCAACAACAACCTGCCCCCATTCGCCTGGGCTGTCTACGGGCTCGACAGCTATCCGTCAGACAGTTTTCCGACGGACCTGAAGGTCACAGTCGACACGACAGACCAGGAATACTGGGTCGCCTTCGCGGATTTCGCCGAGCAGCGCTGGACCTTCAACGGTCCCTTTACGGCCAGCGCCCAGGTCGAGCTTCCCTTCACCGGCAAGGCCGCCGGCCTGCGGGACTATGTCTCGGCGGACGGCCGCTCGCTTTTCATGATCGCGGTGCAGCCGGATCAGGCCGTGGTGCTTTCGGGCCTGGAGCTGGGCGTTGACGGCGGCGCAGGCGCACCCATGCCTGTACTCGTCAGCGGCGAATCCGGCGAAGTTGGCATCGTCCTCAAGTGGCAGCATTCGCGCAGCTGGCAGGAAGCGGACTTCAACGGCTATCTGGTGGAGCGGGCTCCGCTGCTGAGCGGGGACTTTGTCCAGATCAGCGCAGGCCCATCTGAGGACACGACTTATTTCGATGGCACGGGGGATCCGGAACTGCGCTACCGCTACCGCGTGGCGACCGTGGACACCAGCGCTAATCGCTCCTATAGCAATACAACTACTGTTGGCCGCATGGCCGGCGTGGACACACCACCGGTCCTGCGGGTTGACTTTGACAATGGGCCCTTTGAGGCGCCGGTCGCATTCGCTGTCGATTTCAGCGAGTCTTTTGACCCTGACGGTACTCCGATAGATGAGTACCGGGTCAACTATCCTGGACTCGACTCGCCCTTTGTCAGCCCAGCCGCGAACTTCAGTGTTGACCTGCCTCCGGGCTGCCTGCTGCTGCAACTCAGCGTCGTCAGCAACGGCACGTCAACCAGTGCGGACTTTGAGATCAAGGCCCGGCCACGCTGGAAGGACACGCCGATCACCGTCGCCCCGCCTGCCGCTGGTCTCAGCATGCGCCTCGACCACGCCCGCCTGGCCCATCTCGATGACGGCGCACGCATAGCCCTAATCGGCTATGACACGCTCTCTTCCGCCCTGGTCATTTACTATGGTGAGCCGGGAGGCAACCTGAGCCTTGACCGCGTCTACTGCTTTGGCTACCCCGACGAGATTGAGGAACCGGTCCTGCACAAGGGCAGCCTGATAATCCCGGTCATCTTTCAGGGCACCCAGCTTAACATCGCCTGGACACCGGAAGGCGGCACTGCGGCAGTCGACACCAGCTCAGCCTGCTCAGCGGCTTTCTACAACCGCGGGTCGGTAGTCAGTGACGGCTCGACCTGTTACGCGGTGACCAGCGACGAGACCGCCGGGCTGCATGACATCGTGCTCACCCCGCTGCTGGATAACCCGGCAGCCAGTTCGCCGATGTTCGCAGCCCTGGTTGCCGTTGACACGGTCTCAGCGGTCTATAACCCGGGGGCCAACGCGATAGATGTCGCCTACTCCGACACCATCAGCACGGAGTGGTTCCGCTGGAGCCTGGACAGCGACAGCATCGTCGACAGCGACAACATCACCGCCAACGCCAGCAACTGCGTCGACATTGAGATCAATCCTGCCACCGGTGAGCCGGCGCTGTGCTACATCTTCAACGACCGGGTACGCTACCGTGAGTTTGACGGCGCAAGCTGGTCGCCCGAGGAACTCGTCGACAACAGCTTCACCAACTATGCGCCCTTCGACCTGCTCTTTGCCCATGGCAAGCGCTACTGCATGATGGATGTGGACACTGGCCTGAGTGCGCTCTATGAATACGATGGTGGTCCGGCCTGGGTCCAGCGCAACACGCCTGCAGAACTCGACCCCACCGGCTATCACAGCAGCATAATCCCCGGCCCGGCGGCAGACGAGATCCTGGCAGCCGGTGAAGACCCAGGCGGCGCCTGCTTCTTCTTCAGCCTCCTGCCGGGCGATTCAGGCAGTGTGCTTGAGAACTGGGATCCGCGGCTTGGCACCGGCTTCCAGCTGCGCGGCGCCGGCGGCGGCGACGGCCTGCACCTGGTCTTCATGGACGGCAACGGCAAGCCCTATCACTACAAGGGCGCGAATGACGGGACGGCCTGGACCAGCGAAGACCCCGGCATCCTTTTCGCCACCTCGGTGGACATCGGGGCCCAGTCCGACGGAGAGGTTTACCTGTCCTTCAACAACGCGGACTTCGGCGGCAACCGGCGCCTGGAGTTCTGGGACCCGGGAACGGAGTCCCTCGTGAACCAGGCCAACGTCTTCGCCGGCCCGCCCTCGCAGTGGCCCTTCATCGGCTGGTCGCCCAGCTCTACAGATCTGGCCTGGTTCTACTTTGATGACGTCACGGGCGATCTTACTGCCAACAACATCAACCAGAACAACGGCCTGGGTATGAGCACCAGCAACATCGGCATGAGCCAGCTTTGGAACGGAGCAGCCTCGCGGGAAGGTGCTGAGAAGATCATGCTGCTGCGAGGCGGACCCGATCCCTGGGATGGTAAGTTCGAAGTCAACAAGCCGGGTACGGGCAATGTCGAGAGCATCTTTGATATGGCGCTGGTCAGCGGCCCGCCGCTGGATCTGGTTACCAATGACGAGGTGCGCGGCCGTGGCTTTGACGGGGCCTCTGTGCTCTCGCGCTTTTCCCTGGGCCCGGTAATCTCCGCCTATCTGGTGTTCGACCACTATCTGCTGGCCCAGGGGCCCTTCCTGGGAAGTGCAACTCTGGATTCAAACCCCTTCAATGAAGCGCAGCTGACGATCTCCGACTTCGACAATGACCTGCAGCTGCTTTTCGCTCGTGACCCGCGCAAGACTGTCAGCGTCATGGAGGCGTCCAGCATCACTGGTGTCGAGCTGACCAGCAGCCTCGGCGGTGGCAAGATGCGTATGCGCTGGAGCAACTTCGGCGAATGGGAAGAACTGCCAATGCCCCCGGCCCTGAGAAACTGCAACCGGCCGGAGCTGCTCTGCGGCACAGATGGCAGATGGCACATTGTCTATTTCGATTGGCAGACAGGCGCGATCAAGTGTCTCAGCACGGAGTGACACTTTGATTCGGGTCGAAGTTCAGGTCATAATTGCTGCGTCCAGTCTGCCGCTAGCCTGACTGGGTTCGCAAGGAGTTCAGCGATGAGTCAAGCTTCGCCAAGTGCGCGCGTAAATTCGGTCTGCAGGGCCATCTTCCTGCTCCTGGTCACACTGCTGCTCTCAGCCTGCGGTGCGGGCGGGTCTGGACCGGATGTTGCCGGCCCGCAGAATGGACCTGCAATGCAGCCGGCCCAGGAAGCCATTCCACAGCAGTTCAGGGGGGCAACCCTGCCTGCCCTCGACTCGCAGGATATTGCCGGCGACCGCAGTACAAGCATCACGGGGCCTGGCTACCGCAGGATCGACCTGCTGCAGGACCTTGACGCGCTGAACCTGGCAGTAATCCCGGGCGGCAAGCGCGCTGCCAGCGGCATCGGGCCCTATGCCTACGGCCTCTATGGCCTGCGCGACTTCCCGGTTGGGACCTACCCCACTGACCTCAAGGTGCAGGTGGAAGGCAGCGGCGAACCCTACTATGTCGCCTTCGCCAACTATGAGTCGCGCCGCTGGATCTTCAGCGGTCCCTTTACGGCCAGCGCCCAGGATGAGATTCCCTTTGCCGGCAACCCCGGCGGGCTGCACGACTACATCTCTTCCAGCCGGCAGGCCCGCTTCATGGTCCTGTCGCCGGAAGGCAGCCTGCTGGTGCTCAGCGGGCTTGAGATCGGGGTTAACGGCGGCGAAGACGCGCCATTTCCCCCTTCGGGTCTGGAAACCGATGGCGGCTCCAGCGGTCTGCTGCTCAGATGGGAACACTCTGCAAGCTACTTCGATGCGGACTTTGCCGGCTATATCCTCGAACGTGCACCGCACTTCGGCGGGGACTTTGTCGCTCTGACTCCGGTGGATTTTTTCCAGAACAACTGGCTCGACGAAGACCTCCTCGGGGGCAGCCTGTACCGTTACCGGGTTTGCAGTGTGGACACCAGCGGCAACCGCGCATACACCACCAGCGCGCTTGACGGACTCGACCCGATGTCCGACACGCCGCCGGTCCTGCGTGTGAACTTCAACGCCGGCCCCTTCGAGGGAGCCACTGAAGTGTCCTTCGACTTCACGGGTTCCTACGACCCTGACGGCACGGCGCTGACTGCCTGCATCGTTTCAAGCTATGGCGGGCAGGACCTGGCTAACAGCCCTGACCTGATCCAGACCGCCAAGCTCCATCCGGGCTGCTATCAGCTTGAACTGACTGTGGAGTCCAATGGCAAGAGCACTGAGTGCAATCTGCCGGTCAAGGTCTTCCCCCGCTGGGAGAGCGCTCCCATCACGGTCTCAGGCGCCCAGCCGGGCGGCTGGAGCAGACTCTTTGCCAGCCGCATGCGCTACATGCCGGACAACCAGAGAGTGGCGCTCTTCGGGCACGACGCCGTCTCCAACGCCATGGTCATCTACACGGGTCTGCCCGGCGGCACGCTGACCCCGCACAGGATCTGGTCTATCCAGACACCTGAAACAGTCGAGGAACCGATCAACTATCAGGGCAGCATGGTGATGCCGCTGGCGGCAGTCAATCAGCTCCTTATCATCACCTGGAACGAGGATCAAGGCATTACAGTCCCCTTCGGCGGTGGTGTCGCCTGCAGCTGCACTGGTCTAAGCCGTGGCTCTGCCGTTACCGACGGATCCAGTCTCTATATGGTTACGATGAGGGAGAACGTCGGCACCTACGATGTCACCGTGTCACGGCTGCTGGGTGGCATAGGCGTGGAGGAAGTCCCTGTCGTCGGCCTGCCCGGCTCGGAAGCTGTGGCAGCGGTTTACAACGCCGGGGCCAACGCCATCGACATCGTCTTCGGCGATACCATGAGCCTGCAGTGGCGGCGCTGGAGCCTGGACTCAAACAGCGTGGTCGGCTCCGGAGCTCTGGCGGGTAGCTCCAGTGACTGCATCGACCTGGAGATCAACCCGGCGACCGGCGAGCCAGCAGTCGCCTACATCTTCGGCGGCCGCATCCGCTACCGCGAGTACGACGGCCTGGCCTGGAGCGTCGAGGAGCTGATGGACAACACGGTGGCGAACTTCGCCCCCTTTGACCTGCGCTTTGCACACGGCACCCGCTATATCTACGCCTCAGTGGACACCGGCTACTCCGCCCTTTATGAGCACGACGGCAGCTTCTGGCAGCAGCGGAACACCCCCGCTGAGCTCGGCACCGGCGGCAAGGACACGACCATCATCCACGGCGCCGAGCCGGGGCAGATCTATGCCCTGGATCGCGATGCCGGCAACAATGTCCGCCTGATGGATCTGCGGCCTGGGGACAACAGTTCTGTGCTGAAGGCCTTTGACGCGCGGCCGGCCAATGGCATGCAGCTGCGCGGCGCGGCTGGCAGCGACGGGCTGCATGTCGTCTATCTGGATCGCCTTGGGGCTCCGCGGCACTATCTGGGTAACAACAACGGGACCGGCTGGACGGACATGCCGCTGCCCTGGGCCTTCATGTCCTCAATAGACATCGCTGCACAAAGCGGCGGCGAGGTTTACTTTTCCATCAACAACCCCAATGCGCTGGGCACGATCCAGCTGGACTTCTGGGACCCGATGACAAACAACCTGTCCAACGAGGTTGCGCCAATTGCACATCCCTCGGTGCAGTTCCCCTTCCTTGGTGGCATCAGCCTTTCAGACACGGTCACCTGGTCCTACTTTGATGAGGTTGCGGGCACAATCGAGAACCGCGAAGTGAACCAGACCAATGGTGTCATCTCCAGCAGTGACATGATCGGGATGGACAAGGTCTGGGCCGGCGCAAATACCAGCGGATCCAACAGCCACCAGATCCTGCTGCGCGGCGGGGCCAACCCCTGGCAAAGCAGTCCGTGCCTGCACAAGCGCGGCGATGACTTTGTCGACGAGCTCTATGACATCGTGTTCAGCAGCGGACCGCCCTTTGACCTGCTCACCTCCCAGGATACGGCGGGCCGGGTCATGGATGGTGCTGTGTATCTGCGTAAGGTGGATCTGGGCCTCTTTGGCAGCGTGCTGCCTTCTGAGATCTTCGCGATCGCCCAGGGTCCCTTCTTGAATGTCGCCACAGTGGAAGCGGACATCCTCGGGCAGCTCAGCCTGGAATTCAAGGACAACGAGAATCCCTTCACGTCATTCTTTTCCCAGGACCTGCGCCGGACCGTCAGTGTTACGGATACACCGGGGCTCTCGGCAGCCATGCTGATCAGCCCCCTGGGCGGCGCCGACCCCTACTTCGCCTGGAGCAATTTCGGCGAGTGGGAAAAGCTGCCGCTGCCGGACGGCCTGAGCACCATGAACCGTCCTGAGCTGCTGGTCGGAATGGACGGCCGCTGGCACATCATCTACCACGACTGGCTGACGGATGAGATCAAGTGCCTGACGACCACCGAGTAGTCTGAGCTTTCAGATTCCAGCGCGGCCCGCTGGCGCTGCCTTTGTTCAGGCCACCGGGCTGTGCTGGCGGACGTGCGAAGCGATGATGTCGCAGACGCGGCCGATCTCCGCATCGCTCAGGTACCAGTGCGGGCTCAGCCGCAGGATGCCTTCGCGCACGCTGAAGACCACGCTGGCCGCGCTGAGTTCTTCAGACAGCGCCGGGTAGTCCTTCACGTTCAGGCCCACAATGGGGCTGCGCCAGGGGGCCAGGCTTCCGTCATGGCAGCGGCGATCGGAGAACACGGGGATCTCCAGCTCGCGGGCCAGCTCGTCCAGGCGGTCGGCATGGCCCAGCGCGCGTTCACTGGCCCGCTGCGCCCCGGCCGTCATGAAGATCTCACAGGAGCGCCGCAGTCCGAAGTTGGCGGCGAAGTCCACGGTTCCGGTGCCGAAACGGTTGGCATTGGCCTTGGCCTTCACAGTGCGGTCGGTGTACTTTAGGTGGTTCAGCTCCAGGCTGAACCAGCCCTCGCTGCGCGGCGTGATCTCCGCCGGCACGTCCTCGCTGACATACATGAAGCCGCTGCCCAGCGGCGAGAGCATCCACTTGGCGCCATTACAGATGAAGAAGGGCACGCCGGTCTTCTTGATGTCTATGGCCAGTCCACCAAGGCCCTGGATGGCGTCAACCACCAGCCAGATGCCGCGCTCGCCGCACTCGCGGCCCAGCAGCTCCAGGTCCATCGTATAGCCGTGGAAGAAGTTCACCCATGACACAGCCACCACGGTGGTGCGCGCTGTGATCGCCTCCAGCACATCCTCGACCCTGACAATACCGTCGCCGCGGCTGCTCTGGGCCTGCACGCGCCGGGCGCCGCGCGCGGTCAGCTCCGTAACGCTGTGCCAGAGGCTCGGAAAGTCGTCGGCGGTGCAGACCACTTCATCGCCCGGGCTGACCGGCAGCGAGTTGAAGACCCGGATCGCGGCGACATTGGTGTTAGGGTGCAGGCAGATCTCGTGCCGCCCGGCCCCGATCAGCTCGCCCATGCGCTGGCGGCACAGGCGCCAGCCGTCAAACCAGGCGTGCTGAATCACGGTCTCCGCCATCTGCTGCTGCCGCAGATGTTCGTTGGCCGCCTCAATCACCCAGTCGCTCAGCGGGCCTACGCTGGCATGGTTCAGGTAGGTGAACTTCCTTGTAATCGGCTGGCTGTCGCGATACTCCGCCAGAAAGGCCTCGAATGCCTCATCGCCTACCGCCTGCACGGGCGGGGCAGGCGGGGCTTCAGGGAAGAATGGGGTGCTCATGCCAAGAGTGTAGCGTCCGTACCAGTGCTTTCAGCTCAGCTTTGTACGCAGGGCTTCGTCGGCTCGCTAAAGATATGAGATCACTCGATTAGCATTGCCTTGAGACTTGGTCGGAGCAATGCTAATGCACATTCTCCCTGGCCCGTAGAGCTCTTACGATAAAGTAAGTGAACAACTATTAGTGTGTCTTGATCTAAGAGAAATTCAGGCTCACACACTTTTGTCCATCCCTCAGTCAGAAGTGGGGCAAGTATGGCGTCCAGGCCCGCAATCTTTAATTCATTGCCATTCACATATGTAATCTGTACGGTTGAACACAGTGTTGCACCCTTGTTAAGTCGGCCAAAGACCAAAGGCAGCGAGGCGAGAAGAGAACTGTCCAGGGCTGGGCGATCGTATCGCTTGAGCAACTCAGCAGATACTGTATATGAGCCATGCAGCACAAATCCATCAAGTTCGTCCAGCCTGAGCTCATAAACATCTATGACCAGACCACCATTGTCCAAGCTCGTGTACATTGATGCTTGGATAGTATCTAGGTGTTGAAACAGTCTTGGTGCCGTCCAACCTGCAGTAGGTCTGCGTATGGTATCTACCAACTCCAAGCTTGGTGGCAAATCATTGCCATGCCCCCTGAGGAAAGAACTATCCAAGAGGAAACAGTTAGTTTGATTGCGGCATGAACCGTCCCTCATAGTAAAGCAAAAGCCGCTATCAGAACTGCGCAGGGCTACTACAGTTCCGTCCGTTGAAAAGGTCAGGGGAATGCTAAGTACTTGGTCCCTTAACAGGCTCAGTGTATTTGAATCTGAATTGAAGCCCCATATTCCTAACTCGTTCTCAGTGAAGAGATCGTACTCATCAGGCTCGAATTGAGCTGACTGGGACGTGAAGACAGAGCCCGACCAGTCCTCTGCCATAGGTGGACCCTCAATCAAGATCAGTCTCTCCGCCAAGTCATGTGCTCCAGGTATGGCGACTGCATAACTTATGCCCATACCAGTTCTAGTAGTCGTCAAACTCATCCAGCTTTTTGATGACTGGAACCGAGGAACCGGCATGAAAGCGCCTACCTGGTTCCGTTCCATGTAGGAGATGACTGCATCATCTTGGATCGGAAAGATCTTGCTCTCTGCAGGGAGTAGTACCTCTTCAAAGTTCTGCGCCCGTGCAGCAATACTTACCGACGCAATAGATAGCTGGATGCCAACTGCTGCGAGAGCAATGATCTGAACTGTACGATTGATGACGCTGATGACTGGCACCTGTCTCTCCTAAACATCGAACTTCATCGGATACTTTGAGTTGAGTTGATTGGAAGTTCCTACCCCCCCTTCTCCACTTCCTGCTCAATGTCCAGCTTAAGCACCTCGGCCATCTTGCGCACCGGGTCATAGTCGGCGTCGGTCGCCGGCTCCAGGCCTTCGATCTCATACAGGTCCATCAGGATCTTCTTGCCCGTCTCGCTGGCCGCCACTGCGCTGAGGCCGGCGCTGATCTGCGCCCGCAGCTCGGACGGCAGGGCTGCCGCGAGGGTCACGTTGTCGGCGGGGATGTCGGCGGTGTAGGCCAGCGCGCGGGTCGTGCTCATGATGTCCGGGTAGCCGCCCTCGACCAGCTTTGTGCGCGCATCGTCATAGCAGCAGGCCGCGTCTGCGCCGCCCTTAAGCAGGGCCAGCAGGGCGCTGTCGTGCCCGCCGGAGAAACTGGTCTCGGCGAAGTCCGTATCAGGATTGACACCCTGCTCCAGCATCAGCGCCCGCGGATACAGGTGCCCAGAGGCCGAGGCCTGGTCCGGGAAGGCCACCCGCTTGCCCTTCAGGTCGGCCAGGCTTTGCAGGGGGCTGTCGGCCATCACAACGACCATGCCGCGGTAGGTAGCCTTGCCGTGGCGCACCACTTTCAGCACCACTTCGTCGCCGTTTCTGTCATGGGCAAAGACATAGGCCAGCGGCGGCAGCCAGCCCACATGGACGCTCCCCGCCCCCATCGCCTCAACGATGCCAACATAGCTTGTCGCCACCAGGGGCTTGTAGTACAGCCCCGTCTCCTGCTGCAGCGCCGCAGCCAGCTGCTCGCCGCTGGACATGACGTTCTGGGCCTCGGTGCTGGGCACAAAGGCCATGACCAGGGGGTTCTTCTCGCTGCCCAGCGGCAGGTCCGCCGACCTGGGCTTGAAGCAGCCGGCGCTGGCCAGGGCCAGCAGCAGTGCCAGCAGGCTCAGTCCGGCCTTCAGCATCGTGTTGCGCATGGGCGGGATTATATGCCTTAGAGCCGTCGGCCAGGTAAAGAAAGGGGGAGCCTTGCGGCTCCCCCTGCTTGTTCCTTGTTAATGTCCCGCGTCCTGACTAGGTCAGGAAGAACTCGCCGAGACTGAAGACCAGCACATTCTCACCCTTGAAGAGGTTCTGCAGGGTCGGATCGCTGGTCACCAGCGCCACAGGCTGCTCCTTCTCGATGTAGTCCAGCACGATCTCCTGGATCCGCTGGTCACCCGGGTTCTGGTCGCCGCTGGCCACATCGCCATGCTCAAGATGCACCCGCTCGTCGGTGACGAAAGCCGCGTGATGCGGATCGTTGAACACCAGGTGCACATTGGCGTTCAGGTCGGCGGCCAGGAAGCTGAAGTCGCGTACCAGCTCATCGCGCGCCGCCGACTCGTCCAGCGCCAGGTGATAGCGATCATAGTGCGGGATACGCTCAAGCACTGCCGTCGCATCCACCACAAAGGCCGGCTGGGCGGAGTCGATGCGCCGCTGCAGCTGGTTGTGGTCAAAACGGGCCAGGCGCAGCAGACGCTCGCGCGCCTCTTCCTCATCCTCTTCGCTCTTCTCAAAGATGGACTGCAGGCTGCTGTCCACCGGCTGATCGTGGACAGCCACGGCCGCCTGGGCTGCCGGCTCCATCTCATCATCTGCCGCGAAGGCCGGGGCAACCTCGTAGCTGGAGGCATAGCTGCCGTTTGTCACCACCGCGAAGGGCTCAGCACTGTCAAAGGAAGCATCGTGCGTGAATGCGCTGAGCTCTTCAGCCTCAGCTTCAGCCTCGGGGCCGGCGGCGTCAAAGGGCCAGTTGGAAGGCTCGGCGAAAGCTGCGCTCTGCACTTCGGCCGGCTCATCATCTGCCGCGTATTCAGCACTCTGGCTCAGTACGGGCTCTTCACTCAGTTCGGTTTCAGCTTCCTGATCTTCAACGTGGCTGCCGTTGCTGTAATGACCATTGCTGTACTGGCCATTGCCATAGTTCAGGCTGCCATAGTTGGCGCTGCCATAGTGCCCGTTGGAAGGACTGGCCTCAACTTCCAGCTCGGCATAGTTGACCGAGCTGACCACCTCAACCTCGTCATCCCAGGCGCCGCTGGCGCTGGAAGCCGCGCTCTCAGGGCGTGAATCCAGTGAGGGCCAGACCACAGGGCTTTCGCCCTCGGCTTCAGCGCTGTCCGCTGCCGCCTGGGCCGGCTGGTAGGTATCGGCTTCAAGCTCTGCCGTGGCCGCCTCAAAGGCGGGCTCGGAGTCCACCAGCACCTCGCTTTCGTCTTCTTCGACAAGCTGCGGGCGGAAGGCCGGGACAGCCCAGTCGTCGGCTGCAGCTTCCGGCTCGGCCTCAGGCTCTGCATCGGCCTGCGGTCCGTCATCAGTCAGATCTTCTACAGAAACAGTTTCCACTGCGGCGGCGTACTGCGGCTCGAGCTCAGTTTCAGACTCAGCCTCGGCTTCAGCAGACTGCTCTTCTTCGAGTTCAGAGCCGCTGGGCTCGTCCGCAGTGGACTGGGCCGCTTCGCCCTCGGCAGAATAGAAAAGGGCCTGCAGCGACTCCGGTGCCATGCCGGCCGCGGCCTGCAGCAGTTCAGGGGCACGCTGGCGCAGTTCATCCACCAGCTCCAGATACTGGGCCTGCTCGGCATTGATGGTGCCCAGCTCGCCGCGCAGTTCATCGGCAAGGCGGGAATCGTCCACCGGCACGTCTATCTCGACGACCAGGTCGTCCCGGCCCAGCAGAGCCGCCGCGCGCTCCAGCACGCCCTCATAGGCGCTGCGCTTGTTCTTCAGCGACTCGACCTTGTCGAGGCGCTCCTGCGCTTCAGACAGCTGCCAGCTGACCTGCTGCTTGCGCTGGTCAAGCTCGGTCAGCTTTTCGACGATCAGGCGTGTGAGCTGCACATCCTGCTCGAGCATCTCGTATACCCCCTGCATACCCGTGGCTAAAACCTATCTCCCGTATCGCCTGCCGCCTGCAGGCTGTGGGAACGGCCGTGCAGGGGCTCAAAAAGCGAAAATATCGCCCTTTGCTTCTATGCGCTGGAACACTTCGGGTCGGAATCTGTGCAATGCGGCCTGCGGTCCGCGGCCACTGCTGCGCTTTGATCCGGTCGCTTCGATTATTCCAAGCTCCGTAATTTTCCTTCTAAAGTTGCGCTTGTCGAGCGTTTTACCAAGGATTAACTCATATATAGTCTGCAGCTCAGCAAGCGTGAAAAGCTCCGGCAGCAGCTCAAAGCCCACTGCGGAGTAAGACAGCTTGCCGCGCAGGCGCTGCTGGGCCACCTGTACGATCAGGCCATGGCCGTCGACCAGTTTGGGCTGGTCCTTTTCGGCGAACCAGGCGGCGTCCTTCAGGCCGGTCAGCAGTTCAGGCCGCAGCGAGGATGAGGGGATCAGCGCGTAGTAGGCCACGGTTATCCGCCGTTGACGGTTGCGGGGTATGTGGGCGCCAAAGGTATAGAGCTGCTCAAGGTACTCGGCGTGAATACCAAGCTGCTCGCGCAGCACACGCTCCGCTGCGTCCTGCAGCGCTTCGTCATAGCGGGGCTCCCCTGAGGGCAGGGCCCAAAGAGCCTCGCCCAGATTGACCAGAAGCGTCTTCAGGGCGCGCTCACTGATGGTCATCAACGCTACAGCCACGTTGACGCCGATATGCCTGTCGTCATGCGGGCTCATGCGGGCAGATTATAAGCCTCCGGCACAAGCCCGGCGCGAATCCCGCCAGCGCCCTAGAAACTTGCCGGTGTTGCAGCAGCCGGCGCGCCTCCGCCCCCGCTGTGCTTCAGCCGCGCATAGGCCGCCGATAGCTGGCCCTGGCGCGCATAGTCAATAGCCTCGCCCAGGATGCGCGCGGCCTCCTGGTCGGCGTGGAAGCCCATGCTGTTCTCGGCGTTGATGAAGTCGCAGCGGAACTGCGCCTTGCGCTGCAGCTTGCGCGCGTCTTCCAGCGCTTCCTTCGCCACGCCGGCCGCCTCCGCCGCCTTGACCTCGTCATACAGCGCGATCAGCGCATCCTCGGCGCGGTCCAGCAGGCCCTTGGTGCGGTCCTGGATAGTGAAGATGCGCTGGCGCATCTCCTCCGGGTCCTCGCGGTGGCAGGTCACGCAGGCGTTCTCCACATTCAGCACCGGACTGCGCACCCAGTGGTCGCTGATCTTGATCGCGCCTTCGCGCATGTAGGGCATATGGCAATCGGCGCAGGACACGCCATTGCGCGCATGGATGCCCTGGCTCCAGAGCTCAAACTCGGGGTGCTGGGCCTTCAGCACAGCGGCGCCGGTCTCCTTGTGCTCCCAGTCCTTGTGCCCCACCTCGTCGTAATAAGCCTCAATCTCCTCCACCTTCAGGCCCTTGTGCCAGGGGTAGGTAAGCACCTTGTCCTCGCCCTTGAAGTAGTACTCCACATGGCACTGCCCGCAGACGAAGCTGCGCATCTCCTGGCGGCTGGCCATTTTGTTGGGGTCGTAGTTTTCGATGCCTTCCAGTTTCTTCAGCTCGCGGATGCCGTTGATGAAGCCCGGCCGGGTTACCCGCAGCTGCATCGTCTCGGGATCATGGCAGTCAATGCAGGCCACCGGGTGTTCCACCAGCTCGCGCGCCTCGGCCCAGGGCATCTTGTTCACCGCACCGAAGCCGGCCATTACATCGCCGTTGCCGGCCTTGCGGTAGGCCGGCATCACCGAGGCATGGCAGTGCAGGCAGGCGCCGGGCTGCGGCTTCTGCTTGACGCGCTCAGTGATCTCCTGGTCCAGCAGGGTATAAGCATGCCCGCGCTCTTCGTTGTACTCGATGGCAAAGGCATAGCCGTCAAAGATGCGCAGCAGGCGCGGGTCCATCTCAAGGCGGTTCACCGCCTCGCTGCCGCCATAGCGCGTGCGCTCTTCATCAACCGTCTTCAGATAGCCGTCGTACTGCCGCGGGAAGTTCTTGCCCCACTGCGCCGGATCGACTGTTTCCTCGTCCAGCTCCACCAGCGGGATGTAAGCCTGGCGGGCTTCCTGTTTCTTGCCGTTGATGTCCATCAGCAGCGCCGTGATGGCAAAGGTGCCAATCGCGGTCAGCACGATCACCAGCAGATAAACCCACAGTCCCAGCTTCATTTCCCTACCTCCGCGGCCCGTGGCCGGCGTCTGAATGGCAGCGCAGACAATCCAGGTCTTCGCTGCCTGGTCCGCCATGCCCTGGATGCAACATGGCTGAACCGCGTACTTCGGTCAGCATGGTGTCATGACACTCAATGCAGTTGTGCCGCAGCCGTTCCGCATTCACTTCGCGGATGACGATCGGTGCCTTCTCATAGCTGCGCAGAGTGAACTTGACGGAGTGGTTCCAGCCGTTGTCGGCTTTGGTAATCATCTTGCCCAGCAGGTTGTGCGGGGTATGGCAGTCATTGCATACAGCCACATGTCCGTGCCCGCTCTTCTGCCAGGAGTCGTATGCGTCATTCATCACATGGCAGTTGACGCAAGCCCGCGGGTCGTTGCTGAAGTAACTCAGGCCCTGGGCGAAGTTGAAGGTATAGCCGCCAATTCCCCCCATCAGGCCCAGCCCAGCGCAGGCCGCCACTGCCCACGCGCCAAGATGCCGGGGTCTGGCTGGCTTTTGCTCCGGTTGGGCCTGATCGGACATGAGTCTCTCTTACCTGACCTTCATGTAGTACTTATTCTTTGCAATCCTAAGCTCTGGACGCTTAGTAAGATATCCCAATTGTCTGCGGTTTTCAATATGTTTGTTGGAATTGGTTCTGCTGAACAGGGTCATGCAGCCTGGGGAATGCAGTAGTGGAGGGATCCGGGGCCGGCCAGCAGCTCATGACCAGACCGGAAAGTGGAGCGGAAGACGGGGATCGAACCCGCAACCCTCTGCTTGGGAAGCAGATGCTCTACCATTGAGCTACTCCCGCAGGACCTCAGACTATACGGCGAGGCAGCCGACTTGGCAAGCCCGCAGCAGCGCGCCTATTCGTTGCCGCCCAGCTCCAGCTCCACTGCGTCTTCTGCCATTGCCGCCACCTCTGGCGCCGCCGGCAGCTTGAGGATAAAGGTGTTGCCGGTGGAATCCTTCATGGCCTGCAGCAGCCGAAGCTGCATCAGCTGCGGGTTGCGCTCAAGCAGCTTGGCGGTGTTCAGCAGGTTGCGGATCGCGGCCGATTCCGCCCGGGCCTTCTCCAGGGCGATCTGCCCCTCGCGCTTGGCAGCCAGGACCCTGGTGAACACGGAGCGCAGCGGCCCGGCCAGCATCAGGTCGCGGATGAATAGGTCTTCCAGGCGCAGGCCATAACGCTGCATGGCCGCAGCGACGCGCGGCTTCAGCTCCTCTGCGATCTCCGCGCGGGCCGGCAGCACGCTTTCCATCTCCCGGCTGGCAATGGAATCCCGCAGGGCGGCCTGGGCCAGCAGGTGGATCGACTGGCGGGCATCCGTCGAGTTGGAACGGAACAGGTAGGGGTCCTGGACGCGGTACTGCAGCACAAAACTGATCTTCACCGGCGCGCCGTCAGAGCTGACTACTTCCTGTCCGGCCAGCAGCTCGACACGTTCGCGCAGGTCCACCTGCTCCAGGCGGTGGTTCAGGCCGATCAGGGTATGCTGCCCGCTCGGCAGCGTCCGCACATACACGCCTTTGGTGAAAAGCAGGCCGGCATAGCTGTCGGGGACAGTGACTTTGCGCACGAAGCTGCGGTAGGTGATCCAGGCCATCAGGGATGCAAAAAGCAGCAATGCGAAAAGCAGGGGTCCCATAGATAACCTCAGCTATGGATCCCTCACCCGGGGGCCCACAGGTACAGGCGGAGGTCTAAGCCTACATGGCCTGCTCCCTGCTGCCTTGCGGCCGGGCCCCGGATTGGGTTCTCTAGTTCCGTAGACTAGTGCTCCTGCGAGCGTGGAACGCGGCCTGGCCGGGTGGATACCCGGCGTGTCCGAATATAGTCCCGGGCCAGATTATAGCCGTGCTAGCATCTTTGCGTGCCCGCCGACCCCGCCAGCTTCACCGGTCCGAACCCGCCCAGCCCGCAGCGCCTGGCCCGGCTCTTCAAGCTCCTGGCCGCGCAGTACCCCTACCACCCTCTTGAGAACGATGCAGCCCAGCCTTTCCAGGTGCTGGTGGCCACCATCCTCTCCGCGCGCACAAAGGACCCCGTCACCAACGCCGCCATGCGCCGGCTCTGGGAGCACGCCTCGGGCCTGCCAGTGCCGCTTTCGGCGGCCGAGCTGGCCGGCCATGCCCTCACCTCGGCGAACCTGCCGGCCAAGACGCAGCGCTGGCCGGATGTCTCGCCGGCCATGCTGTTGGCGGTGCCGCAGAAGCAGCTCGCGCAGCTCCTTTACCCTGTCGGCTTTTACCAGACCAAGGCGCGGCACCTGCATGAGATGTGCCGCATGCTGATTGAGGACTTCGGCGGTCAGGTTCCCCGCACGCGCGAGGAGCTGCTGCGCCTGCCGGGAGTGGGGCGCAAGGTCGCCAACCTCGTGCTGAATATCTGCTGGGACCTGCCTGCCATCTGCGTGGACATCCACGTCCACCGCATCTGCAACCGCCTGGGCTGGGTTGATACCAGCAGCCCGGAGCAGACCGAGCAGGCGCTGATGCAGCTTGTACCGACCCGCTACTGGAGCACCCTCAATCGCGTCCTGGTCAATCACGGCCAGCAGGTCTGCCAGCCGCTCAGCCCGCTGTGCAGCCAGTGCTCGATCTATGCGCAGTGCCCACGGCTCGGGGTTATCCACAGTCGCTGAGCGTGGGACTTTAACGTTTTCATCCTCAAGTCACGTCGACTTTACCTGTCTGTAACCACCATTTGCGCTTCAGGTAATAAAGTACCCGCGTTACCGCTGTGACCGGGTGCCGCAGCTATCGGGGGAAGGAATGGACGTTCTGGTTTTGGCCATGCTCGCCTTGATATCAGGCGCGCTGGTTTACCTCTTCAATGAGCAGCGCAAGTTTCAGCGCAACGACCCGCTTGATCTGATCCGGCAGGAAGACGAGGAGCGCCGTCAGACGCTGCGCCTCGAACGCCTGGAGGACCTGCTGGGCCGCCTGGTGGAACAGGAGCGCAGAAAGCGTGAAGAGACCGCCGCCGCCCTTAGTGAAGTCCGCGCCGCGGCCTTCAAGCTGCGCCAGGATCTCGAAGAGCTGAAGGCCGAGGGCCGGCAGCAGCAGCACAGCTTCCAGGCCAGCCTCAACACCCAGCCCGCCCCCGCGCCCGCCGCCGCCTTTGCGGCTGCCGCCCCGGCGCTGCAGCACAATGAAGAAAGCGACCTCGATGACTGGTATCTCCCCCAGGCCGGCAACAGCGAGCCTCTGCCGACCCACAGCCTGCCGGAGGATGGCCGCGCCGCCGCCGCCAGCAACCTGATCCAGCAGGGCCTGGACGAGCAGAGTGTGGCGCGCCAGCTTGGCCTGAGCAGTCACGCGGTGGCGATGATCAGCGCCCTGCGCTCCCTGCGTACGGCTTAAGAGACGCAGGCACGGGGAGGCTCGAAGGCTGTTGTGCGTCCGGCCACGGCCGTGCAGCCTGATTGTCAGTCAGCCTATCCGCGCACAAGCAGAGCTAACTAACCGCCACCGATACATTATGTTGACCTACCAGGCTCCGGTCTGGTTGAGATGAAGCCGTGACTGAGGGCGATGCATCAGTAATGATCTAACGCTGGAAAGGCTTGTAAAAGACATCCACGGCCTCGCCGGCTTCCGCTTCCTCGGCTTCGGCAGTTTTCTTCTTCTTGCCCTTGTCCTTGGGCTTGCTGTCCAGCGGCGGCTCGATCGTATAGATGTCCACGCCGGAATAGAAGTGCAGGAGTATCGACAGATAGTCCAGGCCCTGGCTGGCCAGTTCCTTGGCCCCCCACTGCGACAAACCCACCCCATGGCCATAGCCGCTGCCGCGCAGCACAATCCCGTCGCTGCCCACCTTCAGCCGTGAGCTGGGCGGGATCTCGGACTTGGGGGCCTTCTCAAGCTGGAAGCGGGCTTCCTGCGGCGTTTCAGGCTCAGCAGGCGGCGCCGGCGTCGCTGCGGCTATGTCACCGCTTTCCTGGCGCTCCTGGATATCCGCCGCTTCAATCAGCGGCTCCTCTTCATCGTAACCAGCAGCTTCAGCCTGCTCAGCGGGGCCTTCATCCTCTACAGCCAGGTCGTACTCCAGGGTCTCCAGCGTGCTCTGTGTACCCAGCACGGTGCAGACCTGCAGGGGCTTGCGCAGGTTGCGGCCGTCGAAGATAAAGGCGTTGCGCAGCTTGAGGTCGGCAATGCCCTTGCCATACAGCACCACTGGCCGGGAGGAATCCTCCAGCTCGCTCAGGCTGGGCAATTCAATGCTCATCACTGCCTGGCGCCGTTCCGTCCGCGGGGGGCTCTTCTTGCTTCTGCTGCGGTTTGCTTCGCTTTCAAGCGTGCCGGCCTCTGCCCCATCCAGGGCATCGGGGATGAAGCCGTCGCCATCGCCATCTGCTGCCCCGCCACTGGCCGCGGCAAATACATCCGTGGCCTCCTGGGGCTGGCGCGGCAGTGGCTGGCGGCCGCGCTGCTTGCCGGGGCTGCTACCCGCGGCGTTCTGGCCGAACTTGGGCTTCTGCGGCTCCAGCACCGATCCGCCCGGGCCGCTGATATAGGCCCGCGTGCTCTTCATCGTGCTCAGGCCCAGCATGTCCCGCAGCTTGCTGCCGCTGATGCTCTGGGAACCACCGTCGCCGACGATGCTCAGGGTCTTGAGATGCCCGCTGGTGCTGTCGTTCTCGGCCCGCACCTCGCGCACTGTGCCCACGCTGCCGCCGGCCGCCCGGGCCAGCGAGGACAGCTTGTCGGGGCTCAGCTTGATGCTCCAGTCGTTATAGGGGCTGTCCGGGGCATAGCAGGGCACCGCCTGCAGGTAGGGCTGCGTGCCGCACTTGGTGCTGCCGCCGCAGTCCGCGCAGAACTGCGCGAAGATGGGTTTGCCCTGCCAGGTCATGATCACCCCGGCGGTGTCCTTCACGGCCTTGCTGGCCCGCGGGTCCTCCCCGCTGACCCCCTTATAGACCTGGTCGGAGACATCCGGGTAGACATCAAAGGTATAGCTCTTGCTGGAGGTGCGCTTCTCGCGCATTTCAAAGACCGCATAGGTCCGCGCCGCCACCGCCTGGGACTTCAGGGCCTCGGCCGGCCAGGAGGGCGGCATTTCAGCGGGCACCACGCCCAGCAGGTAATCCTCAAGCGGCAGCACGTTCAGGGCAATCACCGTGTCACCGTCGCGGCTGGGATAGAACTCCATGCGCCCGCGGTACTCGCGGCCGCCAAAGCGCAGGAAGCCCTTCTTGGGCACCGCCACGATCCGCTGGTTGCTCCAGCCCTTCTTGCCCAGTACAAGCTTGACCGTGTCGGAGTCCACCAGCTTGATCTCCGCCACATCGGTGCTGTCGCAGATGTACTTGCCGTTGATCTGCCAGCTCAGTGCGCCGCCGACCTCGACATAGGTCTTGGAGTCGGAAAGCACCACGCGGATCTGGGTGTAGTCGTCAGCGTGGAAGCTGCTGTCGACGCGGGCTTTGGCCGCGCCCAGACACAGCAGCAGCAGTGCCGCCAGGCCCAGCAGGACGGGCCCAGTCAGTATGAAGCGCCCCGCTCCCTGATTGCTCAGGTAGTCCGCCATAGAACGCCGGATTATAGTCCGTGGGGCCGCTTCAGCCAAATCGGGCCCTTCAGGTTGAGACTGGCCCGCCCGCGGGCTGCCGCACTGGCCGCAGCGGCTCTGGCTGCTAACATAGCTGCGTGCGGATAGCTTATGAACAGATCCTCTCAGCCCTCTCCCGCTGTCTGGCGGAGCGTGGCTTTGAAGGGCTGGAGGCGCAGCTCAGCGCCATTGAGGAGCCACGCCCCTGGGGCGTCAGCTCCAATGTCTGTTTCACCCTGGCGCCGCGGATCGCGGCCAGCCGGATAGAGGCGGCCAGCGCCGGCCTCAGCAAGGCTGAGGCCAAGAAACTGGCCATCGACCTTGGCCGCGAGGCCGGCGTGCAGCTGGCCTCGGAGCTGGCGCTGGAACTGCAGCAGCTCTGCAGCCAGGGCTGCTTTCCCTACATTGAACGGGTGGAGGCGGAAGGCCCATACCTGAACTTCTACTATGACGCCGCGGCCCTGGCGCATATGATCACCGGCACAGTGCGGGTCATGGACGAGCGCTTCGGCCAGGGTATCTGCAGCGGCATGCAGCCCGGCGACGAGTGCTACCGCGGTTATGACTGCATGCCCCGGCGGATCATGGTGGAGTACGCCCAGCCCAACACGCATAAGGACTTCCACGTCGGCCACCTGCGTAACGCCAGCATCGGCCAGGCCATCGCCAACCTGCTGGAGTTCCAGGGCCACACTGTCTACAAGGCTACTTATCTTGGCGATGTCGGCCTGCATGTGGCGAAGGCCATGTGGGGAGCGGCCCATGCGCAGGAGCTGGGGGTCGCCCCGGCGGCCAGCGATGCGCCGCAGGACCGCCTGGCCTTCTGGGGCCGCTGTTACAAGGCGGCCAACGCGCGCTTTGAGGCCGAGGGAGGCGAAGCCGTGCAGGCCGAGGTGCGCGCCTGGCTGGCGCACTGGGAGGAAGGCTCCGTCGAGGCCCGCAGTCAGTGGCAGAGCTCCCGCGACGAGTGCGACCGCGCCTTTCGCGATATCTTTGCCGAGCTGCTGGTCGATTTCACCGCCGACCCGAACTGCTGGTTCTATGAGTCCATCGTCGACGACACACGCCTGGGCCAGAAGACCGCCGAGGAGCTGAAGCGGCGCGGCATCGCCCAGGTGGATGAAAGCGAGAAGTACGCCGGCAGCCTGTATGTGCACTTCGAGGAGCACCTTGGAAGGCTGCTGCCCGGCGAGATCAGGGCCCGCGAGACCGCCCTCGGCCGCGAACTGCGCGAGGGCGAAAGGGCCGAGCTGGAGGCCCAGCTGGGCAAGACCCTGCGCCGCCTGGGCAAGATGGTCATCCTGCGCTCTGACGGCACCAGCCTGTACCAGACCAAGGAGCTCGGCCTGGCCAAGCACAAGTTTGACCTGGTGCGCGAGAAGACCGGCGAGCCCCTGGCCGAGAGCCTCTATGTGGTCGGGGCCGAGCAGAAGCTTTACTTCGAGCAGGTCTTCAGCATCCTGAAGCTCTGGGGCTTCCCCAACGCCGAGAACTGCCGGCACATCAGCTATGAGCTGGTGGTGCTGCCCGAAGGCAAGATGTCCTCGCGTGAGGGCACAGTGGTCTCCTACCGTGAGCTGAAGGATGAAGCCGTGCGCCGCGCGGAAGAGATCATCCGCGAGAAGGGCCTGATCACCGAGGAGCAGCAGATCCAGGAAACCGCCCGCAAGGTGGCCCTCGCCGCGATCAAGTTCACCATGCTGCAGGTGGGCGGCAACCAGCAGATTGTCTTTGACTTTGAGCAGGCCTTGAGCTTTGACGGCCGCGCCGCGCCCTACCTGCAGTACGCCTATGCCCGGGCCGGCAAGCTGACCGCCGGTGCCTCTCTCGAACAGGGCGGGAATGGCATCCAGCCGACCGCCGTGCACGAGCTGCACGCCTCCGAGATCGCACTGGCGCGCTGGCTCTCCAGCTTCCCCTCGGTCTGCCAGACGGCCGCCGAGCGTTTTGAGCCGGCCGGGCTGTGCAACTATCTCTACTCCCTGGCGGCCGCTTTCAGCGACTTCTACCGCGACTGCCGCGTCATCGACGCGCCGCAGCCCGAGCGCGCCTTCCGCCAGGGCCTCTGCGAGGCCTTCCGTACTGTTCTGCGCACCGGCTTCAGGCTGCTGGCCCTGCCCCTGCCGGAGGCCATGTGAAGCCAGCGCTGGCGGCCTATGGGATTGATGCCCGCGTCGTGGCTGCGGCTTTCCAGCAGGCCCGCGTCAACCCGCACGGCATCCAGCTGATCAACGAGCTGCTCTGCGACGCCCGCCCTTGGCAGGGCCGCGCCCTCAATGAGCTCAGCGCCTGGATCGAAACCGAGCCCCTGGCCCTCCCGGCGATCTGGGAGCTGACGGATGCCCAGGCCAGCCTGGCTGAAAGCAACCTCAGCGAGACCGAGTTCCTGCGCCAGTTCAACCGGCCCGAGATCCTGCGCCATATGGTTTATCTGGCCCTTGACTTCGAGGAGAAGCCGGAGCTGCCGCGCTGCTGGCTCCTGCCCCGCAGCGGCGCCTCCGACAGCCTGGCCTTCCTGCAGCTCATCCTGCGCTGGGCCGGGCGCTTCGCTGCCTGGCAGCGCGGCGACCTGCGCCAGCTGCGCCGCCTGCTGCTGCAGTACGGCTTCCCGGTGGTGGCAACCGGCCCGCAGCCGCAGGGCGGAACCGGGCTGCTGCTGGATGCCGGCACGGGGGTCAGCGAGAACTACATGCTTGACCTGCTGGAGTACCTTGGAGTAGCTGTCCTGCGCAAACCCGCGGGCCTCCAGCCCACCGGCCTCAGCGGCTGGCTTGCCGGCGAGCTGGGCCTGCCGCTGCCGCGACTGAGCGCCAAGCAGCAGCGCCTGGAGTTCAAGCAGGCCGGCGGCACTGAGAACAGCCTTTTCATCGTCAGGGCTATCGGCGGCGTCGACGGTTATGACGTGCGCGGCGCCCTGGGCCCGGATCTCGGCCTGATTATTGACATCGGCGACAAGGAAGTCACGGTCTCAGCCACCGCCTATATCGAGCGCCACATCATTCGCATCATCAATGAACACACCGAGCTGGCCGCGGACTATGAGCAGGGCCGCCTGCGCCTGCGCTGGTATGAGCACCGCCTGGAAGCCGGCGACCTGGGCCGCATCATCTATGAAGCCCTGAAGAGCCAGTTCGTGCTGAACACCATCAGCGTGAACCTGATCTTCGACCCCCTGCGCATCTCCAGCCTGCGGCCGGCCATCCTGGCTTACCGCGAGGACCGCGAGAACCAGCTGCGGCGGCGCAGCGAGGATTCCAGCCCCCTGGTGCTCTGCTCCTCCTGTAGCAGCTATATGCCCCAGGCCTTCTGCATCGCCTCTGCCGACCGCACGCCCTGCTGCGGCCGCAGCTATGACGAGCTGGCCACCCTGGCGCTCTTCAGCCACAGCACTGAGCAGCGCATAGTTGAGCGCGGCTCGGTGACAGACAAGCTGCGCGGCGCCTACCTTGGTGTGGACAAACTGGCCCAGATCCTCAGCGAGGGGGGCCTGAGGCGTATCAACCTGCACAGCCTGCGGGAGCAGCCGCACCCCAGCACCGCCATTCCCGAGGTGATCGCCTGGTTCATTGACGAGCTGGATGCGTTCAACCTGCTCAGCCGCGACTTCAGCGGCCGCAGCCCAGATGGAAAAACCTTCGACACCCTGCTGGCCCGCGTGGCCGGCCGCCAGTCGCCGGGCTACATGGGCATCAGCGAAAGCTATGTGCTCAGCCCGCGCTTTTTGGCCGCCGAGGGCGGTGTGGCCCGCGTGGCCTGGATGAACGCCAGCCTCAAGGCGAGGCTTAAAATAAGCAGCGAGCAGATCGCCACCGAAAACGACTGTATCAACATGGCGGGGCTGAAAAGCCACCTTTCCGCCTGGAGGAAGTAATGGACGCAGCTCTGGCGCTGGAAGCCCTCTTGGGTGAATTGGCGGTCAGCTTTCAGAAGGAAGAGCAGGAAGAGGGCGTCATCCGCTACGACCTCAGCCCGGACAGCGCGGATGGTGAGATGCTCACCGGCATCCTCTATCCCACCGAGGCCGGCCATTATCTGCGCCTGATGGTCTACATCGACGAGCTGCAGCAGGACGGCGCGCTGGTCATGCTCAAGGAACTGATGGCGATGAACGGCGAGCTGCCCACGGGGGCCTACTGCATGGATCCCGACGAGGAGCTGATTTACGCCACGGTCAACATACCGATGGAAGGCCTGGTGGCCCAGCCCCTTGCCGAGGCCATCGAGGTGCTCTTCATGGCCCAGGACCTCTTCGACGAGACCTTCTTCCCCGAGAACGGCGGCGGAGACGCGGTGTCAACCCCGACCGCCCAGGCCTGACACGGCTCAGCTATACCCCGATAGGACTCTGCGCAGCAGCAAACGAGGCTGAAGCTGCAGGCCTGTGCATGCAGCTCGCCCCTGAGCCCAAAGACTGGACGCAGAGCTTAACCCTGCTGGCTTTGCTTTACCTTGGCTCTCAAGCTTCACACTGCGCCGGGCCCTGGCGCCCTGCCTGCGCAGCCTGCCAGGACCGGTTGCCCACCAGAGTAACTCAGCAGGATCCGGCATGGACGCCGGCGTTCGTACAGCGCTTCCGGCCTCGGCTCTGCCCAGGGCCTTAGGACGGTCTCTTCACACACGCAGCTCTGCACTGCTGCCTTCAATGGCAGTGGGCTCTGCTGTCTGCCGTTCTAAATAGCACAGCCTGCGCACTGCGCAGGCAAAAGAAAGGGGCGGGATTGCTCCCGCCCCGTTTAGTCCTGATTCAGCTGATCTCTCAGCCGGACGCTGACTAGAACTTGAAGGTCCAGTCGATCTGGATCTTGCTCATGTCGTCCTTGGCGGCCGGGATGAAGAAGCCGAAGGCGTTGTGCATCTTGTTCAGGAAATAGGTGATGCCGACAACGCTGTTCT
>JADZFO010000035.1 GCA_020849855.1 bacterium | reverse complement strand
TGCTGGAAGGCATCAACAACCGCATCAAAGTCATCAAACGCATCGCCTATGGCTATCGCGACGACGAATACTTTTTCCTGAAGATCAAGGCCGCCTTCCCCGGTGTTGGGCGATGAACCTTTTTTTTTGCCGCGCCGCCCTTACAGTATTTTGCCCCAGGCGGCCAACTTTGCAGCTTCTTCACCTGGTCTGAAAAGCCTCTTTACCATGCCGGCCTATACTCCGCTTCTCAACCCAATAGCAGTAAGAGGAGATGTGGGGGATATGCGCAAGCTGATTGCGGTGGCCGGCCTGGCTGGCGTCCTGTTGTGCGGGCTCAGCGGCCTGGCGAGAGCGGAGAGTGGCTGGGCCAGTCCCGCCATGGGCAGCGGCGAGGTCGCCCTGGCGGCCGCCCCGGATACGCTGAATGTCGCGGCAGCGGTCAGCAACCAGCCCACAGGCGAGGTCATGGACTGCTGCCTGATGATGCCCGGCACCTGCGAGATCCAGCAGGTTGCCCTGACCATTTCCTGCTGCGGCTGCACCGATCCCTGCGAGCCGGGCAGCAAGGACGGCATTATCGTTTCCTTCTTCGACAAGGAATGGAAGCTGCTGGCGATGGCCAAGCTGGGCGGCCCGTGGTGCGACTGCGACGAGAAGAACCACTTCGTCTCCAAGCTGGACAAGGCCATTGACCCCTCGCTGGTCTGCCACGTCCGGGTTTCCAAGCCCGGCGAGGACCAGCTCTCGATCCAGGGCTTCAAGATCAAGGTCAGCTCCAGCGATGAGTGCGAGTGCCCGCGCCCCAAGTGGTGGACCATCGCGCACTGCCAGAACTGCTGCAACGACATCAGCGCCGACAGCGCCTACATCGTTAGCAGCCCCTGCTGCGGCGAGTAACAGTCAGCGGAAACAATCGTGAACAGCATGGCGGGCCTCCGGGCCCGCTTTACTTTGCAGCTCCGCAAGGTCATCCTACACCGACCATACTCAGGCCGGTATTCATTGCGCCCAGGCGCCGCCCTGAGGCAATGGCCTACTTAGCATTGGGCCACCACTCGGGCTTCTGCTCCGGCGAGCTTGGCTCGCTGAGCATGAACTCGATCAGCTTCGCCTCATCCCAGACCGGCACGCCGAGCTGCTCAGCCTTGGCAAGCTTTGATCCTGCGCCCGGGCCGGCGATGACCAGGCCGGTCTTCTTCGAGACGCTGTCGCTGGCCGTTGCACCATTCAGCTCAAGCCATTCCTTGAGCTGCTCGCGGGTGGCGAAGCTGATCGTCCCGGTCAGCACCACCGTCCGGCCAGCGAAGGGCTGCGGCCCGCCGCCCTCGCCGGCTGCCGCCTCGCTGACCTTCAGCCCCACCTCGCCAAGACGGCGGCAAAGCTCTGCATTGCCCGGCACCTCAAACCAGGCCCGGATCTCCTGGGCGATCAGCTTGCCGACCGAGTAGACCTCCATCAGTTGCTCTTCGCTGGCATTGCCCAGAGCTTCCAGGCTGCCAAAGTGCCTGGCCAGCAGCTTGGCGGTCTGGCTGCCCACCTGCGGGATCTCAAGCGCCACGATGACGCGCCACAGCGGGCGGCTGCGGCTGCCGTTGATGACCGCCAGCGTGTTGTCAGCCGAAACATCTCCAAACTTCTCCAGCGCCGTCAGCTGTTCACGGGTCAGGCGGTAAAGGTCGTCGATGTCCTTCACCAGACCGGCCTCCACCAGGCGCACGGCCGTGCGCTCTGACAGGCCTTCGATATCCATCACGTCGCGGCTGCAGAAATAGGCGATGCGCTGGGCCAGCCGGCCCGGGCATACCCTGTTGGGGCAGGCCCAGTTGTGGGCGCGTTCGTCAATCACCAGTGTTGTCGCGCAGTGCTGGCAGCTGTCGGGGTAGACAATCGGCTTCTCCGAGCCGTCGCGCTCACGGGCTGTCCTGCCGGTGATCTTGGGGATCACCTCACCGCCGCGCTTGACGAAGACTTCATCGCCCAGCATGAGGTCAAGGCGCTCGATCTCATCCAGGTTATGCAGCGTGGCCCGCGCCACCGTAACACCCTGGATATTCACCGGCTCCAGCTCGGCCACCGGCGAATAGACGCCGGTGCGGCTGATGGAAAAGCTCACGTTGTTCAGCCGGGTGCTGGCCTCCTGCTCAGGCCACTTGAAGGCCAGCATGAAGCGCGGCGCCTTGGCCGTGAAGCCCAGTTCTTCCCACTTTGTCAGGTCGTTGTATTTCACCACCATGCCATCAATGGCATAGGGCAGTGCATCGGCATCCTCGCCGGGGTACAGCGAGCGGCGGCGCGCCAGCTCGTCGTGATAGTCCAGTACTTCCTGCGCGCCCTTGCAGACGCGGCCCTCAGGGTTCACCGGCAGGCCCAGCCCGCGCATGAACTCGATGCTCTCTGACTGGCTCTTCAGACCGTAGCGCTGGGCGTCCACCAGTGCATAGATGAAGATGCTCAGCGGCCGGCTGGCTGTAATGGATGGATCAAGCTGGCGCAGGCTGCCGGCAGCCGTGTTGCGCGGGTTGGCATAAACCTGTCCGCCGCTGGCCTTCTGCGCCGCGTTCAGCTTCTCGAAGTCCAGGGTGCGGATGAACACCTCTCCACGGACCGTCCCGCTGAAACTGCTGTCTTTCAGGCGGATGGGCAGGGGCCGCAGCGTCTGGATATTGGCCGTGATGTCCTCGCCGACAGACCCATCTCCCCGGGTGGCACCTCGGACAAAGGCGCCATTTTCAAACTCCAGGCTGACCGCCAGGCCGTCAAGCTTGGGCTCGCAGAAATACTCCAGCGCAGTCTCGCCGGCAGCAAATAACCCTCCGTCTGCGCCGCCGGCAAGCAGTTTGCGCAGGCGCTCGTCGAAGGCTTTGAACTCGGCGTCCGTCAGCGCGTTGTCCAGGCTGGTCATCGGCATCCGGTGGGTCACCTGGGCGAACTGCGGCAGCACAGCGCCGCCAACGCGCTGGGTCGGGCTGTCGGGCGTAATCAGCTCGGGGTGGCTGGCTTCCAGCTGCTCCAGCTCGCGGTACAGCTCGTCCCACTGGGCGTCGCTG
Organism: bacterium; assembly: GCA_020849855.1. Taxonomy (GTDB): domain Bacteria; phylum 4484-113; class 4484-113; order 4484-113; family JAFGCY01; genus JADZFO01. The sequence continues at coordinate 298 of JADZFO010000035.1, read as the reverse complement.
ATCTCCGGGCTGTCCAGCACGTAATAGCGGTAGTTGTGGTGCGCGATCTGCTCGCGCAGCCATTCGACGCGTGCCTGCGCCTTGTCTGCCCCACCCTTGCTGCTGCTCATGGGGCTAATTGTATGGTCTGCTGCCTATGGCAGGCAGCACGCTGAGACTTAACTCTGTCAGGGCTAGTTGTGGCCGCCAAACAGGTTATTCAGTGCCGGAAGGCGCGATGTGGGTGGCAGATGGCCGATAGCACTGTGTGGTCGAGTGGAATTGTATCTTGAACAATAACTCTTCAGGGCTTCACATC
>JADZFO010000034.1 GCA_020849855.1 bacterium | reverse complement strand
TAAGGCTTGTTACCTCTTGCTACCGTAACAAGACCCGTAACAAGACCCTGTTTGAAGCTGAAACGCAGTCAGCCAAGGCTATGCAGTATCCTCCCACAGGGTGCGGAGGTCTGACAGCAGACTCCACTTAACCTTATCCCGGCTGCCTGATTTGTCTTAATGTCTGCGCCTTTCTCAAAAGACACCGCCCTGCGCAAACTGATCCGCGATGCCATCTTCGCGCTGGTCAATGTCGTGCTGGCGGCCTTTGTGCTGCTGCTCGACTGGCCCTGGCCCCTGGAGCTGCTGCTCTACTTCGGCATCATGCTGGTCCTGCGGCCGCTGATCCAGAAGCGTGACGACACCGTGAACCGCCGCAACATTACCTATGCCCTGGTGCTGGGGGTGATGAGCTACTACTCAGTGGCCTATACCTTCGCCGATTCCCTGCGGCCGGCTGGCCCGGACCTGCAACAGGCCAGCGGCTGGCCGCTGTGGGTGCTGCTGCCGGGAATCTGCTTTCTTATCTTCAACGCCATGACCTTCAGGATCAAGGTCTACCGCTTCTGGACGCACCCGCTGTGCGCAGTGATACTGACGCTGTGGGGCACCCTGGCCATGTTTGAGCTGCACCTGCTGCTGACGGCCAAGGGCTTCGGCTTCAACCTCTGGGCCCAGCTGCTTTACTGGGCGGCTTACATCGTTCCCATGCTGCACGATGCGGCCCGGCGCCGCGAAGAGAGCCTGGGCCGGCCGGCCTTAGTTTGACATTTAAGTACATGCTAAGCTAGGCCATCGGCGTTTCGCCGAAGCCCATCTACAGGAGTGCAACATGCGTAATTTCCTTGTTGCCGGGGCGTTGCTGGCTGGCCTGAGCTGTGCCAGTGGCGCACTCGCGGCTGAACAGACGACGGCGGCTGCCGTGCGCAGCTTTGAACTCAGCTACGGTTTCAACGTGAAGGATGTTCCCAGTGGCGCTGGCAAGATCGAAGCCTGGCTGCCACTGCCACCCAGTAATTCCCGCCAGACTGTCCATTCATGGGAGCTGGTGCAGGATTACCCCTGGAAGGTCGTTTCCGATGCGGAATACGGCAACAATTTCCTTTGGCTGGACCTCAGCCAGGCTACCCGGGACGCCAATGGCATGATCCCGGTGACCGTCAAGATCAACGCTACCCGGGTCGCCTATCGCCCCATCGACCAGGGGATGGTTTATGAAGGCGCACTCAGCGACACCCTGATGACCCGCTTCACCGGCCCCGACAGCATGATCCCGCTGGACGGCAAGATCAGCGCCGAGGCGGAAGGTGTGCTGGGCGGCACGCGGGGCAGCGCCACCGAGATCGCTCGCAAGCTCTATGACCACATTGTGGACACGGTGCTTTACGACAAGAGCGGTCCGGCGGGCACCTGGGGCCGCGGCGATGCCAATTTTGCCTGCGACGTCCGCAAGGGCAACTGCACCGACTTCCACAGCCTGTGGATCGGTGAGATGCGCAGCCAGGGCATCCCGGCCCGCTTCTTCATGGGGATGAGCGTTCCCTCCGATGCGCCCGAAGGCAGCATCGGCGGCTACCACTGCTGGGCCGAGTATTTCGACCCGCAGTACGGCTGGGTCCCGGTGGATGCCAGCGACGCCTCCAAGAACGGCGCTGCGCGGCGCGAGGAGCTCTTCGGCGGCCTCTGCGAGCACCGCCTGGAGTTTGTCATGGGCCGCGACATCAGCATCCCCGGCATTTCAACTCCGCAGAACTTCCTCATCTACCCCTACATTGCGGTGGATGGAAAGAAGCACGAGGCCTACGACAAGGTCTTCAGCTACAGCAACCGCTAAAAGCAGGTAGCAGCGGCCGGCGTGGGAGCTTATGCCCCTGCGCCGGCCTTTCCATTTCAGCCGCGCAGTGATGGCTGAGGCCGCGAAGCAGCCTGGACCCGCCTGGGCGGAAGTGAGTCTCAGGACAGGGCTTCGGCGGCATAGGGCCCGGGGCCGCCCATGCGGTAATAATCCACCAGCAGGCCCATCATTTCCAGCGCCAGCAGGCGGCCCTCCAGCACGTAACTGCGGGAGCGGTCATCCGTGCGGCCGCCGGCAACCTTGTAAAGGGAAGCCAGATGCAGATCCAGCAGGTCGCGGGGACCACCGCCGGCTTCACCTAGGCGCAGGGCGATGCTGTCCATGGCCGTGCGCGGCTTGTCGCGCCTGACGCTCAGGCGGTCGACATAGGCGTCAAGCAGGCTGATGTAGTCCTTGACCAGCCCGGCGAAGGTCTCAGCGTTGCGGTCGCGCAGGGCGATGGCGCTGCCCGAATGCACGCTGCCAAGGTTGCTGGACTGCGAGGACAGGGCGCGGTAGCGCTCGAGAGTCTCCTGCAGCTCGCGCAGCTTGGCCTCGCGCTGGCGGCTGATTGCATAGCCCAGTGTGCGGCGCAGGGCCACCGGACGGATATCACCCTTGCAGAGGTAATCCTGCGCGCCGATGTCGATGCAGCCGATGGCCGTCTCTTCATCGTCTATGCCGGTGAGGACCACAATCGGTACATCGTCGGCGACTTCACGGACGCTGCGTACGGTGTCCAGGCCTGACCCGTCGGGCAGGCGCAGGTCGAGCAGCACGATATCAACCTGACGGGTGCGCAGAATCTCAAGGGCCTCTGCGATTCGCATGACATGGGTTACGTCATAGTTGTCTCGATTGGCCTGATCAAGCAAGTCCACTACCAGGTCGGCATCCGCCGGATTGTCCTCGACCAGCAGCAGGCTGCGGGTCATGGCATCACTAGTCATCAAGCTTCTCCTCTTTTGGCGCCGGCTTCTGCAGGCTCGGCAACTTGGCTAAGGACAACCAGAAACTCTCAATCTTTGCGACGGCTTCCTGAAACTGGCGCAGATCGACAGGTTTTTGGATGTAGGTATTGGCTCCCCGGCAGTAGCTTTCCACGATGTCCCGTTCGGCATCCGAGGAAGACAGCACAACCACGGGCAGAGGGCTCATCCGGGGATCCTTGCGCAGGACAGCGAGCACGTCCAGGCCGCTGACGCGGGGCAGGTTGAGGTCCAGCACCACCAGTTGTGGGGCGACGGCCTGCTGATAACGGCCACGACCGTAGAGGTAGTTCAACGCTTCTTCGCCGTCGCTGGCCACGTCTATCTCAAGCTCAGTCTTTCTGTCGCTGAGCAGTTCAGTGATCAGCAGTACGTCGCCCGGGTTGTCCTCCACCAGCAGTACGCGCAGTTTGTCGCTTCCACTCATAAAGCCTCCGGGGGTGCAGCGGCCCGCAGGGTGAAATGGAAGGTGCAGCCCTGACCCGGCTGCGATTCAAGCCAGATCCGTCCGCCATGGCGCTCAACAATGCGTTTGGCGATGGCCAGGCCAATGCCGCTGCCCTCGTACTTCCCTCGTTCATGCAGGCGCTGGAACATCTGAAAGACGCGCTCGGCGTAGGCCATGTCGATGCCCACTCCGTTGTCGCTCAGGCTTATAGTAACTTCGGAGACCGATCTAAATGCGGTTATAGTGATTTTCGGAGGCGCATCTGAACGAAATTTAAGCGCATTGCTCAACAGGTTCTGGAAAAGCTGTCGCAGCTGGGTCTCGTCTGCCATTACGCGGGGCAATGGCCCGACCATGATCTCCGCCTCGTTTTCCTCAGCCAGCTGGCGCAGCTCGAAAAGCACGCCGCGCAGCACCTGCTCCGTCTCCAGGGGCTGCAGGGGTTTGCCCTGCGTGCCGACCCGCGAGAAGCTCAGCAGGTCGGAAACCAGCTGCTTCATGCGCCGGGCGCCGTCCACTGCATAGTGGATGTACTTGTCCGCCCGCTCGTCCAGCTGGCCTTGATAACGCTCAGCCAGGAGCTCAACATAGCTGGCCACCATGCGCAGCGGTTCCTGCAGGTCATGCGAGGCCACATAGGCGAACTGCTCCAGGTCGTTGTTGGAGCGCTGCAGCTCTTCAGCGTGTATGCGCAGCAGTTCGGCGGTCTGGTTGCGCTCCGTGATGTCCAGGATGGCGCAGAGCACCGCCGGCCCGTCAGGCCCCATGATCGGATTCAGGCCCACTTCGACCGGGAATTCCGAGCCATCCTTGCGCAGGCCGAAGAGGTCGCGCCCGGAACCCATCACGCGCGCTTCAGGCTGGCGGGCAAAGCCGTCGCGCAGGCTGACATGCTCTTTCCTGTAGCGCTGGGGGATGAGGTCTTCGATGGCCCGCCCGATGAGCTCGGAGCGGCTATAGCCAAAAAGACGTTCTGTTTCGAGGTTAATCAATATGATCTTGCCGGAGTGATCGACCATCACGATGCCGCAGGGCGCGGATTCCAGCGCGATACGGAAGCGCTCTTCGGCCAGCTTGCGGCCGGAGATGTCTGCAATGACGCCCAGTACCAGCAGGCCATCCCTGGTTTCCACCGGCGTAAGTCCGATCTCTACCGGGAACTCCGAGCCGTCCTGCCGGCGGCCGTAAAGCTCCCGGCCGCCGCCCATCAGGCGCCGGGTGTGGTTGCGGGCGAAGCTGGCGCGGTGATGCTGGTGCAGGTCGGTGAAGCGGTCTGGAACAAGGATGTCCACCTTTCGGCCCAGCAGCTCCTGGCGCTTGTAGCCAAAGAGCCTCTCGGTCTCAGCATTCAGCATCAGGATGGTGCCCTTGTCATCAACCATCACCATGCCGCTGGGCGATGATTCAAAGGCCAGCAGCAGGCGCTCATTCAGGCGGCGCTGCTTGCTGGCGTCGCTGGCGGTGGCCACTATGCCCAGCAGTTCACCCTGCTCATCCAGGAGTGCCTTGAAGGTCGCGCTGGTCTCGATCAGGCTGCCGTCCTTGTGCCGGTGCAGGGCATGGGTGATCTGCATGTCGCGGCCGCGGCGCAGGCCGCCGATCAGGCGCAGCAGGTCCCGGCGGTCCGCTTCGGGTACGACAAAGTCCAGGCTGCGGCCGATGGCCTCGGCTGGTGAATAGCCATAAAGTTCTTCGGCGGCCTTGTTCCAGTAGCTGATCTGGCCCTGAGCGTCTGTGGCTACAACCGCGAACTCGAAAGACTGCAGTATCTGGCCCGGAAGCTCCAGCGGCAGAGATCCTTCGCCAATGGGAACCTCACCCAGCCTGATTCCTTTGGGCGAACCCAATTCCCCGTCCAATGGATTGCCCGGCGGGTTTACATCCCCTTCTAGCGTAGCAGCTGACATCTTACTCACAGCATAAAACTGAATAAGACAAAGGAGTATAACAGGTACTGATTTGGGATACTTGATGTACCATTGTCGGAATTATCCTTCTTCGGGAGGCTGAATATTCATCAACACTAATACTTGCACCACTATTCAATCAGGGCTGCTAATGTACGTGTCCATACTCCTTATGCTGATGAAACAAACACGCAAGTCATTGCGCCTATAGGGTCAGCCGTTCCATCAACACCATGCCGTCAGGATTGCCTGCACCGGTGTCAATTACAGGCTCGCGATCAAGCAGGCTCAGGGGCAGGGTGTCAACGAACTCCAGCGGATTGCCAGTGAAGCTGACGCTGATATCTACCCAGTTGGTTGAAGGGCCAAGGTCAAAGTTGCTGGATGGCTCAAATGTGCCTCCGCTTAGGGTTGCCCCTCCGGAAATCACAAAAGCACCGCTGCCGTAATGCAGACCGCTAATGCCCATCGTCGCAATGCCAGAGGCAAAGACGTAGTGCGCCAGGGGATTGAGCAGCGAGTCTAGGCGGGTCAGCCGCAGCTGGTCGGGCTCCAGAACACTGGAGGACTCCAGCGCCAGCACGTAAACGCTGTCATCCGTACCGCTGGGCCACATGTCCATTATGTTGACACTCTTGGCGCCTTGAAGGTTGTATCCCTTGTTCACGCCCAGACGAAGAACGCAGGACTCCGTGGGCGAGGTGCCCCGGTAAGCGCCAACGAGGATGCTGTAGTCCGGGGCTGTGCCGGTCACCGCGATGGCCCGGCCGAGCTGGCTGCCGCCCACGGCGGCCCACTTGCGGTCGTCGTTGATCTGCAGTGCCGGGCTAAAGGACACGTAGAGCAGGTCGGCGTCGCTGTTAACACCGATGCCTCCTACCGCCAGAATTGCCGCCGGCTCGACTTCCGACCCGGGGAAATAGGTCATGGCGGTCAGGGTGGTCTCCTTTGGCAACCGCATGGACAGGGGGATGTTGTTGAAGTTGTGGGCCGGAAAGGTGAATACCGTGCCGCGTTCCCGGTCACCATCGTTGTCGGAACCGATGGCATAGACGGTCCCGTTCAGCACCATCATGTCCTTTACATCTGCCAGAAAGTCCGGCGCAGCGTGGCTCCACTGCAGCTCGCCCTCGCTGCTGTAGCGCTGAAAAAGCACATGCTGAAAAGTGTTTGTATATCCCGTGCCGCCCACATAAACAGCCCCGTCAGGGCCGATGCACAGCGCTGACCCGATCTGGGAGTTGAAGTTGAAACTGCGCCAGTATGAAGTCTTGAGGATCTCGCCGTTGGCGGCGAAGTGGGCCAGAGCCAGGTCAGAGGAATTGATGCCTTCCGGGTTCTGGGCCAGGCCGCAGGCCCAGATAGTGCCATCCGGCGCGACTTCCACGTCATAGTAAAGGTCCCAGAGCGGCAGTCCGACGGTATGTTCCCAGGGTCCGCCAACACTGACGCCCAGGCTGGCCGTGGTGCTGATGTCCTTGTCGTCAGTAACCCGCACCGTGGCCTGGAAGCTGCCGGGCGTATCGTACTGGTGTGAGATCAGCGGGTTGTCCGGGCTTTGCGCGTCAAAGACGCCATCGCCCTCAAAGTCCCACTCGTACCCGGTGATGCTGCCGTCCGGGTCCGCCGAGGCGCTGGCGTCCAGGTCCACATCCAGGCTGCCGAAGTCATAGCGCCGGCTGTTGGTGCTCAGCACGGCCAGGGGCGGCTGGGTGCCGACCCTGAGCTGGTCCAGTGAGGAGGGATCTGCGCCGCTGCGCAGGGCGATAAGCAGCAGGTCGCCGCCGAAATCCAGATAAGGGGCCAGGCTGGGCGGGAAGGCCCGGCCACTGGAGTCAGTGCTGAACCAGTCCCAGCGGTTGCTGTCCCAGTTGGCCAGGCCGACCCAGGAAGTGCCTGCCGCGGGCGGCGCAGCCCAGAAAAGCCGCACCTCGTTGTTAAGGTCGTAATCCTCCAGCTTGAAGCTGTAGGTCGCATAGGCCAGGCCGCTGATTGAGCCGCCGCTGACATAGCTGGGAGCAAAGTCCAGCTGGCCGCTGGCTGCCGTGACATTCCGGCTGGGCAGTGCAGGGTTGTTCGCATCGCCCTCCTTGACCAGGTCCTCTGGAAGGTAGGCCGCGTTGCGGGCTGGGGCCGAGTCTGGCAGCAGAGTACGCGGAGCCGGCAGGTCCAGTTTGGGCTGAGCGGCGGGACTGCCAGCGGGCGATCCGGTGATTCCCTGCGGCTGCGGGCCGGCGCCCAGCGAGCGCTGCTGGCCAGCGCAGGAGGCAGCAGCAAGCAGCAGGAGGCCAGTGCTGGCGAGCACCAGAAGGCGCTGAGCAAGGCGGCAGCAGGGCGTGAAACCGCGGCGAATCATGGCTTTGCTCCTGACAGGCAGATACAGGCGGCTTTCAGAGTATACGTTTATGCCGTTATACTCGCAGCCGCATGAGTGAGATTCCACAGCGCCTCTGGCGCTTCGCAGCCGCCGGCCTGACCCTGCTTGGCCTTTGCCTGCCCTGCGCTGCCCAGGAGGAAAGCGTGAGCCATACCCGCCAGCCTCTGCCCGGCGCGGAGGAAATCGCCAAGCTGCCGCCGGACGGCGGGCCGGAGTTCAACCGCCTGGTCTTTGAGAGCAGCCCCTACCTGCGCCAGCACGCGCGCAACCCGGTGGACTGGTATGCCTGGGGGGATGAGGCCTTTGCCCGGGCGCGGGCTGAGGACAAGCCGGTCTTCCTGAGCGTCGGCTATTCCACCTGCCACTGGTGCCATGTGATGGAGGCCGAGTGCTTTGAGCAGGCGGATGTGGCCGCCATCCTGAACGCGAACTATATCTGTATCAAGGTGGACCGCGAAGAGCGCCCGGACATCGACAGCCTTTACATGGGCGCCACGCAAATGCTGCTGGGCTCCGGCGGCTGGCCCAACAATGTTTGGCTGCTGCCTGACGGCCGGCCTTTCCATGCGGCGACTTACCTGCCGAAGGAAGACGATCCTTACCTTGGCCCCGGCTTCAAGACCGTGCTGAACCAGCTCTCCGGCCTCTACAGGACGCACCGCGCGGATGTGGAAGCCGATGCCGAGGAGATCGCCGCGGCGCTGCGCGCCTTTAACTCAAAGATCTCCGCCCCCACGCCGCAGCTGCCGGGGCCCGAGGTGGTGAAGACCACGCTCTCGCTGGTGGCGGGCCAGGCCGACAACAGCTATGGCGGCTTCGGCTCCGCGCCGAAGTTCCCGCAGCACGGGCATCTGGCCCTCATCGGCTACCAGTTGCATGCCGGCCGCAGCGATGAGCAGCTGCGCAAGATCTACATCCAGACCCTGAGCGCGATGGCCAACGGCGGCCTGCGCGACCACCTGGACGGCGGTTTCCACCGCTACAGCACCGACGCGCAGTGGGTGCTGCCGCACTTTGAAAAGATGCTCTATGACAACGCCCAGCTGGCCCGGGCCTATACGGACGGCTGGCTGATCAGCGGCGATGAGTATTACGCCGAGGTGGCCCGCGACACCTGCGACTGGCTGCTCAGTGACATGCAGTCGCCGGAAGGGGGCTTCTACAGCGCCTTTGATGCTGACTCCGAAGGCGAGGAAGGCAAGTTCTACGTCTGGAGCAAGGCGGAGATCCTGCAGGTCCTGGGGCCGGAGGAAGGCGAGGTCTTCTGCCAGGTTTATGGCGTGCAGGAAGGCGGCAACTTCAAGGATGAGGCAACGGGCCAGAAGACCGGCAGCAATGTGCTGCTGCTGGTGCGCTCCTGGGACAAGGCCGCCGACGCGCTGAAGACGGAACCGGCGGCGCTGAAGAAGCGCATGGATGCGGCGCGCGAGAAGCTGCTGGCGGTGCGCGACAAGCGACATCCCCCCGAGCTGGACGACAAGGTTCTCACGGACTGGAACGGCCTGACCATCGGCGCGCTGGCCTACAGCGGACGCATGCTGCTGGAGCCGAAGTATGTCGAGGCGGCGGGCAAGGCGGCGGAGTTTGTACTGGCCAGGCTGGAGAACGAAGGACGCCTGCAGCACAGCTATCGCGAAGGCAAGGCGGCTATCGACGGCTACCTGGAGGACTACACCTATCTGGCCGACGGCCTGCTGGAGCTGTACATGTCCACCGGCGAGTTGAAGTGGCTGGAGGAATCGCGCCTGCTGGCGCAGCAGCTTGAGGAGCACTTCCTTGACACGGCGGAGGGGGGTTACTTCAGCACCCCAAACGACGGCGAGCAGCTGCTGGCCCGCCGCAAGCCCTACCTGGACGATGTCATCCCCGCTGGCAACGGCATGGCCGCGCGGCTCTTTACGCGCCTGGCCAACCTCTCCGGCGAGCCGCATTACCGCGAGCTGGCCGCCGGGGTGCTGGGCACCTTCTCCGGGCAGTTCCGCGCCACGCCGACGGCCACAGAGAGCCTGCAGCTGGCGCTGCTGATGCACCACGACCGGGCGGTATCGCCCGGGGCGATGGGCGAGCCTATTCTGGTGAAGAGCAACGCGGGCAACACGACCACCGCCGCGCCGGTGCCGGATGCGGTGTCATATGCGAAGCCCGTGAAGGTGGAAGCCTTCATGTCCAGCTTCGAGGCCGGGGCCCGGACGCCTAAGCTTCTGCTGCGCCTGAGCATCGACGAGGGCTTCCACATCAACGCGCCTGAGATCAGCGGCGCGGAGCTGGTGGCCACCAGCCTGAAGCTGCTGGACAACCCGGCGGTCGAGCTGGGCGAGCTGCGCTGGCCAAAGGCGCTGGAAAAGAGCTATGGCGGGCAGCCGGAGAAGCTGGCCACCTATGAGGGCGCGGACAACTGGGCCGTGGCGGAGCTGAAGCTGAAGGAGGGCGTCAAGCCCGGCAAGCTGCGCCTGAGCTTTGAGCTGACGGCCCAGGCCTGCGACGACAAGGCCTGCCAGCTGCCGGTGGCGCATCTGCTGGTGCTGCCCCTGGAGGTGCTGCCCGTGGACAGCGAGCTTAAACCGGCGCCGCGCCACGCCATGCTTTTCAGCAAGCACAGCGGCCGCAGCCCGGGCGCTGTGGGCGGACTGCTGCGCTATGTCTGGGCCGTGCTCTTCTTTGTCGTGGTTTACCTGGTGATCAAGAAGGTCTTCGCCAGGCCCAGGCCGACGGCATCGGCATAGACTGCAGTCAGGCGGTGCAGAATTGACCGGGCTGGCCGCAGGGCGAAGCTCTCCGGCGGGCAGGCATGCTCGTCTGCTGCGGCTGTGACCCCTAGTCCACGTAGTACTTCAGTTCGTCCAAGCGCTGGGTGATCTCCGCCGGGTCGCGGCGGTACTTCTCCGGGATCAGGCTCCTGGAGGTGGACTCGATCACCGCCTGCAGGATCTGGTACTCCACCTGCTGCGGGTAGTTCGGGCTCATGTAGTCCGCCAGGGTCTCGCGGAAGTCCTCGGCGCTGAGGGCATCGCGCCCGGCCAGCAGGCTGATGCCCTTGGCCCGCACCAGCAGCGCTTCGATATCCGCGCCGCCGTGGCTGTTGACTTCCTCCAGCTTCAGCCCCGCGCCCTTCGGCGGGTCATCGAAGAGGGTCTCGAAGGAGCACTGCAGGCCCAGCTTCTTACGCAGCACGCGGAAGAGGTCCTCATAGTCGGCGGCTGTCTCGGGCGGGAAGAGGGGGATGTGCTTCTCGGCGCGGCCCTGGCGCTTGAGGTCGATCGCCAGCAGGTCCGGGCGGTTGGTGATCAGGAACCACAGGATCTTGCCGCGGTTGTTGGTGTCGCCCATAAAGGTGGTCAGGCGGCTGAATACGCGGCCGGATACGCCGCTGTCACCCTCGTTGTCGCGGGTGCCGAGGTAGGCATCCGCTTCGTCAATGATGCAGCAGACCGGCGCCAGGCCGGCCAGCAGGTTGATGATCAGGTCGAGGTTCTGCTCGGTGGCGCCGACCCACTTGTCGCGGAAGTTCTTCAGCTCGACGCAGGGGATGCCGATCTCGCCGGCGAAGGCCTTGATCAGAAAGCTCTTACCCGAGCCGCTGGGCCCGCTGATCAGATAACCCATCGGCACTGCGTCAAGGTGGCCCTTGAGCACCAGCTCGGCGTCGCGCTTCAGCTCTGCGACAGCGCGGTTGTGCACCGCCACCATATCCAGGCGGTACTGCGGCTGGATGAACTCCAGCATGCCGCGGCATTCCGTTTCGATCATCTCGCGCTTGCGCTTGTAGATATAGTCCGGCCGGCCCCACTCCACGTTGTCCAGCTTGGCCTCCTGCAGCAGCGCGCGGATCTGCACCAGGGTCAGGCCGGCGGTGAAGGTCTTGAGGCTGTGGATCACCTCGCTGGTCAGGTCCAGCTCAGCCGTGGCGTTGACCCGGCGGATATAGCCGTCGCGGGTTGCCTCGTCGGGCAGGGGGATGCGCAGCACAGCGCCGTAAGGGATGGACTGCACACGCCGAGCCAGGCCGCCGACGCTTTCACAGATCAGCACGACGGTGACGTCATTGGCCAGCACGTCGGGGTCGCTGACCAGCTCGGTCAGGGCGATGGACACCGCGCGCTCCGTCACCTGGGCCATGCCCTCGGTCTCGGGAAAGACAGTATCGGCGTACTTGATCACCACCGCGATGCGGCGCTGCTCCGCCGGGCCGCCGGAGGCAATGCGCCCGCGGATGACGCGGCTGATCAGTTCGACGGCCTTCAGCGGGTCCTTGGGCAGACCCTCCTCGGCGTAACGTGTGCCGCGGACCGTATCGATGGCCTTGACGTTGGCCAGCAGGGACTGGCGCATCTCGGGCTTTGGGCACTGGATGCCGCTGGAGAGGTCATAGGTGATGACAAGCTGGCGCTGGGCGAAGAAGACTTCGGTCAGGAAATCGACCAGGGGCAGGAATTCGCGCTTGCCCGAGCGGTCGAAGGAGACCATGTCATTGACATTGCCGTGCAGAGTGAAGAAGCTCAGCGCACTGGAGGCGTACTTGCGCGCCATGTCGGAGGCCCAGGCGGGCGCATCGAGCTTGAAGGGTAGGAGCGATGATTTGCCGTTCACAGCGGATATTGTAGGGGCCGAAGCAGGGTAGGGGCGCGTAGAGCGCGCCCGCGGTGGAAAGAGCTGCGGCACTGAAATAAGCAAAAAAGCGCAGAGTACCCAAGATGCACCACGAGTCTGCCACTGCGGGCGCGCTCCACGCGCCCCTACAGAATCAGGTGCAGGCACGCCTGCACCCTACAATAGTGGCATGCCAAACGCCTTTCCCTTTCGTGAGCAACACGCAACGGTGATCCGCGTGGATGACTTCCCGGCGATGTGCGCCTGGTACCGCGATGTCCTGGGCCTGCGCCTGCTGCGGGAAGAGCCTGAATGGCGGGTGGCGGTCTTCGACCTGCCGGGGCCGAGCTATGTCTGTCTCTATGCCCTGCCCAAGCCGCGCGGCTATGAACGGGAGGACGCTCCCAAGTGCCTGATTAACTGGCGCACGGACGACATCGTGGCAACGCATGCCGAGCTGCTCAGCCGCGGCATCGAGTGCAGCGATGTGCAGGACTACGGCAATCTGAAGCTCTTCAACTTCCACGACCCGGAAGGCACCTACTTTGACTGCATCGAGTACGGCCCTGACTGGCTGCCGGAGAAAGTAGTGTGATGCGTGCTGATTTGGTCTTGTAGGGTCGGGGCTTGTCCCCGGCCAGATCAATTACTGACGTCTAGTTGCGCACTACCCGCGCCGTGGCGACATATCCTTGCCGCTTAGAACCATGTGTTGGCACGCTCACCGAACTGTCCACTCTGAACCAAGTTCCAGAAACAGCTCCGAGTACCTTTTGCATTCGAATAAGCTGCTTTCCATGTTGCTGACGATGAAGTCCCTTCCGGTGTAAGAGTCAGAGTAGTAGGTGACCGTAATGCTGAATCGATCGAGGTAACCAGGGGAAAGCCCTAGGCTATAACTTTCTATGTCCTCGAACAAGAGACGAAGAACACGATGTGCCTGCTCTTGATGCTGGAGCGTAAGTAGACAGCAAGGCACCAGCAGACGATTCTTGATGTCGTAGCGTGTGCCTGGCGGATAGGCGTCGTAGTGCATATAAGCCCAGTCGATGCGAAACTCAATCGGTATCACGTAGCCCATGCGGCCATAGCTGACACTTTCGCCCTCGCGCAGTCTCCTGTCCGCAAACTCACTTGTCGGATCTGTACTCATGATGCTGCTTAAGATGTTTCAGTTAGAGGAGGGCGGGGACAAGCCCACGCCCCTACAAGAATCTCAGAGCAGAGAGGATAATACAGCTGTGCCCACAATCCCCTTCATCAAGATGCACGGCTGCGGGAATGACTTCATCGTCTTTGATGACCCGCGGGGCGAGTACGGCTGGACCGCACTGAGCCAGATGGCCCAGCGCTTCTGCGACCGGCGCTTTGGCATCGGCGGGGACGGCATCATCGCCGTCGGCCACGGCCCGGTGGATGGCGAGGTCTGGGGCGAAGGCGCGCAGTATGAGATGCGCTATGTGAACGCCGATGGCAGCCGCGCCGAGATGTGCGGCAACGGCATCCGCTGCACCGGCAAGTTCATAGCTGATGAGCTGGGCTTCAGCGGCGACGAGCTGCTTATCCAGACCGGCAACGGCGTTTTGCCCATCCGGCTGATGCGCGAGGGCGGGGCAGTGTCCCAGGTAAGCGTAGGTATGGGCGTGCCGCGTCTGGCCGCTGAGCAGGTACCGATGCAGCTTGACGCCGCGACGACAGCCGAGGCCCAGGCCGGAGGTCTGCACGCCGCACCAGCCCTGCTGGAGCTGCCGATTGACGGCGCGGGTTATCGCATCACCGGAGTGAGCATGGGCAACCCGCACGCCGTGATCTTTGTCCCTGAGATCAGCGATCATCATGTGCACAGCATCGGCCCGCGCATCGAAACCGATCCGCACTTCCCAAAGAAGACCAATGTTGAGTTCAATCAGGTGCTCAGCCCGACCCACCTGCGCATGCGGGTTTGGGAGCGCGGCTGCGGCGAGACCTGGGCCTGCGGCACCGGTGCCTGCGCGTCTGCTGTGGCCGCGGTGCTGGCGGGGCACAGCCCGGCCGGCCAGGACATAACGCTGAGCCTGAACGGCGGCGACCTGAGCATAAACTGGCCCGGTCCGGGCCAGCCGGTGCAGATGACAGGACCCGCTGAGAGCGTTTTTAGGGGCGAACTGAGCTTCTAGGTGGGAGCCAGTCCCAATTTGGCCTCAAATCCGGCTAAATTTCGCCCCATTTCTTCACAGGGGCTTGTTTCTTTATTCTTCTGGGCTTCATAAGTGCTACAGTCAGGCAATCCCAATTCTGAAGGAGGTGATCATGAACTACCTGGTGATTGAGCGTCTCGAGAAGAAGGACAAGAAGAAGAAGGACAAGAAGGACAAGAAGAAGAAGAAGAAGTAGCTTCTTCTATCCTCCTTCCTGCCCCCTGGCTGGGCAGCTTGACCTGCAGTGCCCGCCTGGCGTGAGCCGGGCGGGCTTCTTTTTGGCAACGGATGTGCCGCCGGCCGGTCTCATCCTGCTGCTGCGCCAGCGCTATACTCTGCCTCCCGATGCCCCTCCTTTCCAGATTCCACCGCCAGACCTGTCTTGTGCTGCTCCTTGCGGCGCTGTTTGGCACACTCCTGCTCAGCCCGGCGCAGGCCCAGGGCGACAACGCCAAGGCGCCCCCCGGGATCGCACTGCCCAGCGGCGCAAGCGTGCAGCGCCTGGCCTGGACACCGGCTGGCAGCGCCGTGCTGCTGCTGCAAAGCGGAAAGAGCTACTCGCTGTGGGAGGCCCGTCCCGGCGCGGCGAAGCTTGAGGCGATACAGATGCCGCGCAGCTTCAGCGGCCTGAGCGGCAGCGCTGAAACCGGCCCGGATTTCTGTCTGTCCCCGGCGGGCAATGCCCTGGCGGTGCTGGAGGCCGCCGCGGCCCCGCTGAAAGAACGGCGGCTGCATGTCTTCACGCTCAGCGGCGGGCAGGGCCAGGAGCTCAGCGAACGCCTGCCCGCGGGCTTCTGGCCGGAGCTGCTGTGCTTTAGCGACGACGGCTCAGAGCTATTTATGGCCGCGCGCAGCTTCGTCAACCCGGAGCAGGAGTACAGCCTGGGGGCGCTGCAGCTTGAGAGCGGCAAGTTCATGGGAGTGGCCCTGAAACAGAACGTGGACCTGCTGAGCGCCCTGGAGTACATCCCCGGGCGGCATGCACTGGCCATCCGCGCCGGCGGCCTCAACGGCGAGTATCCCCTGGAGCCGGTGATGCTGGCCCTGGAGCTCAGCAGCATGAAGCTATACATGCTGCACAGCGAAGCGGCGCAGCTGCGCCCGCGCCCGCAGGACGACGGCAGCCTGCTTTTGCACTTCGATTCAGCGCTGCCGCGTCTGTCAGAACTGGGCGCCAGCCGCGAGGCCCGCGCCGACTGGCTTCTGGCCCGGGATGCCTGGGAGCTGCAGCAGGCCCAGCTGAGCCTGCCTCAGGCCGGCGCCAGCCTTGGCACCAGCCGCGACGGGGCCTGGATCGGCTTTGCCGCGCGGCCGGCTGAGTTGAAACTGAGCGGCGCGGGGAAGGATGAAGTACTGATACTGCAACGCCTCAGCGATGCGCGGACGGTGGTGACCGAGCCGGCCTGCAGTATCTTTGCCTTCAGTCATGACTCGCGCTATGTCTGCAGCGCGGACAACAGCGAGGGTCGGCTTTACTTCTTCGCGCTGCCGGCTTCTTAGCGGCAGCGCAGCTAGCTGTCCATCCCGCTGCTCAGCGCCCCGCTGAACATCGACATATCCAGCGGGCTGGTTTTGTAGCCCGGCGGGACAGTCAGGAAGGCATCGCTGCCTTTCCATGAGCTGAGCTCCAGAAGCTGCCATATGCAGCTCAGGCCCATCATCTCGCTGCTGAACTTCACCGGCACAGGGACACCGTCCGACATCCAGACCGTGCCCTTCCATGTCGTTTTAGGGTCAATCAGCGCAGGCAGGCTGGGTACGGCGGCCAGCTCCTCAGCATCCGTCAGCGCGCCCATGGTGGAGCTAAGCTCAACGCCCTGGCAGCTCAGGCCGTTCACCGTGCGGCTGCCCAGCTGGCGGCTCTTGAGCTGCGGGGTCTCGTTTAGCTGTTTCATGAACTCACCCCAGTCCAGCGCTGCCATCTCAGGGTTCAGCAGCATGCCGCCCGCGCCAAGCTGCTGCGAGGCGAAGTCCTTCAAGTTGGCGTACTCGGCCTTCTTGAGCTTGTGGTCGATCAGGTACATGCGGCCGGCCTTGCTGTCGATCAGCATGGTGGCGATCTCTTCACCCGGCAGGGTCATGTCCATGCGCATGGTCTGGCCGGAGTAGTAGAGCACGCCGGTGACCGAGGGAATGCTGAAGGAGCCCGGGATGAGCACCTCGTCCAGCATCTGCATCTCGTCGCTGTTCGCGCCGGGCTGGGCCTTGAGCTGCTTGCGCAGGAGCTTGAAGAAGTCCTCGCCGATCTGCATGGAAATGGCGAAGCGGGCCTGCCGTCCCTCGGCGGCGTCTACCGGCGAGGATGAGCAGAGCAGGCTGCCCAGCACAAGCAGAAGCACAAAGGCCGTTAAAGCTGTCCCGCGCATCCAGTCCCTCCAGGCTCAGCAGCCTGGAGAGATGATAGCGCCTTAAGCTAGGTCTTGTCGCCGGGGAGGTAGGCCGCGATGCCACCATTGCGGCGGGCCTGGGCCACGCACTCCTCCAGAGCGTCCACCACGTCCAGCGCGGTGCTGACACCCTCAGTGGGGAAGCAGAGCTCGCCAACCGCCAGATGCAGCTGGATATCCCGCCCGCCGACGTTGACCTTCATCTCCTCGATCTTGCGGCGCATGTCCTTGGCCACTGCGTCCAGGTCGTCGCGCTCAAGCTCCGGCAGCAGCATGGCGAAGTCGCTCCACTTGAAGCGGGCGATGATGTCGCTGCGGCGCAGGCGGCCCTTGAAGAACTCGGCGATCTGCTGCACTACCTTGGTGCCCGTGTCCTCGGTCAGTTCCTTGCCGTCCTGGGCCTTGAAGTCCACGTCCAGCAGCACAACGCCGAGGCTGTAGCCATAGCGCGCGCAGCGGTAAAGCTCCTCTTCCAGGCGGCGCAGGAAGTACTTGCGGTTGTGCAGGCCGGTCATGCGGTCGGTGATGGCCGACTCCATGGTCAGGCGGCGGCGCGCGCCCAGCATCATCAGAACCTCCAGGCGCTGGCCCAGGTTGGCCGTGTCGAGCGGCACAAAGGTGTAGTCCTGGTTGGCGATGCTGCCGGCGCCGGCCACAACGGCGATATCCGCCGGGCTGGCCAGCAGGTAGAGCACCGGCGGCGCCTTGTCGCCATCCAGGCCGTCCATGGCGCTCATGACGGCATCAGCGCTGAAACTCGCACCGGTGAGGTCGAAGATCAGCACGCTGAACTGCGTGTAGTTCTGCAGCAGCTCCGCCGGATCCAGCTTGGCATGCAGCTCAAGCTGGTAGCCCTTGGCATCGCTGGCCGTCTGAATGTCACGGCTATGGCTGGGGTTTGTGGTGTAGAGGCGAATGGCCTGAGTTGCAGCTTGCGACATGGCAAGTTCATCGGCAGGGCGCGGGGCAAGTTCAACCGCCGTATGCCGTTATAATCTCAGCCGCGCTGGAGGAGTGGCCGAGTGGTTGAAGGCGGCTGTCTCGAAAACAGTTATACGGTAACCCCGTATCCAGGGTTCGAATCCCTGCTCCTCCGCCATTACTCGCTTTCCGCTCCCCGTCCCGGCCAGGCGTCACCCCGGTGTCAGATCGCAGGCGTAAGCCGGGCCGTATAGGCGTCGTTCTCAATCTTCAGCTCAGGGTCCACTTCACCAGCCTCATCCGCAAACTCACCCGGCTCGTCAACAAAGAGACTGTCCGTCGACGTTTTCGAGAGCGAGATGCTGTTGATGATGACGTCGCCCATGTTCAGCTCAGTGACTTCGGCTGTGCTGTGCAAAATCTGGCCCGGGATCAGCACGCTGTCCGCGTCAGCGGAGGCGGCGAGGCAGTATGAACCGCCATCCCTGACAATGCCGTAGTTGAGGGGGTTCAGGGAACTGCTCATGTAGAAGCCGGTAAAGCTGCTGAAATCAAGGTTGGCATCGAACTTCAGGGGGCCGAGAGTCTGGTCGCCAAGTATGTAATGGGACGACTCCATTTCAAAGCTGCCCATCACATTGCTGATCGGGCCGGCGCTGTAGTATCCGTCCGCGGACTCAAATACTGCGCCATCCAGGAAGGCGCCGTTCGGGTCAAGCTTCAAGATGATGGTCCCGTACTTCTCGGGACTGCCATAGTCCTCAATGCTGTTCTCTTCCGCGCTGCATATGAGGTTGTTCGAGCCGTCGATAGTCATTCCGAAGTAGCCATTCACACCGCAAATAGAGGCGGACTGTACAAGGCCCATGTCATCAACCTTGAGCAGCAGTGACCCTGTGCCCTCGGTGGTGTCGGCAAAGCCGCCGAAGTAGGTCGTGCCATCCGGCGCCACAGCAACGTTATAGAAAGAAGCGGAGCCTTCTACGCTGACATACTCGCTTGACACCTGTGCGCCTGTCTCAGCATCTATGTAGAGGATCAAAGGCACAGTGTCAAAGATCTCAGGGTCGAGTTGTGTGTCTGCGGTAACAATCACCTGCTGACCGTCAGGGCTGAGGGTCAGGCTCGAAGGCACGTCATAGGCGGGGCCATACCAGGTCTTGCTCCACTGCAGCTCAAACTGGCTGTTCAGCTTCATGATACCGAAGTGGAAGTCAGGGCTGGTGGACACGCTGGTCAGCAGATAACAGTTTCCCGCGGCGTCAACTTTCATGTCGCCGGGCTGGATCGCCTCCGCGCTAAAGTCCTCAACCGGCACGATCCACTGCCGGGCTTTGACCAGCGAGCCGCTGGCTGTGTATTTCAGCAGGATCATCGGCCCGGCCTCGCCGGCGTTGCCGCTTTCGGCAAATCCGGCGACATAGACATTTGAAGCGCCGTCAATGCCGATGCAGTTCAGACTCTCATTGCCGCTGTTGTCCCAGGTGTGGGCCCAGTCCACAGGGGGTCCCACTGATTCCGTGATCAGGGTCAGCGAGTCGACCACGAGGCCGCCGTCAAAGTAGGAGACGACGACTACATAAGCCGTTGTGCCGTTGCTCATGAGAGCAGGCAGCTCACCGGCCTGGAAGGTCGGGCCGTCAGTGCTGACGCGCTGGAACTGCCAGCGCTGGTTGCCAAAGTCACTGAAACCAAGCCAGAAGGACTTGCCCGCCATGTTCATGCTGATGGCGGTCTCGAGCCGGTTGACCGTGTCGCCGGGAGTGAGGTTGAAGGAGTAGATCGCATAGGCCAGGCCGCCATCGGGATGGCCAAGCTGGGCGCTGCTGCCCTGAGCAAAGAAGAAACCGCTGGAATCGGAGGCGTCAACTCCGCTGATCAGCTGGGCATCCTCGGCGCTGGCACCGCGCGGAGCGAGGCTGGGGAGATCCGCCAGGGCCGGAAGCCCGGCCAGGACGGCCTGCGACTGCGGGTCAGGCGGATTATTGCTGACGCCCGACTGCCCGCGTGAAGCGGAGCAGGCAGAGACGGCGACAGCCAGCACAAGCAAAGCAAAGAGCACGATAAAGGCCCGCGCGTTCGAGTACATGGAATCTCCCCCAAAAGGTTTCTGGCGGTTGACGGGTCAGCAGCTGCCCGGTCGTGGTGAGAATAACATAGTCGAATTCAAGCAGGACTCTGGCCGGGTAGTACAATCTTGCCGCCCAATTTGGGCCGCCGCTAACCCCGGCGGGTCAGCAGGCTGTTTTATGCTGGCCACCCCCTGTAAATTTCCCTTTTTTTGGGTCAGTTGGACTGGTAAAGAATGCCGCACTCTGTCTTTAAGGTCGGAGAGCTGGTGAATATTCTGGGCGGCCGCCTGATTGTCGGCAACCCGGAAGCCCGCTTCACGACTTATTGCATTGATAGCCGCTACGTCGAGCCCGGGTCGGTCTTTGTGCCCCTGATGGGCCAGAGCCGCGACGGCCACGGCTATGTCATCGACTCCCTCAACAAGGGCGCTGTCGCGGCACTTGTGCGCAGCGGCCATCACCAGGTCCATGAGATCGCGGCCTGGCTGCGCGAGCGCAACCTGCGCAGCCGCGATTCAGAGGACGCCTGCCTGATCGAGGTGCGGCACACCCTGGTAGCCCTGCAGAAGCTGGCCGAGTGGTACCGCACCCAGTACAACGTCAACGTCATGGGCATCACCGGCAGCGTTGGCAAGACCGGCACCAAGGAGATGCTGATCCAGCTTCTCTCCAGCCGCTACAACACTGTCGGCACCGAGAAGAACTTCAACAACGAGATCGGCGTCCCGCTGGCCTTGGCCAAGATTCGGCCGGACACGCAATTCGCCGTGATCGAGATGGCCATGCGGGCGCGCTCCGAGATCAGCCTGCTGAGCAAGATCGCGCATCCCAACATTGTTTGCATCACCAACACCAGCGGCAGCCACGTCGGCCGCCTGGGTTCCTTTGAAGAGGTCTACCGCGCCAAGAGCGAGATCATCGACGGCATCACCCCGGACGGCCTGGTGGTGCTCAACCGCCGCGACCCGAATGTGCTGGGCGTGGTGGAAGAGATGAAGCAGCGCATGCGCAGCCTGACCGATGAGCAGTTCCGCTACTTCGACCCCAGCGGCGTGTACAAGGACTGCGCCATCTCGCCCTTCCGCGCCCCGGGCATTGTGGATGCGCCGGAGGCTGAGCTGCCGGATGCCGACCTGTGGGTCGAGAACATGCAGCTTGAGGGCTTGCGCGGATCCAGCTTCACACTCTGCACCAAGGCCGGCGGCCGCGCCGAGGTGGAGCTGGCCCTGCTGGGCCGCGGCGCGGTGGAGAACCTGCTGGCGGCTTCCATGATGGCGCTTGAGTCCGGCATGAGCCTGGATGACATCGCCGACGCGGCTGAGAATCTGATGTACACCCCGCAGCGCCTGAACCTGATCAACCTGCGTGATGATGTGTACCTGATCGACGACTGCTACAACTCCAGCCCGGCTTCCTGCATCGACAGCCTCGAAGTGCTGCTGAACATCGACCCCAGCTACCGCAAGATCCTGGTGCTGGGCGACATGCTTGAGCTGGGCAAGTACGAGACCCTGCTGCACCGTCAGCTGGCCCAGGTGGCGCTGAACCTGCCCATCGATTCAATCTACGCCGTTGGCCCGCGCATGAACGCGGTCAACGAGGTTGAGGCGATCGACGGGGTCAACGTGCACTACATCGCCGGCGGTCAGGAGCGCGCCCTGGGCGAGGACAGCGGTTTCGGCCGCGGCTTCGGTCAGCCGGCGGCGCGCGGCGCCCGCCGTGCACCTTCACCCAGCGGCTTCGGCGCTCCGGGCGGTTTCGGCAGTGCTCCGGCCGGGCCTGCGCCTGAAGGCGAGGAAGAAGAATCCGAGGGCGGCTTCGGTTCCCGGGAGGGCGGCCAGATGAACTACGGCCAGTCCCAGGGCTTCGGCCAGTCCAGTGGCTATGGCTTCCCGCGCCAGAGCTTCGGCGCTGGCGGCGGCGGACGCGGGCCGCGTCCGGGCTATGGCGGCCGTGGCGGTTACGACGACCGGCGTGGCGGCGGTTTCAGCGGCGGCTATGGCGACCGCGGTGGCTACGGTGACCGCGGCGGCTATGGCGACCGTGGCTATGGCGAGCGGCATTATGGCGGCGCGCCCGACCGTGGCGGCTTTGGCGACCGCGGCCAGCACGATGACGAGGGTGGCAATGTTATTCTGGATGACCGCGCCGCCCAGAAGCTAAGTGCGCTGATTGTCAACGAGATTCAGCAGGACGACCGCCCGACGGTCATCCTGGTCAAGGGCTCCCGGGCACTGCACCTGGAGCGCGTGGTTAACGAGATAATCCTGGGAATACAGAGCTAGCTTCCTGTGATCGGTAATCCGTGGCTTATAGCCTGCGTTAGCGGCGTTGTATCCGCCGTGCTCTTCGCGCTCTACCGCGCCCTCGTTGGCGCGAAAATGGCCCAGGCATTTCGCGAAGACGGACCCGCACACCACAAGGCGAAGGGCAGGGTGCCGACCGGCACCGGCATTGTGATCGTCATCCTGCTCTTCCTCGCCGGCGGCCTGGTCTTCATCTTCCAGGACCCCAACATGCCCAGCGAACGCCTCGGCGTGTATGTCTGCTGGGCCGCCGCGCTTATGGGCCTGCTGGGCTGGGTGGACGACAGCCGCAAGGTCTTCCGCCGCAGCTCGGAGGGCCTGCGAGCCCGCTATAAGCTGCCGGTGATGATCGCAGTGGGCCTGGGCCTGCTGTACCTGCTGCACGGTTACTTCGACCAGGCCCTGGCCGCAGCGGCGCTCAGCGGAAACCCGATGCCCTGGACCATGAGCCTGCCCTGGTTTGTCTATTACCCGCTGGGGCTTTTTGTCTGGCTCGGCGCACTTAACGGCGCCAACTTCACCGATGGCCTGGATGGCCTGCTCTCCAGCACGACACTGGTGGTGCTGGCCGGCGCCTTCTATGCCCTGCTGGACGGCAAGGAGCCGCTGGCCGTGCCGGCCGCGGTGGGCATCGGCGTGCTAGTGGCCTTCCTGATCTTTAACTGGAAACCGGCGCTGATCTACATGGGTGACACCGGCAGCCTGGCTGTCGGCGCCCTGGTCTGCGGCCTCTTCCTGGCCAAGGGCTGGTGGCTCTTCCTGGGCCTCTGCGCCATCGTCTGGGTGATTGAGGTCACCAGCGTGGTGCTGCAGGTCATCTCCTTCAAGACCACCGGCAAGCGCATCCTGCTGATGAGTCCTCTGCACCACCACTTTGAGCTGGCTGGCTGGGGCGAGCGCACCACGGTTTTCGTCTTCAGCCTGCTGCAGCTCTTCGGCTGCGCCGTGGCCTTTACCTGGCTGCGCTATGGCACAACCTATGGCGTCATCGGCACGGTCGCCCTGGTGCTGACCATCATTAGCCTGATCGTGATCTTCCGCAAGCGCAAGCGCTAGGAGTCGTGTGAGATGCTCAACTGGCTGGGCCGCAAGGTCGGCGTGTATGGCTATGGCAAGACCGGCAAGGCCTGCGTTGACTATCTGGCGCCGCGGCTGATCCGCCCGGTGGTGTTCGTTGACGAGACCGATCCCCAGAAGCTAGCCGCCCTGCAAGCCCAGGCCGGCGACAGCTGCCAGATTATCGGCGCCGACGGCATCGCAGCCGAGATCACAGGCCTCGACAGTCTGGTGCTTTCTCCGGGCGTGCCGCTGAGCAACCCCAACGTAATTGCTGCCCGCGAAGCGGGCGTGCAGCTTGTCGGTGAGCTGGAGCTGGCCGCGCGCTACTGCCAGGGCTATATCCTCGCCATCACCGGTACCAACGGCAAGAGCACCACGACCAAGCTGCTGGGACATATCCTGGAGGGCCTGGGCCGGACGCATGTGCTGGGCAA
Source organism: bacterium (assembly GCA_020849855.1). GTDB lineage: Bacteria > 4484-113 > 4484-113 > 4484-113 > JAFGCY01 > JADZFO01. The sequence goes on along the minus strand of JADZFO010000034.1, from coordinate 124,079 downwards.
TATCGGCACACCACTGCTGGCCAGCCTGGATGAGATCGAGAGTGGGGACTATGTTGCGCTGGAGGTCAGCTCATTCCAGCTTGAGACTGTCGACCGCTTCAAGCCGCATGTGGCGATCTATACCAACCTGACCCCGGACCACATGGACCGGCACGGCAGCATGGAGGAGTACGCCCGGGTCAAGCGCCTGATGGCCCAGCGGATGGGCAGCAGCGACTTCGTTGTCACCAACGCGCGGGAGAGCTGGTTTGCCCCCGAGAGCTTCGCCAACCAGCAGCCCACCTATTTGCTGTACAGCGCTGAACAGGGCGCTGTTGCCCGGGGTGCCTGGGTGGAAGGCGGGCGGATCTGCGTCAACCTCGGCGCAGAGCAGCATGAGCTGCCCCTGGAATGCATCAAGCTGCCGGGTGTGCACAACGTGGAGAACGCGCTGGCGGCGCTGACCGCAGCGATGCTGGTGGGCGCGGATGCCAGTACGGTCGCCGAGCGCCTGTCGACCTTTACGGGTTATGAACACCGCCTGGAGCTCTGCCGCAGCGCTGGGGCTCTGCGCTTCTATAACGACTCCAAGGCCACGAACCCCGAGGCCACCATCACCGCACTCAAGGCCATGTCCGGGCACCTGGTGCTGATCCTCGGCGGCCGCGACAAGCTGACCCCGCTGGATGAGATGCTGGCTCTGGTGCAGCAGAAGGTCCAGTATGTGCTGCTGATCGGCGAAGCGACCGAGCGATTTGCCGCAGCACTCGACGCCGTGGGATATAATGCGTACCAGCGTGTCGGAGACATGGAGCACGCTGTGGCTGCCAGCACGGGACTTCTGGGCAGCAGCGGCGGCAGCGTGCTGCTCTCGCCGGCCTGCGCCAGTTTTGACCAGTACTCCAGCTATGAACAGCGTGGAGAACACTTCAAGGAACTGGTGGCGGCGCTGAGTCTCTGAGATGCAGGTGCGTAGCACCGGATGACCGAGGGTTGAGGGGCTGCGGGCGGCAGTGAGCCGCCGGGCCCGGGAGTGAAAGGGATGAGTGTTTCCGGATGGAATTCCGCTGGCGCGGTTGAGCAGCCCGCTGCTGCTGCGCCTGCCGCAAGCCTGGACTTTCCCGCGCAGACAAGCCAAAGCGGGCCTGACGCGGCGGCGAGCGCGCAGATCCCCTTCTGGCTTTCACGCCTCTATCTTGTCTCCGCACTGCTGCTGGCCTTTGGCGTCGCCTGCAGCTTCTCCACGACTGTCTTTTTGCACCTGGCTGAAGGCAAGCCGCCCTACAAGGAGTTCATCGAGCACTGCGTCTTCATGGCCCTGGGCCTTGGCGCTGTCTCCGGCATCATGCTGCTGGGCCGCCTGATCCGCCCGGCCCGGCGCTGGCTGTCCTGGCTGGTGCCGGCGGTCTGGGCCCTTTCATGGCTTGCGGTGCTGGCAGTAGCGGTCACCCCGCTGGGCGTGGTGGTTAACGGTTCGCGGCGCTGGCTGGACCTGGGCGTGGTGATGTTCCAGCCCTCGGAACTGCTGAAGGTTTCGGTGGTGCTCTATATCGCGCAGCTCATGTGCTGGTACCGGCTGCGCCGGGCAGTGCCGGCGGGCAGCCTGCTTCAGCAGAACGCAGCCGCGGGACTGCAGGACGCAGCGGCGAAGCTGCGCTCCTTCCGCCTGATGCCCGCGGGCCGGCCGGTCTTCCCGGCCATGCCGCCGCAGGCCCTGCTGATCATCCTGCTCTCTGCCGGCCTGACGGCGCTGCAGCCTGACCTGGGCACGACTTCGATCATCCTCGCCGGCGGTGTGCTGACCATGCTGCTGGCCACTGTGCGGGTGAAGGACCTGCTGGTGCTGGGCGCGATCCTGCTGCTGCTGGTTGGCGCAGTCTTTGTGGTCAAGCCGGGCAAGTTTGACTACGCGGCGGAGCGCGTGCAGACCTGGCTCAACCCGCGCGCGGCAGCGGATGCCGAGGGCTATCAGATCACGCAGTCCCGCGGCGCCATTGCCGAAGGCGCGACAGGTCTTGGCAGCCTGACCGGCAAGGGCTTCTTAAAGAGTGAGCAGAAGATGAACCGTCTGCCCTATAGCGAGCTTGAATTCGTCTTCCCGGTGATGGTGGAGGAACTGGGCTTCCTGGGCGGGGCGGCGATCATCATCCTCTTTGGCGCACTGGCCTTTGTGGCCCTGCAGCTTTCAAGGCGCTGCCGCGATCCATTCGCGAATGTGGCAATCGCCGCGCTGGGCTACCTGATTGTGATTCAGGCCTTTGTGAACATCGCCACCACCCTTGGCTCTTTCCCGCTGACTGGCATCACCCTGCCATTCTTCTCTGGAGGTGGGACGAGCCTGCTGGTTTCCATGACCGCTCTGGGCCTGATGGCCATGCTGGCGGCGGCGGAAACCGGCACGGCGCGCGAGGCCCGCAGTGCGGCTCCTGTACCCGTGGAAGCTTAAGCCTGCGGCGAGGGAACCAGCGGCGTCTGCCCCGCATGTCGATGTACCTGCCTCTAGTATTGGTGAATGGGCAGGATCGTGCTTTACATCGCTGTCAGCCTGGATGGCTACATCGCCCGGCCTGACGGCGCCGTGGACTGGCTGGACCCTTTCAATGACCAGGGCACGGACTATGGCTACGCCGAGTTTGTCCGAGGCGTAGGCGCCTCAATCATGGGCCGCCGGACCTGGGAGCACTCAATGGCCTATGGCGGCACAGGGGCGCCCGGCAAGCCGAGCTTTGTGCTTACCCGCCAGGGACCCGGGCCGGTGACGCAGCAGCCTGTGCATTATGTGAACCTGCCTGTGCCCGAGCTGGCCAGCCAGGCCCGGGCATCCGCGGGCGCCTCAGACGTCTGGCTGATCGGAGGCGGGGATGTAGCAAGGCAGTTCAGCGCCGCCGGGCAGATTGATCTCTACCGTATCTTTGTCATTCCAGTCCTGCTTGGCAACGGCCTGCCACTTTGGCCCGGCAGCGGCCCTGAACAGGCGCTCCGGCTGCTGCATAGCGAGAGCTGGCATACTGGCGTAACAGAGCTGCGCTACCAGCCGGCCTAAAGCAGGCGGGATTTGGGCGCAGGGGCGGGCTTTTCAAGCCGCAGGGCTACATCCTCATAGTCCGGGTCTTCGCTGTAGATCCGCTCGAGGTCGGCCTTGGCAGCCTTGCGCTCACCCATCGCCTCGTGCACGAGGGCGCGCTCGTAGCGGATCGCCCGCAGCAGCTCCTTGTCGCGATCCTTGCGCTTGCTCAGCGCACTGGTCAGCGCGGCCTTGGCGCCGTCAAACATGCTCAGCCGGGCCAGCGCCCGGCCCTGATACAGCAGCAGCGCGCAGTGCAGCTCGCTCTCGTTCTCCACGCCAGCGCCCAGGGCGGCCAGTTCCTGCGCCGCGGCTTCATCCTCCAGCTCCTCGTCGGCAATCAGCTCGGCCAGGCTCAGGCGCGCGAGGATGTCGCCGGGGGCATGGCGCAGCAGCTCGCGCAGGGTGGCGCGCGCGTCGTCCAGATTCCCCAGGCGCTGCTGCGCCTCGGCGAGTGCGAGCATGGCGCCATAAACATCGCAGCGAACATAGGCAATGATCTCGCCGCTGAGCTGGAAGCTGACCCAGCAGTCGACTCGGTAGGCGCGCAGGGTGGCTCCCAGTTCGCCGGAGCGTTTGAGCGCGTTGCTCAGGTGGCCGACAGCGTCTGTGTAGATACCAAACTGCAGGGCGCAGATACCGGCCATGAAGCAGCCGTCGGGGCTTGCCGTGGCCTGGATGAACTTCTCGAAGGCGGCGCGCTGGTCCTCGCTGAGCAGCAGCTTCAAGCCGTCCAGCAGGGCTTCATCCTGGGCCGGGGCGCTGAGGCGCTGCAGGAAGCCGAGCTCCAGACGCACACCGGGGGCAATGTACAGCGGGTTGGCATCCTCGCCGACTTCCCCCTTGCCCACGCGTGAGGTGATGACGGCGCCCTGCACCGCGGGAGCCTTGCGGCCCCGGGCAGGGTGGGCTGCACGGCCGGAAGGCTGGCGGCCGGGGCTGGGGCCGGCACTCTTCTTTCCCTTGCCGCCCAGCACGGAGCCAATCTCGCCCCAGGAGTGTTCATCGGTGTAATATCCGCCGCTGCCCGGCAGGTCCTGGGTGGTGCGCACCCCGCGCTTGCCGATGTTGATGGTGCTGCCCTTCGGACCGACCGAAAGCGATGCGCCAGTGGTGCTGAGGTTTATGCGCACACCCTTGACCACGGTAATGCTGCGCCGGAAGCGGAATCCCATGCCTAAATAGTAGCGCGGTTACTGGCGGTTTCTAAGCCGCTGGCTGAGGTCCGCGTCCAGCTCGTTAAGCGCGCTGAGCTCCTGGTTCAGCACTTCGCTGCTCTCGATGTTGGCCAGCACTTCATCGATGTCCTGGCGCACGCTCTGGGCGTCCTGGGCGGTCATGGCCTGGTCGACCAGCAGCTTCATGGTCGCCTCGACGTTCTTGATCTGCGCCTTGAGCAGCTCAATCTGCTCACTGGCCTTGCGGTAGCGAAGCAGGCGGCTCTCCAGCAGCTGCACGGTCTTGGCCCGCGCTTCGGCCGCGGCGCCGCTGGCGCTGGCCTCTTCGGCCCGGGCCTGCTCGAGGTGCTCCAGTATCGACTCGGGGTTGACCAGGCTGACATACTGGTCGTACTCGGTCAGGGCGACCAGCATGCGCAGGTACTGGATCGCCAGGGTGTCCAGCTTGGCCAGGTTCTCCCGGGCGAAGACGTCGAAGTCGCCGCCCTTGCGGTCGAGGATATCGCGGGCCCTGTCGCGCAGGCGCACAATGTCCTGCACTTCGCCGCTGAGGCTGCGGTCGATGCGGCTGCGCAGCTCGCTGATCTGATAGCTGAAGTCGCCGGCGTACTTCTCGCCCAGTCTGGCGTCGACGGCCCGGCGAAAGCGTGGCAGGCTGGGCATGACCAGCAGCCAGATACCGCTCCAGCCCAGCGCGGCTAGGCTGATGAAGCCGACCATGGTGGCCAGGGCTTCGGCCTTTGGCCCCACGAAGGGCGTGGTGGCGCCAAGCAGCAGCGCGGCCAGCCACATGCCGCCGCCCACGACCCAGTGGCCCGGGTGCAGTCCGGCGGCCCAGTGGAAGCGCGTGCTGCGGCGGGCGGGGTGTTCTGTTTCTCTGAAGCGGGACAAGGTGGGAGGATTATAGGGACTGCTTGCCTTGTGCCTGGCCAGGCTGCTCAATCCTTGACTGAGCATGCAGATATGCATGCTGTTTGATAAGCTGTCGCATGCCCAGAGCTCTTCTTATGTTCATACTGCTGAGCTGTGTCTGCATTGCGGGCGCGCTCCTGGTGTTCTTCAGCGGCAGGAAGAAGCTTCAGTACCCGGCCGGCTGGCCCCTGCCCGAGCTCAGCGCGCCAGGTGATGCCGTCGCATTCAGCTTCGGGAAGAGCTGGGATATTGGTACAACCTGTGGCTGGACTTCAAACTGCGGGCACAGCCCGCCGGACATGACGGACCCTTTTCCGCAGGACCGCTATTACCTGATCTTCAAATCCGATCAGAGCTGGCCGGAGCTGCTGCAGCACATTGACGATTCACTGCGACCCCTGGGCTATCAGATCTGCGTAACAGACCGCACAGCACTCTGGCGGGCCCCCGGCCCGGGACCGGTCTGGCCAGCAGGTGATGAGTTTGAGTACCAGGCGAACTATGTCTCGGCAGACCTGCATACCTACCTGAACATCTACAAGACGCACCTTTGCTACGTCTACGACATTGGCGTTTACAGCAATCCGATCGACCCCGCCAACAGCATCGGGCTGGAGGACATGCGGCCCATCCCTTAGCAGCGGGGCCCTTTCATGCACCTGTCGGAAGCTATAATTCCCGCCGCCGGGGTATCAGCTTCCGGCGGCCCGCGCGGCCAGGCTACACCGAACAAGCAGGAGACATCCAATGGCCACCGTGATCCTCGACGCCACCCGTACCGCCATCGGCAGCTTTGGCGGCAGCCTCAAGGACATCCCGGCCGCCGATCTCGGCGCCCACTGCATCAAGACCCTCGTGAACCGCAACGGCATTGACGGCGCGACCGTGGATGACGTGATCATGGGCATGGTGCTGACCGCCGGGGCGGGGCAGATCCCCAGCCGCCAGGCCCTGATCCGCGGCGGCCTGCCCGAGACCACCCCCAGCCTGACCATCAACAAGGTCTGCGCGTCGGGCCTGCGGGCAGTGACCCTGGCCGATCTGATGATCCAGGGCACGGACGCTGAGCTGATCATCGCCGGCGGCATGGAGAGCATGTCCCGGGCTCCCTACGCCTCCCTGGGTGCCCGCTGGGGCCTGCGCATGGGCAACAGCGAGATGACCGACCTGATGATCCACGATGGCCTGTGGTGCTCCTTTGAGAACGTGCACATGGCTAACCACGGCCAGACGATCAGCAATGAGTACGGCCTCAGCCGCGAGGCCTGCGACGAGTTCGCGGCCATGAGCCAGCAGCGCGCCCAGGCGGCGCAGGAGGCCGGGCGTCTGGCCGAGGAGATCACAGGCTTCCCGATTCCACAGCGCAAGGGTGAGCCGGTGATCTTTGACAAGGATGAGCAGCCGCGGCCGGGCACGACAGCCGAGGGCCTGGCGGCGCTGAAGCCGGTGCTGGGCACGCAGATCATCACTGCGGGCAACGCGCCTAGCGTGAACGACGGCGCCTGCGCCCTGCTGCTTGCCAGCGAGGAGCGCGCCGGCGCCCTGGGCGCGAAGCCCCTGGCCTATATCCGCGGCGAGGCTCATGTGGCGATGAAGCCCTACCAGTTCCCGGTGGCTCCGGCATATGCTGTGGAGAAGCTGCTGGACCAGCAGAACATCAGCCTTTCCGATATCGCGCTGATCGAGTGCAACGAGGCCTTCGCGGCCGTGGCACTGGCCTGCGGCAAGGTGCTGAACTGGGACCTCGAGAAGGTCAACGTCAACGGCGGCGCCGTGGCCTTCGGCCATCCGATCGGCATGAGCGGCGCGCGCATCATCACCACCCTGGCCTATGAGCTGCGCCGCCGCGGCGGCGGCCTCGGCATCGCCTGCATCTGCTCGGGCTCCGGCCAGGGCGACGCGGTGCTGATCGAGGTTCCGGCCTAGCTTGTAGGGTGCAGGCCTGCCTGCACCTTCCGGATGGTGCACGCACGCGTGCACCCTACTGCGCCATCCGCTATCCTCATCCCATGTTCTGGGAGAAGTATCGCGTCAGGCCGGGCACTGAAGTCCGCCTGAAGGACTGGGACCCGGCGGACAAACAGGGCGGGCTGGATGACGACCAGGCGGATGAGCTGCAGCGCGCCGTGGTTGAGCAGCTGGCCGAGCACCAGGAGCGGCTCTACGCCAGCAATCAGTACAGCCTGCTGCTGATCTTCCAGGCTCTCGACGCCGCCGGCAAGGACGGCACCATCAAGCATGTCATGAGCGGGGTCAACCCGATGGGCTGCTCGGTGGCCTCCTTCAAGGCGCCGACGCCGCAGGAACTGGAGCATGACTTTCTGTGGCGCTGTGTAAAGGAGCTGCCGCCGCGCGGGCATATCGGCATCTTCAACCGCAGCTACTACGAGGAAGTGCTGGCCGTGCGCGTGCACCCGCAGTACCTCGGCCCGCAGCTTCTGCCGCCCTGGAGCCCGAGGCCCGAGGCTGGTCAGCATGGCCTCTGGCAGCAGCGCCTTGAGCACATCAACAACTTTGAGCGCTACCTGTACGACCAGGGCACGCTGATCCTGAAGTTCTATCTGAACGTCAGCCGCAAGGAGCAGAATGAGCGCTTCCTGGCGCGCATTGATGAGCCGGAGAAGAACTGGAAGTTCCGCGCCGCGGATGTCGACGAGCGCCAGCACTGGGATGCCTATATGGAGGCCTACGAGGACGTGCTGACGCGGACAAGCACTGAGCACGCGCCCTGGTACGTCATCCCTGCCGACCGCAAGTGGTACATGCGCCTGACGGTGGCGCACGTCATTGACGCGCTGCTGGACAGCCTGAAGCTGGAGTATCCGAAACTCAGCGAGGAGGAGCGTGGCAAGCTGGAGGAGGCGCGCCGGCGCCTGGAAGCGGAGTGATCCAGTCGGGTCTTTACCGCCAGCATTCTGTCGCGGGCAGGCCTGCTTCGCAGGCCCAGATCCTGGGCTGAATCGGCCAGCTCACCCGCCGGCGGCAAAACAGGCCCTGAAAGATCTGGCAGTGGCGAGCCGGCTTTGTTTTTCACGGGGCGTCGATACCAACACCCCACTCCAGGCTGCAGACTGGCTTTCCGTCCGTATCTATGCTGGTGCCAGGCCTGGACCAGGCCCGGCCGTTGCCGGCGAAGTCCCAGGGGCGGTAAGTGGGGCCTGCCCCAGGCGGAGTGATGGCAGTCCCGCTCTGGTTCTGGGCTGAACCGGTTGCATCCGCGGCCGGCGGGGGCAGCTCTTCCTCGTAGATGTCGCTGCCGCCTCCATCGACAAAGACGCCCAGGTTAAGCATGAACTGCCGCAGGCTGGGCGCGGCGACCCCGCCGCCACAGCCGAGGGTGACGCCCTTGCTGCGGTAGGTGTCATTACCGGCGGCGTCCCAGAAGAAGCCCAGGCCGTTGGCGTTGGCGCCGCCAAGGCTGAGGTTTGGCGCGCTGTAGCTGTCGTTTCCGCTGGCGTCCTCGAACCAGCTCAGCGAGAAGTCGTGGCCCGCGCCCTGGGCCATGTTCATAGTGGCCAGATAGCGGTCGTCACCCTCTTCGTTCTGCAGGCAGGCCAGGCCGAAGTGCGCCCCGGAGCCCTGGACATACCAGATGCCGCTGAAGCTGTCGCTGCCGGGCCCCTTGTCGCAGAGGATGCCGGTGCCGTACCAGTAGCTGCAGGCCTGGCCGAAAACGCCGCAGGAGTAGCTGTCGCTGCCGGCGCCGTCGATCAGCATGCCGACGCCGCCGGCCCAGGAGTGGCCGTCAAGGTAATCGCCGCGCCGGCCGTTGCCCACGCCCTGGCTCATCGAGGTGTTGTGCTCGGCAGTCTGCGGGCCGGGGAAGCGGATGTCGCTGTCATTTGCGATGTAGCGGTCATCCCCGCTGGCGTCGAGCAGCAGCCCGATGCCCCGCGTGTAGCCATAGCCCTGGCTGGTCTGGAAGCAGTTATAGGTGTCGTTGCCGGCGAGGTCGATCAGCAGTCCGCTGCCGTACTGGCCTGAGCCCTGGCTGGAGGCAACCGAGGTGTAGCTGTCGTTGCCGGAGGCGTCGTATAGCAGTCCGGTTCCAAAGATGCCGCTGCCCTGGCCAATGAAGCCGGACTTATAGCTGTCGTCGCCGCCAAGGTCATAGACATAGCCATAGCCGAAGACCCCGGCGCCGAAGCCGTGGATGGCATCGTCCGTGGAGGCATAGTTGTCGTTACCGCCAAGGTCGATGATCACGCTGGCAGCGTTGTTGTAAGCCTCGCCAAGGCCGCGCTTGGCGGCCGGCGTCATCAGGAAGTTGTCGTCGCCATAGCCATGGATGGCCAGTACCAGGGGGACATCCACACTGGCCTCCGTGCTGTTGGAGCTGAGCTCAATGCGGCCGAAGGTGGTATCGGCGCTGTAGCCCCACTGCGCGGTCTGAAGCGTGGCCTGCTCGGCTGCCAGGTTGTCCCGCACACGCTGGGCGGCAATGGCCAGCAGGGTAGCGCCGGTGTTCAGCAGATGCTGGTCCGTGTGGTCAAGCAGCTTCTCGATAAGCAGGGTGGTATCAAGCTGGTTGCCCAGGTCGTCATCCTCTTCCTCAGCCCGGGCAGCCTCAAGCACTTTGGTCTGCACCTCCAGCGGGTTGAGCCCCAGATCCAGCATCGGCTGCGTCAGCCCGCGGGTGCGGTACTCCTGCACATCCGGCAGTACGAAGAGCAGCAGGGCGGCGTTGTCTCGGATGGCGGGCGGCAGGCTGTCGTATCCCTGCAGGTTGCGGTAGGCCTCCACAGGCACGCCTTCGTACTCCGAGAGGGCCACGGCCAGGTTATCGGCGCCGAGCTCTGTCACACGCTGGCTGTACTTCTCCAGCACGTCTCCGGTGAGGCCAAGGCGCACGCCAGCGCTGATCCGGCTCTGGGCGCTGATCAGCACCGTGGCCGGATCGCCGGCCTTCTCAACCAGCATAGCGCTGAGTTTGCGCACATGCGGGCTGAGCTTCCAGGGGTCTTCGGTGAGGCCGTCGAAGAAGGGCAGGCGGTACTTATCGCCGCCGAAGTAGGCGCGGTCGTGCAGGTCAAAGCGTGCATCCGCCGGTGTCAGGCCGGCCTGTGCCAGGGCCCGCTCAAATAGCTCGCCCTGGGGGCCAAGCCCGGCAGGGCTATAGGCAGTGGCGGAGGAACTGGCGATGACGAGGCCGGCGCCGAGCGCGGCCAGCAGTGGGATGCTGCGCATGGTTCGATTGTAGCGCGCTGAAAGTGAGCCCCGGGCAGGCTCGCTTCGCGCATCCGCTAAGCCCTGGCTGGCTGTCTCAGCCAGATCCAGATGCTGGTCACCAGGGCCGCCAGCAGCAGGGCCATCAGCCAGTTGACCTCTGTGCGGCCGCTCCAGTATTCCAGCCCGTCTGCTGATTGCACCTTGATTGTGCCGGGGAGCATCAGGACCTCGATCACATCCCCAGGCTGGTGATTGTAGAAGAGTGAGTCGCCTGGCATTACATGGCTGGCCGGGCTGTCCAGCGGCGCGCTGGCCTCAACAAGCTTGTACTCATCCTGCATCCTGCGGTGCTGCTCCAGGCTCAGCACAAGCATCCTGACCCGCTGCCCCTGGCTATAGCGCCAGCGGCTTTCTGCGCTGTTGGCGAAGAAGCCCAGCAGTACCAAAACGCCCAGCATGCCCCAGACGAAGGCTATTCGCCGGTTCTCACGGTCAAAGCTGCCTAAACCTTCCATTTCTCCGGGTAGTCCATCTTCTGGTAGCTGAAGATGATGGGGTAGTCGTCGGGGTCGTAAGTGAAGAAGAAGGGCCGGCCGCCGGCGATATCCGCCGGGCCGCTGAGACGCTCGAAACGGCTGTGCAGGCGCTGATAGGTGCTGTCCAGCTCTTCCGGCGTAGCGAGGGCAAAGCCGAAGTAGGCCTGCGGGTCGGGTTCAGGGCTGCCGGGGCTGAGGGTCAGGATGAGGCCTGGTGCGCTAAGCCAGGCGGTGTCGCGCACGCCGTGGTCATAGAACAGCCCAAGCGTGGTGACGTACCAGTCGATGGAGCGCTTCATCTCCAGCACAACGCGGTGCACATGCAGGCTGCCGAGGGGCTGTTTCAGGGCCGGAGACATGCCTCAATTGTAGGGCTGGCCGCTCAGCGCAGGATCAGGGTGACGCAGCCCAGCAGCACGCAATAGCCGGCGAACCACAGCAGGCTGGCCCGGCGCAGCATCCAGAGCACAAGGTAGATCGCGCCAACACCGCTGAGCAGCGCTACCACGAATGCGACTGCCAGCCCGGCCAGGTTCAGGTCTCCGCCGCCGTTAGCGCCGGCTGCTAGGGCGTCCTTGAAGTCGCCAAGGCTCAGAACAGCCGCGCCTAGGATGACCGGCACAGAGAGCAGGAAGCTGAAGCGCGCCGCATTCTCCCGGTCCTCGCCAAGCTGCAGGCCGGCGCCGATGGTGGAGCCGGAGCGGCTGATGCCGGGCAGGATGGCGATGCCCTGGGCCAGGCCGACCAGGGCGGCCCCCAGCCAGCTCAGCGGTCGGCGAGGAGTCGCCGCAGCCTTGCTGCGGCGGATCCGCAGGTCGGCCAGGATCAGCCAGAGGGCCGTCACCAGTAGCAGGCCGCCGGTCCAGGGGATCACCGCCGGGCTGTCGGCGAGGGCTTCGATGCGGTCCTTGAGGGGCAGGATCAGCGCGACGGTGACACATGTAGCCAAAGCGAGGCGGCCGATATAGGCCCAGTCGCGCTCGCGAAAGATGCGCAGCAGCTCGCCGCGGTAGACCAGCAGCACGGACAGCAGGGTGGCGACGTGCAGGGAGATTTCAGTGACGACGCCGCGGGGGTTGAGGCCCAGCCAGTGCTGGGCGAGCAGAAGATGGCTCTTTGAACTGACGGGCAGGAACTCGGTCAGGCCCTGCAAGAGGCCCAGCAGGGCGTACTCGAGGATTTCCACGCGCGGGATTGTAGCACTGAAGCCCGCCTGGATTGACCGGCCGGGCAGCTGCAAAAACTCCGCCCCCAAGGGTGTTATTCTTGCTGCGGCAGCCGGGCGCTGCCTTTGCCGCTGTCCTGTCAAACACAATCGGGAGTAATGGATGCAGAGCTGGGAATACAGGACTTTCAGGCTGCGGCAGTGGCTGTTGACTGATGAGAAGTTCGTGCAGGAGACAGCGGCGCTGATGACGGAGCTGAATGCGCTTGGCGCTGAGGGCTGGGAAGTATTTGACACCCACCCGCTGGTTTCCATGCAGTATGTGGACTACATACTCTGGCTGAAGCGCAGAGGATCAGGAATCTAGGCGCGCCAGAACCGCAGGGCGGCCGGGCTGGGAAAGAAAATGGAGCAGGAGACGAGGTTCGAACTCGCGACCCCTTCCTTGGCAAGGAAGTGTTCTACCACTGAACTACTCCTGCGTGGGACGGTATTTATACCGAAGGACCGCGCGCTTGTCAAGGCAAAGTTTCGCCCTGCGACTGCTGTGTCCCCGCTGGCTGAAACTCCGGCCCGGCCTGTGTGATCCAAGCCGCTGCAGCGCAACCAGCGCTGAGGATGGATCAGATGTTTGCTTTTCGCAGGATGCGACGGATGAGGATGCGCAGACGGGCGGGCCTTGGCCTGCTGGGAATCATGAGCTTCTTTGGCCTCCTGCTACTGGCGCTCCTTGCCCTGCGTCACTAGAGAAACCTGCGTCACTGGAGACGGCTAGGCCAGGGCCGCCAGGAGAGTCCCGCTGCGCACCATGTCAGCGATCTTTTCGATGTCGTTGACCAGCGGGCGGTCCTCTTCCATGAAGCTGACGGTATTGCGGATGAGCTCATAGGCCGCGCCAGTGCCACGCCCCAGCTTCCAGGCCGGGGAAGAGGAGCCGGCCGCCGGGTCACCTCCCGCCGGAGCGCTGCCCATGCCGACGCCGCGCAGGCGGAAATCCAGGGCCTGGGCGGCGCAAAGGAACTGGATCGCCAGGATGGCCTCTGTGTTGCGCAGGACTTCCTTGTACTTGCGCACGCAGACGGAACCCATGCAGACGTGGTCCTCCTGGTCGGCCGAGACGGACACGTTGTCCACCACCGCCGGGTGGCTGAATACGCGGTTCTCGGCCAGCAGGGCGGCCTGAGTGTACTGCGCCACCATCAGACCGCTGTTCAGGCCCTTGCCGTCGATGAGGAAGTCCGGCAGGCCCGAGAGCACCGGATTGAGCAGGCGGTTGGTATGCCGCTCGGCGAGGCTGCCGATCTCGGTGGTGGCGATGGCCATGAAGTCCATGGCCATGGCGATGGCCTGGCCGTGGAAGTTCGCCGCGGCGAGGCATTCGGTCGAATCGCTGAAGAAGAGCGGGTTGTCGGCGGCACTGTTGATCTCGGTTTCCACCACCTCAATGGCGTTGCGCAGGGCCCGCCAGGAGGGGGCCATGATCTGCGGGGTGCAGCGGACAGAGTAGCCGTCCTGCACGCGCCCGGTCGGGTCGGCGAGGATCTCAGAGCCTTCCCAGAGCCGGCGCAGCTGCTCGGCGGTGTATGCCTGGCCCTCCTGGGGCTTGAGCTGGTGCACGCGCGGGTCAAAGGGCTGGCCCACGGCCTTCAGGGCTTCCAGGCTCATCGCATAGCTCAGCAGGGCATGCTGGTAGAGGCGCTCGGTATCGCAAAGCAGCAGGGCGGCCTCACCGGCCATCATCTGCGTGCCGTTGATCAGGCCGAGGCCTTCCTTGTAGGTCAGGCGCACGGGCTCTATGCCAGCCCGGGCCATGGCCTGGGCGCCGGGCATGCGCTCTCCTTCGAACCAGGCTTCGCCCGCGCCGATAACAACCAGCGCCAGCTGGCTGAGCGGGGACAGGTCGCCGGATACGCCAAGGCTGCCCTTCTCGTACACGACCGGGATGACGCCGCGGTTGAGCATCTGCAGGTAGGTTTCGATTGTGCTCAGGCGCACGCCGCTGTAGCCCTTGCTGAGGGTGTTGGCGCGGGCTGTCATGGCCGCGCGGACCACCGGCACAGGCTGCGGGTCCCCGGTGCCGGCCGCGTGGCTGAAGATGATGCGGCGCTGCAGCTCTTCGCCCTGCTCCGGGCTGACACGGATGCGGGCGAACTCGCCGATGCCGGTCGTGACGCCATAAATCGCGGCGCCGGAATCGACCAGACGGCGCACAGTGGCTTCGCTGGCCAGCACGGCTTCACGCGCTCCGGGGCTGAGTGTCAGGGTTTCGCCGTGCCGGGCCACCTTCTCAATATGGTGGATGTCCAGGCTCTGGCCGTCAATCTGCAGTGGCATAGGGCTACCTTCCTCGGGGCGCTATGTTAGCGGATGCTGGCGCCGCCGCTCAGCGCAGAGTGTGCTGTTTCCAACTCAGACCGCGGGCAGGCCCTTGCGCTTGACCGCCCGGCCGCGGATGAAGACATCGCGGATCAGGTCGCGGCCGACGTGATAGGCCAGCTCGCGGTAGTCCGGAACGGCGGCTATAACCACATCAGCCCGCTTGCCGGGCTCAAGGCTGCCTGTAATGGAGCCCAGCTGCAGCGCGTGGGCGCCGTTGATGGTTGCGGCCGTTATGCACTCTTCCGGGCTCATGCCCATGTTGAGCGCTGCCAGGGTCATGACAAAGGGCAGGGAATAGAGCATGCTGCTGCCCGGGTTGTGGTCGGTGGCCAGCGCGACGGCGCAGCCGGCGTCGATCATGCGGCGGGCCGGCGCATAGCTGCCGTGCCGCGTGAAGAACATGGTGCCGGGGAGCAGCGTGGCGATGCTGTTGCTGTGCGCGAGGGCCTCTATGCCGGCATCTGAGATTCCGCCCAGGTGGTCGATGCTTACCGCCCCCAGGGCAGCGCCCCAGGCGGCTGTGCCGTCATCGCCGAACTCGTCGCCATGCAGCTTAAGGCCCATGCCGGTGCGGCGGCCCGCGGCAATGATCTTCTCTGCTTCAGCCTGGCCGAAGGCCAGTGGGTCAACAAAGATGTCATAGAAGTCAGCCAGGCCGTCCTCGTCAATCCGGCTGAGGGCCGCTGCGACTTCCTCAGTGTAGGCGGTGCGATCAGCCCCGGGGGGAAAGGCATGCGCGCCCATGTAGGTTGCGCAGATGATGGCAGGCTCAGTCTCACGCAGTCGGCTGATTGCCTCCAGCATGCGGATCTCTGTCCCCTGCTCCAGGCCATAGCCGCTCTTGATTTCAACTGTTGTGGTACCGGCGCTGTAGAAGCAGTGCAGGCGCTGGCGGGCAGCCGCCTCCAGCTCTTCGCCGCTGGCGGCGCGGGTAGCCTTGACCGAGGACAGGATGCCGCCGCCGGCTTCTGCGATCTGCTGGTAGCTCTCGCCGCGGCAGCGGCGGTGGAACTCGTCTGCGCGGCAGCCGCCGTAAACCAGGTGTGTGTGGCTGTCCACAAAGCCCGGCAGGACGACGCAGCCCGAGGCGTCGATCACCGGGCAGCCGGGCGCCATTGCGTCCCTGGGAACAGCTTCCCAGGGACCGGCGAACTCGATGGTGCCTGTGGCCAGGTCAATGCCCAGAGCGGCGCGCTCCAGCAGGCCAAGCTGCGCCATTTCGGGCCCGCGGCGCGCTCTGGCGCTTCCGCCGGCCAGCGTGAGAAGCTGCGCGCAGGGGCCTATCAGGAGATCAATCACGGCGGGATTATAGCCCCGCTTCAGATAATGCCGCTAAGCTCAGGCGGTATCTTCCGGTACGCTGAGGTCCGGCTCAGCCTTGCCTTTCTTTACAACTGTCACCAGCAGCCAGGTGAGCAGGATCAGGGCCAGCACGACTGCCCACCAGTAGCGGATAGCCACATACATGGTGAAAGTCAGGGCCAGGGCCGTCAGGAAGCTGACCAGGCCGACCAGCGCCCGCAGTCCGCAGCCCACAGCCTTGATCGGGAAGATGTTGAAGATCACCATGGCAGGCCCCACGATCAGGTTCAGGGCCACAGTCCAGAGGATCACCGAGAGCACGATCTTGATCCAGCGGCTGCTTTCCTCGGCACTGTTCAATGAGGCGACCAGCTCGTCCTTGCTCTTGGTGGTCAGCCGGTAAAAGTCCGGCTCAGGGGCGACCTGCCCGGACTGCAGCTCGGCAGCCAGCAGGACCTGGTCCGGCAGCAGGATGGCTGTCACCACCTCGCGGCGCTGATTAGGCAGCTCCTGGCGGTAGATCTCTATCTCCGGGAGGTCGATGTCGCAGCGCTCGGGATTGACTATGACCGTGCCCACGCTGAGCTGGGCCCAGCGCCGCTCGTCCCTCTGGTTCACCCACTCGGAAACGTCCTCGGTGACTTCCTCCGTGATCTCGATATCCTGGCCGTTCTCAGTGACAGTGCGGGTCTCGGTGTGGGTCTCGGTATGGGTCTGCCAGAGATCCATCGTGTACTGGTAGTAGATGATCGTGGTGCCGGCCTTCTGGGCGCCGGTGCGGCTGTCCAGCGGGGGTACCGGCGTGTTGGTGGCGGTCAGCGGGCCGCTGATCAGCGCCTTGCCATCGGAGGGCACCCCGGCCGCGACGTCCCTGACCTCCAGTTTGGCTATATCTTTGGAGTCCTTCTCCTGGGTTGCCGCACAGTAGGGCAGGGCAAAGGTGATGCAAAAGAGCAGGATGCCCAGGAAAAAGCCGCCGAAACTGTCCATGCAGGTGGCCTTGCTCTCCCGGCCCCAGCGCGCGACGGGATTCGAGCTCCCCAGCACTCTGGTGCGGACGATGCGGCGCCCCCGCTCACGGACGATTCGATCAGGCATAGCCTGCTCCCCCTTGTACAATCACAGCTTGGTGGCATCAATCCTATCATTGCGTCTCCCGGCCGCTTTGCTGCTGCTGGGGCTGCTTTGCACGGCCCTTCCGGCCGGAGCGGCGCGCGCGGCAGCGGATCTGGTTGAGCTGGATATCGCAGCCTTTTCGCTGGCCTGCCACCCAAAGCTGAAGCTGGCCCTGAGCCAGGACCAGGAAGAGGCCCGCACAGAGTTCGCCTACGTCATCCCGCCGGACGTCAGCGCGCTGGATGTACTTGATATCAAGTGGGGCAAGACCCGCCGGGCCTCGATTGCGATTGCGCAGACCAGCCAGGCAGAAACGTCAAGCGGCAGCGAGGTGCTGACGATCATTGGCGTGGGCTTTGAGGATGAGGACCCCCAGCGGATCGAAATCACGGCGGAGCAGCGCAGCGGTGTGCTGTCCCGCATGGCGATCTGGCCGGCGGGAGAAGGGCAGGACGCGCCGCTGGTTGTTGTGATGTCCTTCACCAGTGGCCTGGACGACGCGACGATGGCCGGTTTTGTGCTGGAGGCGGGAGGCAGCGGCCGGGTGATTGACCTGGCCGGGGCCCGGACGCTGTATGGCTGGTTCGAGGTGGAGGATGCCGGCGGGCCTGACGATGGCTATGAGCTGATCACGCGGCGCAACCTGGACGGCACCCTTGGCGGCTTCCATTACCGTGCGGTGCGGCGCTATGACGCCGGGCTGGCGGCCTTTGTCGCGGAGCCGGATGAGTACAAGGACTTCTTCCGCGAGGAGCTGCGCTTCATGGACTGGATCGTGTCCACAGCGACAGCGGTGCAGCAGAGGCCTGATAAGTACAAAAGCAAGGAAGACGCGGGGCCGCAGTATGTGGCGGAGTTCGAGGGCGAGATCTTCGGCTTTGACATGCTGCTGGAGCTGCCGGAGAGTTATCAGTCCGGCGGTCCCGGGGACCGCCCCGGGCCGAGCGCGGCCGACCTGAACAAGAGCGCGCGGCAGGCGCTGGCCTACATCAGCGCTTACCGCGATGAGCTGAAAGCCTGGCTGGACGGGGGGGCGCGGCCGGCCACCTGGCGGATGCAGCGCTGAGCTGAGTTTCAATGAAAGACGTAATCGAACATCTGGTTGAAGACCTGGACTGGCGACTCACGCCGGCGGGGAAGCTCTATAAGCCGGATGAAAAGGAACTGATCTCCTGGGGCGTTGAGCGAAACGGCTGCTGGCCGACAGTGCTGATCTGGTTTGCCATGATGATCAGCTATATCGGCCTTGTGGTCAGCCTGGCCGGGATCAGCGAAGACTTCTTTATCCCTGTGGGCTCAATCATGGGCCTGGTGCTGAGCTTCGTCTTTGGCAAGCTGGCGGGCAATATCAACCGCGGCTGGCAGAAGCGCCGCGACAAGCGCGCCTACCGCAAGCTGCTGCGCTCCAATGAGCGCTTCATGCTGGTGGAATACAGCAAGTACCTCTCGCGCAAGATCCATCAAGCGCAGCACGACCCCACCCTGGGCGGCGCGGCTGAGGTCAGCCGCCTGCGCGAACTGCAGGGCAAGATCAACGAGATGCTGCGGCGCGGCGGCAGCGGCAAGCCCGGCAGGCAGAGCCGGCTGGAGGAAGAGGCAACCATCGCCGAGAGCATTCTGGAAGCCTACGGCGACGAGGACTACGACCCCCTGAAGCAGCTTGACGCGCGCCTGCCTGAGGAAGTGCGCAAGCGCCTTGGCGAGGAAGAAGCCCGCCTGCTGGCCCAGGCGCCGCAACAGACAGCAGGAGTGAGCACAACCGCTGCTCCGGCTGAGGCCCAGCGGCCGGGCCCGGGAGTCGCCGCGCAGCCGGCCAACGCAGCGCCAGTGGCAGCTTCCGGCGCGCCTGCGGGCAAGCCCGGCCCGGCACAGCCGGCCAGGGCGCCACAGCCTGTCAGCAAGCAGGAAAGTGAGCTGCCGCGCTGGGCCCGGGAGCTGGGGCAGATCATTGAATCGCTTGATCTGGACGACCTGCTGCAGGATGAGCGCATCAGCAGCCGCAGCAAGCGCAAGGAACAGCAGTAAACTGCGGCCGATTGCCCTGCCTCTTACTGCTTAAAGAACATCAGCCAGATGACCGCGATGGCGATTGTGACCATCACCACCGACAGGCAGCTCAGGAATATCATGTCCACGCGGCGTGTGCGCCCCAGCATGCGGGCCTGGGCGGCTGCCATCTGGTGGATCGTGCTGCGCTTGAGCAGGGGCCGCATGCAGCTGAGGCAAAACTCCTGGCTCTCGCTGTTGGCCGCGCCGCAGTCCACGCAGTAGACCGTTCCGCTGAGCTGTACGCCTGGGATGGCCGGGATGCCGGCGCCAATACCGGCAATACTTGCCGTGCTGGCCCGTACGCCGGTCCCGGCCGCTGCGGAGACGCCCGGCGCCGGGGCGCCGCTGATCGCGCCGCCGATGGAGGCGTCGGCATCCGGGCTGGCCGGCAGGGCGTTGAGCACCGCCTCGGTGTCATCCCGGAAGTGCAGGGATTGCTCCAGGCGGCGGATGGCGGAGCTGAACTGCTCGGTATCGGGATAGCGCTCCTCTGAGCGCTTGGCCAGGGCGGCGAAGACCACCGCGTCCAGCTCTTCGGGCAGCGCGCCGTTATAGAAGCGCAGGCTGGGCGGCTGGACATTGGCCACGTTGTACATGATCGCGGTGACGTCAGGACCGTCAAAGGGTTTGCGGCCGGTCAGGAGTTCGTACATCAGCACACCGGCGCTGAAGATGTCGCTGCGCGCATCGACGTTCTCGCCGCGGATCTGTTCGGGGCTCATGTAGTTCGGCGTTCCCACCACGGTCCCGCTGCGGGCCAGGGTGGCGTCCTTGAGGACACGGGCGATGCCAAAGTCGGTCAGCTTGATCTCGCCCTGGGGGCTGCGCACCAGGTTGGCGGGCTTGACGTCGCGGTGCACCAGCCCGGACTTATGGCAGGCGCCGAGGCCGGCCAGGAGCTGCAGGATGATGTCGATGGTCTCGGCCAGGGTGAAACGCGTGCCAAGCTGCAGCAGCTCCTTGAGGTTCAGGCCGGGCAGCTTCTCCATCACGATGTACTCGTGGCCGCCGTCCTGGCCGACTTCCAGCACTTCCACCACGTTTGGATGGTGCACGGAGGTCAGTGCCGCGCCCTCGCGATCAAAGCGGTCCTTTAGCGTGGCCAGCTCTTCGGGGCTGAGCTGGGTGTCGGGGAAGAAGACCTTGACCGCGACAGGGGGCTGCTCCGGGGCCGCCTGGCCCTCGTAGACCACGCCCATGGAGCCCTTGCCCAGTTCTCCGAGGATGCTGTATTTGCCGATGCGGTCTGGCTTCATGCGGTTTGGATTATAGACGTGCCAGAACGCGGACTGTTGCACGCGGCTGCCCCGGCACCGCAAAGCAAAGAGGGACGCCTGCGCGTCCCTCTTTCGTGTACTGCATTGTTGCCTTCCGGCAGGCAGAGCTGTGACTTAGAAGATCGTCTCGCTCTTCTGCTCGCTGGGCCAGACATCCGTCTGATCCGTGAAGAAGGTCTCGGCGGACGGCACCTTGGCGTTGTGCGCCGGGCTGCCGGTACCGACGGGGATCAGGCCGCCGATGATGACGTTCTCCTTGAGGCCGCGCAGGGCGTCGATCTTGCCCTCAATGGCGGCCTCGGTAAGCACGCGGGTGGTCTCCTGGAAGCTCGCCGCCGCCAGGAAGCTCTCGGTGGAGAGGCTGCTCTTGGAGATACCCTGCAGCAGGCTGCGGCCCTGCGGTGGCTTGCGGCCTTCCTTCTCGCGCTGCTCGGTGAGCTGGATGTAGAAGCCGCGGTCGATCAGGTCGCCCTCGAACAGCTCTTCCTCGTCACCCGGATCGGTGATCTCGACGAAGCGGATCATCTGCTTGGAGATGACCTCGACGTGCTTGGAGTTCGTGTTGACGTTCTGGCTCTCGTAGATGCCCTGGATCTTGCGGGTGATCAGCAGCTGGGTGGCCAGATCGCCCATCAGCAGGTGGTACTTGCGCAGGTCCAGCTCGCCGCGGCAGAGCGCGTCGCCGCGCTTGATGTGCTGGCCGATGGTGACCAGGGGCTTGCGGTGCTCATGCGGGGTCTCGTACTCGCGCTCAATACCCTCGCTGTTGCGCACCTTGATGCGCCAGAAGGTCTTGTGCGTGTCGGTGAAGAACTGGGTCACCACGCCGGTGAAGTCAGCCACCACCGTCTCGGCCTCGTCCAGAGTGTCACCCTTGTTGACGTGGCTGCGGAAGTGGATGCGGAGGCGATCGTGGTAGGGGTGGACGACCTCGAAGGTCTTCTCCTTGGAACCATCGAGCGCCGAGATCGTGACACGGTCGTAGACGAACTCGGTGATGCCGATCACCTCGCCGTCCTCTTCCGCCAGCAACGCCGGGTTCTTGACGCCGCGGACCTCGAACATCATCTCGACCTGCGGCAGACCCTGTGTGATGTCGCCGCCGGCGATACCGCCGGTGTGGAAGGTACGCATGGTCAGCTGCGTGCCAGGCTCGCCGATGGACTGCGCCGCGACGACTCCCACCGGGTCGCCGACCTGGGCCAGGCGGCCCGAGGCCAGGTCCCAGCCGTAGCAGTTGGCGCAGACGCCGCCCTGCGTGCGGCAGGTCAGGACTGAGCGGACCTGGACCTCATGCAGACCGAGGTTGGAGATGACCTTCACGCCGACGCCGTCAATCTCACTGCCGGTCGTCAGCAGGACTTCCCCGCTGCTCTTGTCCACGATGTCCTGGGCCAGGACGCGGCCCAGCAGGGCCTTCTTGACCTTCTTCTCGCTGGTCTCTTCCTCGCCGGAGCGCAGGTCGATGGTGATGCCGCCGCCGGAGCCGCAGTCCTGCTCGGTCACGCTGACATCCAGCGAGACGTCGATCAGGCGGCGGGTCAGGTAACCCGAGTCAGCGGTTTTCAGGGCGGTGTCGACCAGGCCCTTGCGGCCGCCGTGAGTCGAGATGAAGTACTCGAACACGGACAGGCCTTCGCGGAAGTTCGACTTGATCGGGAAGTCCAGGATGCGGCCGGTGGGACCGACCAGCAGGCCGCGCATGGCCGCCAGCTGGCGGACCTGGTCCATCTTGCCTCGCGCGCCGGACTTCGCCATCATGTACACACTGTTGAAGCGCCCGAAGTTGCGCTCCATGGTCTTGGTGAGCTCGCGGGTCGCCTGGTCCCAGATACGGTTGACGACCAGGTCCTTCTCAAGCTCTGTGATGATGCCCTTCTTCTGGTTGCTGCGGACCTCGGAGGCCTTGTCCTCAGCCTCGGCCAGGATCTGGGCCTTCTCGCCCGGCACCTTGATGTCGCTTACCGCGATGGTCATGCCGGAGAGAGTGGCGTATTCAAAGCCGAGGTCCTTGAGCGCATCGGCAAGGCGCACCGTAATGGCCTGGCCGCAGCGCTGGTAGCAGGTGGCCACCGTGTTCGAAAGCGCGCCCTTGTCCACCACGAAGTTCAGGTAGGGCAGGGGCCAGGCGCCGCGGGTGTAGTACTGGTTGGCCAGCTCGCGGATCTTCTCGTTGACGATCAGGCGGCCGATGGTGGTGACCGTGAGGCCCTTGGGCACATCGAAGTGCCCGCTGACGTCGGAGTCGTGGGCGACCGGCATGTTCAGCGGCACGCGCACCCAGTCCTGCAGCTTGGCGTGACCATGGTCATAGGCCATCAGCGCATCGTTGATGCTCAGGAAGGCCGGTACGTCCTTGGCCTCGGGCAGGGTCTCGGTGGCCGTCTGGGTCATGTAGTACAGGCCCAGGACGATGTCGTGAGTCGGCGAGATGATCGGGTTACCGTCCGCCGGCAGCAGCAGGTTGTTGGCGCTGAGCATCAGGATGCGCGCCTCGGCCTGGGCCGCGGTGGACAGCGGCACGTGCACCGCCATCTGGTCGCCGTCGAAGTCGGCGTTATAGGCCGCGCAGACCAGCGGGTGGATCTTGATCGCCTTGCCTTCGATCAGCACCGGCTCGAAAGCCTGGATCGACAGGCGGTGCAGGGTGGGGGCGCGGTTGAGCAGCACCGGGTGGTTACGGGTGATCTCTTCCAGGGCGTCCCAGACCCGCGGGTCCTCGGCGCGCTCCAGCATGCGGCGGGCGGCCGCGATGTTCTGATTCGGGTCGGCCGGGTCGATCAGCTTGTTCAGTACGAAGGGCTTGAAGAGCTCCAGCGCCATGTACTTGGGCAGGCCGCACTGGTGCAGGCGCAGGTCCGGGCCGACGACGATGACCGAACGGCCGGAGTAGTCGACGCGCTTACCCAGCAGGTTCTGGCGGAAGCGGCCCTGCTTGCCCTTGAGCATGTCGGACAGCGACTTCAGCGCGCGGTTGTTTACGTTGACCGCGGCGCGGCCCTTGCGGCCGTTGTCGATCAGGGCGTCCACCGCTTCCTGGAGCATGCGGCGCTCGTTGCGCAGGATGCTCTCCGGGGCGCGGATGTCGATCAGCTTCTTGAGGCGGTTGTTGCGGTTGATCACG
This sequence comes from bacterium, assembly GCA_020849855.1. Classification (GTDB taxonomy): domain Bacteria; phylum 4484-113; class 4484-113; order 4484-113; family JAFGCY01; genus JADZFO01. The sequence continues at coordinate 100,829 of JADZFO010000034.1, read as the reverse complement.
CGCCGGTAGAGGTCGTTAAGGTCGGAGGAGGCGAAGCGGCCGCCCTCCAGCTCCACCATCGGGCGCAGTTCCGGCGGCAGCACCGGCAGGACGGTCATGATCATCCAGTCCGGCTTGTTGCCGCTGTGCAGGAAGGCGCGCACCACCTTCAGGCGCTTGATCAGCTTCTGCTTCTTCTGGCTGGTGGCGCCTTCGAGGTCGTTCTTGAGCTCGGTCTCGAGGCCCGGGATATCCAGGTTGCGCAGGACTTCCTGAACCGCGCTGGCGCCGATGCCGATGCGGATGTGCTCGTCAAGGTCGCCCATGTCGCGCATCAGGCAGAGGCTGCGCAGGATGTTGTATTCCTCGTGCTCGGTGTCGGTCAGGCGATCCAGGACCTTGAGGTTGCGGATCATCTCAAGGCTGTTGGTGATGGCCCGACGCTCGAAGTCGATCTCCTCGATGCGCTTGAGGGCCTCGATCTCCATCGCGACGTTCTCAACGTTGATGTCGTAGACGCCCAGGGCAAAGAGCTTGCTGAGCACGGCATAGTTGAAGCGGTCACGCGGACGGGCGACGATTTCGCCGGTCTCGGGATCGGTGATGCGCTCGGAGAACATGAAGGGCTTGAGCAGCTCCTGGGTCAGGAGCACGTCCTTGAGCCATTCGATCTTCTCGTCGTACTTGCTGTCGAGGTCGCTGACGGGGGCTTCGCCGATCGCCTTGCTGAGATTGGTAATCTCACGCTTCTGGCTGCTCTCGAGCTCGCCGGTCTTGGCCTGCTCGAAGAAGTTCATCTCGGCGATGTTGCGCAGCTCCAGGCGCTCGGTATCCAGCTCGGAGAGGCGCTGGCCCACCACGCGGTCGAGGTCGGCGATCTTCTTGAGCACCCATTCGGTCTCGACCTTGATCACCAGCCAGGAGACGAAGTAGATGACCTTCTCGATCTCCTTGCCGCTGATGCCAAGGATGGCGGAGAAGCGGTTCGGGATGCTCTTGGTGAACCAGATGTGCGCTACGGGGCTGGCCAGGCGGACATGGCCCAGGCGCTCGCGGCGCACGCGGTTGGAGGTGACCTCCACGCCGCAGCGCTCGCAGACCACGCCCTTGTAGCGCTTCTTCTTGTACTTGCCGCAGGCGCATTCGTAGTCCTTGACCGGACCAAAGATGCGCTCGCAGAACAGGCCGTCCTTTTCAGGCTTGTAGGTCCTGTAGTTGAATGTCTCCGGCTTTTTGACCTCGCCGTGGCTCCAGGAGATGATCTTCTCCGGACTGGCCAGACCGATGCGGAGAGCCTTAATGGTCTGTGCGTTGGTGGGAAGGCTACTGATCAAGGACTTCATCTCCTCGGATAGCAAAAGTGCTCTCGCTGTCAAAGAAGCCGCGGCGGGCTTCTTCACCCTCGTGGATAACTGTGACGTCAAGGCCGAGGCTCTTGAGCTCGTTGACCATGACGTAGAAACTTTCAGGGATGCCGGGCTCGGGGATGATGCGGCCGTCGACGATCGCCTTGTAGGTGTTGTTACGGCCCACAACGTCGTCGGACTTGACGGTCAGCATCTCCTTGAGCAGGTAGGCGGCACCATAGCCTTCCAGGGCCCAGACCTCCATCTCTCCCAGGCGCTGGCCGCCGAACTGGGCCTTTCCGCCAAGGGGCTGCTGGGTGATCAGGGCATAGGAGCCGGTGGAACGGGCGTGGATCTTGTCGTCCACCAGGTGGTTGAGCTTCATGAAGTACATCAGGCCGACCATCACGCGCTCCTTCAGCCGCGCGCCGGTGACGCCGTCATACAGGACGGTCTTGCCGTCCAGGGGCAGCTTCATGCGCTCGAACATACCGCGGATCTTGCCTTCACTGGGGCTGTGGAAGACCGGCACCTTGACCTTCAGCGGGGACTTGCGGCGGGTGAAGCTGATGGCGTCTTCCATCGTCACCGCCAGCTCGCCGTGATGCTCGAAGTGCTCGCTTTCCTTGAGCGCCTTGACCGCGTCGATCTCGGGTTCGTTGCTGATGTCGATCTGGCTGCAGGCCAGGCCCAGGTGCGTCTCGAGCACCTGGCCGATGTTCATTCGGCTGGGCACGCCGAGAGGGTTGAGGATGATGTCCAGCGGGGTGCCGTCAGGCAGGAAGGGCATGTCCTCAACCGGCAGGATGTTGGAGACAACACCCTTGTTACCGTGGCGGCCGGCCATCTTGTCGCCCACCTGCAGGTAACGGCGCTTGGCGATGTAGACCCGCGCCATCTCAACCACGTTATGCGCCAGCTCATCGCCGGTGTCGCGGCTGTGGTAGCTGGTCGCGATGATCACGCCGTCCTCACCGTGCGGCAGCTTCAGCGGGGTGTTCTTGAAGCCCTTACCCTTGTCGCCGAAGACTGCGCGGATCAGCTTCTCTTCGCCGGTCAGGTCGCTTTCGCCCTTGGGGGTGATCTTGCCCACCAGAACGTCGCCGGACTTCACCTCGGCGCCCACGCGGATCACGCCGCGCTCGTCGAGGTTGCGCTCGATGTAGTCCTCAGAGAGGCCTGTGATTTCGCGGGTGATCTTCTCCGGGCCCAGCTTGGTCTGGCGCGCCTCGCACTCATGCTTCTCGATGTGGATGCTGGTGTAGAGGTTCTGCTTGATCAGGCGCTCGGACACCAGGATGGCGTCCTCAAAGTTGTAACCGCGCCAGCTCATCAGGCCGACAAGCACGTTCTGGCCCAGCGCCAGCTCTCCCATGAAGGTGCTGGAGCTGTCGGCCAACAGGTCGCCCTTGATCACCGGGTAGCCCTTGCGGACCACGATGCGCTGGTTGATCAGGGTGCCCTGGTTACTGCGCTGGAACTTGCGCAGGGAGAGGGTCTCCGTGTGCTCGTTGCTCTTGCGCAGTTTGCGGAAGGCGCGGTCCTCGAAAGGCAGCTTACGGTATGTCTCCTGCTGCACGGTGTGCGGCTCGAAGATGTAATCGAACTTGCTGCGCGTCAGGATCTCCTCGCCCTCGATCTTCTCCATGTTGGGCAGGTCGAGGATCTCGCAGGTGTGGCGGTCGTAGACGATGCCCTTGCGCAGAGTGATCTTCTTGCTGTCGACGTAGGTAACCTCGCCGCAGAAGGGGCTGATCTCCAGGCCGCCGGCGTCCTCGGCCAGCTTGCGCTCGATACCAGTGCCGACCACCGGGCTGTCGGGGTAGAGCAGGGGCACGGCCTGGCGCTGCATGTTGGAGCCCATCAGCGCGCGGTTGGCGTCGTCGTGCTCCAGGAAGGGGATCAGGCTGGTGGTCACCGAGATGAACTGGTTCGGGGCGACCTCGACATAGTCGACGTCCTCGCGGCTGACCTGCTCGAAGTTGCCGCGGCGGCGCACGAAGAGCACCGGCTCCTGGATATAGCCTTCCTTATCAGCCAGTACGGTGCTGGGGGCGATGTGGAACTCCAGCTCCTGGTCGGCGCTGAGGTAGACCATCTCGTCGGAGATGACGCCGCCGGTGACGCGGAAGTAAGGCGTCTCGATAAAGCCGTAGTCGTTAACCCGGGCATAGCAGCTCAGGGAGCTGATCAGGCCGATGTTCGGGCCTTCCGGGCTCTCGATCGGGCAGACGCGGCCGTAGTGGCTGTGGTGCACGTCGCGGAAGTCAAAGCGCGCGGCCTCGCGGGTCAGGCCCTTGGGGCCCAGGGCGCTGAAGCGGCGCTTGTGGGTCAGGCTGGTGAGCGGGTTCGTGTTATCCATGAACTGGCTCATCTGGCTCGACCCGAAGAACTCCTTGACCACACCGATGATCGGACGCGTGTTGATCAGGGTCTTGGGGCTTTCCTTCTCCGCCTCGGGCAGCATCATCTTTTCGCGGACGATGCGCTCAACGCGCTGCAGGCCCTTGCGGAACTGGTTGGCCAGCTGCTCGCCCACATGCTCGGTGCGGCGGTTCTCCAGGTTCAGGTGGTCGATGTCGTCGATCCGCCCGCGGCTGCCTTCCTGCAGCTCCTTGAGGCTGCGGAAGGCCTCGAACATGTCCGCCACCGACAGGGTCAGCGTGTCCTCGGAGATGTTCAGCTCAAGCTTCTTGTTAAGGATGTAGCGGCCCACCCGCTGCAGGTCATAGCGCTTGGGGTCAAAGAAGCGGCTGGGCAGCATGTTGGACAGCACTTCGTCACTGTAGGGGTCGGTGGGGTGCAGCTTACGCCAGATTTCCACCTGCGCCTCGCGCATGCTGCGGGTGGTGTCACGCTGCAGCGTTCCCTTCAGGCCTTCGTCCTCGGTGCTCATCTCCGGGTTGGGCCACATGTTGCGGTCCAGCCCGTAGTGCTCCCACATCTCGTCCGTCAGGCAGATGAGGTTGCGGTCCTGGTCGACGGTGAAGCCCAGGGCGCGCAGGAAGTCCATCATCGGGATCTTCAGCACGCGGCGCGGGCTGTCCATGCGCACCTGGTAGGAGGCGGTCTTGATGTCGTACTCATAGCGCAGCCAGGCACCACGGTAAGGGATGAGCTTCACCATGTGCGCGTTCTCGTTGGCCGTGCGCTTCTCGCCCTTGGTGAAGTAGACACCCGGGGCGCGGACGAGCTGGTTCACCACCACGCGCTCAACGCCGTTGATGATGAAGGTGCCGTTCTTGGTCATGAACGGCAGCTCGCAGATAAATACTTCCTGTTCCTTGATTTCTCCGGTCTGGTTGTTATGGAAGGAGAAGATGCCGCGCAGCGTCGCGTTGTAGTTGGCGTCAGTGTCAAAGCACTCACGCGGCGTGATGCTGGGCAGCACGATCTCGTAATCAGTAAAGTGCAGTTCGTACTTGCCGTCGTTCGAGGCAATCGGGAAGATCTCGTCAAAGACCTCGCGAATGCCGTGGAAACAGAACCACTCAAATGCCTTGGTCGGAACTTCTAGCAGGTTCGGCAGCGGGCGTTCTTTGTAGTCGGTCAGTGCGTGTCGGAACTCAATCAGGTTACCCACTCTTCATCTCTCCTTTCGCTTTGAAGCGAAGCTGCCCGCCAGTACAAAGCTGCGTCTTCCCCGGGGGCAGGGGTTGACGCGGCAAACCACCGGAGGGCCATGGCCCCCCGGTGGATTACCAGTTGTTGCTATTGTATATCAGGGTTTGGCTTACTTTAGCTCAGCGCTCGCGCCGGCCTCAATGAGCTTCTTGACCATGTCGTCGGCCTCGGCCTTGGGCACCTTCTCCTTGACGGGCTTCGGAGCGGCCTCGACCAGCTCCTTGGCTTCCTTCAGGCCCAGGCCGGTGATGTCACGGACCACCTTGATAACGTTGAGCTTGGCGTCGCCGACTTCCTTGAGGATGACGTCGAACTCGGTCTTGGCCTCGGCACCGCCGCCCTCGTCACCACCGCCGCCAGCGGCAGCGACCATGACCGGCGCAGCAGCGACCGCGGCGCTGACGCCCCAGGTCTCTTCCAGATGCTTGACGAGATCGTTGACGCGCACCACCGGCAGCGCGCCCAGAGTCTCAGCAAAGAACTCCTTCTGCTCGTCAGCGGACAGGGCGAGTACCTTGTCCTTCAGATCAGCTACAGACATTGCAACCTCCGCATTCTCATTAGGGCTAACGCCCCAGGTAATGTCGAGTCATGCCGGATCCGCCCCGGCTGTCCGCTAAGCGGACTTTTCGGCGTACTGGCTGAGCACCGTGACCAGGCGCTGGGCCGCGCTGTTGACGCGCAGGAAGTTACCCAGCGGTGCCTGGAGGACACCCAGCAGACGCGCACGAACCTCATCCTTCGTGGGAAGGTTGGTGAAGCTCTTGAACTGCTCCTTGCCGAAGATCGAGCCGTCAAAAATGATGGCCTTGACGCCCAGGTTGCCCCGGAAGCGGCGCATCATCTTGTCCAGCAGCTTGGCCACCGGAGCCACCTCTTCGCTGCCGTACACCAGCAAGCTGGGGCCGGCGAGGTACTCCGCGACCTGCTCCAGGCCGTGGCGCTCAAAGACGATCCGGGCCAGGGTGTTCTTCAGCACAACAGTGCCGGCACCCAGCTCACGGAAGTCTGCGCGGGCCTTCTCGAAATCAGCAACTGAGATTTTGTTGTACTCGCAGAGGAAGGCATAGGTCGCGACGCCGACCGCCTGCTCGTACTGATCAACTTTTTGCTCTTTACCGCTACGGTTCATCAAATCCCCCGTTAAGCCGAGAAGTGGCTCGGGTCTATGCGCACGCCCGGCGTCTGGGTTGCTGAAACACTGATGCTCTTGACATACTGGCCCTTGACGGTGGCCGGCTTGGCGCGCAGGATCTGCACGATCAGGTGGTGCAGGTTCTCACGCAGGTCGTCCACGCTGAAGCTCGCCCGGCCCACGGAGTTGTGGATGATGCCGGTCTTGTCAGCGCGGTACTCAACCTTACCGCTCTTGATCTCCGCAATGGCCTGCTTGATGTCGTTCGTGACCGTGCCGGTCTTGGGGTTCGGCATCATGCCGCGGGGACCCAGGACCTTCGCCACACGGGACACATCCTTCATCACGTCAGGGGTGGCCACGCAGATGTCAAAATCGACCCAGCCGCCCTGGATCCTGTCAAGCAGTTCGCCGAGGCCGACATGATCGGCTCCGGCTTCCTGTGCTTCAGCTACCTTGTCTTCCTTGCAGAACACGACCACACGCGCGGTCTTGCCGGTGCCCTTGGGCAGCACGGTTGTGCCGCGGACGTTCTGGTCAGGCTTGCGCGTATTGATACCAAGGCGGATGTCGAGGTCAACGCTCTCCCAGTCACGACTCACACTCTTGAGCAGAGTGAGCGCCGCGGTGGGTTCGAGCGGCTTCTTGGCCTCGCCCAGGGCCTTGCGCTTGTCAAGGTACTTGCGACTACGTTGCATTTCGTCTCCCTTGATTTACTGGCGTCCGGCAGGCGGCTTACTTCTTCTTGCCGCCGGCGGCCGGAGCCTTCTTGTACTGCTTCTTCATCGCCTCAAACTCGGCCGCGGTGGCGAGCTTGAAGTGGTCGTCACGCCCAGTGGGGTGGCCGGCCACGACATAGCCCATGCTGCGGGCGGTACCCGCGATAATCTGCGTTGCCGCTTCAATATCCCGGGCGTTGAGGTCCTGCATTTTGGTCCTGGCAATCTCCTGGCACTGCTCCCAGGTGACCTTGCCAACCTTGATCTTCTGCGGAACACTGCTGCCCTGCTCGAGGCCGGCGGCCTTCATCAGCAGCACGGCGGCGGGCGGGCTCTTCACCTCGAAGGTGAAGGTGCGGTCCTCATAAATAGTGATCACGGTCGGAAGGATCTGGCCGGCCTTGTCCTGCGTCGCCGCATTGAAGGCCTTGCAGAATTCCATGATTGCCACGCCATGCTGGCCAAGGGCCGGACCCAGCGGCGGCGAGGGCTTCGCCGCGGCGCCGTCGATCTGGACCTTAACCACTGCCTTGACTGGTTTGTTTGCCATTACTTCGCCTCCCCGGAGGACTGCTGGGCGTCGGGCTCATAGGGTTCGACATCCTCGAAGTCCAGCTCCACCTGGGTGTCGCGTCCGAAGACGCTGATCATGATGCGTACCTTGCGGCGCTCCATTTCGATTTCCTTGACCTTGCCGATGGCGTCCGAGAAGGGGCCGCGGATCACCTTGACGGTGTCGCCGACCACGTAATCCATCTCGACCTCGGGCTCTTCCTGGGACATGCGCGAGAAGATGGCGTTGATCTCCGGATCCGTCAGCGGCTGCGGCGCATCGGCAGAGCCGATGAAACCGATGACGCCCTGGATCTGGCGGATCGAGTGCCGGTTGGAGTTGGTCAGGTTCATCTTGACCAGCACGTAACCGGGGTACATCTTCTTCTGCACAGTCTTCTTCTTGCCCTTGACCGTCTCGACCTTGGTCTCGTAAGGCACGAGAATCTCATCTACATCCTCGCCGAACTTACCCAGCGCGCGCATGTGCTTGAGGGTCTGGCTGACCTTCTCCTCGTAGCCGCTAAGCGCGTGCAGGACGTACCAGCGTGAATGTCTAAGTCCATCCATCGTTATGCCGCCTTACTGTCCTGTGGGAGTACTGGGCAGGATCAGACTCCGGAACACCCAGCCGACCACAAGGTCGTATGCCGATACGATCAACATCAGAAAGATGCAGAAAATGAACACCACCAGGACCGACTGCAGAAGCTGCGTGCGATTGGGAAAAGTGATCTTCTTCCACTCATACTGCAGGGTGCTGTAATAGTGCTTGAGAGCGTCAGAAAGCGAGGGCTTGGCCCCGCTCTCCTGACTGCTTGCCTTTTCCGCCGCCATTGTAAGTCTCCACTAGGTGGGCCCTGCGTCTGCAAAACCCCGCTGCGAACATCTTCCCGGCTGTATGAAATGGCAGGCCCAGAGGGATTCGAACCCCCATTCCTGGTTTTGGAGACCAGTGTTCTGCCATTGAACTATGGGCCTACGCCGGGCGCCTGCTGGCGCAGCTGCTTACTTGGTTTCCTTGTGCAGCTTCGTGCAGCGGCAGAAGCGGCAGTACTTACGGAGCTCAAGCTTCGCGGGGGTATTCACCTTGTTGCGAGAGCTGTAATAGTTGCGCTGCTTACATTCCTCGCAGGCGAGGATCGCCCTGATTCGCTTTTCACCCTTTTTCTTAGCCATCTTCCGCCACCTTTAAGTGCCGGGGCAGGGCGGGGCAGAAGCCCCGCCTGACCCACTTGTGTTAAGCCAGAATCTTGTCGACAACGCCGGCGCCGATGGTACGGCCGCCTTCGCGGATCGCGAAGCGCATACCTTCCTCGAGCGCCACCGGCTGGATCAGCTGGGCGCTGATCATGATGTTGTCGCCAGGCATCACCATCTCGACGCCATCCGGCAGCTCCACGTTGCCCGTAACGTCGGTCGTACGGATGTAGAACTGGGGACGGTAGCCCTTGAAGAAGGGCTTGTGGCGGCCGCCCTCGTCCTTCTTCAGAACGTAGACGTTCGCCGTGAACTTGGTGTGCGGCTTGATGGAGTTGGGCTGGCAGATAACCTGGCCACGCTCAATATCCTTCTTTTCAACACCACGGAGCAGCAGGCCCACGTTGTCGCCGGCCATACCCTCGTCCAGCAGCTTGCGGAACATCTCCACGCCGGTGCAGACGGACTCCTTGGTCTCTTCCTTCAGGCCGACGATCTGGACCTTGTCGCCAACGCGGACCTTGCCACGCTCGACACGGCCGGTCGCCACCGTACCGCGGCCGGTAATGGTGAAGACGTCTTCAACCGGCAGCAGGAAGGGCTTGTCGATCTCGCGGGTCGGCTCAGGGATGTAGGTATCCAGCGCGTTGACGAGTTCCATGATGCAGGCCGCATCCGGGTGATCCGCGTTGGGGGCCTCAAGCGCCTTGGAGGCGGAACCCTTGATGATCGGAGTCTTGTCGCCCGGGAACTCATACTTGTTCAGAACGTCGCGAATCTCTTCCTCGACGATCTCGATGATGTCCGGGTCGTCAACCAGGTCGACCTTATTCATAAAGACGACCAGGAAAGGCACGCCAACCTGGCGGGCCAGGAGGACGTGCTCACGCGTCTGGGGCATGACGCCCGAGGACGCGTCGACCACCAGGATACCGCCGTCCATCTGGGCGGCGCCGGTGATCATGTTCTTGATGTAGTCGGCGTGGCCCGGGCAGTCCACGTGGGCATAGTGGCGGTTGTCGCTCTCATACTCCACGTGCGCCGTCGCGATTGTGATACCGCGCGCCTTCTCTTCGGGAGCCTTGTCGATCTCATCGAATGCGATGAACTTGGCCTGACCCTTGCCCGCCAGCGTTTTGGTGATCGCCGCTGTCAGAGTAGTCTTGCCGTGGTCGACGTGCCCGATCGTGCCCACGTTGACGTGGGGTTTAGTACGCTCGAACTTAGCCTTAGCCATTTAAAGCACCTCGAGTGGTTACTCTCCCGGTCACCCACCGGTTGGGGGAGCTTTGAAGCCTGCTCAGGCTGCCGGCACCGCCAGCGCTCAACCTTCCAGTAGCTGGGAGAAGCCGGAATTTCCGGCACGCAGCAGCATCGCCGCGTTCAAGTTGCCGGGTCCGCACCAGCCGTACTGAAGAGCGTAAAGAGAGCCCACAACCAGGATTGAACTGGTGACCTCGTCCTTACCAAGGACGCGCTCTACCATCTGAGCTATGTGGGCGCGAACGGGTAGTTTAACACAGGGTCAAAGACCTGTGCAATACCCTTGTTTAGCCTATTGCCGTCTGAGGGTGAAATCCTCCGGACGGAAGAAGCCTTGCAGAAGCCCATTATAACGCGTTTCACGCTTCTGGGAAGTCCGCGCCGACGCTGGTTTGCTCCCAGCGGTCGAAGTCCCGGGCCAGCAGCTCCAGCTTGGCCCGCGCACCCTTCAGGGCCGCCTTGCCAAGCAGCAGGCGCAGGGGCGGGTCCGGATCCTCCACCGCCTTGATGATCGCCTCAGCGGCGCGGACCGGATCCCCGGCCTGGTTGCCGCTGATCCGGCGCAGGTTGGCCCGGTTGGCGCCGGCTGTCTCCGCGTAGTCGTCAATCTGGATGCCGCTTTCACGGGCGGAACGGCCGGCCCAGTCGGTCCTGAAGCCGCTGGGCTCAATAATGGTGACCTTCACACCCAGGGGCTGCAGCTCCTTGTAAAGTGCCTCAGACAGGCCTTCAACCGCGAACTTGGTGGCGTTGTAGAAGCCCACAGCCGGGAAGCTGGCCAGGCCGCCGATTGATGAAATGTTGACAATGTGCCCGCTGCGGCGGCTGCGCATGCCAGGCAGCAGCGCCTTGGTCATGTTTGCCAGACCAAAGACGTTGATCTCAAACATACGGCGGACTTCCTCATCCTCGCTTTCCTCCACGGCGGCAAAGTAGCCGATACCGGCGTTGTTCACCAGCACGTCAACGCGGCCGAAATGCCTCTCAGCGCTGGCCGCAGCATCCCTGATCTGCTGCGGGTCGGTCACATCCAGCGCCAGCAGCAGGGCCTGGCCGCTCTCGGCGGCGGGCTTGAACTCTGCAAGGCTGCCGGGGTCGCGAGCGGTGATGGCCACCTTGTAGCCGCGTTCAAGCAGCAATCGTGAGAGCTCGCGGCCAAAGCCGGTCGAGCAGCCGGTGATGAACCAGATCTTGTCAGTGCCTGGCATCAAGCCTCCATGGTTCGCACGGGCGGGCGGTTAAGTGGTATTGGTGCGGGGACTTAAATACCGCCATCAGGCTGCAATTGTTCTACTGCCCCTGCCCGGCTATAGCGGGTCATCTGCGCCAAAGAAGCGGCGGGTGACGCAGAAATAGTAGTCCAGGAAGGGGTCGACCGGCTGGCGGGCGAAGTCCACCCGGCCGCGGTAGGCCCACTTCAGGCCCTTATCAGGCCAGCGGCCCTGCGGCCCGTAGGCTTCAAGTTCGGCCGGGCTCATCTGCAGCAGGGATGAGCCGTGGTCATAGATCCAGAGATAACGTGCCTGGGGCAGGCGCGTGGTCATGGTCTCCAGCTGCCGGTAGAAGTGGTCAGGGCGGTACTTGGTTGACTTGTCCACGTAGGGGCTGCCGAGGTCCTCATCGCCATAGATCTCAGCCCGGCCGGCCCAGAAGGCGGCCTTCCCGCGCGGCTCAAGCCGGCGCCAGGAGGCTGTCGGCGCCGGGTTAAGCGCAAGGTTGCTTTCCAGCGGCCAGCTCAGCTGGGCTGTTTCAGCATGCGCGTCCAGGGCGAGGCGGGCAGCGCTGCCCTCGTCGTCCACGATGTCATCCACCCGGAATCCCGGCAGCTTCCAGCTTGTCTGGCTGCGTTCCTCCCCGACAATGATCTGCTGCGGGCCGGCACTGGCGGCGGCAGCCATCCCGGCGAAGAAGTCGCCATAGAAGCGGTACAGCCCGCTGTCATGCTCAGAAAGGTGCGGCAGTAGGATGACTTCCAGGCCCGGGAACTGCTCTTCCAGGCTGCTCATCACCTGCTTGCCGCGCTTAAAAAGCTGCTCGGCACACCGCGCCTCTGTTTTGCCGCTGTCAGGGTAATAGGCCAGCATGCTGCGCGGCTGGCGCTTGGAGATAACCGGTTCCATGTCCAGCACCAGGCCGCGCAGACCGGTGCTTTTCGCATAGCGGGCCGATTCGCCCAGGCTGCTGAGCAGGCTGCGCCAGGCCGCGTCATCAAAAACGTCCGAGAAGTCAGGCCCGGTGCCACGGCGGTTCTGCAGCAGCAGGAAGTTTCGGTCGATGCCATAGCCGGCCAGCTCAGCCACCTTCTGCTTGAACTCAGTCTCATCGGCGGCGGCCCGCGGGTTATCGCCCAGCAGCAGCTGGCCGTGGTCGAACATGAAGCCGTCAATGCCGGTGGCGGCCCATTTCCTGCCGTTTGCGGCCGCATACGCCGGGTTCATGGTGCTGTAGACCAGCAGACGGGTGGGGGACCTGAGCGGCCTGACCGCATCCAGATCGGGGCGCAGCTGCCTGAGACTTAGGCGGTCGAAGGCCACGCTGCCTCCCTGGCCGCTGTATACGAGGTAGATGTCCAGGAACTTGATCGCCTTAGCCCTGCCGGGCTTGCCCCTGGCATAAGCCGGCCAGATGTAGCCATCCAGGTACATCCAACCGGCGGCCTCGCCGCTGCCGGGCTTTGCGCTGCCGCTGCTGCCAAAGAAGGCGGAGAAGGACTCCTCGCTGCCGTCGGCGTAGGTAACCTTGAACTGGGCGCCATAGGTAAGGGCTGTTTTTGAGCGTTTGGCGGGGCGCACTTCCCGGCTGTAGATCGAGTAGTAAAGCGGCACTGCCTTGCTCTGGCGCAGCTCAAGGCGCTGATGCGCACCGCAGCCGCTGCTCAGGGCCGGGTCGCTGATCAGCAGAGCGCCGCTTCCGCCGATGCCTGCGTCGCCGTCCCAATGGTATGCATCTGTCTGGCCGGAAGGCCAGGCTTCCCAGCCCTGGGCCAGGGCTCTGCGTCTGGCGCGCTCCTCAAAATCGCCGTTCAGGGATAACTCGTCAGACACGGGGAAAAGTGAGGATTCCTGCGCTGCAGCGTAGCCTGGAAAACCGGCAATCAGTGCTGTGCAGAAACAGGTGGCCAGGAAAGCGTAGAGGATCCGCCGGAGCGGGCCGGAGCCTGCAGTTCTGGCCTTTGAAGTTTCTGAGAAACCCAAGCTCAGCAGAAGCATGAAGGTCAGACCCCCGGGCGCGTTGCGTGTTCAAAGGCTTGCAGCGGCACGGCAGGGGTAAGTGGAGCGGGAGACGGGAATCGAACCCGCGTGACCAGCTTGGAAGGCTGGAGCTTTACCATTAAGCTACTCCCGCGCGGCTCGGGATTATACCCCTTGCAGCCGCGGCTGACGAACGGCGGGGCTGTACTGCGCGTGCAATCGCCGGGCTGCGCTTTATGCGCATTGGCCGCAGACCTGCTATCTTATGCAGGTGTCCCATCTTCGCAAGGAAGCCTCGGTTCAGGAGCTGCTGCAAAGCGTCAGACGGACTGTGCATGCCCGCATGGCCAGGCCAGGCCAGGAAATGCGCATGGAGGGCCCGCTCTTTACCTTTTTGATCGGAGCGGGCTTCAGTCTCAGCGCTGGTGTGCCCTCCACAGGCCATCTGACCAGCGCGCTGGAGCTCTTCCAGCACTGGATCAACAAGCTGGATGAAGGCCTGCCGCTGGATGAGACGGCTGATCCGGCAGAGCGCCTGGACTGGGAGCACATATTTGAAGTCACCAGAAACCGGCCGCCTGCGCCGGGTTCGAACTATTACGAACTGATGGACCGTGTGCTGCCGCTGCCACCCGCGCGGCACGACTTCATTACCGCCGCGATCCAGTGGGCGGCCGCCAACCATCTGCAGATGACCGAGGAGTCCATTCTGCTGGCCGCAATCCTCATCGCCGGCTCTCGCGGCTTTTCGGGCAGCATTCGGGCCACCCAGGAATCGCCGCTGGCCAGCAGCTTCGCCCGGCACGTCTTCACCACAAACTTTGACGAGCTGCTGCCGCTGACCTTTTACATTGGCAATCGCCCGGCGGATGTTGTTGATTCAGTCAGCTATCGCATGATTGACGACACCCCGGAGTTCCCGACAGTGGTCTACCTGCACGGCCGGCACATCCACTATGACCTGAAGAACACGCCCGAGGAGCTGAAGTATCGCTACCTTGGCGAGGAAGGCCACCAATCCGACCTCTTTGCCCAGTTCCGTCGAGTACTGCGCCGCACGGGCCTGATCGTGATTGGCTACTCCGGTGCCGAGGACCGGGTCATGGAAGTGATCGAGGACGCCCTCAATGACCCGCACAGCCTGCCTTATGGCCTCTGGTGGTCCGGCTACAGCTCTCGCGACAGCCTCAGCCGCCGGGCCCAGGAACTGATCGACAGCTCGCCGCGCGCGTCATACCTGCTGCCGGAGAGCGGCTCGAAGCTGCCGGCCCTGCAGCTGATGGAGCAGCTCTGCTATGGCATCGGCCTTGACGCCCTTGAAGCCAGGATCGACTGGGTCGACCGGGCGCAGCGCATCTCCCGCGCCACAGAGCCTCTGATGACCCAGGCCCTGGAGTCCATCCGTGGTTTCCTGCGTGAAGCGCGGCAGACCTATTTCCACAACTACTCGGTCAAGGCCCTGGAAGAGGCGATGGGCGCCTGGGACCGCCGCATGCGCTCATTCGTCGAAAAGGTGCAGGACCTGCAGCCCCAGCTTGCCGCGGAGGTCTTGAACATAGTCGCCCTGATCCTGCGGCATATCCGCCGCTTGGATGAAGCCCTCGATGCGGCGAACCTGACACTGACCATCGCCGGGCGCTATGGCTTGGATGCTGAGGCCGCCGATGCGCACTGGCACCTGTCCCAGCTGGCGTTGCGCCGCGGCGAGGACGGTGTTGCTGAGCACCATATGCAGCTCGCACTGGAGCATGCCAACAAGGTTGACTACGCTATTCCCGCTGGTAATGCGCACTTCGGGCTGGGCGACCTGGCCCTCAAGGCCGGCCGCGCCCTGGATGCACTGACGCACTATCAGGCTGCGCTGGAGCGGCACCAGCACATCGGCGACACCCTGGGCGTGGCCAATGGGCATGAGGCTGAGGGTGATGTCTATCTGCAGCTGCGCCGCCTGCCTGAGGCCCGCTCAAGCTATGAACGCGCTCTTGAGCTGCACCGTGAGGCCAAGAGCTCACTGGGCGAGGCAAACGACCTGCAGGGCCTCTGCGCGGTAGCACTGCTGGACGGCCGCCTGGAAGAGGCCAATAGCTTCTACCACCAGGCTGAAGAGATCATGCAGCGCATTGCCGCAGCGGATGACCTGGCGGACGTCCACGTTAACTTCGCGGCATATCAGCTGCTGATCGGCAACCGGGATGCCGCCATGCAGGCGCTGGCCAAGGCGCGGGACATTTACCCTTCGCGCCGCCTGGACCTGCTGCTGGCCCATGGCAACTGGCTCAGTGGCGACCGCCGCGTCCTGGGCGAGTACCGTCGCTTCATGGATGAACACGGCCCGCTGGAAGCCGAGGACCTGCTCTATCTGGAGGAGCTGATCGCTGCCGGTCAGACCAGCCGGGACAGCGTGGAAGAGCTGCTTGCTGACCTTACACAGACTGAAGCAGTATCCAACCCATCTCCGGCATAGAGCCGCAGGTTTTGGCTGTCGGGTAGTGACGGAAGAGGGTGAGGCCAAGGTCTGGAGCGGGGAAGTGCGGAGGTCCTGAGCAGGTGGTTAAAAATGGAGGGAGGTGGATTCGAACCACCGTACGGCGAAGCCGAACAGATTTACAGTCTGCCTCCTTTAGCCACTCGGACATCCCTCCAGATTTCAAAGCGGGGCCAGGCCACCGCTGCTTGTCCGTCCATCACCACTGTGTAAGAGGTGAAAGAGCCGGCGATCCGGTTCGAACGGACGACCTGCTGATTACAAGTCAGCTGCTCTGCCAACTGAGCTACGCCGGCATGTCAGACAGGGCTGCTAAAGATACCCGCAAAGTGCTGGGCTGTCAACATATTTTGATGCTCTTGTGAGTGCTGCCGGCATGTCGTTGGCATGTCACCTGCAGAGCGCTAAAATCATCGCGGTCAACACGACCAGACCCAAGGCGAGGACTGACAATGCGTACACTCCTGCTCATCGCGGCACTGGCCGCTCTCTTCCAGCTGGCGGGCTGCAACGAGGCCGCCGATACAGCCGATACCACCGAGCGCGGCGGCGCCAACGCCGTCGGCGTGGCCGAACAGATGAGCGGCGGCACGGTCGGTGATACCGACATGGACAGCGGTGAAAGCAGCGACGGCGGCGAGTAACACGCATCCTGCCTAGCTTTTAACGCCGATTAAGCTAATCCTGCTCTGCAGGAAGCTTGCCTCGCGGTTATACTATTCCATCAGCGCATAGCGCGGACACCTTGGTATTCCGGAGGAAGTGAAGGTGGAAATCTCCGTATACGGTGCGGCGGGATGCCCGCGCATGGCAATGGTCACGGAATTCATCTCTGCCGGCGGTGGGCTCGTCAAGCAGTGGGATATCGAAACTGATCTGCCGAGTGATGCGGCCCTTGCCCGGCTGCTCGCCTTTGAGAACGCGTTTCTCAATGAATCTGGGCCGGTCGACAGCCCGCTTGAAAGCGGCACTATCCAGCCTGTGCAGGAAGCCGACAAGCTGCGCGCCCTGCTCAGCAGCCAGCCCTCCGCGCTTTCCGTCCCGCTTGCTGTACGCGGGTCGCGGGTGATCCTGGCCTCCAGCCCCGACCGCATTCAGAGCCTGATGTACTAACGGGTAAAAGTCCCGCAGGCACTGTTTTCCTTCAGCACTTCCCTGAGCTGGGCCACCGCCTCAATGGTCGCGCCCGGAACGTCGTTGTGATAGCGCGGCTGTTGCAGGCGGTAAGGATCGGCCAGCACCCTGACGGTCTGCATTCCGATGCGGTTCGCCGGCCAGATATCGTTATCCAGGCGGTCTCCCACCATCATCGCGCTGGCCGGCTCAACACCAAGGGCCGTGCAGGTATTCACAAAGAGGCGCGTATCCGGCTTGTATAGGCTCTCGCGGGCGCTGATGCTGACGAGCAGAAAGTAGCCGTCCAGGTCGTGAAACTCCAGCCAGAGCTGCGCCTCAACAAAGTTCTGGCTTATGACTGCCAGCAGATAATGCTGAGACAGTTCCTCCAGCAGGTCATGCACGCCGGGGAAGAGCGGGTTGAGGCGCAGAAACTCCTGCTTGTCCCGCAGCCGCTCCAGGACCAGCGGAACCGTGCGCTTGAGGACGGCGTCATAGTGCTCCCGGCGCCCGCCGCAAAGCCGCCAGATGATGCTGCGGGTCAGGGAAGGGCAGTAGGTCTCGATCACCTTCTCAGATTCTGCGATGATCTGTTCCAGGCTCACGTCGTGGCCAAGCTCCTGCAGCGCCGCGGCAACATGCTCCCAGTGGTGCAGCTCGGAAGGGTAGTCGTCCCACAGGGTCGAGCCCAGGTCAAAGCAGATCGCCTTCAGCACTAGGGTTGCGCCCCCTGCTCTGCGCTGTGCATCTTCAGGGCCAGGTTCAGGGCGCCTCGGATGTGCTTTTGGAAATCCGGCAGCAGGTTCTGGTTGCGCAGTACAGCTGCGGGGTGCAGCGTGGGCACAAAGGTCAGCCCGCCCTTGTTGATCGGGCGGCCCATTACCTCGGTGATCTTGAGCTGCGAACCAACCAGCAGGTTAAGGCTGAAGCGGCCGAGTGTAACAATCAGCTTGGGCCTGACGATGGCCAGCTGCGCATGCAGGTAATGGCTGCAGGCAGAGATCTCTTCGGGCAGCGGATCCCGGTTGTTGGGCGGGCGGCATTTCACCACGTTGCAGATGAAGACATCCTCTTCCTGCCAGCCCGATTCACGGATGGTCCTGCGCAGCAGCTGGCCCGAGCGCCCCACGAAGGGCCGGCCCTGCTGGTCCTCATCCCCGCCGGGGCCTTCACCCACGAAAGCCACCAGGGAGCTGGCCGATCCTTCGCCCGGCACGGCATTGCTGCGCCCCTCGCACAGGCCACAGGCCGTGCAGGCCCGCACCTGGGCGGCAATCTGTTCCAGCAGTGCAGCGGCGCTCTCCGGCACCTGAGCAGTTTAGCGGCAGGAAGCGCGCTAAAGTAATCCCGCTGCATCGACAGCGAAGTTAGGGAGGAAGTTATGACAGGAATTTCAAGAATCGGGATAACGCTGCTGCTGGCGGCGGCCCTGCTGCTCAGCTCCTGTGGCGGCGGCGGGAGCAGCTTCCAGGACGACGGTTCGCCGGCAGGGATGCTGACCCGTATCAACGCCGTCAGGACCGGTTCCGGCAACGCCGCGCTGAGCTCAGACGCCGCCCTGCAGGCCGTTGCCCAGGCGCACGCCGATTACATGGCGGGCATCACCCAGCTCAAGCCGACTGATGCCGCCGGCACCGACCTGCTCGTACTGGTACAGAACGCCGGCTTTGCCGGTAACGGCCGCATCCTGGCGAGCGGCGAGTCAGAGGCGGATGTCTTTGGCCGTCTGCAGGCGAATTCCGCCAATGCAGCCGTCTTTAACGGCGCTGCCTTTACTGTCACCGGTATCGGCTATGCCACTTCTTCCACAAGCCAGTGGTGGTGCATCGTGGTATCAGAGGGCCCCAACCCTTAAGACTCGGGAGTTACAGGAAATCTGAAAAGCCATGCCGCTGATCCCTCAAGGGGTGGCGGCATGGCTCCGATATAGCCTTTGTCCGCGAAGGTGAGTTCAAGGAGGAACTGACAAATGCCTGAGCCCCAGCCACGCAGCAAGTCTGCTAACCGGCCCAAAGCCCAGAACAGCAAGGTCTGCAAGAGCACTGCCAAGCCTGCTCTGACCTCAGCTACTCCAAGCACTCAAAGCAACTCCGCAAAGCACGTCCAGCTCAGCCTGCTTAGTGGCAGCGCCGAAAGCGCCTTGTCACGACACTGGCCGCGGATGCGCTTTGCCGGATGAAGTTGGCTTCGCGGTTAACTTAGCCAACCATCCACTTATCTCCCCAAACTGCCCGGCGCCTGGCGCCGGGTTTTCTGCTTTAGGGCAGGCCGGGGATGCTGTTGCCAAAGCCGTAGCCAATGCGGGAGAGGTCGGATTCGTTGATCTCGCCGTCCTCATTGGTGTCAAACCAGGCGCGGAAGGCCGGGTCAGAGCTTGGCAGGCCGATCAGCGGCCGCAGGGCCGCAGCGTCCTCAGCATCCACCACGCCGCTGCCATCCACATCGCCGGTCAGTGAGTAGACCAGGATCGGCACGGCGATCGAGTCGACACTGACCGCGCGGCGGGCAGCGCGCATACTGATGTTGTGCTCGCCGTTCTTCAGTACATCCAGCTGCAGAGGCAGGTCACTGAAGGGTGCGGTCGCGCTGCTGGCCACAACAACGTCGTCTATCAGCAGTTCCACCTGGTCAGCGTCCGCCGCGGTGGCCGCGCTGACAAGAATGGAGGCCGCATCGGCGACGCGGTAGAGCTGGCTCGGCACGATGCCGACCACGGTGACGCTGAGCGGCGCCACGACATCAATCTCCAGCTCATTGCTCAGCAGGCCGGCCTCATCCTCAACGGTCAGAGTGTGCAGGCCGAGGGTAGGGGCGTCGAGGGTGAAGGTAAGCTCACCGTCCGCCCAGTTGCCGACAAGCTGTTCGCTTGAGCCGTCAAGGTAGACCTTGCCCGGCTGGGCGTCGAAGTTATTGCCGCTGAGGGTCAGCACTTCGCCGCTCTGCGGGTTGAGGATGTCGCCGCTCGTAATGAAGGGGCGGATCTGCAGGTTGAGGTTGTTGCTCTGCACGCCCAGCACGGTCACGCTCACACTGCCATCGTGCGCGCTGGCGGGCAGGGTCAGCTGGATCTCCTCGTCAGCCCAGCTGCTTACACTCGCGCTCAGGTCATCAAGGTCGAGGCTGAGCGTCGAAGCGTCCTGGCTGGCGCCAAAGTTATGGCCGCTGATGGTAATGCTGTCCCCGATAAACTGCTGATCCGGGCTGAGCAGGGTCAGGATCGGGTTAAGGATGGTCAGGTTTTCGCTCTGCGCCAGGGTGGAATCGATGGAGATGGAGACCGGGCCGTCAAAGCTCCCGACGGGGACCTCAGCCACAATCTCGGTGTCGTTCCAGCTGACGACGTTTCCTTCCACCGGCGGCCCGCTGAGGGCCGTAAAGAAGACCTTGTCGGTAGCGCTGTCGTAGGTACCGAAGGTGTCGCCGGTGATGGTGACCTGGTCGCCGTAATACGCCTCGGTAGGCGTCAGCGAAGCGACGTTGTGGCCATGCACGGTCCAGCTGATCTCGTTGCTGGGATAACTCTCCTGGTCCAGGCTGTCCAGCACTGTGACCCGGTAGTAGTAAGTCGTACCGATCTCGGCGTCGAAGATGTCGTCGTAGACAACGTCAGGGCCGGCGGCCGGCTGGTCGATCGTCGCACCGCCATTGACGCGCAGCGAGGGGTCGATGAAGCCGTCCGGGCCGGGGTCGGGGATGCTCTGGCTGTCGCGGTAGAGGTAGTAGCCCACCACCTCCGGATCGTCCACGAAGCCCCAGGTCAGCCGCAGGCCCACAGGGGCGCCTGAGGTCTGCTTGGCCAATTGTCCGGCCTTGTTCAGCCGCGTGGCGGCAATCCGGGAATGCGTACCCGGCGCCGGCTTCAGCGCGCCGCCTGCAGCGCAGGAGGCACTTGCCAGCAGCAATACCGACAGGACTGCGAGGAGCAGCTTCCTTGCCATTCCGCTTGCAGTTAGCTTCATCAGCACAACCTTCCAGAGAGCACTATTGAGTTTGGAGGGGCGGCCGGAGCCGCCCCTCCTGTGATTCCACTGACTAAATCTGGCCCACGCCCGTCAGGTTGGGCGAGGTCAGGACCACAGCCACGTTGCCGGAGCTGGTGGCCTGGTCCAGGTTGGCGCCGACGCTGGCGTCATTGACCGTCACGCGGACCTGGCCGGTGCTGGCGCCGGTGGGCACAGTAACCACGATCTGGTTGTTGGCCCAGGACACGATGGTCGTCGCGTCCACGCCGCTGCCGCCCAGGAAGCGCACCACGCTGCCGCTCTGCGTATCGCCGAAGCCTGAACCGTTGATGGTCAGGTTTTCGCCGATGACGCGGCGCGAAGGCGTCAGGCTGCTGATGGTCGGCACGACGTCAAAACCAATGCCGTTACTGACCTTGCTGTCATCACGGTTGACGACCACATTGCCGTCAACGGCCGCGGCCGGGATGGTGCAGGTGATGCTGCCATTGGCCCAGCTCGAGACCGAGGCGGTGACGCCGTTGACGGTAACTGTGCTGGTGCCCTGGGTCGAACCGAAGTTCGTACCAGTCAGGATCAGCGAAGATCCGGTGTTGCCGCTGGTGGTGCTGAGGCTGTCGATGTGCGGCAGCAGGATGAAGTTCGGCGTGTTGCTCTCGTTGCCCGCAACCACAACCTTGACGGTGACGGTCTTGCCGACCGCGGCAGCAGGCACCTTCACCTTGATCTGGCTTGTGGTCCAGTTGGCTTCATCGAAGTCCGCCAGCTGGGCCTGGGCCGTGCCGAAGTAGACCTGGGTGTTGGAGCCGCCGGTGCTCGGCGGCGGGCCGAAGTCGTTACCGCTGAGGGTGATGTACTGGTTCTGGACCCAGTCCTCCGTCGGGTTGACGGTGACGATGTTCGGCTCGGTGTAGTCAAAGCTGGCTGCGCTGTTGACCTGGACAGTGCCGACCTTCACGCCGATGGGGCCGGTCGAGGCGCCGTAAGGAACCAGAACCTTAATCTGGGTCGAGGACCAGGAAGTCACCGTCGTGGCTTCAACGTTGGTTGAACCGGTGGAGTTGGTGAAGAAGACCTTATCCCCGTTCTGGGTCTGGCCAAAGTTGGTGCCGTTGATCGTGACTTCAGTGCCGATGCCGCCACCCGCCGGAGTGAAGCCGGTCAGGGTATGCTGGGCAATGGTGATGCTGAGCTGGTTACTGAAGTCCGACTCGTCGCTGGTGTCATTGACGACGGTCATCCGGTAGAAATATGTATTGCCAATGGGCGGGTTAAAGACGTCGTCAAAGGTCAGGGTCTGGGTGCCAGTACCGGACTGGTCAATCTTCTGGGCGGTGATGCGCTTGGACTGCTGTCCGGCCGGGTCACCGCTGGGCAGGCTGGAAGTGTCACGGTAAATCCAGTAGCCCGTGGCCTTGGCGTCATTGACGCGGGTCCAGGAGACCTTCACGCCAATCGGCACGCCGCTGGCATCGCGGATAACATCCAGGGCCATTCCGTCACCCTGAACGTGGTCGCTGCCAATCGGGCCGCTGGGCTTGGGTGTTTCCGGCTTGCCGTTGCCGTCCCCCGGCTGGAAGCCGATGCCACTGGTACCTCCCCCGCCGCAGCCGGCAAGGAAGATTGCCAGGAATGTTAAGAGTAGAACACGGTTGAGCATAGCTCGCACCTTCCGCAGTGGGTTTACCGTGCCATTGCTGGCTGTGGCAGACGTAGCCTGCCACGAGACCCGTTAATCATAACGGATTTCATGCGCTCGTCTATCAAGTTTTGTCGGATTTTGTCGATTGTGGGCTGCCAGACACTTGAATCACCGCGGCAGTATGGTCAGTTTCCGCCATTTTTCAGCACTTTACCCTTGTTTACCGGTCTCAGCTACTTCCCGTCCAGCCCGGCATCAGGTTTATAATGGCGCGCTCTAGGGGAGTAACTGGAATGACTCTTGTAGTGGTTACCGGTGGTGCCGGCTTCATTGGCTCGCACCTGGTGACACAGTTGATCGAGCGCGGCTATCAGGTCCGGGTGCTTGATGACCTGTCAACCGGCAATGAGCAGAATCTGCGGGACGTGCGCGAGCGCGTTACCTTTGTGCGCGGCTCCGTGACGGATGTCGGGCTGTGCAAGAAGGTCTGCGATGGTGCCCGCTATGTCTGGCACCTGGCCGCTCTGGGATCCGTCCCGCGCTCGCTGCGGGATCCCCTGGACAGCAACCAGGCCAATGTTGTTGGAACACTCAGCATCCTCTGCGCGGCCCGCGAGATGGGCGTCGAGCGCGTGGTCTTTGCTTCCAGCAGCAGTGTTTACGGGCGCAACGCCAACCTGCCGCAGAGCATCGGCGACAAGCTGGAGCCAGCCTCGCCCTATGCGGTAACCAAGATGACCGGCGAGCAGTACATGCGCGTCTTCTATGAATGCTTCGGCATCGAGACCGTGGCGCTGCGATACTTCAACGTCTATGGCCCGCGCCAGGATCCCGAGAACCCCTACGCCGCCGTGATCCCCAGCTTTGTTCGCAGCCTGATTTCCGGCCAGCCACCACACATTGAAGGTGACGGTGAGCAGAGCCGCGACTTCACCTACATTGAGGACTGCGTCCAGGCCACTATCAAGGCCATGACCGCCCCCGGCGCCGCCGGAAAGGTCTACAACGTGGCCTGCGGCAACCAGACCACCATCAACAGGCTTTATCAGATTGTCTCCAGCCTGCTGCAGTCGGAAATCAAGCCGGAGTATATCGATCCGCGACCTGGCGACATCCGGCACAGCCGGGCCGATATCGGCAGCACGATCAGCGACCTTGGCTACCAGCCGGCCTTCACCCTGGAGAGCGGCCTTGAACAGGCGATTCCCTGGTATCGGGACTATTTCGCTGGCCGCAAGAGCCTGAAGATCGTGGACAGCCGCGAGCGCACAGGCACAGCCTGAGCCGCGCCGAGAGCAGACAAGGGCCGGCAAGTCCGGCCTTCTGGCGTATAGGATAATTCGCGCCCTATGAAACAGCTTGCAGAGCGTATTGAAAGCCGCGAGGCCCTGATCGGCGTCGTTGGCCTCGGCTATGTCGGCTTGCCGCTGGCCGAGCTTTTTGCCCGCAAGGGCTACAAGGTCCTGGGCTTCGACGTCTCCAGCGAGCGCGCGGCCATGATCAATCGTGGTAAGAACTACATTGATGATGTTCGCGATGAAGACCTCAAGCAGGCGGTGGACGCGGGACTGCTGTCGGCTACGACGGACATGTCGCGCCTGGCTGAATGCGAGTGCCTGAGTATCTGTGTGCCGACACCTCTGGGAAAGACCAAGGAGCCGGACCTCAGCTATATCCACGCCGTTGTGGTCGAGCTTAAGAAGTACGCAAGGGCAGGGCAGTTGCTGGTCCTGGAGTCCACTACTTACCCGGGCACCACGGACGATGAGATGGCCGCGCCCCTGCTGGCCGGGCATCCCGAGTGGGAGATCGGCCGCGACATCTTCATTGCCTTCAGCCCCGAGCGTGTTGACCCCAGCAACCCCGTCTATAAGACAGAGAACACCCCCAAGGTGGTGGGCGGCTGCACGCCGGCCTGCACTGAGCTGGCGCGCTTGCTCTATTCAAAGGTGATCTCCCCGGTGCATACCGTCTCCAGCACCATGACCGCCGAGCTGGTCAAGCTGCTGGAGAACACCTACCGCAATGTCAACATAGCCTGGGCCAACGAGTTTGCGATGATCTGCCGCAAGCTGGGTGTGGATGTCTGGGAGATTATCCAGGCAGCTTCTACCAAGCCCTTCGGATTCCAGGCCTTCTATCCCGGCCCAGGGCTGGGCGGCCACTGCATCCCCATCGACCCGCAGTACCTGGCCTGGAAGATGCGCGCCCTGAACTTCCCCAGCCGCATGATCGAGGTCTCGGACCAGGTCAACAGCGGCATGCCGCATTATGTGGTGCACCTTGTCATGGAAACCCTGAACGAGCAGGCCATCGCCCTTAAGGGCAGCAATATTGCCTGCCTCGGCGTGGCCTACAAGGCCAACGTTGACGATGTACGCGAAAGCCCGGCCCTGGATGTGATGTATGAGCTGCAGAAGCGCGGCGCCAACATCAGCTTTCACGATCCCTTCGTGCCTTCCATCCAGCTCGGCGGGCAGACGATGAGCAGCCACGTGCTGACCCCGGACTACCTTGCCGGCTCGGATCTCGTGCTGGTGCTCACGAACCACGACGGCGTCGATTATCAGATGGTGGCCTCGCACGCCCGCCAGGTCGTTGATACGCGCAATGCAATGCGAGGTACCAGCGGCGGAAGCATCGTGCGGCTCTGAGCAGCGGCGCGGGCGGGACGGTGCCAGACAAGGACGAGCAGGCGGTTGACGAGGCTCCGGCAGCCGCCTCCAGGCGCTCAGGCGAAACAGCCCTCAACCGGGGCCTTGGTCGTGAAGTCCTGCTCTATGCCCTGTCCACAGTAGTAGCAGCCCTGTGCAGTTTTGCCGGGGTGTACCTCTTCACGCGCCTGCTGGACCCGGCGGAAATGGGTCACTACGCCATTGTCATGGCCACGGTCGAGATCCTGACGAACTTCGGCTTCGGCTGGATCAACATGACCCTGCTGCGCGAGTATCCGGCGCAATCTGTTGAAGACCGTCCGGACTTTATTGGCAGGATCGTAGCCGCCCAGATCCTGGTTTCAGGCCTGATCGGCCTGGTCACAGCCCTGTACTGTCTGAGCGCGCCATTAAGCCATGTGGACTGGACCAGTGCCATCGGCGCGTTGGTGCTGGTGATTTTCCAGGCCGCGCTCAGCTTCACTCAGTGGGTCTTTCGTGTGCAGCGGCGGGCACTGGACTGGGCACTGTCTGGCATGCTGGTGGCGCTGTCCAAGCTTGGCCTGGGCTGGCTGCTGCTGAAGTATTGGCAGGCCAGCGGTGATGTTCTGGTGCTGTCCCAGGGCGCCGCCACCTTTATTTCTGCGGTGGCCGCCATGCTGCGCTGGAAAGAGCCGGTCAGGCTTTCTGCCGACAGCTTTCGCTTGCGGGCGATCCAGCCTATCCTGCGCTATGGCGCGCCGCTGACCCTGGTCGGTGCAGCGCAGAACCTCTTGAACCGCTCAGGTCTGCTGATCCTTGGCCTCTTCCGCAGCAAGGCGGAGATCGGCATCTATTACCAGGCCTACCAGCTGACAATGAACCTGCTGCAGCTGCCCTACCAGCCGCTGGACATGGCCAGTTCCCCCGCCAGCTACCAGGTGCTGGAGCGCGAGGGGCCGCGCGCCGCCGGGCTTTATATGTACCGCTATACGGCACTGGTGCTGCAGGTCCTGGCTGCCGTGGGTCTCAGCATTTATCTGCTGCGCGACGCTGTGGTTGGCTCGGTGCTTGACCCGGCCTACGCCGCGGCTGCGGACTACCTTGTGTACCTGCTGCCGGCACTCACGCTGGTCTATCTGCAGAGCCAGCTGCGGCGCGGCTTTGAGTTTGGCCGGGCCACCGGTGAGCTGGGCTGGTACATCCTGGCGGCAGTGGCGCTGAACATCGGGCTGAACTTCGCTCTCGCGCCGTCTCTTGGCGCCGTCGGCGTGGCACTGGCCAGCCTCATCACCTACGCGCTCTATGGCAGCGCGCTTTACATGGGCGGCAGCCGGCATGTGCCCTGGCCACTGCCCTGGAAACCTGCCCTGTGCCTGCTGCCAGCGGCAGCACTGCTGATTGGACTGCACCGAGTTCTGCCTTATCCGGCCGGCTTGCCGCTTACGATCGCGACCGGCCTGCTTTACACGCTGCTTTTCATGGCCACCTCCACGGCCAGCCTGCTGCTGGCTGGCGGCGAAGGCCGGGCCCAGCTGCGCTTCCTAGCTGATCTGCTCCGCAGCCGCACGTCCTGAGGCTTCCCCGCTGCGGCTTACCGGTCCACGGGCAAAGTGCATGGCCGCGAAGCGCGGCGCGTAGCTGCTCATCGCCTGGTCCGCCGCCCAGGCCCCGCCGATCAGACAGATGATGACCTGGCCGTAGGAGCCACTGCGCAGATTAAGGTCAATCAGCAGGGTGAAGAGCATGAAGCCAAAGCTGATCCAGTCCTGGTTGCGCCAGAACTGCGCTGTGATGAGCAGGCAGGCGGCGAAGTAGCAGGCGACCGCCATCAAACCGCCCTTCAGCAGCAGGTTCAGGTACTGGTTATCCACGGTCAGGTAGGCGTTCTCGCTCCAGACGTTTTCTCTGACCCGGCCGCCAACACTGGTGTGGTACACGGAGTAATCCGAGCGGATACCGCTCAGCCAGCCCTCCTTGCGGTCAACCTCGGCCAGAATGCCCTGCCACATGCCAAAGCGTCCACCAGAGCTGCTGGTCAGGGATTCCGCCGCCAGGAAGTTCACGTTTGAGTTGATCTGGTTCAGGGCGCTGTTCACCAGCAGGAAGGCCCCCAGGCACAGCGAGAAGGTGAAGCCCAGCAGGCGTACACCTGTGGTCTGGGTGCTGCCATCCTTGCGCTCCACAAGACCCGCAGCCAGTAGGTAGAAGAGTACCGAAAGAGCGTAAGTTGCCACCCCGGAGCGTGAAAAGGTGAGCAGCACAGTGGCTGTGCTGAGCATAAAGAACACGAAGAACAGCGCCTTGCGCCGCCGCTCGCGGGTGTGGGCGTACTCCCAGAGGCTAAGCAGCCCGGCGACGCTGAAGATGGTCATGTAGGCCAGGCGGGCCATGGCCAGACCTGTAGGTACATGCACGGTCGCGTGCCTGAAGACCTGCGAGAAGAGATGCTCCGCCCGCGGCATCAGCAGATCCAGCAGGAAGATCAGGTCGCCATAGGGCGCAAGAAAGAAGAGCGCGATGACCAGTGATACAGCCAGGTTGATGCCCGCCGTGATCAGCAGCCAGCGCAGGAAAACCGCGCGGTCCACGCCACAGAGCACGCCAACCGCATAGAGCAGCATGGGCAGGATGATGCCCTTGATCACCGCCAGGTCCACGATGCCGTTGAGGTTAAGCCACATAAATGCGCTGCAGAAGAGTGTCAGCGCAGCTACCCAGGGCAGACCGGGCAGGCTGAGGCGGCTGCGCCAGCCCGGGTCGCTGACCATGCGCCAGACGCCGAGGATCAACAGCAGGAACAGGAAAATGTCGTGGTAGGGCAGCAGGGGCAGCTGCGGTCCGCCGGCCAGCGGGACTGCCAGATACAGCAGAACCTTGACCAGCAGTTCATGAAGGAACAGCGTGAGGTAGAGGATTGTGAAGATATTGCGCAGACGCAGCCAGACGGGCTCGAAACGCCACTGTCTGATGGTGGGGAGCTCCGCCCCGATTACCGCCTCCGCTCCTCTGAGCACAGGTCGATTATAGGGCGAGCCTATAATCTGCGCGGTGAGCCCGCCGGTCCGCACGCTGATCATGGTCCCGAATGTCAACCCACTGCCTGACGCCAGGGGTATGGGCATTGGTGGCGCGGAGCGCATGGCGCTGCAGCTTTGCGCCCAGCTTGAGCGCAGCAGGATAGCGCCGCAGCTGCTGGTGTTCCGCGATCCCGGCAGCAGCCGGGAAGCGCTGGCGAGTCAGTCAGTGCCGGTGCACGTCATCCCAAAACTTGGCCGTCTGCCCCTGGCCTTCTGGCTGAGCTTGCGGCAACTGATCCTGCGCGAGCGCATCGACGCCGTACTCTCGCTGCTGCAGGGCACCAACCTGCACAACCTCATCGTGGCCAACAGCCTGCCGCTCCTGGCCTGTCTGATCAGCTTCCGCTCTCAGACTCCGGCCCGCAGCTTCATCGAGACGGAGGGCAGGCTGGCCGGCCGCGCGGACGCCCTGATTGCGCTCAACGACGAGAGCGCGGCGGCACTGGCCGCGTCATATCGCATAGCCCGAGAGCGCATAGTGGTGATAGCGAACGGTGTGGATCCCGCCAGCTTTCCCTTCGTGCCCTATGCGGGCCGTCATGCGGCCCGCGCTGCCCTGGGCCTGCCGCAGGATGCCTTCATCATCTACAGCTCTGCGCGCATTGCCGCAGTCAAGGGCCACGACGTTCTGGCGCAGGCCCTGAGGCAGCTCTGGGATGCCGGCGGTGCGGCTGAGCGCCTGCTCTGGGTCAATACGGGTGCTGTCCAGGACCAGCAGATACACCAGAAGATCTTGAGCGCCCTGGGACCGCATCAGGACAAGGCCCTGCTGCTGCCACACACGGATGCTCCCGCAAACTATCTGGCGGCTGCCGATGCCTATGTCATGCCCAGCCGCTCCGAGTCCTTCGGCCTGGCCCTGCTGGAGGCAGCCTTCAGCGGCCGACCGGCTGTAAGTACAGCAGTTGGTGCGGCGCCGATACTGCTTGGCGCTGGCCGGGGTCTGCTGGCCCGGCCGGATGACCCTGGCAGCCTGTCTGAGGCTCTCACGGAGCTGCTCAGTCTGGGAACAGACAGCTTGGAAGGCATGGGCAAGGCTCTGCATGACTTCGCGCAGCAGCATTACAGCATCCAGGCCTGCGCTTCTCGTTATGCCGACTGCATTGAAGCGGCCGTGCGGCGTCGGCGGGGCCAGCATTGAGCGCCGCAGGGCTTCTTACCTTATAATCGCCGTCCGCAGATTGAGCCGCCGCCTCCGGCGAGCCGGCCGGCGGAGTGGGAAGGCGTAAGTGGGCAGAAGCGGATCTGCATTGATCAGCGGAATCATCAGGCGGTACGGGCTGAGCGCAGCCCTGCTCTTTGTCGCTTTTGCCGGCCTGTCAGCGATTTTCGCCCTCTCCAGCGCTCCTGATTACTACAGCCGCACTACGGCATACGTCACGCAGGCTCCGGACAAGATCGTCACCGGCATCACCTCCCTTGGCGGCGGCGACAGCATGCTGGACGAAATGGCGCTGCTTGAGTCAGCCAGTGTCAAGCAGCACCTGGCGGACAAAATGCACCTGACCGCCATGCTGATGCCGGACTGGCAGCCCAGCCCCCTGCTGTATCAGTTTCAGCGTGCCTTCGCGATCCTGAAGCTGGCCCCCAGCCCGCTGGACTACGGCCGGCTGCCTTACCCGGAAGTCACTGACCTGCGCCTGGACTATGGCAAGGCCCAGAACAACCGCTATGCGCTGAAGGTTGACGAATCGGGCAGTGTGACGCTGATGGTCAACGGCCGTGCCGTGGACACGAAGCCGCAGGGCCAGAAGCTAAGCAGCCCGTCCCTGGACATTACCGCCAGTGGCTTCAAGACAGGGGTAAGTCAGAGCTGGAAGATCAAGCTGACTGACCCGCAGCAGATCATCCCTGAACTGGGCCTCAGCCTTCGTGTCTTCCGTATTGGCGAGAAGAGCCGCTCTGTTGGCATTGGTGCTACTCAGAAGCACCCGGAGCTCTCGGCCCGCATGGTTGAGGGCATCATGGACTGGTACCGCGCCCGGGATGTCAGCACCAGGCAGCAGTCCAGCTCGGCGGCTCTGACCTATATTGAGGAGCAGATCGCGACAGTCGAGGCCGAAGTGGACGGCCTGCGCACAGATATGGCCGCGCTGCTCGAGGACCGCGACCGTCTGATCGCCAGCCAGCAGAACACCTCCGTGACACAGAGCTTCCTGAGCGAAGGCGTTCAGCTCAGCGACCTGCAGACCGAGCGGGCCCAGGTGGGTGCGCTGCGGGAGCAGATCCGCAAGCACGGCAACACGCGAGGCTATTACAAGAGCCTTGAAGTGCCCGGCAATATAGAAACAGACCTGGTTACGCAGATCATCCAGACTGAGCAGCGGCTGGAGGACGAGCTGGAAACGAAGACCGAGCAGCATCCGGATGTGATTCAGCTGCAAAGCCAGTTAACAGCCCAGAAGGGCAATCTCAGCGCATTTCTGGATGAGTCGGTAAAACAGCTGGAGCGCAAGATTTCCGCTGCGGGCAAGAATGTCGGCAAGTTCCAGTCCCTGCTGGATATGACTCCCGAGAGCAGCATGGAGCTGAACCGCCTGACGGGCGAGATCGACCTTCGCAACAAGGGCCTGGCCGCGCTCTACGAGCAGCGGCTAGAGGCAACTCTGCAGAAGATCAGCGAAGTCTCGGCGGTGCAGGTGGTTGACGCCGCCGTGGTGAACCCGCGCCCGGTGCGCCCGCGCTTGGGGCAGGTCGCCTTCAGCTCAGCGGTCTTTGGCCTCATCGCCACGATCGCCGCTGTGCTCCTGCTGCGGGCCTCCGACCCGCGGGTTGTAAGCGCTGACGACCTTTCGGCGGCCTTCGGCCTGCCGGTGCTGGCGACTATGAAGGCGGGCGGCCAGGAGGCTTCTGAGCTTGAGATGCGCAGACTGACCGCCAGGACGGCCAGATTACTGCAGCAGCTTGATGGTCCACTGGGCATCACGATTGCTCATGCGAAGCCCAGCGGAGCGCAGATCGCCGAAGCAGTACGCAAGGCCCTTGAGACTGCCGGTGTGGAGGCTGCACAGCGCGAACGCCTTGTCGGTGTGGAGAGTACCGGTGTTGGCGCGGTCTATGCGGCCCAGCTTGCAGGATTCGGCAAGCTGGTGCTGGTTACAACGCCCGGCCGCAGGCGCATCCGCGAGCTGGCCGCACTGCGCGATGAAGCCCAGGCCGCCGGACTGGAAGCGGTGGCCTTCATCCTGCTGGAGCGCTAGGGTGTCGCGCCGCCTGCTCTATGTGATCACACAGACTGAGTTCGGCGGTGCGCAGCGCTATGTCCTGGATCTCGCCCGGGCGGCGCAGAGGGCCGGCTACGAAGTGGCAGTAGCGACTGGCCACGATGGCGACGGAGCCTTTGACCTGCGTCTTGAGCAGGCCGCGGTCAGTCACTTCAAGCTGCAGCATCTGACCCGCGATATCAGCCCGCTGAACGATGGCCGCGCGCTGCTGGAGCTTCGCGGGCTCTTTGCAAAGCTGCAGCCGGACCTCGTACACCTGAACAGCACCAAGGCGGGTGTGCTGGGCAGCCTGGCCTGCGGGCATCACATCCGCTCGGTCTACACCGCCCACGGCTGGGTGTTCAATGAGCAGCTCAGCGCCTTCAAGCGCTTCCTTTACGTAACTGCTGAGCGGGCTTCGGCCCAGCGCCTGAACCGCATCATCGTGTTGTCGCGCTACGACTGGGAACGCGGAGCGGCAGAGGGCATCCCGCGCAACAAAATGCTGGTGATCCAGAACGGCATCGAGAAGCAGTTCTACATACCGGCTGAGACCGCCCGGCGCGAATTGTCGCTCTTTGCCGGAGGGATCGGCGCTGAGGACCGCGTCATTCTCTGCATCGCAAATTTCTATGCCACCAAGGGCCTTGTACACCTGATAGCGGCCATGCCGCAGGTTTCGGAGCGTGGCAAGCTGGTGATCCTTGGCGACGGCGAGCTGCGCAGCGAGCTGGAAGCCGCTGTCAGAAGCCGAAATCTGGAAGGCCGTGTCTTCCTGCCGGGCCGCCTGGAGGATGCTTCGCGCTTCATCAAGGGCGCGGATGTCTTTGTGCTGCCTTCGGTGAAAGAGGGCCTGCCCTATGTGATTCTGGAGGCCCTGCAAGCTGAGGTGCCCATTGTGGCCACGACCGTCGGAGCGCTGCCGGAGATACTGGACCATGAGCTCGTGCCGCCGGGCAATGTGCAGGCCCTGTCAGCGGCAATCGACCGGCAGCTTGCCTCACCCAGAATAAGCAAAGTTACAGCCCCCAGCGTCGAGCGCATGGAGCAGCAGACACTTGGCCTCTATGAAGAAATTCTGGGGCCGCAGGGCGGATAATGTCGCCCGTGCAAATTGCGGAATTTGAGGCAGGCCTGCGCGAGGCCCTCGCGGGAAGCCTGCTCAGCGAGACTGCAGAGCTCGAGCCGGACATCCTGCGCAGCTCTGTGCAGCACCTGCTGGGCGGCGGCAAGCTTTTTCGGCCCATGCTGGCGCTGGCGACGCGCTATGCCATCACCGGCGAACCTTACAGCGCCGGCAGCGCTGCTCAGAAGGGCATCTCGGTCGCGGCGACAATTGAGCTCGTCCACACCTTTACCTTGATTCACGACGACCTGCCCTGTATGGATGATGCCCAGCTGCGCCGTGGCCTGCCGGCCGTGCACCGTCAGTTCGGGGAGGCCATGGCGGTGCTCGCCGGGGACGACCTGCTGACACTGGCCTTCAGCTGCCTGGCGCAGTGCCGGGGCTGGCTAGGTGCCGACGCTGTGCTGGACCTCGTTGAGACGCTGGCGACAGCCACCCACAGGGTTGTGCAGGGCCAGGTGGAGGACATCGGCAGTGAGGGCCGCAGCCTGTCCCTGCAGCAGCTGGAAAATCTTCACCGGGCCAAGACCGGCGCGCTAATAGGCGCCTCCTGCCGCTTTGGCGGGATACTGGCCGGCGGCAGTTCCGAAATGCTGGACAGCCTCAGCCACATCGGCGAAGACATCGGCCTGGCTTTTCAGATCCGCGATGACCTGCTCAGCCTGCAGAGCGACGAGGACAGGATGGGCAAGACGCTCAGCACGGACATCGAAAAGCAGAAGTCAACCTTCCCGCGCCTGCTGGGGGTAAGCGGAGCACAGAGCTATGCGGAGGAGCTGGTGGCTGCGATCCATAAGCGGATTGCGGACCTGCAGCTGGCCAGGCCGCAGCTGCTTGCCGACTATGCCAGCCTGGCCCTGCAGCGCCACACCTAGTCTGCCGTTTGGAGGCGCGGCGCTAGTTGCCCGCCATCAGCCTGCCATTCTGCCCGCCCGCAAGCTGCACAGCATCATGGCTCAGGGGGTCATGCTTGGCCATGTACTGCAGGATGTTGCGCATCACCGGTATGGCGGATTCCGTACTGCTGCCGCCGTATTCCACCAGCACGACAAAGGCATAGCGGGGATTGTCCTCGGGGTAGTAGCCCGTGACCCAGGAATGGTCAGGCTTGTGCGGGTGGGACTGCGCCGTGCCAGACTTGGCACAGACGCCCATCCCGCTTAGGTTCAGCATGCGGCAGGTGCCGCGGACAACGGCTGCCCGCATACCCTGGCGCATCAGGGCCAGCACATCATGGTCCAGCTTGCGGTCGGAGGCCGGAGGCTGGGCCACCGGGACAATTTGCCGGTCCGCCTCCTTGGCATAGAGCAGGTGCGGCGGGCACCAGTGGCCGTTAAGCGCGATGACCGACGACGACATCAGTACCTGCAGCGGCGAGGCCAGCATGTCGCCCTGGCCGATGGCGTAGTTGCAGGTGCGCCCCGCGTGCCAGCGCCGGTCGACTTCATTTCCGTGGGGCGAGGCATAGCGCTTGCGGCGCCAGGCGGCATCCGGCAGAAAGCCGCGGTTCTCATCTGGCAGGTCTATGCCAGTCTGCTCGCCGTAGCCATAGAGCAGGGCGAAGCGTTTGATGTCAGAAGGCGGATCCTTGAGCGCCATGCCGGCTTTATACAGATACACGTCACAGGAGTCGGCGAGGGCATCAAGCAGGCTTTCATCGCCGTGGCCGCTGCGGTGGTGGCAATGCATCTTGATGTCGCTGAAGGGGATGAAGCCATTGCAGCCGAAGTGCGTGTCCGGTTCAATCACGCCGGTGGTCAGCGCCGCGGTCAGGGTCACCATCTTGAAAGTCGATCCCGGGGGGTAGGTCATGCCGCTGGCCCTGTTAAGCAGGGGCTTGAGCGGGTTGTTGCTGACGGAGTCGTAGTACTCCTGATCCTTGATCAGCGCCGGGTCGATACCCGGACTGCTTACATAGGCCAGGATCTCGCCCTCGTGTCCCGGCTCCAGGGCTGAGATGATCACCGCGCCGGGGCGGCCGTTCATCTGGCGGTATGCCTCTTTCTGTAGTCCGCTGTCGATGGTCAGGTACAGGTTGTTGCCGCGCTGGGGCTCTTCAGTACTGACCCAGGTGCCATAGCTGCTGTGCTTGCTGACTTTCAGGTTGCGCCGGCCCGCGCGCCCGTGCAGCAGCTCCTCGTACTGCTTCTCCAGCCCGCCCTTGCCCACCATATCCGTAAGCGGGTAGGGGAAGGCGCCGGAGCTGCGCTCTTCCTTGCTCATCAGGCCGGTGTAACCCAGCAGGTGGCCGGAAGCTGCGCCCAGAGAATAGGCCCGGTTGAAACTGTACTCATCGATCATCACACCTTCAAAGGCGCTGCTGTTTTCCGAGATGTAGACCACCTGCGGAAAGGCCAGCTTGTCCACAATGGTGTATGGCGGACGGCCGACGCGGATGTTCTCCTTTTCGACGCGGGTCATCAGGGAGGCATAGCTGACATTCAGGTAGCGCGCCAGCCCGCTGAGGCCCTGGACAACCGCCGGATGGCGGCGCAGTGTCTCTTCGGCGACATCGAAATCCATGTAGTGGTAGTCGCGGCCCTGCTGCTCAAAGCGCAGCTTTTCCGCCGGGCTGGGGAAGTAGCGCGCCGGGTCACCCTCCGGGGTGAAAAAGAGCCGGTGCTGGCCGTCCGTGCCCTGCTCAAGCGAATAGCCCAGCCGCCGCAGCAGCTCCTGCTTCTCGGGGTTCTCCCAGCGGCTGAGGTTGGCGGCACTGAGCGTGTCGGCTACCACCACCGCCGGTGCGTGCGCAGGAAAAGCAAGCTCGCGCTCAAGGCGCGACATCATTTCAATGTAGGACAGGCCCAGCGCCTCTGCTCCGCTGCGAATCGGTGAATAGGCATAGCGGCGCAGGTAGTAGTAAGGCTCGGCGCCTTTAGCCTTGGCCCGGGCCTTATCCGCGGGTAGCGGGAAGTACTGGTCAATCCCCGGCGGGGGCGTATACAGCAGTTTCAGGTCGTTGCGGTTCTCGGCCAGAGGCGTGCCCTGGCGGTCCAGTATCTCGCCGCGCAGCGCCGGGGTCTGGATGGTTGTGATGACGTTGCCGATGCTCTTGAGCCGCAGGCTGTCGCGGTTCAGCACCTGCAGCACCACCAGGCGGACAAGTATGGCGACGAAGATCAGCGCCACAACAACATACACCAGGATCAGGCGCGGGTCGGACTGTGCCTCACTGCTCGGGCGGCGGTTAAGCATAGCGCTGGCCCTCCAGTTCCGCCGGCACCAGGCGCAGTAGGGCCGGCCAGGCCAGCCAGAGTGCAGCGCAGATCAACAGAGGGCTGATATAGCTAACTTCGAAGAGATACAGCAGCGAGTTAAGCTCATGGCTCAGCATGCCCAGCAGCAGCGGGATGATGATCTTCAGCAGCAGCAGCGCGGCCACCGCAATCACGCCCAGTTGCTTGTACTCAGTCAGGATCCGGGAGCGCAGCAGCGAGCCCAGCATTACCGGCAGCAGGTAGAAGAACAGATGGAAGGCCGGCAGGTGCAGGCTGAAGGCGTCCATCACCAGCGCACCTGCCAGGGCATAGATGCCGCCGAAGCCAGGGCCGCGGCGGGCGGTGAGCAGCAGGACCAGCGGAACATAGAGGTCAAAGCCGGCCCGCAGCGCCGGGAACCAGGAGTACCAGGCCAGCTGCAGCAGCAGCAGCAGTACGGCAAGCGCGGCTATCCGCAGGTGGTCCAGCCTGCTCATTGCGTATAGACCAGAAGGTTGCTGATAGCGTTGGTATCCACCGCCGGTGTCAGTTCAATGGTAAGAAATCCGTTTACGTCCTCAGCCACGTGCTTGACCGTGCCGATCAGGATGCCCCTGGGGCGCGGTGTCCTGCTCTCCGGCGAGCCGGTCACGCCGCTGGTGTAGACCTTCTCGTTAACCTGTACGGGCGAGCCGGCTGTGACATACATCAGGCGCAGCTCACCTGAGGCCTTGCCATCCACGATGCCTTCGCCGGCCACAATGCCCTCGCAGTTGGAGCTGCCGGTGATCGCCGCGAGGCGGAAAGCCGGTGAACTGATCAGGGTCACGGAGCTAAGCCCCGCGTCCACCTTTTCGGAAACCACACCGACCACGCCGCGCTCATTGACCACCAGATCGCCCCGGCGCACGCCCCGGCTCTTGCCAACGCTGACTATCACGCTTTCCAGCCAGAGGTCATAGGGCCGGGCGACCACCCGCGCGGGCAGTGCCCTGGGGTTTCCCTGTGTGATCTGCAGCAGGCGGCGCAGCTGCTCGTTCTCCGCCTTCAGGCTCTCGGTCTGGCCGATCTGGGTCGACAGCAGCTCAACCTGGCCCTCCAGCTTGCGGTTCTCGCGCAGCAGGGAAGGCAGGCGGAAGAGGTGGCCCAGGGAGCCGATGCCCTCGCCGACATAGCGGACCGCCACCACCAGCGGGCTGAAGATCGCGCTGATCGCGCTGTCGATGGGGTTGGTCCGGCCCGTGGCATAGCTGATGGCCTTGACGCCGCCGATCAGCAGCGCCATCGCCGCAAAGATAATGAGCCAGCGGCGCGCGCCCGCATGCGGATCCGCACGCCGGCTCCCACCTAATCTCACAACCCTCGCCATGCCTTAACAGTCTACTATACAGTGTGCTGGTGCCACAGCACCGCCAGCTCAGCGTTCCCAATGCCGCACATCGGCCTCTTCGCGCAGCTTGATATAGCTGTCCAGTCGCTCAGCGGCCAGCTCGCCCGTCTCCACCGCGGCCTTCACCGCGCAGCCGGGCTCGTTCTTGTGCAGGCAGTCCTGAAAACCGCAGCCGCGTGCCAGGCTCGCGATGTCGGCAAAGTACTCGTGGATCTCAGTCCATTCCATCTCGTGGATGCCGAACTCACGCACGCCAGGTGTGTCAACAACATCGCCGCCACCGGGCAGCGCATACATCCTTGACGTGGTGGTGGTCTGACGGCCCTTGCGGGTCTGTTCGTTCACATGGCCGACGTTGATGTCCTCGCGGCCGCAAAGCTGGCGCAGCAGGCTGCTTTTGCCCACGCCGCTGTGCCCGCAGAATGCAGTCAGCTTGTCCTTAAGCTGCAGGCGCAGCTCATCAAGGCCCTCGCCGCTTGCGCAGGATGTAAAAAGCACCGGATAACCGAGCTCGCTGTAGTCGCGCAGCACAAGACTGCTGCGACAGTCCGGGTCAAGGTCGATCTTGTTAACCACCAGCAGGGGGCGCAGGCCGCCCTGGATCGCCGCCAGAAAGTAGCGGTCCACCACTTGTACACGCAGATCCGGCCGGGTGGCGACAACCACGGCAAGCTGGTCGGCGTTGGCCACGATGCACTGTGGCCGGTTCTTGAAGCTGCCCAGGTTGCGCCGCAGCAGCCAGGTCTCCCGCGGCAGGATCTTCTCGATGGCGAAGCTGCCTTCGCTGGGCTGCGCGACTTCCACGCGGTCGCCGATGCTGATCTGGCGGGCATAAATCTGCTCATCCAGTTCCAGTCGCGCCCGCGGTTTGGCCACCACCTCACGCTGCTCCTCATCCAGGCGGACCCAGCAGAACTCGCGGTGGTATTCGACGACACTTCCTTGTTGCAAGCGCTGATTTTACCCGCCCTGCCTGCCGGGCTATAATCGGCCCATGGATATCGCTGGCCGGCCCCCGGAGTCTGAAGACGGCAACAGCAGGCCTGAGCCGCAGCTGCCTGAGAACCCCGCCCCGCAGCCCTATGGCCTTCAGGAGCCGCCGGCGGACGCTGCGCGGCAGGCCGAAGGCTGGCAGCCGGGCTACCGGCCCGGCCCAAACCCGCCCAGAATCTATGGCCCGCCGGTACCCGGGGCGGTCGTAGTCGACGGCGTTGTCTGGCTGCCGGCCGGCTTCCTGCCGCGCCTGATGGCCTTCCTGCTGGACTGGGCCCTGCTTGGCCTGCTGCATCTGATCATCATCACGGTGATCGCCATCCCGCAGCCAGACCAGGATGAGGCGATGAAGATCAGCATGGAGGTAATGAGCCAGGCGCTCAAGGGGACCATGCCGGCGGACAAGCTGATGCAGCAGATGGACGCCATGATGGCGCCGGCCAACCTCTCCTACGGCATCCTGATCGCCATGTGCGCGGCCTACTACATCATCTTCTACACCCTGCTCGGGGCCACGGTGGGCAAGCTGGTGCTTGGCCTGCGGGTGCTGAGGCGCAGCGGCCAGCCTATCAAGGCCGGCACGGCTGCCCTGCGCTATCTGCTTTACTACCTCACAGGCTGGCTGGCCTATACCGGCTGGCTGACTCTGCTGAACGCGGAGAAGCGCACAGTTCATGACATGCTCAGCGACACCAACGTCTTCAAGGCGGTCAGTGTCGACTAAGGCCGGCCTGTCGGCGGGTCTATAATCCGCGCGTGCCAAATCCGGACTGCGTACTGTTATCAGACAACCTCTACGGCCGGGCGCCGGGCCAGCTTGCGGCGGTCTGGCTCAGCGGGGGGCGCATCCATTCGCTGCGTGACCTGAGCGCAGCGGAGGCTTCGCAGCTTCTGGACTCGTCCGAGCAGCGCTGCATGGACCTGCGCGGCAGGCTGGTGCTGCCGGGACTCATCGACGCACACGTTCACGCCATCGCCACGGGCCTGCTTTACATCAGCCACGATGTGCGGGGCATCAGCACACTGGCCGAGCTTGAAGCGGCCATTCGTGCCGAAGCGGCGAAGGGCACCGACGTGGTTCGGCTTGGCGGTCTCGACCGCTCGAAGTGGAGCGCCGAGGAACTGGCGCCGCTCTGCCGCGCCTGGCTTGACGCCATGGTGCCAGAGAGGCCGCTCTTCATCAAAAGCATCGAGGGCCACAGCGCCTGGTTCAACAGCCTGGCCTGGGAGCGCATCGGCGTTGGGCCAAAGCTTGCCGAGCTTAAGGTCGAAGGCGCTGCAGCGCAGCAGATGTGGGACTCGGGGCGTGTTTACGGCGAAACCTATGAAGAGCTGACCAGTGAGATTTACGACAGCTACAGCTTTGAAGAGCGCCGCAGCGGCATGCTCAGGGTGCTGGAAGAAGCCCGCCGCGTCGGCCTGACCGGCATCCACTGCCTGGAGGGCTACGGCGCCTTCCGCCGTCATGACTTTGAGATGATCCTGGAGCTGGACGGGCAGGGCTGCGACCTGACGCTCTACGCCCGGGATGAGGACCCGCGGCTGGCGGCCGAGATGCAGCTAAAGCGCTTTGGCGGCTGCTGGTGCGTGGACGGCGCCATCGGCGCACATACCGCGGCCATTAGCCAGCCCTACGCCGACAAGCCGGAAAGCTGCGGCGAGCTCTTCTTCAGCGATGCTCAGCTTGAGGCCTGGATCGAGGCGGGCCTCAGCCGCGGCATGCAGGTTTGCAACCACGCCATCGGCGATGTCGCCATCGGCCAGGCTATACGGGTCTATGAGGGCCTCGCCGCACGCCACGACCTGCAGGCCAGCCGCCCGAGGGTGGACCACTTCGTGCTGGGCAGCGAGGACCAGGCCCATGACTGCGCCCGCCTTGGCCTATGCTGCGCGATGCAGCCGGCATTTGATGCCTACTGGGGCGGTGAGAGCGGCGCCTATGCCTCGCGCCTTGGTGCTAAGCGCGCGATCGACAGCAACCCGGTGGGCATGGCCGTGCGCGCGGGGATGAAGATTGCGGGCAGCAGTGATGCCTACATCACGCCCCTCGACCCGCTGGCCGGGCTGCGAGCTGCGATGTACCACCACAACCCGGCGCACAGGGTGGACTTCGATACTGCAGTGCAGCTCTTCACCGAGAACGCGGCTTACCTTGCGCATCAAGACGACACACGCGGGAAGATAGCGATGGGGTATCAGGCCGATTTTACGGTCGTGGATGGGGACAGGTCCTTGCTCGGCTCCGTGGTGAGTTCAAGAGTAAAGAATGGCGTGCTGTCGGAGGTCACTGGATGATAAGTCGAGATCGGACAGTGCAGCGAATACGCAAGGGATTGCTCTGTACCGCAGTTTTGAGTGGTGTGGTCGGTGGGCTGCTTGCCTGTTCGCCTTCAAAGAAAGTCAAACTTGAGCTTGTCCTGCCCGCAAGCGGCCTACACCTGAGCATTGACAAAGGGTTCACGCCGATCGGCCAAACTCCCGAGAAGCTTGTCGTCAACCACGGCAATGTACTGGACAGAATGGCCATCGTGCCCGAAGGTCCGATCAATGCAGCGATAGAAGGCATAGCGGCTGAACTTGAAGAGCGTGGGTACAGCAGGCAGGCTCCGATCCACGCAAACGCCGATGTCCCGCTATACACTGTCTTCATGCATTCAGAGACAGAAGGCCGCTCCGTGTTCATTGAGACATGGGACTTCAGCCGGTTGCGAGGCAACAATCGGAAGACCTGGATAGAAGAATCCGGTAATGCTGCTTATCTGCGGGAAAACCCCAAGGGTTTGAAGATTGTGCTTTATGGGGCACCAGCCAAGGCAAACACAGAATCAACTCCGTAAGTTGGTGCGCCCCTACTTCTCCCCCATCACATACCTCGCAACTCCCCCCAGGTCCTGGCCGACCCACATGCGGTGCTGCTCGTCAAAGCATAGGCCTTCCTGCGCCGCGCCGGGCATGACTTCCCAGCGCAGCAAATCCATGGTGATGGGGTCCAGCACCTCGGCCGTGTTCATCCAGGAGTGCACCACCCACAGCTCGTTTTCCGCCGGGTCGAAGCGCACTTCGCCGCAGTTGATCGGCTCCAGCTCCCAGGCCTGCTGGATCGGCACCGCCGCCTGGTCTTCCGTGTTCTGCGTATCAGAGTATTCCACCTGCACTAGGGCGTGGGGATCATCCTGGTTCAGCAGCAGGAAGTAGCCGCTGGCAGATGTGGCCGTCATGAACTCGATGCCCTCAAAACCGTTTCCGCCTGCCTCAAGAAACTCCTGGCCCTGGTACTCCCGGCTGACGCTGAAGGATCCCGCCAGCGCCAGCTCAGCCCCGCTGCGCCGCACGCGCCAGACCCGCTCGTCTGCCTCGTCGGCAACATAGATCATCCCGTCCAGTGGACAGAAGCAGACGCCCTCCAGGTCCTTGCCAAAGCTCAGGCTGCGCAGCACCCTGCAGTCCTGGTCCAGTTCATACAGCCCTGGCTCGCGGCCGACGCCACCGTCATCCACGGCGAAGATGGTCTGAGTATCAGGACAAAAGCACAGGCCGCTGGGCTCCGGCACCTCCGGCAGCTCAAAGAAGGCCTCGAACTGCCACTCCGTGACCTCGGCCATGATGGGGCCCTTGTCGTCGTCGCTGTGGCCGCCGGCCGAGGGCGCCAGCGCCGCCGCCGCCGCGCAGGCGCCGCAAAGCAGGAACTTCAGCATGCGGGGATTTTAGACGGCGATTCAACGCAAGGTAGGGGCGCACAGAGTGCGCCCGGCTGATGCCCATCGCTTCGGACTGGTGCCGGGCGCACTCTGTGCGCCCCTACGCCGCCTTGTTCTTCGCGCTACTATTGCCGCATGCGCATCACCAGCCTCGCCTTTGCCCTCCTGCCTGCCTGCCTGCTGGCTCTCAGCAGCATCGCGCAGGCCTACGAGCGCCCAAACGCTGTCTCGCTTTCCGGCAAGGGTTGGCAGGTCGCGCCGACTGCTCCGCTGATCGACGTGGTCGAGAACCGCGATGACCGTTGCGACTGGCCCACGCTGGACCCTGCGCTGGAAGAAGTCATCCCGGCCGAGCTGATGACTGGCGACACCGCGCCTGTGCTGGCGAAGTACATGAACCGCGGCATCATCGCCCTGCAGTGGCAGCCAATCGCCGTCCCCTGCGCCTGGGAGCAGGTGCTGGGCATTGATTACAACCAGGCGGGGTGGTATCGGAAGACCATAGTGGCGGGTCTTGACCCGCTTGTAGGGGCGAGTCTTGACTCGCCTGTAGGGGCCGCAGAAATGCGGCCCGCTTCTAACGGCAACGATATGGGCCGCATTTCTGCGGCCCCTACCAAACGTACCTGGATCGAATTCGACGCCGTCTCCACGGTCGCCGGGGTCTGGCTCAACGGCCAGTGGCTGGGCGGCAATGTCGGCGACTATGTCCGCTGGCGGGTAGAGGCGACAGACGCCATCCGCCCCGGCGAGAACGAATTGATCGTGTATGTTGACGAACTGCCAGACCACCTGACCCAGGGCTTCCTGTCGATGATCTGCCCACACCACGGCGGTATCTGGCAGGATGTGCGGATGTATGAGACTGGAGCGGTTACCATTAAACCTGATGGAATCAAAATCAATGCGGACCCAGACGGAACAATAGAAATCGAAATTCAGTATGAAGGTGATCAGCCTGAATCCGTAAGGCCTTCTATAAAGTGGTGTGAGCGATTCCCGCGCGACTTGGACACCATAATGCGACTCAGTCCTGACACGCGATTCTTGATCACTAACAGCCAACCTGGTTTGATTCAACTCAGAACTCAGATTGAGGCTTCTCAGATTCAACTATGGACAGGAAGCAATCCAGTTGTCTTTCGAGCGTGGATTGCACTCGAAGCCGACTGGACCGCTGAGTTTAATCCTGCCGACTACTTCAAGTTTAGGCCAGACAGAGTTGTTCAAGACTTTGCCTTCCGCTCCATCGAAACCTCCGGCTCCCAGTTCCTCCTCAACGGCGAACCGCTCTACATCCGCAGCGCCCTCAACTGGGGCTACTACCCGCGCATCGTCGCGCCCTGCCCGCCGCCGGATGTCGTCCGCGAGGAGTTCCGCCAGCTTAAGGCTGCCGGCTTCAATGCCGAGACCGTCTGCCTGGTCAACATGCCGGACTACTTCTATGACCTCGCCGACGAGATGGGCGTGCTGATCTGGCAGGAGTACCCAAGCTGGCACTGCACCTTCGCCGAGAAGGACCGCGCGTCTTACGAAAGGCTCTACGAGCGCTTCATGGCCCGCGACCGCAACCATCCCAGCATCATCCTGCGCTCCATGAGCGTCGAGGCCGGGGTCGAGGACCAGAGCGTGATGGACACGCTCTACGCCATGGGTAAGTCTATGACCGACACGCCGATCCAGGACAACAACTCCTGGTTCAGCCATAGCAACATCGCCACCACCGACTGGTATGGCGAGGACAACTACTTCAACAATCCGCAGTGGGAACGCCACCTCATGGGCCGGCTGCCCAGGCAGCTCGACGCGCTGCCGGCAAAGCCCTACCTGATCGGCGAGAGCATCCTGTTCAACACCTGGCCAGATACGGAGGCGCTCATAAGCGTCATAAACCCACCAAGTTATGAGGAGCTGATGCGTGGCGTGGATCCGAAGTTCAGGGGTTCGGTCAGGTTTGCGCTGCCGGGTCCAGTTGGACCAGTGAGTATGGACCAGCCCAGTACCTACAGCGCCATCGCGCCGCAGGGCGGCTGGCCTTACTGGTTCCCGCGCTGCATGGACAGCGTGCTGGAGACCGAGGCCAAGCTGCGCGCGCGCTACAACGCTGGCCTGCCCGAGGGTGAGGACATCATCCGCGATTACCTGCTGCCGCAGAGCTATGACTACGCGATGCAGTCCCGCCGCTTCCAGATGGAGCTCATGCACGCCGACCCGCGCTACGCGGGCTACACCGTCAACTGTATCCGCGACATGCCGCTGATCCGCGCAGGCTTGCTCGACGACCTCGACCGCCCGCGCTGGACTCCCGAGCAGTGGGCCTGGCACGGCGACCACACCGACAGCCCGGTGCATGTCGGCGACTATGACCCTGCGGAGAGGAAGCCGGGCGAGCCGGGGAGGCTGGATCGCAAACATTCTGAAGCGAGTGGGTCGGCTGCACCGCTGAACTGCAATGTCATGGCGGGTGGCTACACCCAGCTCGAGGGACTGTTACCGTCGTGGGTTACACCGCTTCCGCTCACCTCAGATGAAGTCCTGACACTCAATCCAAACAAAAGGCCGCCACGGACGCTTGGGGCGGACAATGCGGTTGAAGTGGTACTGACAAGTGTGCTTACGCACGATCTTGTAGGGTTTTTGGCCCGAGGGGGTGCAGTTGTTCTACTGGCTTCAAAGTGGCCCGGTGGTTTCAATACTGTTAGTCATATGCACTGGCGGGACGCTGTGCTGGTCCCACCGGTAGGTCCAATCGGGGATGACAGCAAGGCTCCGCAGGGATTTGAACCACTGACTTGCCTACAAGTACTGCGCTTGCAGTCTTACGAC
Organism: bacterium; assembly: GCA_020849855.1. GTDB lineage: Bacteria > 4484-113 > 4484-113 > 4484-113 > JAFGCY01 > JADZFO01. The sequence goes on along the minus strand of JADZFO010000034.1, from coordinate 56,469 downwards.
CTCATTCGGGATTACTCACAGGTTGTACCGGTGGATGAACTGGGAATTACGCATGAAGTTGATCCGCTCATCAGACTGTTTGACACTCATGATCTTGACAATGTAATCACCTTTGATCAGGTGTTCGCCACACATGTCGTTGGCGACGCATCAGACAGTAGCAAGACTGGACTCTTGATAGTTTCCAGCCTGGATCATAGTGGTGCTGCGGGGGGCTGGTTGCTTGGCGAATTGATTCGATTTGCAGCGAAAGACCATCATGGAGTGAGGCTTCTGGGAAATGGTCAGTATGCCGATGTGCCAGCCGATGTTGAGTACAACCTGAAAGTGTCTCGCTTTCCCGCCACAAATATGTCCCCTGAGCGACTGCACGAATTCGCCGTCAAGCGTGCCAACGGCATCCTCGGGCTGGATGAGGGCTGGCACTTCAGGCTCGATCCGCAGCAGGAGGGCGAGGCGGCGGGCTGGATGCTGCCGCTGTCTGGGGCGGACTCGGACGCCACCGCCGCGCAGCTGGAAGCCGCTGGCTGGGAGCCACACAAGCTGCCGGCCTGGTGGGAGCAGTGGGGAATCAGCTATGACGGCATGGCCTGGTACCGCACGACGGTCGACGCGCCGGCAGACTGGAACGACGCGACCATCCGCCTGATCTGCGACGGTGTCGACGATGGCTATGTGGTCTGGATTAACGGCCAGCGCGTGGCCCTGCACGGCTCTTTCACCGACCACGAGGCGACAGTATTCCAGAAGCAGACGGTCACCGACATCACGCAGTACCTGAAGCCCGGCGAGGCGAACACCATTGCCCTGCAGGTGGTGGACATCGTCGGCAACGGCGGCGTGTGGCGGCCGGTGTACATCACCGCGGATTGATGATTGCTGATTTCTGGTTCTTGTCGGAGCGCGGCCTCCCAGGCCGCATCTTCTCTCCTAAGGCGTCTAGGATTAACAGCCGCCTGTAGGGGAAGCGGGCAGGGTGCCCGCGCTCCAATTGCGGCAGGTTGCCCGTGTTCAAGTTTACGAGCCGCCTCTACGGAGACTACTTCCGCGCTTTCCAGATCAGGAAGGCCGCGCCGACAAAGAAGACGCTGGGGGCCAGCCAGCCTGCGATATAGGGCGGGAAGGCATTGCCGCCCTGGGGCACAATGGTCTTCCCTGCCACGATGATCGGCTTTTGCACCATCACGCCGCGGCTGCCCACCTCGCGGCAGGTGAAGAAGATCACGTAGTAGATCATCACCAGCACAAAGGTCAGGATCAGGCCCATGTTGCGCTCGTCGCGCGGGCCGCGCAGGCTGACCGGCACCGCTACCAGCACGAAGGCCAGGCAGGCCAGCGGGATGCTGTACTTGAAGTAGTACTCGGTCATGTCGCGGTTGAAGCGCGCAAAGAGGCCGGGGTCGGGGAACTTGCGCGCCGCCAGGGAATCGCGGTTGCGCTGGATCCTGGTGCGCAGGTCGGTCGCCGAAAGCTCCGTGGGGTGGGGTGTCAGCGGATATTCTGACAGCTTGGTGCCGATGTCGATGCGCACCTGCTCCATGTTGGCCTGCACCAGGGTGTCGCCGCTGGTCTGGTCCAGCTCAAAGAAAGTCACGCCCTGCAGCACCAGGAACTGGTCGCGGATATAGGCCTGCTCCGCCAGGAAGATGCGCGGGAAGTTCCTTTTGCTCTTGTCTTCCTTGAAGAAGTCATAGAGCCGCAGGCCATACATGACGCCCTCTTCCTTGTTGATGTGGTCAACATAGAAGAACTTGCGGTCCGGCGCCGAGATGACGATGCCTTCTTTGATGAAGTCCACCACCTGGGCTTCCCAGAAGACCTTCAGCGTTTCCTTGTAGGTCCGGTTGTTGGGCGGCACAACATGCTCATAGATGTACCAGGTCATGATTCCGGCGCCGATGGCAAGCGCGATGAAGGGCGTGAAGATGCGGTAGAGGCTCACGCCATTGGTGGTCATCGCGATGATCTCGTTATCGCGGTTCAGGCGGTTCATGCACATCAGGGTGGCGAAAAGCAGCGCCACCGGGATGGCCAGCACCAGGAAGGCCGGGGCCGAGAGCAGCAGGACCTTAGTCACCGTGAAGGGCGGGATGTTCTTCGTGAAGATCTTCTCGCCCAGGGTGAAGACCGTGGTGACGATCATGAAGAAGGTGAAGGCCATCGAGCCGACCAGGAAATAGCCCAGGGCCTCGCCCCAGATATAGCGCTCGATGATCAGGATCTTGAAGCGCGGGATGAAGAGCCACTTCAGGAAATAGAGGATCCCCATGAAGAACTGCCGCAGCGGGCTGCCGCGGCGCATCTGCTGCTGCACCGCCACTACACTGCGCCGCCGGCGTTTGAGATCCACGTGCTCGGTCAGCTCATGCCCGCCCAGCGACACACGCTTGGCGGCGGCGGCGCGTTGGCGCCGGCTGCGCTCGCGGGAGACGCCGATGTTGGTCATCGTGCCGTCCAGCGCGAAGTGCAGGGTCAGGGCCGTGCCGTTGCCCTTGCGCTGCTCCGGCTCCGGCGTCTTGCCAGCTTTACCATCCCTGGCATCCTTGGCAGCCTTGCCTGACGCGGCTGGCGTTCCCTTCAGGGGCCCGGGATCAGCAGCATCTGCCGCCGCCTCGCCGGCCGCGCCTGCCTCTGCCGCGGCAGCCGCAGCGAGGGCCTGCTCCGCATCGGCGGAGGCAGTCGGCGCTTCGGCTTTATCCCTGCGTCTGAACATTACTTGCGGCTGTAGAGGAAGATCAGCAGTGAGATGAAGGCATAGACCATGTTGGGCAGCCAGGCGCCCACCCAGGGCGGCAGCACTTCGTTATAGCCCATCAGCTTGCAGATGAAGTGCAGGACGTAGAAGACCATTACCAGCAGGAAGCAGAACACCAGGCCCAGCAGGCGCTCATCGCGCGGCGCCTTCAGGCTCAGCGGCATCGCCACCAGGGCGAAGGCCAGCGAGGCGAAGGGCCCGGCAAAGCGCAGGTGGAAGTCCGTCAGGTCGCGGGCCGGGTTCTCGCCGGTCTGCTTCTTGATCTTGCTCTGCCGCGCCAGGTCGCTCTGGGTCAGCTCCTGGGGCGTCTTGATCTCCGAAACCTGGGCCTTCAGGTCCAGGCCCAGGGGCACCATTTCCGTCGGCTCCTTGGTGAAGCCGGTGTAAAGCCCGCTGTTGGGGTCCTGGCGGAAGAGGATGGCCGGGTTACCCATGTCGCGGCCCAGGACCAGGGTCTCGCCGTCGGCGATGCCGGTCGTGCTGGTGATCAGGCGCTTGCCGCCTTCCGTGGACCAGTCATCAAGGATCACATTGCTCAGTACGCCCTGCTTCTTGTCGAAGTAGCTGGCTGTGACGAACTCGCCGTTCTCCAGCTTGACGATGAAGGGCGGCGGTTCACGGTTGTCGTTGCCCACGATCTGCGGGTAGGCGTCGTAGATCTGCTGCTGCACTGTCGCCGCCTTGGGCAGCAGGTACTCATTGGTCAGGTAGGAGGCCGTGACGGCAATCATGGAGAGCAAAAGGAAGGGCAGGAAGAGGCGGTAGAGACTGATGCCGTTGGTGAACATCGCCGTCAGCTCGTTGTCCTTGGCCAGACGGCTCATGCTCATCAGGGTGCCAAAGAGGATGGCCACCGGCAGGGCCATGGTGGTGAAGTTCGGCGCCTCCAGGGCCACCGCCTGGATTACCATGATGGCCGGCACATTCGGGTTCAGCAGGTCCTGGACTTCCAGGAAAAGCTTGTTGATCAGCAGGAACGCGAGAAAGCCGCAGAAGCCGACCATGAAAAGGCCAAAGGCTTCCGCGAACACATAGCGGTCGATGATCCTGACGATGCGCACTGCTTGTCCAGACGGCCCAGCCGCCGGGTTTATTCTAGATTGCGGCACTCCCGGCGCTAAAATCAGGCCGATGCGCAAACTGCTGGCAGGTTTGTTTGGCTGCTGCGCGGCCGGGCTGCTGGTCTGGTCCATGTTCACGGGCGGCGACTGGGTGGACAGCAACATCTGGTGGTGGCTGCCTGCGCTGATGCTCAGCGCGGCCCTGGCAGGTGAAAGCTGGTATGGGCTGGCAACAACTACGAATCGCGGGCTGGAGACTTAATGGGGCCTTTCGCAACAGACCCTGTCAGGTCGCAGCTTATCACCACCCGTTTCTTTGCCATCGGTTGGCTGCTCATGGCAGCCCCCGCCTTGGCGTTGGACTGGAGTGGACCTCCGTCCTTGCTGGTCTGGAACCTCCCCGCAGTACCTGCCTTTGGCCTGGTTATGACTGCAATGCAGCTCCGCCGGACAGAAAATGAAACTAGCCAGTTGCAACCTGGTCAATGCCGCAGACTTAAATCAATAGCCAGGGAATTGCAGATCTACCTGTTGGCCGTAGTGCTATATCTGCTGGCTGTCGGGATATGGTCACTCACCGCAAGGCCTTTTTCTCTTTCAGGATGGATGCTGGTAACACTTAGCATTTTCCCTCCCTGTCTGGCGCTTTGGGCTTGCGGAAAGTTCCTTCGACCCGTAGTGCCTGAAGAGACAGCCAGTTAAGAAAGCGACCGCGGCAGGACTCGAACCTGCGGCCTACAGCTCCGGAGGCTGTCGCTCTATCCGCTGAGTTGCGCGGCCGGGCTGCTGGTCTGGTCCATGTTCACGGGCGGCGACTGGGTGGACAGCAACATCTGGTGGTGGCTGCCGGCGCTGATGCTCAGCGCGGCCCTGGCCGGTGAAAGCTGGTACGGGCTGGCAAGTGGCGGGAAGCAGGCCAAAGCCTGAGCCTTCTCTCTCCAGGCCGACTCCGCAGTAAGATGTTCACATGACATCACGCCGCAAGTTGGGCCGGGCGGCACTCGTCGGTCTTGGCCTTATCCTGCTTCTGCTTGTGCCGGCCATGCTGGGCCTAATCACTGCCGACTGGATTGCGCGAAACTGGCCGCTATGGGCTATTGCCGCTATCGGAGTCCCCCTGACCCTGCTTTTCGAATGGCCTGGCTGGCCTGTGCGCTCAAAATACCGGGAAAGTGGGGAGCAGCCGGGGACTGGCGAGGTAGAAGGCGAGCTATGAAGTAGCCGGCATGGAGAGCCGCAGCAGGAGAAAAACGACCGCGGCAGGACTCGAACCTGCGGCCTACAGCTCCGGAGGCTGTCGCTCTATCCGCTGAGCTACGCGGCCATGGGGCAAAGATGATACCAGACAGGCAGGTGAGCAGCATCCTGATTTCGCGCGGGACATCGTCCTGAATGGAGCGCGGGACATCGTCCCGTTATGTCCCTTTGGTTTGCCGGAATCAGCGTCTCTGCACCTCAGCGCCTCTGCGGTTTATAAGCACCTAATGCCAAAGGGCGCCCATTGCGGGCGCCCTTGTGGTTCCGTTTTTGGAGGCTGCCTTTACTGCAGCAGCTGCAGTACCGTCTGCGGCAGCTGGTTGGCCTGGGCCATCGCCGCCACGCCGCTTTGCAGCAGGATCTGGTTGCGCGTCATCATCAGCGTCTCCTGGGCCACGTCCGCGTCGCGGATGCGGCTTTCTGATGCGCTGAGGTTCTCGCTGGCTACATCCAGGTTCCGGATCGTGCTTTCCAGACGGTTCTGGATCGCGCCCAGCCTGCCGCGCTGCTCGCTGACCCGCTGCATCGCAACATCCACCTGGGTGATGGCGTCCTGGCTCAGCTCCGGGGTCACCACCAGCAGGCCCTCAACACCCAGCGCCTCGGCGCTCATGTCCGCCAGGTAGCTTGAGATGTTCTGGCCCTGGTTGGCGCCGGTCTGCAGGGTGAAGGCCCGCGGGGCGACGTGCACGAAGAATGTCTCGATCCGTCCGCTGAGGCTGATCTGGGGCCGCTCGAAGGCGCTGGCGTAAGGGAAGCTCAGCAGGGTGTTGGGCCCGCCGTTAAGGTCCGTCGGCGGCTGGGCATCCAGGCGCAGGCCCAGGGTGTTGTCGAAGAAGACCCTCACACCGGGCAGCAGGCCGTTGACCTCGTTGGTATCTGTTTCGATCTGGCCGATGCTCTTGTTCAGTTCAAGGTTGAAGGCGTTGATGCTGTAAACCGGGGCCTCGCCCTGGCGCACCTCCACCAGGCTCAGGGCGTTGAGGATGCTCTCCTCACCGCTGATCACCAGTTCCGCGCCGGGTACCGGCGTGGCGATGGACAGCGTGCCCTTGGCATTGCCGATGGTGTTAACGTGCACCAGATCCGGCATCTGCTCCAGGTTCAGGATCGCGCTGTTCGTGACCCCTGTGCCTTCCGGGTTCCAGATGGCGAGGCTGATCTTGCCGGCCAGGTCTTCCAGCGTGTCGTTGCTCGATACGTTGATCGTCGCCCGGTTGGCCGTGCCGCGCAGATAGACCTGCAGCTCCACGTTCTTGCGTCCGTCGAAGACCCCGAACTGCTGGAAGCGGTTCACATCCGCCAGGGTTGCCTGCTGGTCGGCGGTCACCACGTTGTTGCTGCTCAGGTTGAAGGTCGCCGTTTCGCCGGCCTGCAGCACGCCGTCGAAGGCCAGCTTAACGTTCTCGAGGACAGTGCCGGTGCCATTGAAAGTGGCGCCGATGCTGGTCGTGGCGCCGATCTGGCCACCTCGGGCCGCCGCCACCGCCGCATCCTGGTCCCAGCCGGCGGCGACGCGGTCGGTATAGACCTGGTTGTCGAAGCTGAAGACCGCATAGCTCCGGGCGGAAGCCGCGGAGACAAAGACCGTCATGTTGGTCGGCACAGGGCCGGTCTGCCAGAGGCGGCCGCGGTCCTGCAGCGCGTTGGAGCCATCGCGGCGCGTCCAGGTGATGTCGTCGGCCGCGGTGGCGCTGGCCAGGCTGATCTGGCTCCAGTCATAGCGCGTGTCGAAGCCGGCGTTGATCGTGCCGGTGGTCGCGTCGCCGATGCTGAAGTGCTGGCCCGAAGAGTTGGCCGGGCGATTCAAGGTGGCGGTATAGACGCTGTTGTTGTTGACGAAGCTCACCTGGGCCTGCTGGAACATGCGCGTGCTGTTGCCTCCGGAGTCGAAGCTCAGATAGAAGCGGCTGCCGGAGCGGTCGCTGTCCACGAACTTGGCATCGATGATCGAGATGCTGCCCAGCAGCGCCAGGGAAAAGCGGTTCACGTTCGCCGCATCGTTGAAGATGCCCGCCGTGGCGATGCTCGGCCCCAGCGCGCCGACGATGCTGGCGGCGAAGTTGCCGTTGGTCAGGGTCAGGGCGCCGATGTCAATCGAGACCGTGCGGACGCCAAGCTGGGCCCCGCGGACGGTGATCATGAACTTGTCGCCGACCGAGAGTTCGCTGGCCTGGAAGTTCTGGCCCAGGGTGTTGCCAAGGCTGGAGCCCACGGCGCCGCTGATGCGCAGGGTGCCGTTGGTGGGGCTGTTCACGGCGATGAGGCCGTTGGGGTCCGTGGGGACCTCAATCTGGAACAGGCCGGCGTTGCCGACACCGTCCGGGCCGGCGGAAGCCACCACGGCGCCAGCGCGCCAGGTCTGCAGGAAGTTCAGGTTGCCCGTGTCATCCAGGCTGCGGGTGGTGGTAAACACGTCGGTCTTCTGGATCTGCAACACGCCGCTGGACTTGGCCACCGCGCGCAGAATGAAGTTGCCGCCGTCCCCGACATTGCCGTTCACCGCGGCGCGGATGCGGCTGAAGTCGTCGGTGCTGATCAGCGCGCCCAGCGAGCCGTCCAGCAGTGTTTTGCTGTTGAACTCGGTGGTGTGCGCGATGCGGTTGATCTCGTCGGTAAGCTGGTTGATCTCCAGCTGGATGCTCTGGCGGTCGTCAGCGGTATAGATGCCGTTAGCCGCCTGCACCGCCAGCTCGCGGGTGCGCTGCAGGATCGTGCTGATCTCATCCAGCGCGCCCTCCGCCGTCTGGATCAGGCTGATGCCATCCAGGGCGTTGGCGCTGGCGCGGTTAAGGCCGCGGATCTGGCCGCGCAACTTCTCGCTGATCGAGAGGCCGGCCGCATCGTCGGCCGCGCGGTTGATCCGCAGGCCGCTGGACAGGCGTTCCAGCGTCTTACTGACGCTCATGCCTGTCACCTTCAGGTTGCGCTGTGCATTCAGCGCGACCGGGTTCTGATTAATCCGCAGTACGCTCACCGCTTGTTCCTCCAATGACCAAGCTAAAGTGGCGGCTGGCAGAAGAGAGCTGCGGCCATGCTGCTGTCAGTCCTCAGGCGCGTGGCTGCGTCAAAGCACAGACTTAGCGGCTGATGAACTGAAGCCGACAGCAGAGCTGCAAGCTGAGTTCTCCCCAAATCCGGACAACGCTCCCCAGCGTGTCCTGGCCATCCACCAGCGAATCTGCGGTTCCATCCACATCTCCCCGCATAAACTCGCTTGGGCAGCTTATCGGCGGCGGGAGAGGGGACTTTAGGATTTCGGCGCGCTCCAGGGTTCATCCTCCACGCCATAAATCCGGTTCGCCTCGCGGGCCAGCACAAAGAACAGGTCGGCGAGGCGGTTCATATAGCGCACAATCACCACGTCCATCTCGACCGTCTCGCGGGCGGCGATGATCATCCGCTCGGCCCGACGGCTGACCGTTCGGCACTGGTGCAGGGCCGCCGCTACCGGGTGGCCGGTGGGCAGGATGAAGTTCTTCAGCTCGGGCAGCCCCGCGGTCAGTTCATCGATCCACTGCTCAAAGCGCTCCACCTGGCCGTCGTGAATGAAGCGTGGAGCCTCTGGAGCGCCGCTGGCCAGATCTGCTCCAAGCTGAAAGAGCTCAACCTGGATTGTGTGGAGCATGTCCGCCAGACGCGAATCCCCGCTGCCTGGCGGCAGGTGCTCCATCCAGCTCCTCGCAATCCCCAACACGCTGTTCAGCTCATCCACAGTGCCATAGGCGTTGACCAGCACATGGTTCTTGCTGACCCGGGTGCCGTCGAAAAGACCGGTCTCGCCCTTGTCGCCGCCCTTGGTGTAGATCTTTGTCATGACAGAGAGTATAGGTTCGGCCCGGCGGGAGCCTGCTCTGAAGCACCGCTGATCGAAGTATCATGGGGGCACAGGTGCACACTTCTTGTCTTGATCAGCAATCGGCTCGGACTCACTTGACCATTGCGCAGATACAAGCTGCCAGAAATGCACAGAAAGACTCAACATTGCCTTGTTTTAAGCTTTGCTTAACTGTATAGTCTCGTCAAAGGCTCCTGTTTTCTTTGCAACTGCGTTTCGGGGAAGCGGTGGCGGTGGGCCACCACAGGCAGGAGAGCGAGGAGGTCGCTATGCTGCATAAGACAGCATGTGAAAGCTGCGCCGGCAGTGGCATCCGGATGATCGAGACCAGCTCGCTGCTGGGACTGCTCAAGAAGCAGGTGCCGATCACCTGCGAGGACTGCAACGGCAAGGGTGAGGTCCTGGAAATCCCGCGCTGCGAAACCTGCGGCGGCCGCGGCCTGCTGGGCAATGAAAACGAGATCTGCCGCACCTGCAACGGCACCGGGCATCTGGACAGCTTCGCACTTATCCCCCTTGAACTGGTCCAGCCAGGTACAACCTTCGCCCGGCACTGCGACCGCTGCAAGAACGACCAGTTCGAGATCGTCTCGCTCAAGGAGCAGCACAGGATCACCCGCACCTGGGAAGCAGAAGAAGAGCTGCGCAAAGTGGATATCATCGATCGCGTGAAGGTGAAGTGCACCGGCTGCTCAAACACCTACTACATCACGGTCGACCCACGGCACCACCTGCCGGTGCCGGTCGAGCTCATCGCGGAGCTCGAGAACCAGGGCCTCAACCTGAGCTTCCTCTATGCCGGCCGCAGCCCGCTTATCCGAGGTCTTGAGCCAGGAGCTCCGCCAGCTCAGCCGACAGCCTGACGCCCACGCCGGTCGCGCCGACGCAGCCCCAGTACTTCTCAGCCTTGTCCGCCAGGAAGGCGCCGGCGATGTCCATGTGCACGTACTCAGTGCCGTCCTTGATGAACTCATAGAGGAACATACCCGCCGTCTGCGCGCCGGCCAGTGGCCCGCCCACATTCCGCACGTCCGCCACGGAGCTGCGGATCATCGTGCGGTACTCCGGGTGCAGGGGCAGCTCCCAGGCCAGCTCGCCGGACAGCTGCGCCGCCTGCTTCACCTGGCCGGCGAAGGCGGCCGCCTTGCTCATCAGGCCGATGTACTGGTGCCCCAGGGCCCGGGCGCAGGCGCCGGTCAGGGTGCTGTACTCCACGATGCGGCTCAGCCCAAGCTCCTCCTGGGCATAGATCAGAGCGTCAGCCAGCACCAGGCGGCCCTCGGCGTCAGTGCTGTGGATCTCCACGGTGCGCCCGTTCTTGTAGCGCAGCACGTCACCCGGGCGGTAAGCCTTGCCATCAGGCATGTTCTCCGCGCTGGCCACAACGGCGGTGACCGGGATCGCGGGCTTAAGCTGCGCAATCGCGGCCATTGCGCCGACAACTGCCGCGGCTCCGCCCATGTCGGCCTTCATGTCCCACATGCCGTCCCAGGGCTTGATGCTGATGCCGCCGGTATCAAAGGTAATACCCTTGCCCACCAGGCACAGCGGCGCGGCGCTCTTGCGGCCCTTCTCGGGCTTGTAGCTCATCTCAAACATGACCGGCGGGTTCTCGGAGCCCTTGCCAACATTGATCAGGCCAATGTAGCCCGCCTTCTCCAGCTGGGCGCGGTTCAGGATCTTGAAGCCCATGCCATGCTCGGCGCAGATCGCCTTGGCCCGGGCGGCAAGCTGTTCGGGGCTCAGCTCGTTGGCCGGTGAATTGGCCAGGTCGCGGGCGATACGCACGCCGCTGTCGATGCCCTGGACACGCTCTGCCACCTTCTTAAAACCGGCGGCGTTCGCCCCGGCGTAAATTGTCAGCCTGGTGGCTGCCGTGGCCGGCTTGGGACTGCCCTTGGCCGCCAGATACTCATAATCCGCCAGCAGCGCGCCGGTAAGCAGCCTGGCGAAGCTCTCCGCCTGGACATCCCCGTCCAGCCACCAGACCAGCTCGGCGCCGCCCCACTTGCGGGCCAGGCGCACAGAAGTGCCGCCCGCCACCCGCATCACGTCGCCGGGGTCAAACTCGCGGTAGGCGGACATGTTAATGCTCAGGTCCAGCCCGCCGGCGCTGTTGGCGCTGATGAACTCCGCGCGCTCCTCGCCGCGGGCCAGCTTCGGCGCACCCTGGTGGCCGCCCTTGCCCTCCAGGTAGAAACGGCACTGCATTGCTGACTTGCTGGGGTTGCCGGCCTTGGCCTGAATGCGGATTTCCATGAATCGCCTCGTTTGCTGGATTCCCGCGCAGATTCAGCACGGGTTAAGCGCCACCGTCGTTTACATCCGGATAGGCGGCTGCTAACATTACCAGTCGCCTTTGGCTTTGACAAGAAATTAAGGAGCGAGAACCTCTAATGCAGATTCCCATGAAACGCGCCTGCGCGGCTGTGCTGTGCCTGGTGCTTGCGTCTTGCGTACCTCCGGGCAGCACTGGCACAGGTGGCGGCGGCGGCGCGGTGGCCATGCAGATCAACAACAGGCCGATCACAACCGAACAGCTGCTTTCTTCGCCTTTCCTGCGTGAGAGCCTGCGCAACCTGATCTTCTTTGAAACCATGGTCGCCACGGCCCAGGAAGCTGGTGTGACCATCGACGAAAAGGAGATCGACAAGACCTTTGAAGAGCAGAAGGCCCAGTACTCCATGGGCGACGCCCAGGGCTGGCAGGACTTCCTCTCCCAGAACATGTCCACCGAGGAAGAATTCAAGAACCAGATCCGCAGCTCCATGTACTTCGAAGGCCTGATCAAGAAGAAGGTCAACGTCACCGAGGACGACATCAAGAAGTCCTGGGACACCGATGCCAACATCATCCGCGATGTCCACGCCCAGCAGAATGCGATCCCTGAGGCTGAGAAGGCCGCTCTGACCTTCGAGCAGGTCAAGGAGACCATCAAGCTGCGCCTGGAGTCGATGAAGGGTATGGAGGCGCAGGAGCAGGTGATGCAGGACATCATCACCAAGGCCAGCGTCAAGATCAGCGGCATCAGCGACAAGACCAAGGCGCAGCTCCTTGAGGACCTGATTCTCAACAACGAGAAGAAGCGTCTGGAAGAGACGATGAAGGAGCGCGAGGAGACCAAGAAGAAGATGGAGGCCGAGCAGGCCGCCGCAGCTGGCGGCGCTCCGGCCGGCGGTGCCGAGGGTGGGGCTGTGGCTCCGCCGGCTGGCGAGGCTGCCGAGACCAAGTAGCAACTGCCATCCTGCCCGGCCAGGCCGGGCGACAGACGCGAAACACAGGGCGGCCTCACGTTTGTGAGGCCGTCTGCTGAATGGCGCCGGGGAGGGCGCACTGAAATGAGCGAAACCTGGGTCTATGACTTTGAGCATGCCGACAAGGGCAACAAGGCTCTGCTCGGCGGCAAGGGAGCCAACCTTGCCAACATGACGCAGCTGGGCCTGCCGGTTCCCCCCGGCTTCACCATCACCACCGAAGCCTGCAACGCTTATAACGCGGCCGGCACATTGCTGGAGACCATCTGGCAGCAGGTCTGCCACGCGGTCAACCAGCTGGAGAAGAAGACGGGCAAGAGCTTCGCCGGCAGCGGCGATCCCCTGCTGGTATCGGTGCGCTCCGGCGCCAAATTCAGCATGCCGGGCATGATGGACACGATCCTCAACCTGGGCCTCAACGACAACGCGGTCGAGGTACTGACGCAGAAGACCGGCAACCCGCGCTTTGCCCGCGACAGCTACCGCCGTCTGATCCAGACCTTCGCCGATGTGGCCATGGGTGTGGATATCCGCCTCTTTGAGAACGAGCTCATTGCCATCCGCGGCGAGCGCCAGGACTATGAGATCAGCGCCGAAGAGCTGGATACCCTGATCGAGCGCTACAAGGGCATCTACCAGAAGGCCACCGGCAGCAGCTTCCCCCAGGACGGCTTTGAGCAGCTGCGCCTCTCGGTTATCGCCGTCTTCAAGAGCTGGAACAACCCGCGCGCCAGGACCTACCGCCGCGAAAACGCCATCCCGGACGATATCGGCACGGCCTGTAACGTCCAGGCGATGGTCTTTGGCAACATGGGCATGACCTCCGGCACCGGCGTGTGCTTCAGCCGCAACCCGGCCACCGGCGCCAAGGGCGTCTTTGGCGAGTTCCTGATCAACGCTCAGGGCGAGGACGTCGTGGCCGGTATTCGCACACCGGAGCACATCGACCAGCTGGCCCAGGAAATGCCGGAGGTGGCCAAGCAGCTCTTTGACACCATCGAGCGCCTCGAGCATCACTTCCGCGACATGCAGGACATTGAGTTCACCGTCGAGGAAGGCAAGCTCTACATGCTGCAGACCCGCTCGGGCAAGCGTACCGGCGCGGCGGCGGTGAATATCGCGGTGGACATGGTGGAAGAAGGCCTGGTCGGCGTCGAGCAGGCCCTTATGATGGTCGAGCCGCAGCACATCAACCAGCTCCTGCACCCCCAGATCGATATGAGCCAGGCCATCCCCGAGCCCCTGGACTCCTCCGGCCTGCCGGCCAGCCCCGGCGCGGCAGTCGGCCGTATCGTCATTGACTCCCATGAAGCCGTGAAGATCTGCGAAGCCGACCCCAAGGCCAAGCTGATCCTGGTCCGCGAGGAAACCACCCCGGACGACATTGACGGCATGATCGCCTGCCAGGGCATCGTCACCGCCCGCGGCGGCATGACCAGCCACGCGGCCGTGGTGGCCCGCGGCATGGGCAAGCCCTGTATCGCCTCGGCCCCCAGCCTGGTGATCGACGAGCACAAGGGCAGCATCACCATCGGCGGTAAGCAGTTCAACAGCGGCGACTGGATCAGCATGGACGGTGGCCGTGGCACGGTCTACGAAGGTGAGCTGAAGCTGAAGCAGGCCGAGTTCACCGGGAAGGTCGGCAAGCTGCTGGGCTGGGCGGACGCCGCGCGCCGCCTCAAGGTGCGCGCCAACGCCGACAACCCCCGCGATTCACGCCAGGCTGTCGAGTTCGGCGCGGAGGGCATCGGCCTGACCCGCACCGAGCACATGTTCTTCGAGCCGGAGCGCCTGCCCCACGTGCGCGCCATGATCCTCAGCGACACTGAGGAGGAGCGCCGCAAGCATCTGGACAGCATCTTCGAGTTCCAGAAGGAAGACTTCAAGGGCATCTTCCGCGAGATGACCGGAAAGCCCGTGACCATCCGCCTGCTGGACCCGCCGCTGCACGAGTTCCTGCCCCACGACGAGCAGGAGATCAACGACCTGATCAACGAGGTCTTCGGCGGCGTGACTGACGAGAAGCGCAGCGAGGTCAAGGCCCGTATCGAGGCCATGCGCGAGAGCAACCCGATGCTGGGCTTCCGCGGCTGCCGCCTGGGCATCATCTACCCCGAGATTAACGAAATGCAGGTCCGCGCCATCATCGCGGCCGCCATCGAGGCGCGCCGGGAAGGCAGCGAGTCGATCCCTGAGATCATGGTGCCCCTGATCGGCGCCAAAAGCGAGCTGGCCAAGGTGGAGCCGGTGCTGCGCCGTGTGGCCAGTGAGACGATGGAAAGCTACGGCGAGAAGATCGACTACCTCTTCGGCACCATGATCGAGGTGCCCCGCGCCGCGGTGACCGCCGACGAGATTGCCGAGCTGGCTGAGTTCTTCAGCTTCGGCACCAACGACCTGACCCAGATGGGCATGGGCGTCAGCCGCGACGACGCCCAGCGCTTCCTCGGCCACTACGTCAACATGAAGATCTACCGTGACGATCCCTTCCAGAGCCTGGACCAGGAGGGCATCGGCAAGCTGGTTGAAATGGCCTGCAAGCTGGGCCGTCAGGCCCGGCCCAAGATCAAGCTGGGCGTCTGCGGCGAGCACGGCGGTGACCCGGACAGCATCGACTTTTTCCACCGGGCCGGGCTGGATTATGTCTCATGCAGCCCCTTCCGCGTGCCGATAGCAAGACTGGCGGCCGCACAGGCCGAAATCCGCAGCCGTGGGGCCAGCGCAGCAGCAGTCTCGAGTACTGCATAACTTGAATCACCAGCACCGGGCCGGCCAGATCTGCTAAAGTAAGGCCGGCCCGGTGGTGAAGACGTTCAAGCCTGCGCAGACCTGGTCTGCGGTCAAGCAGAGGTTAGGCATGTTCGTTCAGCAGCGTATCCAGCTCGTCGACGCCCGCGAAGTCATCGACTCGCGCGGCAACCCGACCATTGAGGTTGAGGTCCAGCTCTCCGACGGCTCAACCGGCATCGCCATTGTGCCCAGCGGGGCCAGCACCGGTGCACATGAGGCCCTGGAGCTGCGCGACAGCAGCTCTCCGCGCTTCAATGGCAAGGGCGTGCAGCGCGCGGTTAGCCACGTAGTGGAGCGGATTGCCCCCGAGATCCTCGGTTTTGAAGGCACCGACCAGCGTGGCGTGGACCGGCTGATGCTGCGCATGGACTCAACCCCCAACAAGAGCAACCTCGGCGCGAACGCCATCCTCGGCGTAAGTCTGGCTGCCGCGAAGGCCGCGGCCATCCATACACGCCAGCCTCTGTATCGCTACCTGGGCGGCACCAACGCTGTTACGCTGCCCGTGCCCCTGATGAACGTGCTTAACGGCGGGGCGCATGCCGACAACGGCCTGCAGATCCAGGAATTCATGATCGTGCCCTTTGGCTTCGACACATTCCGCCAGGCGCTGCGGGCCGGCTGCGAAATCTACCAGATCCTCAAGAAAGTGCTCAAGGAGCGCGGCCACGCCACCAACGTTGGCGATGAAGGCGGCTTTGCCCCCGGCATCAGCAGCAACCAGGAAGCGCTGCAACTTATCGCAGAGGCCGTCGAGCGCTCTGATTACCAGCTTGGCAAGGATATCGCCCTGGCCCTGGACTGCGCGGCCAGCGAGTTTTACTTTGATGGCCGCTACAAGCTCAACAGCGATGCTGAGCCCCTGAGCCCCGACGCCGCAATTGCTGAGTATGAGCGCCTCAAGGGCCTCTATCCCATCTTCAGTATTGAAGACCCGCTGGCCGAGGACGACTGGGACAACTGGCGCAGCCTGCGCCAGCGCATGGGCGGCAAGCTGCAGATTGTCGGCGACGACCTGCTGGTGACCAACCCTGAGCGCCTGCGCAAGGGCATCGAGACCCAGGCCTGCAACAGCATCCTGATCAAGTTCAACCAGATCGGCACGCTCAGCGAGACCCTCGACACCATCGGCCTGGCCCAGCGGCACGGTTTCAGCACCATCATCAGCCACCGCAGCGGCGAGACTGAGGACACCACCATCGCGCACCTCGCGGTGGCCGTCAACTCCGGCCAGATCAAGACTGGTGCGCCCTGCCGCACGGACCGCGTGGCAAAGTACAACGAGCTGATCCGCATTGAGGAGCGCCTGGGCAGCGCCGGCCGCTTCGCCGGCCAGAGTGCAGTCGCCGGCCGCCTGAGCAACTAAACTCGCGCGCTGATGTGCCGATATCCATGGCATTAGCCATGGAACACATCACTAATAACAACCACAGCGACAGCGTGACCCAGTTGGTGGTCTTCTCACTGCACGGCCAGGACTACGGTGTGCCGATCCAGTTCGTCCGTGAGATCATCCGCCACCCTGAGGTCACCCAGCTGCCCAACACGCCGCACTTCGTGCGTGGCGTCATCAATCTGCGCGGCCAGATCATCCCGATCATCAGCCTCTATGAGCGCTTCAACTTCAATGAGGTTGACGACAGCTCCAAGGTGGTAATCGTGGAGTACGGCGGCCTGATCGTCGGCCTGGAAGTCAACGAAGTCAGCCAGGTCCACACCCTCAGCGCTGACCGGATCAGCTCCGCACCTTCAATCACCTCGTCCCTCGACAGCGAGTTCATCGCCGGTGTGGGTAAGCTGGGCGAGCGCCTGCTGATCATCCTCAACGTTGAGCGCATTCTCAGCGATGAGGAGAACGAACAGCTGCGCAAGCACGCGGCCTGAGCAGTGGGGAAGGGGAGTAAGCCGACGGGCGGATTTGAACCGCCGACCAGCTGATTACGAATCAGCTGCTCTACCCCTGAGCTACGTCGGCAAGGCATGTGATTATACGGAGGCCCTGTGCGCACGTCAATCTTTAAGGCCCTGGCCCTGCTCGGCCTGTCCCTGCTGCTGATCCTCCTGCTGGCCCCTGCAGCTCTGGCCGGCAGCAAGGACGAAGCGCCGGCTATGCCCATCCCGGCTGCGGAGCTGTTGCCCCTCAAGCGGGCCAGTATTGGCGTACTGCCCCTGCGGCATCTGATCCCCAGCACAGGTGAGGGATTGTCCAGGGTACTGGCGGATGAGCTGGCCGCCTCCGGCCGCTATGAAGTTTGCGGGCCGGAGCTCTGCCTCGACTTCATCGACGATGAAAGCGCCCTGCTGCGGCTTTCCCGCGGCGGCCCCGGCAGCGCAATCGAATCGGCCATGCTGGTCTCGCACTTCGATTACCTGCTGGCCGGTAGTCTGGATGTAATCGACATCAGCGACAAGGACGTGAAGCTGGACCTCGGCGCAGAATTCCGCGACCTCAGTGCCATGATTAATGGCGGCAACCGCATCGCCCAGGTCCGCATGAGCCTGCACCTCTACCGCTGCGCGGATGGCCAGCAGGTCTGGAGCGGCCAGTGCGAGGGTCTGGAGAGCCAGCGCGGCCTGCGCCGGCAGTACAGCAGCATCGGCTGGCTGGCCGGCCAGGACATCGCCAGTGACGAGTTCCGCCAGAGCATGCTTGGCCGTGCGGCCTACAAGGCTGTCGGCGCAGCTCTGCGCGAGCTGTATGCCGCCCTGCCGCTGGAGGCGCGGGTGCTGGCAGTCACCCCTTCGGCTGTGGTGCTGAACCTGGACGAGCAGGCCGGCCTGTCCGCCGGTGAAGAGCTGCAGGTCTTTGCCATCGACGAGCTTCAGAACAGCAGCGGGATCAGCGTCTGGAGCTCCGAGCGCCGTGTCGGCAGCGTGCAGATTGTGCAGTTTCAGCAGGGGCGCGCGCTTTGCCTGATTCTGGACGGGGCGGCGGAGATTGCCGAAGGTGATCTGGCCCGTCCGCTCAGCGAACCCCAGGCCCTTCCGCTGGAGACTGACAGGCTTTAGGACGGGGGCTGGAGGTTTTCGCCCTGGTACTGCCCGTCGTAGAGCCTGGCCGCCGCCTGCTCCATACGCCAGAGCACAAACTGCGCGATACGAGCGTTTCGCAGCAGCCGGATAGGATGGAACACCACCAGCAGGCCCTGTCCTTTGCCGCTGTAACCCGGGTCCCAGAGCGCGCTGTGCAGCACTGACCCGCAGCGCATCAGGCTGGAGCGCGGCAGCACAATTCCGGCACAGTCCGCGGGCACGCTGATCGTCTCGTTATAGGTAAGCAGGTAAGCCCGGCTGCTCTCGCCACCATCGGGTCCCAGCAGCACCGCGCCATCATCATTCCAGCCCAGCTCGACCGTCTCCGGCAACACTCGCGCGCTGTTGTCCATGTCCAGGCAGGCGGGGTTGGGCCGCAGAGCCGCGTGCTCGCGGATGCGCTCCACCTTTGCCAGTGTCAGGTCAAAGCCGGCCTGCTGGAGCTGCAGATCAGGCGCGGGCGCACCGGGAAAGCTGAGTGTCTGGGGCGGGATGATCATGCGCCTATGTTAGTGGATGCGGCACAAGCGGCGCATATGAGTAGGGGCGCACAGAGTGCGCCCGGCCTTGGGCCAAATACACCGGTGCAGGGGCGAACAGACTGCGTGGCACAGCTATGCTGCACTTCAAGCTCAGAACCCCTCCTGACTCTTGCAGGCATGTACAATCCTGCACATGGCACAAACGATGTTCATGGGCATCATCGTCCTCGCCTGGCTGGGCTACACCGGCTTCGCCATCGCCCGCGGCCTGCCCGCGGCCTGGGTGGACTGGGAGAAGCCCTTCTTCCACACCGGCGTCATCGAGGAGTCCGAGCGCCTGCAGGCCCTGATCCTGCCCGCGCTGCTGGCTGTCTGGATCGGCGTAAGCTGGTACCGCAAGAGCATGATCGGCGAGGCCTGAGCTGCTTTAGCCGCCAGCGCTTGAGCGCGGCAGGCTCTGGTCCAGCTCCAGGTCAACCTCTTCGCCATGCCGCTCTTCGAGCGCGGCTTCCAGCGCGCTCCAGCCGCACAGCGCGCATTTCACGCGGGCGTGCAGCTGGGAAACGCCCTGCAGGGTCAGCAGGTCCCCAAGCAGCTCCTGCTGCGGTTCAGGATCGCCCTGCACAATCATCCCGCGGAAGGCCTGCAGGATCTGCTCGGCCCGCTCCAGGCTCTGGCCCTTGATGGCCATCGTCATCATGGACGCGCTGGCCTGGCTGATCGCGCAGCCCGTGCCCTCCAGGCATACGCCCTTGATGAGGCCATTGTCCAAGTCCAGCGAAAGTGTCACCCGGTCGCCGCAGGATGGGTTCTTGCAGCGGGCCTGGATGGATGTGTGCTCAAGCGCCGCCGTGTTGCGCGGCTTCTTGTAGTGGTCGAGGATGACCTCGCGGTACAGGGCTTTAAGATCCATGGCTTGTTCTCGTGCGCTGCAGCAGGGCTGCCAGGCTCGGCCGCAGGAAGAGCACTGCGGCCACGGCGGTAAGTATGACAAAGCCCTTCAGGCAGTAGCGCTGCGTGATCAGCGCGGCGACCCAGACCAGGAAGCCCGCCAGGTACCAGCGCTGGTCAGCCCGCAGGCGCATCAGGCGAAGATCTCCCGCACGGTGTGCAGCGCGTGGATCAGCTGGTCCACTTCCGCCTCGGTGTTGTAGAGGTACAGGCTGGCCCGCACTGTGCTGTCGAAGCCCAGCGCGCGGTGCAGCGGCTCGGCGCAGTGGTGCCCGGCGCGCACGGCCACGCCCTCTTCGTTCAGGAACTGGGCGATGTCGTGCGGGTGGGCGCAGTCCAGGCCAAAGCTGGCGATGCCCGGCTTGCCCGGGTAGTATTCGCCCAGCATCTTCAGGCCCGGTACCTCCGACAGGCGCTCATGCAGGTAGCGGCTGAGCTCCAGCTCGCGCTCATGCAGCGCCTGCATGCCGACGCCCTGCAGGTAGTCGATCGCGGCGGCCCAGCCCACCGCATCACCCACAGCCGGGGTGCCGGCCTCGAAGCGGCTGGGCGGCGGCGCGAAGTAGGTCTGCTCAAGGCTGACGGAGCTGATCATGCTGCCGCCGGTTTGATAAGGCGGAAGCTGCTCCAGCAGGCTGTAGCGGCCATACAGGGCGCCGATGCCAAAGGGCGCCAGCATCTTGTATGCGCTGCAGGCCAGCAGGTCGCAGCCGATCGCCTGCACATCCACCGGCATATGCGGCACGCCCTGGGCGGCGTCGACCAGGCTGATCGCGCCGACCCGGCGCACCGCGGCGCACATCTCGGCCACCGGGTTCTCGCTGCCGCTCACATTGCTGACCATCGCGAAGGCGGCGATCTTTGTGCGCTCGGAGAGCTGGCTATACCAGTCCTCAAGGTCTAGGCGGCCGTCCGGGCGCACCGCCGCGAAGCGCAGCTCAATGCCCTTGCGGTCGCGCAGCACTTGCCAGGGGATCAGGTCCGCATGGTGCTCCAGGGCCGTGCAAAGTACTTCATCGCCGGGCTTCAGCCGCTCGGCCAGGCAGAAGGCGGCCATGTTGATGGCTTCGGTGGTGTTGCGGGTGAAAACAATCTCGTCGGCACGGGCAGCGTTCAGCAGCGTGGCCACCTTGGCCCGGGCCGCTTCAAAAGCATCAGTGCTTTCCTCGCTGAGCAGGTGGATGCCGCGGTGCACATTAGCCGGCCGCAGGCTGTAGAACTCGCTGATAGCCTCAATCACCTGCCGCGGTTTCATGGTGGCTGCGGTATTGTCCAGATAAGCCAGATGGAAATCGCCGACGCGGCGTTTAAGCGCAGGGAAGTCAGCCCGGATCTTGTCAATGTCAAGGGCAACGGCACGCGTTGGCATGCCAGTATCAGTCCGTTCGAGTAACTGCCTGTCCACGGCAATCCCTCCCGGCAACTGGGCTAGTCATCTTCATCGTACTCAATATACACGTCGTCGCCATCAATCACGACCTGATATGTCCTTACCGGAGCGAATGCAGGTGCGCAGAGCGCGCGCCCGCTGCGCAGGTCGAACTCAGCGCCATGCGCCCGGCACTTGATCCGGCACTGCTCAGGCAGCACCTTGCCTTGGCTCAGCGGGATATCCTCATGGCTGCAGCGGTCATACAGGGCAAATACCTCGCTGCCGACTCGCACCAGAGTAATTTCAGTGTCATCCGCCAGCGTGATGGGGTAGGTCAGGTTCTCCGGCAGGCGGCTGAGGCTGGCGACACGCAGACGGCTCACGCCATCCGCTCCAGAATGAAGCTCTCCACATAATCGCGCAGGGGCTGCAGGGGGATGCGGTCCGCCACTTCCGTCAGGAAGCCCTGCACCAGCAGCTTGCGCGCCAGTTCGGGCTTGATGCCACGGGTCTGCAGGTAAAACATCTCATCGCGGCTGACATTGCTTGTTGTGCTGCCATGGGTGCAGCGCACATCGTTGGCCTCAATCTCAAGCTGCGGACTGCTGTCCGAGCGCGCGTCAGGGCTCAGCACCAGGCTGCGGTTGCTCTGGTAGGCATCCGTGCTCTGCGCGCTGGGATGCACGTCGATCAGTCCCTGGTAGCTGGCCCGGGCCCGGCCCAGCAGCGCGCTCTTGAAAAGCAGATTGCTGCTGGTATGCGGCGCCATGTGGTTCTGGAAGGTGTGGAAGTCGTAACGCTGGCGTCCGCGGGCGATGCTCAGCCCTGACAGGCGCGCATCCGCGCCGGGCTCGGCCAGGTGCGTCTCCACTTCCGTGCGCACATTGCTGCCGCCCAGGTTGATGCTGATTGTGTCGTAGCGCGAATCACGCTGAAGCCGGGCGTACTCAATCATCAGCGCGTCGGTCTTCGGCCCCAGGTTCTGCAGCTTGGTCAGCATAAGCTGCGCCCCGGCGCCAACAAAGCTCTGGATCGCGCTGGTCTGCAGGTTGCGCTCCTGCTCGGGGTGGCCCAGGTTATGGATAAACACCCGGGCGCTGGAGCGGGCCTCCGCGATCAGCAGGATGTGCGGGCTGACCACGCTGCCGCCCTCACCGGTCTCCAGAATCAGGTGGATGTCGTCCTTCAGCTCGGCGCCCTTGGGCAGGTAGACACAGAAGCCGCCATCCAGCAGTGCATAGTGCTGCGCCGTCAGCTTGTCGCGGCCCGCCGGCAACAGGCCCTGCTGCCAGTAGGGGCGCAGCAACTCGCCGTGCTGGGCCAGTGCCTTGCGCAGGGGCAGCACAAAACCGCCCAGCTCGCTCAGCGCCGGGCTCTGGGACAGCTCTTCAACCCGGTCGCCCACCATGCTAAGGCAGGTCACCCGGCCATACTCGCGGCTGAGCTTGCAGATGCGCTCATACTCCGCGCCGCTGAATCCAGGGCTGGCGGAGGCGATATCCAGGCTGCCGGCGTGGAAGCGCCGCGCATCGCCATAGTGCCAGCTCTCGTTGCTGCGCTGCGGCAGCTCCAGCGCGAAGTAAGCCTCGATCGCCAGACGCCGCGAGGCGTTAAACCAGTCAGGCAGCTCAGGGTCAGGCGCCCAGTCGCGCAGCTTGGTCTCCAGGACACTCAGCTCTGCGGCCCGCACGCCGGGCTCTGCTGCCAGCACACCAGCCTCCATCAGCCCACGCTCCCTTCCATCTCCAGCTCGATCAGGCGGTTCAGCTCCACCGCATACTCCAGCGGCAGCTCCTTGGTGATCGGCTCGATAAAGCCGGAGACGATCATCGCCATCGCCTGGTCCTCCGGGATGCCGCGGCTCTGCAGATAGAAGAGCTGCTGCTCGCTGACCCGGCTGACCCGGGCCTCGTGGCCCACGCTGGCGCTGTCTTCCTCAATCTCAATGTACGGGTAAGTGTCTGTGCGGCTCTGCTCGTCAATCAGCAGGGCGTCGCACTCCACGTTGCTCTTGGCGCCGCGGGCGCCATTGTGCACACGCACCAGGCCGCGGTAAGTGCTCTTCCCGTGGCCCTTGGAAATGCTCTTGGCGATGATGCGGCTGGTCGTGCCCGGCGCCACGTGGATCATCTTCGCGCCGGTGTCCTGGTGCTGGCCGTCATTGGCATAAGCGATGCTCAGCACCTCGCCGGTGGCGCCTTCACCCACCAGCATCACGCTGGGGTACTTCATGGTCACCTTGGAGCCGATGTTGCCGTCCAGCCACTCCACGGTGGAGCCGGCCATCGCCACGGCGCGCTTCGTCACCAGGTTGTATACGTTGCTGCTCCAGTTCTGCACGGTGCTGTAGCGCACCCGGCTGCCGGGCTTGGCGATGATCTCCACAACCGCGCTGTGCAGGCTGTCGGTCGTATAGACCGGCGCCGTGCAGCCTTCGATGTAATGCACGAAGCTGCCTTCGTCCGCGATGATCAGGGTGCGCTCGAACTGCCCGGCCTTGTCCGCGTTGATGCGGAAGTAGGCCTGCAGGGGGATCTCAAGGTAGACGCCCTTGGGGATATACACAAAGCTGCCGCCGGACCAGACCGCGCTGTTCAGAGCGCTGAACTTGTTGTCCTCCGGCGGAATGACCGTGCCGAAGTGCTCGCGCACGATGTCCTCATATTCCCGCAGGCCGGAATCCATGTCCAGGAAGACGACGCCCAGGTCCTTCCACTTCTGCTGCAGGTTGTGGTACACGCTCTCGCTGTCGTACTGCGCGCCGACGCCGGCCAGCACCGTCCGCTCGGCCTCGGGGATGCCCAGCTTCTCGAAGGTGTCCTTGATGGCGTCGGGCACATCGTCCCAGGTGCGGCTGTTCTCCGCGTCCGGCTTCAGGTAGTAGTAGATGTCATCAAAGTCCAGCCCGCTCAGGTCCGCGCCCCAGTAGGGCATCGGGCGCTCCCTGAAGTGCTTCAGGCTGCGCAGGCGGAAGTCCAGCATCCAGGCTGGCTCGTTCTTCATCTCACTCATCTGGCGGACGACACTTTCGTTCAGTCCGCGTTCCGAACGGAAGCTGTACTTCGCGTCCGGGTCGTTCCAGCCAGCGCTGTAGCTCCCGAGTTCAACGGTCGCCCGGTCTGACATTTCTCCTCCACTGGCCCGTTCCGTCTTGATACGGGGGCCGCCGCTGCGGCTAGAAACCGCAATCCGACAGATAAATGTACCACGGTGTCCGATTTACACGTTTGTCTCAGCGACGCCCGTACGGATGAATTCATAGCCCTCGCTGTCGATCCGCCGGGCCAGCTCAATGTCGCCGCTCTGCACGATCCGGCCGTCCAGCATGATGTGGCAGCGATCCGGGGCGATGTAGTCCAGCAGGCGCATGTAGTGGGTCACAATCAGCATGCTGCGCTCGGGGCTGCGCATCCGGTTGACGCCGTCGGACACGATCTTCAGGGCGTCAACGTCCAGGCCGCTGTCCGTCTCGTCCAGCAGGCACAGGCCGGGCTCCAGCAGCAGCATCTGCAGAATCTCATTACGCTTCTTCTCGCCACCGGAAAAACCCTCGTTCACATAGCGGTTGCCCCAGAACTCATCAAGCTGCAGCTCGCGCAGCTTGTCCTGCAGCAGGGCATAGAACTGGAAGGTCGGCAGCTCGTTCTCCGGCCCGCGGATGCTGTTTACGGCAGCGCGCAGGAAGTTGGCGATGCTCACCCCGGGAATCTCCATCGGGTACTGGAAGGCCAGGAAAACGCCGCTGCGGGCGCGCTCATCCGGCTCCATCTCCAGCAGGTCCATGCCCTTATAGCTCACAGATCCCTCGGTTACGGTATAGGCCGGGTCGCCGGCCAGCACCTTCACCAGCGTGCTTTTGCCGCTGCCGTTGGGGCCCATGATGCCGTGGACAGCCCCGGCGGGAATCTCAAGGTCCACGCCGCGCAGGATTTCCTTATCCTCAATGGAGGCCCGCAGGCCCTCAATCTTCAGCATGTTGGCTCCAGATCCGGGTTTGCCGCGCGCAAAAGCGAGCTGGCTGGATGTCGTGGGTCAGGGTGATCAGTCAACAACAGTTACCCCGGAGGCCTTAATTTTAGCTTATGCAGTAAGCAAAGCGCTTCAGGATGTTTGACGGCGCCTCTGCAGTAGGCACGGTGCTTCTGCAGTAAGCACGGCGCCTCTGCAGTAAGCACGGCGCTGGACAGAACCGGAGCGCAGACATCCATGTCTGCATCTCTTGCAGCAGCCCAGCGGCGCTGTCGATCCTGAATGCAGGCACGGATGCCCGCGCTCCGGTCAGCGCGCCGGCCTTGCTGAACTAAAGCTCCACCCCATACACGTGCACGTCGGCATAGTCCTTTCCCGCGCCGACAATGCTCGGCAGCAGGTCCTGGACCTCGCTGTAGTTCACCCACAGGCCCAGCAGGTTCAGCGCGCCGCCCACCGTAGGTCGACCGTCATAGCTGCCCCAGCGGAAGCGGCCAAGCTGGCCCAGAGCCAGCTCCCCGCCCAGATGGCTGCTCTGCCTATCCTGCTTGCCCTCATGCAGCAGGCCCAGGCCCTTGTCTTCCCTGAAGATGTAGCTCTCACGAAGCTCATCCGCGCTCAGTGTCAGCCAGCCCACCGGGCGAAAGGCCCAGCCGCTGCGCTTTGTTTTCAACCGACTGCTCAGGGTCGGGAAGCCTTCTGCCATAACCGTCCCCAGCTCGCCATCAACCTTCAGGCCGTTCAGGTTCGTGTAGCCCTCGGGTATCCCCTGGCCGGGCAGTGCCAGCACAGTCCAGTCATAGTCCAGCTTCAGCTCGCTGCGCCCGTAAGTCAGTCCCGGCCAGACCCGCGCCTGCAGGCCCCACTGCTGGCCCTCGCCCATCCGCAGCCAGGGTAAGGAGTTCCGATCTTGGTAGAGGTCCTGCTGTAACCACTTTGCCGGATCAGCGGTACTCTTCGTGAGGAAAGCGTTAATTCTCTGCGCGAGATACGTGTTCAGAAATGCATCTGGCTTGGCTGCCATCCGTCTGACTACAGCATCCCATTCGCCCCCGCGCAACTTGGGCTTCCAAGCACCGGACTGCCGACCAGCCAGATCGTAGCTTTCGGCAAAACCGCAGTCATGACATTGGTTGCAGCGATTCTCTGCGAGCTTGGCTTCATCAGCTGAGTACAGCCAACCTTCTCTCTGCCTGCCTTCGAAATCGCTCGGTGGCGAGAATCTCCCGATGCTGCGCCGGTTGCTGTAGCCAAAAGCGCAGGGCAGGCCCAGGTTCAGCGCGATGGCGTCATAGTCCTCGCGGCCGTCGTAGTGCTCATGCGGGTAGCCCAGCTGCGCTGTAATCTCCTCCCCGGGATAGTCAAACACGTCGCCGGGCCGCGGATGGTTGCGATAGTCATAGCCCATCTCGCCGCTGAAGGTGAAGCCGTGGGCATAAGTCGCCAGTGGCAGCGGCACCACCACTGCCTGGGTATCGCCGTCTAGCTGGTCCATCTCATTGCCACGGCCGGCGTGGCTGCCCGGGAAGTGCCGCCCGCTGTGGTTATGCATCAGGCTCAGGCTGCGGATGGAAGCCAGGCCCGCCGGGTTATAGAACACGCTCGCCGGGCCTTCCAGCGCGGCCCCGCTGCCGCCCATTGCCAGCGGCCGGGCCGAGAGGGTCATGAAGATGTCCTGGTACAGGTTCAGTGCTGTTGCGCTTTGAAGGCCCAGGATCAGCAGCAGGCCCGCGCAGCACAGGAGCAGCAGCGCCATGCGAGCGGCGCTGGCCAGCGCGCGCAGTCCCGGCCTCTGGTAACAGTCGGGTTTCAAGGCTGCCATAATACACACACCATGAGCCAGGCAGCAATGCAGCCTCATCCTGAGCTGGGCGGCGAGCGGGTGCTCGGCATCGTCTCGCCAGCCAACCTGCGCCGTCTGGATGAACTGCGCGCGGCCCTCAAGCCACTCTTCCCGGCCATCGATCTTGTCGCCCCGGACTCCCTGGAGCACCTTGGCGAACTGCTCAGCCGCAGCCAGGCCACCCACCGCCTGCTGTTGGCTATCGGCGGCGACGGCACCCTGCATCAGGTGCTGCGACACATGGATCCGGCGGCGCAGGTGCTGGGCCTGCTGCCTGGCGGAACCGGCAACGACTTCGCCCGCGCCCTTGGCTTCCGCGATGGCTGCTCGGCCGCCAGCGCCGCCGCCCAGCTGGCCGGCTTCAGGATCCAGCCCAGCGACCTCTGCACTGTCAACGGCATCCGCTACATCAACAGCGCAGGCTTTGGCCTGGACACGGAAACTGTGAAGGTCCGCGAGGCCAGCACCGGCCTGCTGCACAGGAACTACACCCTGGCCTTCCTGGCCGCCCTGCACCGCATGCAGCCCTTCAGCATGCGTTTCAGCGCCCAGACCAGCGCCGGCCCAGGCGGAGATCAAGCCCCCCTCAGCGGGGCGGGCAGCTATTACTGGGTGCTGGCGATGAACAGCCGCGATATCGGCCGGGGCACCCGCATGGCGCCCCATGCCTGCCTTGATGACGGCCTGCTGGACATGATCCTGCTGCGCGGGGTTTCCAAGCTGCGGATGCTGCAGCTCCTGCCGCAGGCCCTCAAGGGGCGGCACATCGGCAGGGAAGGCGTCGACTTCGCGCATGTCAGCCGCCTGGACTGTGAGCTCGACGCGCCGCTGGAGAGCCTGGCTGTGGACGGGGAAATCTACCCCTGCGGTGAAAAGCTGGTCACCTTCAGCGCCCGCAGCGGGGCCCTGCAGCTGCTGCGCTAGGCTCAGGCCCCTTCGCTCTGCATCTCGGCTTCGGCGCCAAGCTGGCGGATCGCGCTCATCGCCGGCAGATAGATCCGTACCGCCGCGCCTCCCAGGTCCGCCGAGTTACCGACCGCCAGCACGCCCTGGTGCAGTTCAATGATGCGCTGCGTCACGCTCAGGCCCAGGCCCGTCGACTTGCCGCGCTCCTTGGTGCTAAAGAAGGGCTGCATCACCCTGGCCTGCAGCTCGGCCGGGATGCCGGGGCCGGAGTCGGCAATCTCCAGCATGACCCAGCCGTCGGCATTGCGCTCGGCGGCCGTCAGCAGCTCCGCCGGCGGCTCGGCCTTCATCGTGCGCAGGCGCAGGTTGCCCTGGCCGCCCAGGGCGTCGCGGCTGTTGCCCACAATGTTCGTCAGGGCCTGGTCCATGCGGTTGGCATCCAGCAGCACCTCGGCATCGCACTGCAGGTCCAGATCGATCTTGATCCGGCGCTGCACCTGGATGTTAAGCAGCGGCAGGGCCCGCTCCACATAGTCCTTGATCCGCATGCGCTTGAGGCTGTGCGGCAGCTCGCGGGCGAAGGAGGTCAGCTTGTTGATCAGCTCCGCGCCGCGCTGGATGTTCTCCTGGATGCTGTCGGCAAAGCTGAAGACCTCATCCTCGCGCGTCACGCTGTCCTTGATTAGCTCCGAGAGGCCGCGTATCCCGGTGAAGATGTTGTTGAACTCGTGAGCCACCGAGGAGGCCAGGGCCTCGACGTTTTCCATCTTCTGGCTGCGCATCAAGTCCCGGTCCATGCGGTCGCTGATCTCGCCGTAGTCCGCCAGCAGGCAGACCACACAGCTCACCTTGCCGGAGCCCGCAAAAAGCGGCCGCAGGGAAACCGAAAAGCGTTTGAGCACTTCGGGACTGGCCCCTCTTTCAATGCTGTGGCTGGGGTCGTAATCAAAGGAGGCGATCTCCACCTGGCGTCCGCCGAGCGCCGCCAGGCAGTGCTCTGAGAGGCCTGCGGCCTTGACCTGCCTCTCTTCCAAAAAGCGCATGCCGGCATTCTCCCAGACCAGCTCCGCCGGGTAACCCAGCGCGCGGTTGAAGCCTGCATTGGTCAGCAGCACGCGGCCTTCGCTGTCCCAGAGCTGTGCGGGAAATGGAAGGCTGCGCAGAAGCTGGCGAAGAGGTTCCACGGCTCAGCAAGTATACAGATATGCGCTCTGTATTGCTGAAGAGCTGGCCCCGCTATAATCTGCGCCGTGCAAAGCCACGAAGTGAAGTCCGAGATCGAGCGCCTGACCCGCATGCTTGAGCACATGCGGGACTATCTTTGACCCGGCTGGCAAGGAACAGCGCCTCTTTGAACTGGAGCAGCAGCAGTCCCGGCCCGATTTCTGGGACGACCAGGCCCAGGCCGCGGCAGTAAGCCGCGAAGCGGCCTCGCTGAGCGCCCAGCTTGAGCAGATCCGCAGCGCAGAAAAAGGCATTTCCGACATCCAGACCATGTGGGAGCTGCTGCAGGAAGAGGGGGTGTCCGAGGACAGCCGCGAACAGCTGGACTTCGAGCGCGAACTGCGCCAGCTGGCCACGCTGCTTGAAGGCCTGGAGATCGAAACCCTGCTGGCCGGAGAGTACGACGAACAGCCCGCCATTGTCTCTATCCAGGCCGGCGCCGGCGGGCGCGAGAGCGCGGACTGGGGCGAGATGCTCTACCGTATGTACAAGATGTTCTCCGACCGCCAGGGCTGGAAGCTCGAAGTTACGGACGAGACGGAAGGAGAGGGCGGCGGCATCCAGTCCCTGACTTTCCGCGTCGAGGGCCGCCACGCCTATGGCTTCATGCGCATGGAGCACGGTGTGCACCGCCTGGTGCGCATCTCACCCTTCGACCGCAGCGCGCGGCGTCATACCAGCTTTGCCAGCGTGTCAGTCATCCCGGAGACACCCGCGGAACTGGATATCGAGCTGAAGGACGAAGACGTCAAGATGGACGTCTACCGCTCCAGCGGCGCCGGCGGCCAGCACGTGAACAAAACCAGCTCGGCCGTGCGCCTGACCCACCTGCCGACCGGCATCGTGGTCTCCTGCCAGAACCAGCGCAGCCAGCACCAGAATCGCGATGTGGCCCTGCGCGAGCTCAAGAGCCGTATCCTGGCGATGATGCTTGAACAGCACAAGGAAAGGGTGGAGGACCTGCGCGGCGTGCAGACCGAGATCTCCTGGGGCAACCAGATCCGCAACTACGTGCTGCAGCCTTATCAGCTGGTCAAGGACACCCGCACAGGCTTTGAGACCTCAGATACAAACGGTGTGCTGAATGGAAACATCGAGCCCCTCATCTGGGCCTGTCTGCGCTGGATGCGCTCATCCGCCAGCTCTGAGCCGGCTTAGCTGCTCTGACAAATACACTTGTATATGTAGTGAATATTTTCTATGCTCTTGTCTGCCGCTTCTATGCGGTAGCTTGGGGGCATCATGACTGCTTCGTGGAAGCGCCGCGACTTTCTTTCAACCATCGCGCTCTTTGGCGCAGGCATCGGCAGCGCGCTGGCTGCTCCAGCGCGGCCCAGTGCGGCAGAGCCTGCCATGGCTCCTGCCGCTGCTGCAGCGCCTTTCCCGCGGCCATCGGCCGTTCCTGCCAACCGCAGCCAGCTGATCAGCCTGCTTGCCGCGGCCTGCGAGATCGAGCACAGCGTCAGCTGCATTTACCTTTATGCCGCCAGTTCGCTCAAAACCTGGGAAAGCGACGGCCTGCCTGCGGACAAGCGTGCACTGGTCTCCGCCTGGTCTGCTGAGCTGCACCGGATCGCCCGCGAAGAGATGTACCACCTCGTGCAGGGTTGGAACCTTCTCACGGCTGTGGGCGGCACACCCTACTGCCTGCACCCGAACTTCCCGCAGGGCGCAGACTTCACGCCGGTCGGAGTGCCCCTCATGCTGGAGTCGGTCAGCCGTGACTGCCTGCAGCGCTGCGTGACCTTTGAGCGCCCGGGTGACGGCGACCAGCCAGATACGGTGGCGGAGCTCTACGACCTTATCGAGGCCGGCTTCAGGAACCTGGCTGACCGGCAGCTCTTCGTCGGCAACCCGGTGCTGCAGGCCGACCCGCTGCTCAGCGGCTTCAGTGAGCTGGTGCCGGTCACGGACCTCGAATCTGCCCTGAAGGCCTGCGAGATAGTCAAGCTGCAGGGCGAAGGCACGGAGGATGACCGCAGCACCTCACACTACGGCACCTTCAGCCGCCTGCTGCAGGAATACGATCAGGAGCTGGCCTCAGGCGCCAGCGCTACCGACCTCGCTTATCCCTGCATCTCCTCGCCCTCGGTGCGCAACCGTGGAGACTTCGGTGCCGCGGGCCACACCGTTATCCAGGATGAAGACAGCGCCGCCGCCGCCGCCCTCTTTGAGAGCAGCTATGCCCTGATGCTGCAGATCCTGCAGCACAGTTTCACCACCCAGGACCGCAGCGCGGAGGAGTCCGCCCGCCACGCCCAGCAGTCCTACATGCTGATGAAGGAAGTCATTGGCCCGCTTGGCGAGCAGCTTTGTCGCCTGCCCAGCGGTATTCCCGGCCTTAACGCGGGCCCTTGTTATGGGCTCTTCCGCCAGGTCAGCCTGCCAGCCGATGCCGCCCTTGCGGACCAGCTCATCCGCGAGCGCTTTGGCGAGCTGGGGCAGGAAGCCGCTCTGCTGGCCGCGGCCCGGCCGGAGCTGGAAGTGCTGACCTCCAGCGCCGACATGCTGACCATGCTCGGCCAGATCTGATATCGGCCTGAACATGCGCCCGCGGGATTCGTGTAGAGTACATGGCCTTGATGCCGGCGGAAGCGACAGCGCAAGTTGAGTGGGGCAGGGGATGGCGAGCCGTTTAAGCCGCTCGGCCTTCCTTGGCGCCGCCGTGCCGCTTGGCCTGGGCCTGCTCAGCCTGCCCTGGTCACGCCTGGCCCTGGCACAGACACCTCAGCAGCCCGGCGGCAAAGAGAAGAAGAACAAGAAGAAGCGCCTGCCGCAGCCCGGGGACGACTGGAAGTTCGACTGCGGCAAGTACTGGATTGCCGAGGTTGGCCCGACCT
The DNA here is from genome assembly GCA_020849855.1 of bacterium. Lineage (GTDB taxonomy): Bacteria > 4484-113 > 4484-113 > 4484-113 > JAFGCY01 > JADZFO01. The sequence goes on along the minus strand of JADZFO010000034.1, from coordinate 24,894 downwards.
CGAACTACAACACAACACCCTGCCTGCTGCATGCTGAGTTCAGGGACTTCTATGGCACGGTGATGGAGAAGGAGCGGGTCTATATCAGGCGCGAGCGCCTGGATGTGAAGACCCTGCGCTGGATCATCCTCTCAGCGGTCTGTACCCACCTGAAGTGCCGGGTTGAGTACCGCGATGACTGCGGGCACTATGTCTGCCCCTGCCACGGCAGCGAGTTTGACCTGGATGGCGAGGTCCTGCAAAGGCCGGCGAAACGCCCGCTGCCGGATTACAGCGACATGCTGCTCAACATCGAGGGGCAGCTCTACCTGCGGCGCATTGCCACCCGCAAGTCTGAAAAGCCGGTTGAAGAAGAAGAGGAAGAAGAGCCAAAACCCCCGCGCCAGCGTTAGGCTGCCGGGCCGGGATGTGCCCCGGACTAGTCAGACTTTGAACCGCATGCTATGTAATTCGTCCTGAAATGTTGTCTGTGCGGGCCCAGTCCCGCTATCCGGGAGGTTGCCAATGGATGGCAGCATCAGCCGCCGCTCCTTCTTACGCTCTGCAGCCCTGCTGACCGCTGTTGTCGGCTGCTATCCCTGGCGTAGCGCGTCGGCAGCGCTGGACAGCGCTGACCCCAAGTTCGACGGCGGCAAATTCTGGGTGGCGGAGCTCGGCGGCGCGGCGGATTTCGGCTCCGACCCCGTCTTTCTCGTGGCCAAGTACAAGAACGGCAAGGGCGAGCTGATGGACGAGGAGAAGATCTACGTCCGGGCTGCAGGCAGCGGCGATAAGAAAAGCTATGTTGTCCTGTCCGCTATCTGCACCCACCTCAAGTGCAAGATCGACTACAGCGCTGATGCCGGCAAGTTCAAGTGCCCCTGCCATAAGAGCGAGTTCTCGCTTGACGGCGAGGTGCTCAAGAAGCCGGCCAAGCGCGACCTGCCCAACTACTCAGACCGGCTCGTCGTCGAAGCCGGTAAGCTCTACCTGCGCCACAAGGCCGAATAGGCCTGGCGCAGGAAATCGACTCCGGCCCCGCGCGCAGCACAGACATGGACCTGAAGCTCAACCGGCGCACCTTCGTCAAGTCAGCCGCACTGCTGTCAGCGGCGGCCTGCGCCTTTCCCTGGCGCGCCCGCGCCGCCAAGCGCCCCAAGACTGATGACGACTACCGCACCAAGGACTGGAAGTACGATCGCGGGCGCTACTGGGTCGCCTGCCTCGGCCGCACTGAGGACTTCGGCTCCGCCGAGCCCACCCTGGTCAAGGCCTGCTATCTCAACCGCAACCATGAGCTGATGGACAAGGACGATGTCTATGTCCGCTGGGAGCTGGTCGAGGGCACCGGCGAGGTCTGGTCCGCCTTCAACGCGGCCTGCACACACCTCAAGTGCGTGGTCGGAGTGGATGTGGAGCGCAAGCGCTACGTCTGTCCCTGCCACGGCAGCGAGTTCCGCTTCAACGGCGAAGTGACGCGCCGGCCGGCCAAGTACAACCTGAAGAACCTAACCGATATGCTGATCCTGGAAGACGGCCAGGTCTACCTGCGGCACAAGGCCCGCAAGAAGGAATACCTTCAGCCCCAGCCTCCGCCGCCGGAGAACCAGCCGCGCTAAACCCGACCCGGCCCGCTGCCCGGCTGCGCGGGATGCGGCGGCGGAAACTCATAACCACATGTGGTGCAGTAGAGGTTCTCGCGCGGCTCGGGATGCCCGCAGTTGTGGCAGTACTTGACCCGCATATTCATGGCCGAGATCGGGTTCAGCATCGGCGGCGGGCGCTTAAAGCTGCTCTGGGCCTGGGCCAGGCGCACATAGCGGATCCCGATAACCCAGTTGATGATGATCACGGCGAAGAGTCCCAGCACGAAGAGCAGCGCCGTCCCCTCGCTGACGATCTCGCTGCCAAAGGCGAAGAAGTCATAGAGCCCGTGCCAGAAGATTGCCATCAGCAGGCCGCGCATGACCAGACGGCGCTTGGCGACGGGGTCGGGATTAAAGGCGGCGCAGCCCACGTGATAGCCAATCATCACGCCCCAGAGCGCATGCCCTGGTACGCTGAGCACGGCGCGCATGATGGCCGTGACCCAGTTGCCGCCGTCCGCGAAGATGTACATCAGGTTCTCGGTGGTGGCGAATCCCAGGGCGGCGGCCACGCCATAGACGATGCCGTCATAGACCTCGTCAAAGTGCCGGCGGCCAACAGCCAGCCAGCGCAGGAAGAGGTATTTGACCACTTCCTCTGGCAGCGCCACCCCCAGCCAGACTGTCAGGGCGACCCCGATCAGGCCGTACTGCGAGAAGTTGAAGAACATCTCCAGTATGGCCGCCGGGATGACGCTCAGCAGGCTGACGAAGAAGACCAGCATCACGCGGCCGAAGGGCTCGCGGTCGTACTTGTCGCGCACCCAGAAGAAGTGCAGCAGCACGGCGGCCGGGGCCAGGGCGGCAACAAGCAGGGCACTCACCAGCGGATTATAAACTGCCCGCCGGGATTAGAGCTGGCCTCCGCCCGGGGTGCCCGGCGGCGGCGGGATGATGTTCAGGTCCACGCCGTTGCTGCGGAAGTAGGTCTGCACAAAGACCTGCCCGTCATTGGCGCCAACAGGGATGGTCACCGTTATCGAGTTGTCGCTCCAGCTTTGCACCGGCAGAGGCAGCTCGGTCGGCGGCCCCTGGCTGGCGCTGGGGATCGAGAGAAACACTATGCTGCTGCCCTGCTGGGCCAGGAAGTTCTGTCCGCTGATCACCAGCGGCTGGCCCTCCCAGCTGTCGTCTGAGCCCAGCGAGTCGATCACCGGCGGGAACACAGCCACGATATCGCGGCTGTTCGATACATCCTCTTCCCGGATGACCACTACCTTGCCCTGCAGGTTACGGGTCGGCTTTTGCAGCCCGATCTCCGTGGCGCTCCAGGACAGCGTCGGCCAGACATAGCCGTCCGCCAGCACCAGGTCGCCCGGGCCGTCGCCCAGCAGGCTGCCGCGCAGGCTGAAGATGAAGTCTGGCGAGCTCAGGTCAATGGCCGCGTTATCAAAGGGATCCAGCACCGGTGCGGCATCCGCCGTGGAAACGATCTCCAGGCCGAAGCTAAGCTGGCCCCCGGAGTTCAGCCCCAGGCTGAGGGTCGCGGCGCCGCTGCTGGCGGATGTCGGCAGCAGCAGGTCAAAGCAGGCGTCGTCAATGCCGGGCAGGGTCAGGGCGCTGCCGTTCAGGTCACCGCTGCCGTCGCACTGGTCCAGGCCGTTGCCGATAACAAGCACCCTGCCACCCGCCACCGCATGCTGCGGCAGCACGTTCTGGATCGAAGGCAGGTTGGGCAGGCCCGGCTCCAGCACGTTCAGCTGGATGCTGTTGCTGTTGCCGGCCGGCGAGGTGATCTGCAGGCTGCCATCGCTAAGCGCCGTGGCCGGCTGCTGGATTGTAATCGTGTTCTCGCTCCAGCTTTCCACCGTCAGCTCGGTCGCCCCCAGCATCACGCTGCGGTTGTCCTGGCTGGCGCCAAAGCGGAAGCCGTGGATGGTGAAGCTGCTGTCCGGGGCCGGCTGGATCGGCTGCGTAAGCTGGATGAAGGGCAGGCTGTCCGTACTGGCAGGAGTTACGACAACCGGAATCTCGTCGGAGCTGCGCGGCAGCGGCGTACCGTTGAAGGTTGTGGATCCGCTGGCCTGGGCTGTGAACTCGCCCGGCGCCGCATAGACATAGGCCGTCTGCGGAGCCGTCAGCACATCGCCGTTGCCCATGTCGATGCTGATCACATCGCCGGGGTCAAAGCCGCGGGCGTCCAGTGTGATCTGCACGCTCAGCGGCGCCGCGCCTTCTGTCGGGCTCAGCGTCAGGTCCAGCACGCGGGCATCCATGATGGTCGTGCCGCTCACGCTGTCGCCATTGCTATCGGTGACGGTCAGCTCAAGCTCAAACACGCCGAAGTCCGGCAGCTGGGTGTCAAAGGGCGGGGCCGCAGTTGAATCTACGCTGCCGTCATTGCTGAAATCCCAGGCATAGCTGAAGGGGGCCTCGCCGCCGGTGACCGTCGCCCCAAGGCTGAAGACCAGCGGCTCGTTGCTGTTCTGGATGGCCGAGACTGTCACACCCTGCAGCGGGTTGGGCGTCGTGGTGATCGTGATCGGTGTGCTGCTGGCTGGCGCCACGCGGCCCTGGGCGTCCGTCGCCGTCAGGCCGATGTTATAGGTACCCGCTTCGTTGTAAGCGTGGCTGACGGTCTCGCCATCGGCGCTGCCGCCGTCGCCAAAAGTCCACTTGTAAGAGATCGGCTCGCTGCCGTTCTGCGGCACGGCCCAGAAGTTGATCGTCGTTCCCACCTGGGCCAGGGCCTGGTCAGCAAAGGCGCTGACCGTGAACTGGTCGCCCGGCCGCGGGACAGAACTGTTCTCGGCAATAACAAAGAAGCCCAGGACATCCAGATCAAAGGTCACACGGTTGCCGCGGCGGCCGCGGCTGGAGTCCACCTGGGTGCAGGCATGGCTGACCGGATCGACGTAGAACAGGTACAGCAGCACCCCTTCATACTCGTCCGTGGCCGGGCTGTCCTGGCTCATCCGCACATCCAGCCGGCCCACGAAGCCCTCGCCGGGGCCGCGCAGCGGAGTGAAGTGCATGCCCTGGCGGAAGATGAAGCCGCCCGGCAGGCTGCTGGCCTCCCTGGCGTTCAGCGCGTCGTCCTCTTCCAGCAACTCGCCATCCACCTCATTGCTCTGCACGGAGCTCTCAGGCGGGGTGCTGAGGAAGAAGTCCAGCTCGCCAAGGTCATCGCCGCCGCCGCCGAAGTCGCCGGGCGCGGTACCGCCGCAGGCGCACAGGGCCAGAGCAAGCATCAGTGCCGGCACCAGAATCAGGGCTTTGCGCATGTCTTCACTCCAAGTGGGCTGCACAGTCCTATTTTAGGGGCTCGCCGCTCAGAACAGCATCCGGCCGGCGATCAGCCCGGCCAGCACAAGGCCGAGCACCCAGGGCAGGGTATGGCGGGTCAGCTCCCCAAGCGGCACTTTGCAGAAGTTGGCGACCCAGACATTATGAGTGTTAGTCGGGTCACAGACACCCTGCAGCATGCCAACCGAGAAGAAGGCCACCATAATCAGACTTGGAGGCACCAGGTCAGGCACCAGTGTGCTTCCAAACATAATACCCACAACGCCGCTGCCCATACCATAAAGGTTCAGCGGGCCGCGGTACAGCGCCAGCGGGCTGAGCAGGAAGAAAACCAGCACAAAGCCCAGCGGGTGCTGGATAGGCAGGGCCGCCAGCCAGGGCGAAAGGCTGCCGGAAACCGCCGGCAGCGCAGTCGCCTGCAGCAGCAGGCCGATGCCGATCAGCAGGACCACTGCAGGCGAGGCCGCGGCCACGCCTTCCTGCAGGCTGCGCATCAGCAGGTTCAGCCCGCCGCCGCGGCTGCTCAGGCTGGCCAGGGCCGCGAAGACGATGCCTGCCAGCAGAGCGCTGAGGATCGGCACCTGCAGCAGGGCCTTGTCCGCGCCGCCCATGATGTTGGCGTGTAGGCTCGACCACAGCAGCAGCAGCAGCGGCACCAGCGCCGCCGCCGCGGCCAGCCAGTTGTCGCTCTGGTCCAGCCAGGAACTGCCGTGCGCCGCAGCTGGCGGCTGCAGGCCGCGGGCCAGCAGGCTCAGCAGGCGGTACAGAAGCAGGGCCAGCAGGGCCGCCAGCAGTATCAGCAGCAGCACAGAAAGGCTGCGCTTGATCACCAGCCAGGCCACCGGGAAGCGCAGGGCCAGCACGGCAATCAGGCCCGCCGCCGCGCCCAGCGCCAGCAGCGGCCAGTACTGGGCCTGCAGGACCTTCATCCCGCCCAGCTGGACGACCAGATAAACGCAGGCCAGCACGAAGAAGAGCAGGGCCATGATGACGGCGAAGGGCACGATGTCGGCCGTCAGCAGAGGGTCGCTGAGCTTTTCAGACGCAGAAATGTAAAAGGCCCAGTTAGAGGGGTTCAAGCAGCCGCCCAGCGAAAGCCCGAAGAGAAACACCGTCGCTGCCACCTTTGGCTCATAGCCAAGGCTGAAGAGCAGCGGCAGAGTGATGGATGCCACCAGGATCACGGCGCCCAGGCCGCCCAGGCTGGTAAACAGGAGGCTGATCACCAGCAGCATCAGCAGGCCCAGGCGGAAGCGGTCCTCCCCGGCATACTCCGCGCTATAGCGCACAACCCGCTCGGCGGCCCCGCTGTTCTTTAGCTGCGCCGCCAGCACCGCCCCCAGCAGCACGGCGAAGATGGCGTTCGAGAGCCGCACGACACCGCTTTCAACCACATCCGTGAACAGGGAGGACAAGGCCGGGTCAAAACCCTCTGCCAGCGCCTTGGGCAGCAGGGCGATCAGCGCCAGACTGAAGGCCGCCAGCGGCAGCGCGAGGCTGGCCGGCATCCGCCGGGTCACCATCAGCCAGGCAAAGAATGCCAGCACGGCCAGAAAAAGCCAGGGCAGCAGGCTCAGCACGCTCCAATTGTATGCCCATTGCGGTCCGAGGATGAATGGAGGGTTAAGCTTGGCTTGTCAACTTGCACAGCGCTGCATTTTCAGGTAAGAAGACTTGGCCGCTGAGCCTGTTGTCACAGGGGGTTACCGGAGAAATGAAGACGCTGCTGCTTTTGCGTCATGGAAAGTCAGACTGGCAGCATGCCGACATCGAGTCGGATTATGAGCGCCCGCTGGCGCCGCGCGGCGTCAAGGCCGCCAAGCGCATGGCTGAAGTCATCGAGGAACACGACCTGATCCCGGAGCTCATCATCTCCAGCCCGGCCAAGCGCGCTCTCACTACTGCGCGGCTGATCGAAACGCAGATTGGTGATGTTGAGGTGGAGGAGAACGAGGATATCTACGACGCGGACCTCAACGCCCTGCTGAACGTCGTCCACAGCCTGCCCGACGACGTGGACCGGATCATGTTGGTCGGCCACAACCCCGGTTTCGAGGACCTCACCAACACGCTCTCCGGCCGCGAGGACACTGTGCTCAAGACCTGCAACATGGCTATCCTTAACGCCCGCCGCCTCAGCTCATGGGCCGAAGCAACCGAAGGCACCTTCGAGCTGGAGGACATCAAAGGCCCCGGCGGGAAGGATGAGGACTAGCGCTTAAGGGCTCGCCTGGCACAGCAGGTACTGAAAACGATTGCTGATCTGGCGCGCTCGCAATATGGCAATGCTCCCGTCGTCCTCAAGGTAGTAACCGGCTCCTCTGCCCCCGGCAACTGGTCTGAAGCGTGATGTCGCACCGGGCCAAAGGGTGCTGTCTATCTGCCTGGAGCCGCTCACGCTGACAATCGCCGATTCGCACTGCAGGTAAAGCAGGTCCTGCCGCATGTCCCAGGCCGCGCAGATGACCTTTCCATGAGCCGCAGTGCTGTGCCAGACTGTGCTCAGGCTACCTTCGCTGGCCAGTGGACCACGGCGCAGCAGGCAGTAATCCTCTCGCCCCTGTGCGGAGGCCTCGATGTCCCGCATGCCGGCGACCGGGGGCCAGCCGGGTACAGGCGCGAGCAGTTCAACTCGTCCATTGGAAACCCTGACGCTGCCTTCGACAAAGCCTTCGATCTCCTGCAAAGCCTGTGGCAGCGGCAGGCTCCAGTCCAGCATATAAACCGCATGCTCACTGACCAGATACGCGGCCAGCCCGTCTGCGGCCAGACTGTAGTTCCCCGACGCCGGCTCTGTCAGCGTCAAGCGGGCCAGGACTTCACCTGCAGTATTAACTCGGCTTAGCAGGATTGTCTAAAGCGGCGGCGTCTGCCCGCCAGAGTCATTCGGGCTCGCCTCAGGATTGTTGTATGCAGCGATGCTGGCAATCTCCGCCACAACAAAGGCATCCCCGGCCCAGCAGCAGTCAACGATCATCCCGCCGCCCTCAGTGTCAGAGGCGCCAAGCTGCGCCGTATAGACAGGGCGAATCTCCTTGCCGCTGCACAGGCTGATGTCGTAATAGCCTGGGATCAGCGTGCCAGCCGGCCCGGGGCGCATCTCGCAGCCAAAGACCATGCTGTCGGGCAGCAAGTCCTGCGCCAGAAGCTCTGCCGCGCTGCCGTTTACGCGGTACAGCGAGTGCCGCCGGTCCAGCAGCAGTACGCTGTCGGAGTTGTGCTCAAAGACAAGTGCGGCGGGATAGCTGAAAGCAGCCTCAGTCTGAGCCAGCTTCTCCAGTCTGCCTGATCTTTCCCGCAGCAGGATGCAGCTTCCGGAGCTTGTGCCAAAGGCCAGCAGGCTGCCATCAGTGCTGACTGCGAGGGGCGTGGATGCTGCTGCGTAGGTGGTGAAGCGCTCAGGGCTTTCCAAAGCCAGGCCGCAGCGCGGCGCGGCTGCTCCCGCCAGCAGGCAAATCGAAACAAGAAGAACCTTCGACACGTGTAATGTGACTTTCTGCGCCATGCTGAATGCTAGCACGCAGGTTATCCTATCCGCGTGTCCCGCACCGAGCGCAACATGGTCTACATCATCGTGGGCATGCTGCTCTGCTTCTTTGCGATCTTCATCATCCTGGCTTATCTGCCATCGGGCGCCTTCGACTGGCTCTTTCGCGATCCCTCAGAAAGCAGCGGCAGCTCTGATGACCAGTCTAGCCAGGAAGAAGCGCCTGAGCCGGGGCGGAACCGCCTTTAAGGGAGCCGCGCAGGGCAGGGGCCTCGGCCACATTCACGCTGCTAATGGCGGCAAACTGCATCAGCTGCAGGTTCGGCTCAGCCTCATTTTCCGGCTCGTCTGCCGGCGGCTGCCACTCAGCCAGACTGGCCTTAGCGTCGCGGGGGGCAAAACGCTGCTCCGGCTGCGCCTTCTTGCCTGCCTCTTCAGCCTCCAGGCCCTCATTCTTCAGCATTTCGCGCTCAACCATCGCCGCGATTCCCAGGCTGTGGCTGCCCTTCGCGATGGAGTTGGACAGCTCCTCCAGCCACATCTCGCGGTACATCTTTGTTGCCTGGTCGCCGCCAAAGAGCGGGTCCTTGCCCAGACTCTGCCAGACCTGCTTCAGCATGGTGCCAAGCAGCAGTCCTTCCAGGTCCTGGGCCGAGGAACGGATACGCGCGCGCTGGCTGGCCTCATCCTCGCCCACGCGGTTAACTGCCAGGTCGCGGCCGTCGCGGACGTCGATGGAGATAGGCTCGGGGCGGCGCAGCAGGGCCGGCGGCTCAAGGCTCAGGGCCGCCTGAGCTTCCTGCGCGAACAGCGGCAGCGGCCCGCTCTGGCTCTCAAAGCTGAACAGGCGCTCTTCAGGCCTCAGGCTCAGCGGCCCTGCGGGCCTGCCTGCAGGCAGCTGCGCGATCTCTCTCCCCGGAATCTGCATCCGGCAGCTATATCGGCAGCTTCGGCCAGCGCTTGAGCTTTAACTCAACCCTGCTTCCAGCCGACTATTTCATTTGCTACTCACGTCTCTAGAGCCGCCGTGCTGCGCCTTTGCAGGAGGGGACGCACGCCGGCCACCGTGGTTATGAATCTGGGGAGAGTTATTACAGAGCAAGCTGCGCCAGCCGGCGCGCCCGCACAGCGTGCGCCTGCTTCCGTGCGTCTCTTCGGTTTCCCGGTGGCCACGGCCGGCCGCAGCGAGATCCTCGCCTGGCTGCTGGAGCGCCTTACCCAGCGCCTGCCCACCCTTGTGGTTACCCCTAACGCCGAGATCATGCTCCTCGCCGAGCGCAGCCCCGATGCCCGCGCTGTCCTGCAGCAGGGCGATCTCTTTGTGCCAGACGGCATTGGCCTTGTCAAAGCTGCCGGGATGCTGCACGCTGTCAGCCTGGAGCGCTATCCAGGCATTGAGCTGGCCCAGGACCTGATGTCGCGGCTCGCCCTAAGCGGTGGCCGGGTCTACCTTCTGGGCGCCGAGCCGGGAGTGGCGGAGCAGGCGGCGTCAAGATTGACAGAGCTATACCCCGGGCTTACTATTGCCGGCTTCAGGGACGGCTACTTCGGCGCGGAAGAGGCGCCGGCCATTGCAGAGGGGATCAGAGCGGCGCGGGCCGATCTGCTGCTGGCGGGAATGGGCTGTCCGCGGCAGGAGGGTTTTATTTCGCAGTTTCGCACAGTAATGGCGGTACCGCTGATGCTTGGCATTGGCGGCGCCCTGGAAGTCTGGTCAGGCCGCAAGCGCCGCGCCCCGCGCTGGGTCCAGTCTATGCACCTGGAGTGGCTCTACCGCGCCCTGCAGGATCCCGCCCGCCTCGGCCGCACCTTCAGCCTGCTGCGTTTCTTCGGCCTCGTGCTGGCTGAAAAGCGCCGCCTGAGCGCCAGCGGCGAAGGAGCCGGCCGATGATCCGCTTCACGAATGTTTCGCTTACTTACCCAAACCTGGTCTCGGCCCTGAAGGACGTCAGCCTGGCCGTCGAGAAGCAGGAGTTTGTCTTTGTCGTCGGCCCCACCGGCGGCGGCAAGAGTTCGCTGCTCAAGTGCATCTACCGTGATGTCGTGCCCACCAGCGGCAAGGTCTCGGTCTTCAACCGCGATATCGGCGCCATGAAGCTGCGCGAGATCCCATACCTGCGCCGCCGCATTGGTGTGATCTTCCAGGACTTCCTGCTGCTGCCGCACAAGAACTGCTACCAGAACGTGGCCTATGCCCTGGAGATCCGCGGCGCCACCAACAAGCAGATCCAGACCCTCGTGCCCGAGGCCCTGGAATGGGTCGGCCTGAGCAAGAAGCTCAAGGCTGTGCCAAACCAGCTCTCCGGCGGGGAGCAGCAGCGCCTGTGCATCGCCCGCGCGCTGGTCAACAAGCCGGACCTGTTGATCGCCGACGAGCCCACCGGCAACCTCGACCCCTCCACCAGTATGGAGATCATGGACCTGATCATGCGGGTCAATCAGCGCGGCACCACCGTGATGGTCGCCACCCATGACCAGACGGTGGTCAACCACTTCAAGCGCCGCACGGTCACCGTCGTTCACGGCCGCGTCGTTTCCGACCGCGCCGAGGGCGGCTACATCAATTACGCGGAGGCGGCCAGTGCGTAGCATCGGCTTCCTCTTCCGCGAATTCGCCCACGGCCTGACCCAGCAGAAGTTCCTGCACTTCACCTATGGCGCCCAGGTCACCATCAGCCTGCTGGTGCTGGGCATCTTCTTTGTCCTGTTGGTCGGCGCTGCGGTGCTCTGGGGCAAGATGGGCGAGCAGCTGCGCGTGCACATCTTCCTGGAGGACAACCTCTCGGACGCCAGCGTCAACATGATCTCGGACCAGCTTTCGGCCATCGAGCATGTGAAGAAAGTCACCTACCGCTCCAAGGAAGAAGCCCTCAGGATCTTCATGGAGCAGAACAAGTCCATGAGCCTTTCCGACCTCAACATGGACAACCCCCTGCCGGACAGCTATATCGTTGATGTCGACCACCCCTCGAACATCCAGGCCGTGGTGGACAAGGCCAGCCAGCTCCAGGGCATCCTGAACATCCGCTACGGCCAGCAGATCGTCGAGCGCTATATCAAGATCCTCATGCTGCTGGTGGGCATCAGCGCCGTCACCATCGGCCTGCTGGTGGTCTTCACCTACTCCAGCATCAACAACATCATCGGCCTGTCGATCTACGCCCGGCGCAACGAGATCCGCATCATGCAGCTTGTCGGCGCCACCGGCTGGTTCATCCGCTGGCCCTTCCTTTTTGAGGGCGTCTTCTTCGGCGTCATCGGCGCCCTGGTCGCCCTGCTCATCCTGGCCCTGCTGGTCAGCCTGCTGGGCGAGGCGGTGCAGATCTCCGAGCTCAGCGTCGCCATGCCTACTATGAACCTCAGCGGAGACCTGATTCTGGCCGCCCTGGGCCTGCTGCTGCTCAGCCTCGGCCTGGTGATCGGTTTCTTTGGTTCACTCAACAAGGTCAACGCTTTCCTGAACCGCGAGGCGGAAAGCCAGAACGCCGCGCTTAGAATGCGCCACATGATGAAGTAGCCATGCAGGAAGACAGAAACATGAAACTGCTTCTCTTCTCAGTCCCGCGGGCCCTGCGCCTGTTACTTTTACCGGCCCTGGCGGCCCTCACGCTCGCTCTGCTTGCCCCCGCACCGGCCCCTGCCGCCGGCAGCGCCAAGGAGCAGATCAAGCAGAATCGTGAGAAGCGCAACCAGATTTTTGAGCAGATTCGCCAGCTGGAGTCCAAGAAGGACGCCATGCTCAAACAGGTCGGCACGATTGACGAGAACATCGCCGCCAAGCAGTCGGATATCCGTAAGGTCAAGAAGGAGCTCAAGGCCGCCGAGGAAATGGAAAAGCAGCTCAGCACCGAAGTGGCGCAGCTCTCCGATGACCTCACCGATTACCGCAACGCCCTCGCCGGCCGCATGCGCGCCATCTATATGCAGGGCGATATGACTTATCTCGACCTGCTCTTTCAGTCCAGCGACTTCGGCGATCTGATTGACCGCCTCTTCTTCATCCAGACCATCGGCAAGCGCGATGAGACACTCATCAGCGGCACCCAGGACAGCCAGGCCGCGCTGATTGAGCAGCAGCGCCTGCTGGCTGACAAGCGCGAGGAGATCGAAAAGATCAACGCGCAGCTTCAGCAGGACCTCTCGGAGATGCAGATCCAGCGCTCCAACCGCTGGACCATCGTTGAGTCCATCCGCAACTCCATCGCCCTGCAGGAGCGCGTCGCCCGGGATCTGGAGGAAGACAACAAACGTATCGCCGCGGCCCTGCGCCGGGCCCAGAGCGGCGGCGGCGGAGGCTATCAGGGCAAGTGGAGCGGCTCCTTCAAGAAGCCCTGTCCAGGCAGCATTGTCTCGGGCTTCGGCTACCGCAACCACCCGATCTTCGGTAAGCGCAAGATGCACACCGGCGTAGATATCGCCGCCCCGGAAGGCACCACCATCATCGCCGCCGGCGACGGCAAGGTGATTGACGCCGGCCGCATGGGCGGTTATGGCCTGGCGGTGGTGATTGACCACGGCAACGGCCGGGCCACGCTTTACGGCCACTGCAGCGAGATCAACTGCAAGGTTGGCGACGTCGTGGCCGCCGGCGAGAAGATCGCCGAGGTGGGCTCAACCGGTTACAGCACCGGCCCGCACTGCCACTTTGAGGTGCGCATCAAGGGCACTCCGGTGGACCCGCTGCAGTCGCTCTAGCGCCGCAGAATCAGCTCGGCAGCCTCGCCCCCAGCCTGAATGGCCCGGGCCGCGGTAGCGTCATTTATTGAGAAGGCTCAAGACCATTTGGGCCGGCCGGGGTATCTAACACATCATGTTACTTCGCAGCGGTAAACTAAATGGACGCACTTTCCCAGTGGAGGGTACAGTGAAGAGATTCAACATCGCCGGCTTCATCGGCCTGCTCGCCATCATGGTGGGCCTGCTGGCCGCGGCTTACATCGCCGGCGCCGCCTCAGCCAGTACCGGCTCGGACAGCCCCCGCGGCCTGCCCGGCCTGCTGCAGAGCTTTGTCGGCAGTGGCGGCAACAGCGGCGGCAACCTTGTCGACCGCGCCATGGAGCGCCTCAAGGACGAGTACTTCATGGAGATCTCGCCCGAGGAGGAGACCAAGCTGCGCTATGCGGCGGTCCAGGGCATGCTAAACGCCCTGCGCGCTGAGCCCTACAAGGACGACTACAGCAACTTCTTCGACCCTGACTTCTACAAGGAGCTCTCGGCTCAGACCGAAGGCCACTATGCCGGCATCGGTGTGCTGATGGGCGTGGACCAGCAGTATCCCTATCCGCGGGTGGAGCAGGTCTTTGAAGGCAGCCCCGCCGCCGCCAAGGGCCTCGAGAAGGATGACATCATCGTTTCCGTTGACGGCGAGGACACCCGCAACATGATCCTGCCCGAGGTGGCGTCCAAGATCAAAGGCGAGCCGGGCACCCCGGTCAAGCTGGAGCTGATCCGTCCGGCCAGCGGCGAGCTGCTGAAGATCGACCTGGTGCGCAGTGAAGTCACCTACAAGAGCATCCAGGACGTGCACATGCTGGAGGGCGGGGTAGGCTACATCAAGCTGACCACTTTCGCCGAGAAGACCGCTGACGACTTCCGCGATGCCATGGAAGACCTCTCCGCCAAGGGCATGAAGAGCCTGATCATCGACCTGCGCGACAACAGTGGCGGCCTGCTGGAAGCCGCTGTCGGCGTGGCTGATTGCTTTATCGACGAGGGTATGATCGTCGAGGTGGCGATCCGCTCGAAGAACCACCAGACCGAGAAGCTCTTCGCTAACCCCAACAGCAAGAAGTACAAGCTTCCCGTTGTGGTGATGGTCAACGCCGGATCCGCCAGCTCCAGCGAGGTCCTCACCTCGGCGCTGCGCGACTATGGCGTCGCCCGCGTCTTCGGCGACCGCACTTTCGGCAAGGGCGTGGTGCAGGCCGTCACCCCGATGGAGTGGGAAGGCCCGAATATCAAGTCCGCCCTTTCGGTCACCATCGGCAAGTACTACACCAAGAGCAAGACCGAGATCCACGGCAGCGGTCTGGAGCCCGATCTCTGGTACAACTTCCAAAACGAACTGGGCGACGACCCGCGCCTGCAGGCCTATGACAACCGCCTGAAGGAACTGCAGAAGCAGATGAACGACGTCCGCGGCGAAGCGGCCAAGTACATCCGCGACAAGGACGTCTCCCTCAGCAAGGCCACCGCGATTGCCGAAAAGCTCGGCCGCGGCGACGTCGTGGCGAACATGCCCGAGGTCAAGCCCAAGGAAGACGACAGCTCGCCCTTCGACCTGCTGGCCGGCCGCAGCCGCCATGACGAGGAGAAGGAAGAGGAAACTCCGCAGCCGCCTGCCGAAGGGGTCGACCCCGCGGGCGAGTCAGACAAGGCTCCCGCCGGCGGCCAGTAGGCCCCGGCCCGCAATCTGAAAAGCAAAACCCCCGGCTCCGGCCGGGGGTTTCTTTTTGCTATGGCTTGCTATGGCAGCCGCGCTGCCGCTTGTTCCTGATTTAGTTGTTGGAGATATTCGACCGCGTCACCTGGGTTGATTTACCCTGGGCCGCCTGGATCTCGATCTCGCCGATGCTCTCGTCAAGCTGGGCCAGCAGGCTCAGCAGGCTGGCCGCATCATCAACGCCTGAGCCGTCGGTGTCGGTCTGGATCGTGCCGGGATACTGCTTGCGCAGATTATCCAGGCTCTGGCTGACCGAGCTGGAAAGGGCCGGATCCAGCAGCGCCGCGACCTGCTCGTCGAAGATCTTCTGCGCCTCGTCAATCTGCGCCAGCATCTGCTCAGACTCCGCCGCCGCCGCCTCATCCGCCGCCGCCGCCTCGCCATACAGCGCCTGCAGCTCGTCGCACTGGGTCTGCAGGGTCGCCATCTGGCTGCGCAGGGTGGCCAGCGTCGCCTCAATATCCTCATACTTACGGATGATCACCGGCTCATACTGCCGGCGACCGGTAGGCAGACCGCTGGCGGCATCCCGGCGGCCGCTGGCCTGGCCGCTGGCGGCATCGCGCGGCGACTTGATGTCTTCGGCCTTGCCGGCCCCCGCACCAAGGGTGATCAGCGCCAGAGTGGCGATAAGCGTGGCTGCAGCTGCTCTGCGGATACTGAAAGCGGTCATTCGGCTCCCCCTGAGTTTTTCTTGGCGCCTTGTGGCAACCACACTGTATACCCGGCCGAAAAGAGCTTGAAAAGTGGTGAGTGACATAAATATGAATAATCCTGCTGATTCCGGAGGAGAGGGCAGTAACTGTGGCCCTATGACATAATCGCTGTGGCCGCGCCAAAGCGGTCTGCCCGCGGAGGAAGATTTGAGCAGCGGCTCCTTTCCTGTGATACCGGACGACAACTCAGCTGCGCCCCAGAGCCAGGCTGCTTATCGGCGGCCCATACACCCCGACCAGCGTGTGGCCATATTTGTCGACGTGCAGAACATGTACTATGCCGCGCGGAACCAGTACCAGCGCCGGCTCAACTTTGAAGCCCTGATGGAGCGCATTGTCTCCGGCCGCCGCCTGGCCCGCGCGATCTGTTACATTGTGCAGTCGCCGGAGGTTGACCAGTCTTCCTTCATCAGCTTCCTGCTGCAGGCCGGCTATGAGGTCAAAAGCAAGGAGCTGCGCCGCCGTCTTGACGGCTCCGCCAAGGGCGACTGGGATATGGGCATCGCCATTGACTCCATCGCCATCGCTGACAAGGTGGATGTGGTGGCGCTGGTCAGCGGCGATGGCGACTTTTCGGACCTCGTCCGGCACCATAAGGCCCGCGGCCTGCGCGTTGAGGTCTATGCCTTCCCGGGTTCGGTCAGCGAGGAGCTGCGTGCTGTGGCCACCGAGTTCGTCCTCCTCGACACCTCTGTATTGCTCTACTAACCAGTATGCACAGCACATCCCTCAGCCGTCTGAATAGCGCCGCCACCGTGTGGCTGCTGCTCTGCGCGCTGCTGCTGCTCTGCCCATCTCACGCCCTGGCCCAGTTGCCGCACCCCGGCTTCCTGCCGGATCCTGAGCCGCAGCCACAGCAGAGCAACCGTGAGTACGGCCGCTTCCTGGTCCTGCGCCCGGCGGAATACTCGCGCTTTGAGATTTCGCCCGAGGGCCATGTTGTGGTCTTCTTCCCGCTGGGCGTCGAGGGCTGGTACATGGGCTATTACCTGCGCGCCGGGCAGCTGCGTTATGACCAGGCCACCGAGGCTGTCTCGCTCAGCGGCGGCGTGCTCTTCCGTATGCCTGGCTATGCCTTAAGCTGCGCCAGTCTCAGCCTGGACGGCCGCGCCGGTCGCGGGGAGATCCCAGGCACTTTCAGCGGCGTGTATGCCGAGCGCGGCCTCTACTTCCAGGCCGGACGCGCTGAGATCAGCTTCCCCCCCAACCTGGCGCGCCAGGAGCAGCAGATCGGGCTCAGTAAAGTGGGGCTCAGGCTGCTGGGCGGCGTGCGGGCCAGCGATAAGTTCCACAACACTCTGATCACCGAGGCGCTCAGCCTTGATGGCGCCGCCGGCACTGTCAGTACTGCCGGGGCCTTTGACCTGCTGGTCAGCTCCAGGGACGCCAGCTCACTGCCTGCCACCTCAGGCGCTTCAGACCCCGGTGGTGGACCGCCGCCCTGGGTTAAGGCCGGCCCTGCAGCAGCGCCGACGGGCGCGCCCGGCGCGGGCAGCCCTTCCGGGCCTCCGCCATGGGTCAAGGCCGGCGCTGCGGGCCCTCCCTCATTCGGCGATTTTGAAAGTGTGGAGTTCTTTCCCATGCTGGTCTCGGGCAGCGGGCTCTCGGCACAGATCTCAGAGGCTGAAGGCCTCAGCAACCTGAGAATCAGCCAGCCCCTGCTGCGCGCTGAGGCCATGTCGCTCAGCGCCGATGAGGCCCGGCTCAACCTCTCCGCCCTCAGCGGCGCAGACGACAGCCCGGAGCCAAGCGTGCTCTCTGGCAGCCCGGTCCTGGCCGTCCTGCGCCAGGGCCCCACGCGCCAGCTCGTGCTGCGCGCCGGCGAGATCAGCCTGCTCAGTCTGCCGGAGCAGGGCTACAGCCTCAGCCTCTCCGGCACAGCCAGCATCTCTACCCCCGAAGGCGCCATCGCCGCCGAGTCGCTGAACGTCACCAGCAGGGGAGAGTCCTATAGTGTGGACTTCCCGGACGGCCTGGACCTCAGCTTCAACATCGCTGAGCTTGGCGATTCGGGGCTCCTCCTGGACTCCGGAGACTAGACGCGCATGTTCATGCCGCAGCAGCCTGGCAGGCAAGCTATTGCTTTGGCTCTTTGCCGCGGCCTTATCCCCCTGCTGCTGGCCCTGGCCCTGCCATTCATCAGCCTGGCCAAAGGCAGCATCAGCTCCGTCGATCCCGGCTCGGTAAACCAGGGCGATACGGTCCTGCTGACCATCAAGGGCCAGGACCTGCCCAGCGGCTCGGTGGTTGTGGAGTTCTTCCCGCAGCAGATCGCCGTGCTCTCCCTGCTCTCCGCCAGCGAGAGCGAGATCATGCTCCAGATCAAGGTCCCACCGCTGGCACCGCCCGGCAAGTACAACATCATCGTCTACAACCAGCTCGGCGAGGAAGCCAGCGCTGATGCGCTCTTCACCGTGCTAAGCGACCTTGTCACACCGGTCTTCCGGGACTACGACCCCAAGGTCATCGCCCAGGCCGGCAGCGCCTTCGCCCTGGTCCTCAGCGGCGAGATGGTCAGCCGCGACGCGGTGGAGCACCTGTCAATCCTCTGGACCCAAGGTGGCCAGGCTGTTGAAGGCCTGGAAAGCAGCTTTGCCTACGCCAGCCCCACTGCGGTCTCGCTCGCCGTCACCGGCACCCTGCCGGGCGGCAAGCTTGACGGCCGGGTCCTGCTTGACGAGAAGCCTATCTATTTCCTGTCAATCGAACTCCCCGGGGCGCGGCCGGAGGTCTACGGCCACAGCCCAAGCCGCCTGCCCGCCGGCCCGGACAACCTCAGCTTCAAGCTGGTCGGCACAGGTTTCAGCCGCTCGCTGCTGCCGCGCCTCAGCGCAAAGCTGGTATCCGTTCCGCCCTCCAGGAAGGTCAAGGCCCAGAGCTACAACGCCAGCCTGGAGCTGCTGGACGAAGCGGCCCTGAGCATGCACTGCAGCCCGGCGCCCGAGGGGCAATACACCCTGCAGCTGCAGCTGGACGGGGCACCGCTCTACAGCGGGGAGGTCACCCTGCTTCCGCCGGGGACAGATCTGCCGGAGGAGGAAGCTGGCGCTGACTTCGCGCCTGAAAGCGGCGGCAGCACTGAGATTCCACAGGACCTGAGCCCCCTTGACCCGCCGGTGCTGGTCGCGCCTGAGGAAGACAACAGCTATACATCCCCCGCCTCCGGCCACGACACGGCGCTGTCCCTGCCGCTGATGGAAGTCGAGCCGGCCTTCATCCGCCCCGGCGAAAGCACGCGCTTCACCTTCAACCTCGATACCCTCGAGTCCTACGTCCTCGACCGCCTTCTGCTCAGCCTGGAAGGGCAGGGCTGGAGCGAGACGCCGGTAATGCAGGGCACCCGCGACGGCAACCTGGTGGCCGTCTTTGAGCTGCCGCAGCGTGAATGGCAGGCGGCCGACGTCGCGCGCCTGCGCATCGTTGATCCGCTGGGAATCTACGCCGCGCACAACCAGTCCATCGAGATCCAGCTCGAGGGCGAGCCGGAGCCGGGACCGCAGCTTCAACCTGAGCCGGATCCGGAGCCTGATCCGAGCATCGCAGCCGATGACGCGCCGAGCTCTGGCGTCATACCTGGACCGGCCAGCGGCGCAGGTGACAACCCCGCCGGCTTCCGGCCCAGCCACAACAGTGGCCAGGAGCCTGAAAGGACTATTCCTGACGACAGCCCTGCAGCAGATGACAATGTGGATGACCCGGCCGCCGGTTCTGAGCCTGAACCCGAGCCCGAGCCTGAGCCTGAGCCGGCTGTAGCAGACGAGCCGGTTGAGCCTGCTGCTGGCACTGCAGGAAGCGCGCAGGAAATCCAGCCGGACGCTGTCTTTATCCCCGACAGCTCAGGCGCCGGCGCTGTTGAGGTGGCCACCGGCCTGCCGCCCGCCGAGCCAGATGAGCAGCCCGCGGACGAACCCCAGGACGAGCCGCAGGACGAGCCTGAAGAAGACCCGCAGGTAGAGCCTGAGGGCGCGGGGTCTTCCATAACAGATCCGCAGCCTGATCCATCTGCCGCCAGCGCTGAAGGCGAGATCTACCTGCTGGAGGAGCAGCTCGTGCTCTCCGACGCCGGCTTCGTCCTGCCCCTGGCGACATCCCTGCCCGTGGATGCTCTGGACTGGCCGCGGGTACAGCTGGACTCCGAGAACCCGCTGCTGGCTGCCAACACTTCCCGCTTCAGCATCCGCGTCGCCGCGCGCAAGCATGCGGGCCGCACGGATCTGGAGCTGGACTTTTCGCCCCGCGAGGGCGCCTTTGAAGCCCAAGCCTGGGACCTGCTGGCCTCCGCGCTCTGCTCCGGCGAGCCGGTCAACCTGGTCCTGAGCTGGAGTGATGAGTCCGGGGCCATGCTGCGCGAGGCCGTCTTCAGCGTCTTCTTTGTGCGGGCCGTCGAAAGCTAGACCACAAGCTGCTGCCGCTCCGCCTCCCACATCAAGGACTGCTTATGTGTATAGCCGTTTTTTAACATGCCAGTCCCAACTGTCTGTGTTAACATCACTGGCTATGTCGCTTTCGGCAGCCACAACTGCTCGTCCAAGGGTCCTGCTCGTCGATGACGAGCCGGCCTACATCATGATGAGCAAGGACTGTCTGGAAAGCTGTGGCTACGAGGTGGTGGTCGCCCGCAACGGCCGCGATGCCCTGGCGGCACTGGCCAGCGGCAATATCGACCTCGTACTCTGCGACATCATCATGCCTGTCCTCAACGGCGTCGAGGTGGTCAAAACGATCCGCAACAACCCCTCGACCCGCGACATCCCGGTTATTGTGATCTCGTCCATGACGGAGTACAAGGACCGCGTGGAGTTCTTCAAGCTGGGCGCCAACGACTACATGCCCAAGCCCATCGACCGTGGCGAACTGACTGCCCGGGTCAACATGCAGCTCCAGCTTGTGCACCTGCGCCGTGAGGTCGCCTCCATGAACGATACCCTCGCGGCCAAGAACAGCGCGCTCGAGGGCCATCTCAGCCGCCTGGAGGGCGATCTGCGCGTCGCGCGGGCCGTCCAGCGGGCCCTGCTGCCGCCGGCATCCAGCCACATCGGCAACATCGATATCTACTTCGAGCACAACTCAACCGACAAGCTGGGCTCGGACTTCATCGACTACCTGGTGGACGACCGCGGTGAGCTGCACATGATCATCGCGGATGTCTCGGGCCATGGCACAGCCTCCGCGCTGATCGCCGCCCAGCTTAAGGTGCTCTTCCACGAGATCACCCAGCGCAACCTCGACGCCAAGGGCCTCGTCAACGAGCTCAATACGGCGGCCGTTCGCACCCTGACCCGCGGCTATTACTTCACGGCTTCATACCTGCGCTACGAACCCCTGGCCAACGTGCTGTCCATCGTCAATGGCGGTCACACGCCGCTGCTTTATCTCGACCGCGCCGGCTCCAAGATCCGCCTGGTGGAAAGCGACAACTCGCCCCTGGGCTTCTTTGCTGAAGAGCGCTATGCTGAGATCAAGTTCAACCCTGGCGAAGGCGACATGATCGTCATGTACACCGACGGCCTGACCGAGAACCGCAACGCCAGCAACCTGATGTTCGATGTCCAGGGCGTGATTGACGCGGTCAAGGGCTTTCGCGGCTCCAGCCCGCGTGAGCTGGCCGGCTCGATCCTGCGCTCGGCGGAAAGCTTCTCGGGTAATACGGTGACACAGTTCGGTGATGACGTAACCATCTGTGTGCTCGGCTTCGGCCCGCCCACCGGCCAGAAGCTGGTGGCCCAGCCGCGGCAGGTAACCGTCGGCCCCTAGGCCCGGCCGCCTGAATTTCCTGCAATCTGCCGCCTACAGCCCCGTGCCGCTCAGGCCTCCGCCTGCAGATGGGAAGAAGCTGCTCAGGTACCAGTTGATCAGGTCATGGCCGAAGAAGATCGTGATGTATGAGCCCAGCACCAGAAATGGGCCGTAGGCAATCTCGGTGCGGTCGCCAAACTTGTACTTCTTGCGGATGATCTTGCCCAGGATGATGAAGATCCCCAGGATGCCGCCCACCATGAAGCTGATCACCAGCATGCTGATGGTCAGCGGCCAGCCGAAGAGGCTGCCCAGGCCCAGGGCCAGCCAGACATCCCCGTCCCCCATGGCGCCGAACTTCCAGAACAGCAGAAACAGTCCTGCCAGTCCAAGTGCGCACAGGGCGCTGGCCAGCCAGCCGCCGGAGAAGTCCGTTCCATGGGCCAGCCACAGAAACAGCACCGAGCCCACGCCATGGCCCCAGAGCAGCTCATCAGGGATGGTCTGGGTCTCGGCATCAATGATGAAGGTCAGGAAGTAGACACTGGCGAAGTAGATCGCAAAGGCCAGGTACCACCAGCTCGTCTTCGACTCCGGCACCCCGGAGAAGCCATGGTTCGCCACCAGCCAGGCCGTCAGCAGCCACAGCAGGCCATTGCCCAGCTCCACCAGGGGATAGCGCCAGGAGATCGGCGCCTTGCAGGCCCGGCACTTGCCGCGCAGCAGGATCAGCCATGAGAAGAGCGGGATGTTGTCATACCAGCGGATCTTCGCGCCGCATTTAGGGCAGTGGCTCGGCGTGTTGACCCACTCGCGTTCCTTGGGATCTTCCTGCGGCCAGCGGTAGATGCAGACGTTGAAGAATGAGCCGAAGACCAGCCCGAAGGCAAAGATCAGGGCATAGTGCACGGGGAGTAGCTGCACCGGCATATTATACGTTATCGGGTATGCGCCGGGGCTTAGTCTTCGCCCAGGCGGCCGAACTGCGGCATCTGGCGCCAGAAGTGGTTAACCGGGTTTATCCCCCGCCCGAAGAGCTGCTGTCCGCGCAGCGCGCCGCTGATGAACTGCTTGGCTTCGCGCGCCGCGCTTGTCAGACTGGCCCCCCGCGCCAGGCTGGCGCAGAGCGCCGCGCTGAAGGTGCAGCCGGTGCCGTGGGTGTGCTGAGTGTCGATGCGTTCGCCGCTCAGCCACAGCACTCCATGCCGCCCGGCATCGCCGCGAGCCTGCAGCAGCAGGTCATCCGGCGCCGCGCTGCTGTGCCCGCCTTTGAGCAGCACCGCTCCGCAGCCCAGGCCCAGCAGCTCCTCCGCCGCGGCCTGCATCTGCTGGCGGCCCTCGATGGATTCGCGGCCCGTCAGCGCCGCTGCCTCATGCAGGTTCGGGGTGATCACCGTCGCCAGCGGGAAGAGCCGTGTCTTCAGGACATCCACCGCGTCCTCGTCGATCAGCCTGAAGCCGTGCTTCGAGATCATCACCGGGTCAACCACCAGGGCCGGGCGCTGGGGCAGGGCGGAGAGGAAGCCCGCCACGGTCTCAATCAGCTTCCGGCTGCCCAGGGCCCCCGTCTTGGCCGCGCTGACCCTGAAGTCGCTGAAGACTGTCTCAAGCTGCTGGCGCACCAGCGCCGCCGGCAGGGCCTCAACCATGTCCACAGAACTGGTGCTCTGGGCGGTCACCACGGTCAGCACAGTGCAGCCATAGACCCCCAGCGAGCTGAAGGTCTTAAGGTCGGCCTGAATCCCCGCGCCCGCGCCGCTGTCACTCCCGGCGATGCTCAGCGCGACCGCCTGCCGCATGTCCTGTGTTGCTCCCATCTGCATTATCCGGCTCTCAGGCGTCCTGCAGGGAGGGCTTAAAGCCCGCCTGCACCAGTGCGTGCAGGTGCAGCAGCCCGATCGGCCGGCCTGCTTCATCTACCACCGGCATCACGAAAATTGGTCTGGGCTTGTTGTTTTCCATCAGGCCCAGCACTTCATATGCCAGGCGGCTGCCTTCCACGCGCTTGGGCTGGGCGGTCATCAGCTCGCTGACCGGCTTGTGCAGCAGCTCCTGCAGGGACAACTGCTCGCTGGCATAGCGGTTCAGGATGCGCCGGACATCGCCATCCGTCAGGATGCCGGCCAGGCCGCCGTCAGGGTCCACCACGCAGGTCCCGCCCAGGGTAAAGCTGGTTATCACCTCAATGGCGCTGCCAAAAGGGGCGTCCACCGGCACCCGCGGGTTGGTGCTGTCGCCGGCCAGCAGGTCCGCCACCTGCAGGGTCAGGCGCTTGCCCAGCATGCCCTTGGGGTGCAGCACCGCGAAACGCTCCGGTGTCACGTCCTTGGCCTGCATCAGCGCCACCACCATCGCATCGCCCAGGGCCAGCATCAGGGTGGTGGAGGTCGTCGGCACCAGGTTATAAGGGTCCGCCTCCCTGAAGTCGCCGATAAGCAGCGCGCAGTCGGCCATCCGCGCCAGGGTGCTGTCCGGCCGCGCGGTCACGCCGATCAGCCGCGCCCCCAGGCTCTTGGCCGTCGGCAGGATGTCCAGTATCTCGCTGGTCTCACCCGATGCGCTCAGCGCCAGCACCACGTCCTCGTCCCGCAGCACGCCCAGGTCGCCATGCGCGCTCTCGCCGGGGTGCAGGAAGTGGCTGGCCACGCCGATGCTGCTCAGGCTGGCCGCGATCTTGCGGCCCACATGCCCGCTCTTGCCCATGCCGCTCACGATTACGCGCCCGCGGCATTCCTTCAGCATCGCGCAGGCCTGGCTGAAGGCGCCGTCCAGCTTCTGCGCCAGGCCATGCAGCGCAGCGGCCTCATGCTCCAGCACGGCGCGCCCAAGGGCCTGATAGTCCAGTTCCGGCAATTCCACGCCGGGATTATAGGCGCGGATGGGCTCGCGGGCTGCGCTGCGCGCAGTAACATAGCGCTGTGGCGGCTGACAAGACATGGCAGGGCCTGGAGGGCGGGGTGGAGCGCTTCCATCCCATCCTGCTGCACAGCCTGCTGGTGGCCACCCGGCGCTACGAGCCCGCGCTCTATGACCACATCTGCCGGCAGCAGCACCTGGACGCTGAACGCATACTGGGCCTCTTCACTGAAGTGGAGGCCCTCGGACCCGGCCAGCTCGCGGAGTTGCTGGCCCAGCTGCGCCAGCAGGCCGCCTACAGCGACATCGTCTTTCTCGCCGGCCGCAATGCCTTTGCCCAGTGGGCGGAGCACGCGCGCCTTGGCGGCCGCTTCCGCATCGGCCGCCTCGACCTGACACAAACCCTGCGCCGCAGCCTGCCGCCCTTCCTGGGCAGCAGCAGCTTCAACCATCTCCAGCGCGGGCCCCTGCACTTCATTGAGCTGCGCGACAGCGTCTTTGCCCGCGGCGCTGCCAGCCATGACCCGCTTTGCGGCTTCTACAGCGGCTTTCTCAAGGAGTTGGGCCAGTTCTGCGGCCCGGCGCAGTGGGAGGCGGGGGAGACACGCTGCCGCGCCGCGGACAGCGATGCCACAAGCTGCCTGCTGCAGTTCGCGCCGGCCTAGGTGTGGCCGCCAAACAGGTTATTCAGTGCCGGAAGGCGCGATGTGGGTGGCAGATGGCCGATAGCACTGTGTGGTCGAGTGGAATTGTATCTTGAACAATAACTCTTCAGGGCTTCACATC
>JADZFO010000033.1 GCA_020849855.1 bacterium | reverse complement strand
GCTCAACACTCAGCTGAATGTTGTGCAGGTTCGCCTTGACTTCGGCTTCCTTCGCCTTTTCCTTGACCTTGATGTAGTTCGGCAGCGCGATCGCCGCCAGAATGCCAATAATGACGATAACCACCAGCAGTTCGATAAGGGTGAAACCACAGCGCCGGCAGCCCCGGGGCAGGCAAAACAATGTTTCGTAATGCATAACAGCTCCTTTGTGCGTGCGCACAAAGCGTCTCGCGCAGTGCGCGAGGGAGTCAGGGAAAGCAGCGCAGCAGGCGGCGCGCAGGGCGGGCTGCAGCGGCAGGCTCGCAGGCAGGCAAATGGAATGATCAGCTCTATGGATGGAATGCCCGCCGGGGCGGATGGCCCGCGCAGCGTCTGTTGCGGTGGCGACTAAGTAGCGCCGGTTTGCCTCCTGGGCAGTCCGGCCGGCTATCACTTTCTACAGCACAGAAGAGATGCAGCAAGCGCGCAAGTGTTACAGGCCGGGCCTGCGAATTGCGATCTGCGCAGAGCTTCCGCCGGGCTAGACCGGGCGCTGGGGCTTGCTGGTGTCGACGCCCGGGGGCGCGAGCAGCAGGTGGATCTCCGGGAAGCGGTAGACAAAGACATTGCCCAGCGGGTCCGTGACCTGGCGCGAGAGGAAGGCCCCGCGGTTGATGCGGATCTGCAGGATGGTCTGCATCGGCTTGCCGGCCTCGACCTTGCGCACGATGTCATAGCCGATGTGCTCGTGATCGCGGTCGAAGATGGGAACGATGTTGGCGTCGCGGGGCTGGCTCTCCGGCGGGGCCGGGCGGAACTCGGCCTCGTAGTCCATCTCCAGCACGCCAAGCGCCTTGTCGTTCTCGTCGAAGACCATGAAGACATAGCGGCCGTCGCGGGTGTACTCCTGCTTGCTGCCGCTCTCGCGGGTGACCCGCGCGCCGCTGACGTAAGGATAGACGCGCAGCTTGCAAAAGCGCAGGTCCACCTCGCCGTAGACTTCCTTGTCCGGATCGTCCATCTTGATCTCGGTAGTGACGCTTTCGTTGCGGGCGAGGTCCGCGCCGACGTCAAAGAGCAGGTGGCTCATGCGCGCCTCGGGGTCTTCGTTCCACAGGGCGTTCATGAACTCGATGTTGACCCAGATGCCCTTGGGCTTCTCCTCCGCCTCGGGCTCAGCCTTGGCATCGCCCTCCGCTTTCGCATCGCCATCCGCTTTAGCATCACCATCGGCGCTGGCTTCGCCATCGGCGCTGGCATCGCTGTCTGCGCCCTCAGCGGCTTTGGCATCCGCAGCGGGATCAGCATCCGCGCCTTCGCCGGAGGCATCCGCAGCCTCGCCGGCATCGCTGGCCGAGGTGACGTCCGCATCCGCGTCCGCGCCGGCTGTGCTGTCAGTCGTGTCCACATTGACAGTCACATCGCCGCCCTGGGCGGCATCCTTCTTCGCCGGGCAGGCGCTGAGCGCGGCGAGGGCCAGCAGGCAGCAAAGCAGCGCCAGCAGGCGCAGCCCGGCCGGGAAACTGAAGCGTGCGGCAATGGCGGTACGCGGGTGCATAAGGCCTCCAGAAACGCAAAACGCGCCTGCGCAATGGTAGCGCAGGCGCGTCAACGGTTTGGTTGTCTAGTAGTCGATGCCGGGCTTGCCGGGATGGAACTCCTCGGGATGGCGTGCCACGGCGAGAGCGGTCTCAATGCTGATCTGGCCCTGCTGGACCAGGCGCTTGAGGTCCATGTCCAGCGTGGTCATGCCCCACTTGCCGCCGGCTTCCATCGCCGTCGGGATCTGGTGGGTCTTGGCCTCGCGGATCAGGTTGCGGATGCCGTGGGTGGCCACCAGGATTTCGCAGGCCACCACGCGGCGGCCGCCGGAAGCGGCGGTACCGGGCAGCAGCGCCTGGCACAGGATGCCCTGCAGGTTCATGGAGAGCTGCAGACGCACCTGGTCCTGCTGGTGCGGCGGGAAGATATCCACGATACGGTCCACGCTGGAGGTGGCGCTGTTGGTGTGCAGCGTACCCAGCACCAGGTGGCCGGTCTCGGCGGCGGTCAGCGCGATCGAGATAGTCTCCAGGTCGCGCAGCTCGCCGACCAGGATCACGTCAGGGTCCTGGCGCAGGGCCGAGCGCAGGGCGCGGGAGAAATCGCTGCTGTCCTTGCCGATCTCGCGCTGGCTGATGACCGACAGCTTGTTACGGTGCCGGTACTCGATGGGATCCTCGATCGTGATGATGTTGCGGGCGCTGTTCTCGTTAATGTAGTCCAGCATCGCCGCCAGCGTGGTCGTCTTGCCGGAGCCGGTCGGGCCGGTCACCAGGAAGAAGCCGCGCGGTTTCGTCGCGATCTCCTGCAGCACGCGCGAAGGCACGCCAAGCACTTCAAGCTTGGGCGGGTTCTCGGGAATTGTGCGGAAGGCGATGCCGATGTTGTCGCGTTCGTAGAAAACGTTGACGCGGAAGCGGCTGACGCCATCCACCGCATAGCTCAGGTCGCAGTCACCGGACTCCTCCAGCGAGTAAAGCTGGTGGTCCTTAATGATGCTCATGCCGAGCTTATGCGTATCTTCGGGCGTGAAAACGGGATAGCCCTCATCGCGGACCAGTTTCCCGTGCAGCCTGAAGATCGGGTAGTCGTATGCACGGATATGCAGGTCCGTGCCACCTCTTTCGACACACCGCGTGAGCGCCTCGTCCAGATTGAATCCACTAAACACAGGAACGCCGCGCTCTTCGCTCTCAACCCCGTGCGAAGCAGCCGTAGCTAACATGGCTAAAAGCCCCCTGCCCGGCAACCCGCCAGGCCAGGGCGGATTATAACGGGCCAGTAGCAGGCCTGGAAGAAACTTGAAGCCTGCTTAAGATAAGCGAACAAAGATTTAACCGCATCTAAGCTAAGCGCGCACAAATAAAGGCCGCGGGGCCGCTGCAATGGCTCCCGTAGAGCCGCGGCAAGGTGGCTGAAAAGCAAAAGGGCGGCTTGCGCCGCCCCTTTACAGGTACTTGTCTTGGCTCCCCGGCGCACCGGTCGCTCATCATTGCCGGTGCACAGGTTCATGAAACAGCTTACTCAGCCCGCCCCCTTAACCGTTTGCGGACCTCGATTAGACGCACTTGGCGCAAACTTGTTCCTGAGTTCCAGGATTTCCGCCGCGAATTTAACGCCGGCTTCAGCGCCCCAAGCGCGCTGCGCGGGCCGCGGCGGAATTGCGGATGTTTTTCCCGGCGGTGTTAGACTCTGGCCATGAACCGGCCCTCTGACCCGGCTGCCCTGCTTTGCCATGCTGCGGCGGCAGCCCTGCTTTGCCTGCTGCTTGGCCCGGGCAGACTTGCGCCGGCGCAGGCCGCGCCAGAGCACGCCGATGCTGCCGCTGCTGCCAGTGCGGCCGACGCGCTGGGGCCGGCGCCGCAGAGCGGCGACCCGCTGCTGGATGCCTACTTCAGCCTGATCTTCAGCGCCTGGCGCGAAGACCTGCAGGAATGCGACGCGGTGATTGAGGCAGTGAAGGACTTTTACGGCCTGCAGGCCTGGGCGGGGGACGAAGCGGCGCTGAGCCTTGAGCTTGAGCGCCTGAGCGCCGAAAAGCCCCTGCCGCCGGAGCTTGAAGAGCGCTTCATGCACCTTGGCGATTTCAGCGCGGTGCTTTCGCGGGAGGGTTGCGATGCGCTGGCGCGGCAGTTCCCGGATGATCCGCGGGTGTATGAGCTGCTGTTTGAAATGGAGGGCCAGCGCTGGCTGGATGACCCGGAAAGCGAAGTCAAGTACTGGGAACTGGACCGCGACGCATATCGGGCGCTGGCCGCGGCGGCGGCGGCGGGCAGGCTGCGGCCCCAGGGGCTGCTGCTGCTGACCCGGCTGCTGAGCTTCACCCGCGAGGACTATGTTGAAAGCCAGTTGGCGGGCATCGCCGCTCGGCTGGAGCAAAGGGCCGGGGGACTGAAAGGCCAGCCGGGCTATGAGGCGGCGCTGGCCGCGATGCTGGAAGAAGAGCCTGAGCTCAGGCGCAGCCGCGAAGAGCTGCAGGCTGAACACAGCGACGCGCTGGCGATCCTGGCTTCCAGCGGCATGGACGCGGAGGGCATTTACCGGCGCGTGACCGAGCTGGCGCCGGACTGGGCCGAGGGCTGGTACCTGCTGGCCGAACACGAGCAGCGCAGCGGCCGCAGCGAGGAAGCCCTGGCGGCGCTGCGGCGTGGCAACAGCGCGACGGAGCTGTTCAGCCCGCTGAGCTTCCCAATGGAGGCGGTGGACCCCCTGGCCCGCAGCGGCCGCACAGACAGGCTGGGCCCGCTGTACTTCCCGCTGCGCCTGGCCTATTCGCGGGCGGAGATCTATGCCTATGACACGGGCTGGTGGGGCCTGCGCGCTCTGCTGGACCAGGCGGCAGCGCCGCAGCAGAAGCTGGACACCGCGCAGGAGCTGCACCGGATGCTGATCCGCCGCGCGCGGATGAGCGGCCCGGCGCTGCACCCGGCGCAGCTATGCCTGATTGTTGAAGGCAAGCTTCAAAGCAAGATCCAGGAGCAGCTGGCCGCCGACTTCAATCAAGAATCGCTTGAAGAGCTGCGCGGCCTGCATGACTTCCTGCGCGCCTATAACAATGCCTACCGCGAGTTTCAGGAGCAGCGCTTCAGCCTGGAGCCGGGCGCCGGGGCGCAGCAGGAGGGCACGCAGGCGCAGCAGGACAGCGCGGCATATTCCTTCAGTGGTGCCGGCATGCTGCAGAGCATGCTTGACCTTTATGCGCAGACCCAGGCTGATGTCGAGCTGGAGCAGCAGTTCAGCACTGCGCAGATCAGCCCGCTGCTGGATGAGCTGGAGCGTTTTGATTACCGCCGCCTGGGCCTGCAGCCGCTGGCAGCTCAGCAGTCAGAAGCAGCAAGGCCCGCCACGGAATAAGGAAGAGGCGGGGATTGCTCCCCGCCTCGCTCATGCCTCTCTAGCTCTTCCAATTGGGGCAAGACCCCTTGCGGATCTTGTAGGGCCCGCAGAAATGCGGGCCGGATCAAGCCGCATTTCTGCGGTCGGATCCAGGGCCGCATTTCTGCGGCCGGATCAAGAGCCGCATTTCTGCGGCCGGATCAAGGGCCGCATTTCTGCGGCCCCTACAAGACCTAGAAGTCCATGCCGCCGCCCATGCCGCCCATACCAGCGGCGCCGGCGCCGGCGTCAGCCTTCTTCTCTTCCGGGATGTCAGCGATCAGGGCCTCGGTGGTCAGCAGCATGCTGGCGATGGAGGCCGCGTTCTGCACCGCAGAGCGGGTGACCTTCACCGGGTCGATGATGCCGGCCTTCACCAGGTCCTCAAAGCTGCGCTTGGCGGCGTTGAAGCCATAGTTGAAGTTCTTCTTCTCGGCCAGGATGTCGCGGATCACGACATTGCCTTCCTCGCCGGCGTTGAAGGCGATGGTCTTGGCGGGCTCAACCAGAGCCTTGGCCAGGATGCGGGCGCCGATCTCGGCTTCCTCGTCACCCTTGAAGGCGGCGAAGTTGATGGCGCCGGAAGCGCGCAGCAGGGCCACGCCGCCGCCGGGCACGATGCCCTCTTCCACCGCGGCGCGGGTCGCGCTCAGGGCGTCCTCATAGCGGTGCTTCTTTTCCTTCAGCTCGGTCTCGGTGGCCGCGCCAACCTTCAGCACGGCGACGCCGCCATGCAGCTTGGCCAGGCGCTCCTGCAGCTTCTCCTTGTCCCAGTCGCTGGTGGCCTTGTCGATCTCGGCGCGGATCTGCTTGATGCGGCCCTGGATGGCGTCCTTCTTGCCCTTGCCCTCGATCAGGACGGTGTTCTCCTTCTCGACCTTGAAGGTCTTGCAGGTGCCAAGCTCGGTAAGCTGGACGTTCTCCAGCTTCACGCCAAGGTCCTCAGTGAAGAACTTGCCGGCGGTGAGGACGGCGATGTCCTCCATCATGGCCTTGCGGCGGTCACCGTAGCCGGGGCTCTTCACCGCGACCACGTTCAGGGTGCCGCGCAGCTTGTTGACCACCAGGGTGGCGAGGGCCTCGCCCTCAACATCCTCGGCGATGATCGCCAGCGGGCGGCCGGCCTTGTGGCACTTCTCCAGCAGGGGCAGGAGGTCCTGGATGGAGCTGATCTTCTTCTCCCAGAGCAGGATGAAGGGATCGTCCAGGCTGGCCTCCATGGTCTCGCGGTCGGTGACGAAGTAGGGGCTGATGTAGCCGCGGTCGAACTGCATGCCCTCGACCAGGTCGATCTTGGTCTCGGCGGTCTTGCTCTCCTCAACCGTGATCACGCCGTCCTTGCCCACCGCGTCCATAGCGGCGGCGATGTTCTCGCCGATCTCCGGGTCGTTGTTGCCCGAGATGGCGGCGACGTTGGCGATGGCCTTCTTGTCGGTCTTGATGCTGATCGCGTTCTTCAGCAGGTACTCCACGACCTGGGTCGTGGCGGCCTGGATGCCGCGCTTGATCGCCATCGGGTTGGCGCCGGCGGTCACGTTGCGCAGGCCCTCCTGGATGATGGCCTGGGCCAGGATGGTGGCGGTGGTGGTGCCGTCACCCGCGATGTCGTTGGTCTTGGAGGCGACCTCCTTGACCAGCTGCGCGCCCATGTTCTCCAGCGGGTCGCCCAGCTCGATCTCCTTGGCGATGGTCACGCCGTCGTTGGTGACGGTGGGGCTGCCCCACTTCTTCTCCAGGACGACGTTGCGGCCGCGGGGGCCGAGGGTCACCTTGACGGCGTTGGCAACCTTGTCCACGCCGGCGAGCAGCTTGCCACGCGCGTCGCTGCTGAAAATGATCTGCTTAGCCATAGTTATCTGTCTCCTTAGTCATTTATGGGGGGACCTTGTGTCCGCCCGGCATTGGTAACGGGCGCACATCCGTGCGCCCCAACAGAAGTTAGTTCTGCACCGCCAGGATGTCGTCCTCGCGCAGGATGAGGAAGTCGCTGTTGTCGATCTTGACCTCAGTGCCGCTGTACTTGCTGTGGAAGATAACATCGCCGACTTCAACCAGGGCATCCTTGGACTTGCCGTTGTCGTCGCGGCCGGGGGTGTAGGCGACAACCTTACCCAGCTGCGGACGCTCCTTGGCGCTCTCGGGCAGATACAGACCGCTCTCCGTGGTCTCCTTCTGGCCCAGGGGCTCAACGATCAGCCGACCGGGTGCCGGACGGTAACCAAACTTCGCACCAGCCTTAGCCATGCGAAACCTCCATTGTTATGTGTTGGGGTAATTCGGTGAGGCGCGCAAAGAGAACCAAGCCCGCCTCCCCGTTCGCAAACTCATACCCGGCACGCTAGCAGCTTATTGTATTTTGCTGCTAGCACTCTGGACATGAGATTGCCAGCGCGGAATTATAACAGCCCCGCGGGCCTTGTCAAGGCTGAGCCAGTGAAAAAATCACAAGAGAGCCAGGCGGCGCGGCAGAATCGAAGTAAATGAACTATGTGAGCTTAGAGAAGTAAAGTCACGCTTTAGAAATTTCAAAGGGGTACTTGTCATGCCCTTAGTTTCGTGTTATCTTTGCTCAGGCTGCGGCCTGGGAGGATACAGATGGGTGTTGAGGCTTTAGTTGCTTTCGGCGTACACAGCGCTTCGGTCTGGGGCGGGGCCAAGGCCGCGGGCATCAAGCGCGCCGGCCTGAGCAAGGCTCTGATGGCGGCCCTGCTGAGCTATGTGGCGATGCTGGTGCTCTCGCCGCTCTTTTTCCCGCTGCGCTGGATCCCCTTTCTGGGCGGTTTGGTTGGCGCCCTGGTCCTGGCGCTGGGAACAGCGGTGGCGGCCAAGGTGGTGCTCAACTGCGAGTGGAAGCAGGCCCAGAAGATCGGCCTGATCGCCGCGCTGGTGAACCTAATCTTTGTGTTCAGCATCGGCCGCTGGATCTAGGCGGGGCCGCGGCACAGGCGGCCTGCGGCAGAGCAGCCAAGACGCGGCAGCCTGATGAGAGCAGGCCTGTCAGGATACTCTGGAGTCAGCAAACATGGGCATGATCATCTGGCTGGGCAAGCTTGTGCTTGGCTCATTACTGATCTCAGGCGGCCTGCTGAGTAAACTGCGCTTCGCTGGCAAGGCCGCTCCGCAGGGTTCCTTTCAGGCGCGCTGGCTGCCGTTGCTGGGTTATGTTCTCGGCATCATCCTGCTGGTGGATGCGCTGTTCTACAACCTGATTCCCTTCATTTAGTTTGCAGGCCGCAGCAGACCCAGCCAGCGGCCCTGGTCGCCGGCGAGGGGCGGCAGGCCTGAGATCAGCTCGAAGCGGTAGTGGAAAGTCCAGCCGCGGTCGAGGCCCTGGCCGGTGACGATGTGGTCCCAGGCATCCGGCAGGCCGGCGGGGGCGGGCAGGTGGAAGACATGCCGGGTGTGGGCCCACTCTTCCTGATACAGCTCGCCCAGCTTGGCGGCGACGCTGAGGCCCTGCAGGCCGGCTTCTTCAAAGACCTCGCGCAGGACGGCCAGCTCCGGCGCCTCGCCGGGGTCGACGGTGCCGCCCGGCACCTGCAGGCCGGCATCCATGCTGCCGTCCTGGCCCGGCGGCTGCTTGAAGACCAGCAGCTCCAAAGCCCCATCCCCTGACAGGCGGGTGATGTATGCCAGCACTTTATGAACATGCGGCTCTTGCACATGCAGATTGTATGCTGGTGCCCATGGAGCGCTGGCTGCTTCTGGACCGCAGAGCCTTACTGTACTGGCCCGTGCTGGTGGCCGTCGGCCTGTCGCTGTTTTTCGGCAGCATCTTCTTCTGGCTGCGCGGCGAGGGCATGTATGACGAAGAAAGCCGCCGGCGCATGAGCGCCTCATACATCCTTGGCATCTGCGCCGGCGCGGCTATGACGGCTTACGGCATCTGGCTGGGGAAGCAGCTGTTTTAATCACGCGCTGGCCGAGTTAACTGGCGAGGGTCAGCAAGCCTTAGGACGAGACTAGCAATCATCAATGAAATACACCACCGTTTGATCAGGCGGTGTTACCAGGGCAGCGCAATACTGTCATTATTGACTGAAGATGCCCTGGCCGTTGACAGACGGGACTTTTGTCGTGGGGTACACCCTGCTGGCCATGCTCAGCAGTTATCTGCTTGGCGTGCTGCTCGCCGCGAAGCTTTTGCGGTATGTTGCGCTGAGCCAGTGGCAGCTCGCTGGCCGTTCAACCCTCGCGCTGGCAGGTCCCCTTTTGCTGCTGGCAGTCCTGCTTCCTCCGGGAGGGAGCATCTTCGAACCAGCCTATGTACCTGCTGCCGGCGGGCTGCAGTGGGGCATCTTCCTTACGAACATGCTCTCTGTCTTCGGCGCGATGTTCGTTTTGGGGTTAATCGGGTTCTTTATCTTCCTGCCCAGGGGGCCCGTGCAGATCTACTTTGCATCCGCATTTGGAGGATCGCTCTTCTTTTCGCTGTTCAGCATTTATGTCCAGCTGGTCTGTTTCTATGAACCTGGTTGGTATTGGGGCTGGTATCGCAGCTGGTGAGTGATCCAGGTTGGAAGCTGTCCGCCAGCATGCTTACCACTTGAACATCTGATAGAGCAGATAAGCCCCGCCGGCAGTAATTGCCAGGCCGATGAACACCCCGAAGATGATGGCCCAGTAGACGTCCGGTCGGCGCTCCTCAGGGTAAAGACCCTTGCCGGTAAACAGAGCCCGCAGGCAACCGTAAACCAGCATCAGCCCCACCACGATCAGCGCCAGCGGCCCCATGTAAACGTTGCCGGCGGACATGAGGGGCAGAGGCAGCATTTTCTAGACCCCCGGGCTGAGCCGCACGCGCGGGTGAGCCGCCATGGCTAGAACAGCCCGCCGAGCATTTCAAAGACATTGAAGCCGATCAGCACCAGGGCCACGCCCAGCACGATGCCGAGGATCTGCGACCAGAACATGATGCTTGTGCTTTCCGAGTCGTACATGCCCTCGCGGTTCATCAGCCCGCGGATGCAGCCCAGGATCAGGGCGATGCCCAGCAGGATCAGCAGAAAGCTAAGACCAAGCGAACGCCGTCCAAAACCGTAGTACACAGGGCAAAGATAGCAGAGCGCGGGGGAAAGCAAAACCCCCGCCTTTCGGCGGGGGTCGTCGCAGGATGGTGGTGGGAGTAGGCTTGTTTAGATGTCCCAGTCCGGGATGATCGGGTCGATCTCGAAGTCGAAGTCGATATCCGGGGTGAGGGTCTGCGGGCCCACGTTGACCTTCAGGCTGCTGACGGTCACATAGTCACCGCCGGCGCTGAGCAGGGTCACATAGCCGTAGTTGCTGTCGTTGGTGCTGTCCATGTAAGGAAGGGTGAGAGTGGCATCGCCCTCGCCGAGGTTGTAGGGGCCGAACCAGCGGTAGGCATCTTTGCTGCCGTAGCCGGCGACGCCGATCCAGAGGTCCTCGCCCCAGCCGCTGACTTCGACAGACTTGATCCTCTCGCCGGCGGGGAATTCCTTCAGGCCGAAGGTGGCGAAGGCGGGCTGCTCAGCAGTGCTTTCCAGCACCAGGCCATAGCCCATCACCGGCAGGGGGAAGCCGCCGCCGTCGCTCCAGTCCACGGCGGTCATCTCATAACGGGCGCCGTTGCTGCCGGCCATGAAGGCATCGGTGGGGATGTCGTTCTCGCCGTGGGCCACGGCGCTGTGCATGGCGTCGAAGATATCGCCCCAGTCGGGGAGATCGAAGTCCGGGAAGAGGTCAGCCCAGAAAGAGGCGTCGCGGGGCAGCAGCGGGGAATCCACCTGGGCCTGCCACTGCACCGAGCTGTACTGGCCGTTCTGGTCTTGGCTGGTCTGGGCCTCAGGCTGGGCCTGGGTCGTCGCTGCGTTGCCCGCGTTCATCTCGTCGATCGGCGCACCAGCGCCACCGGAGCAGCTCGCTACCGCCAGGGTACCGAGAACCATCATCACGATCACAGCGTTCTTGAACATTTGCCCTTCTCCTTTACTTG
>JADZFO010000032.1 GCA_020849855.1 bacterium | reverse complement strand
CGGCTGCAAGCCGGCCTCTTCAAGCCAGGGATAGCCGGCTTGCAGCCGGCGCTCCGAGACTTCGATGCTCCAACGCGGCATTTCATTCTGCCTTTCGCCTTTGTCCTTCTGTCACCTGTAGCCTGTCACCATCGCTCCACCATGCATACTAATGTCGTGGCACTGCATGTGATCATCACCGCGGGAGGGCGACTGCCGGCCGAGCTGCAGGCGCTCAGCGACAGCCCGGTCAAGGCCCTGCTTGAGCTGGGCGGGCGCAGCCTGCTGACCGCCGCCATGGCGGCTGCCCGCGAGGCCCTCGAGCTGGACGCGGTGGCGGTGGTCGGCGCGCCGGAGCTGCGCGAGCGGATTCCCGCGGATATCGCGCATATCCAGGAAGGCCAGAGCGTGGTGGATAACATCCAGCGCGGCTTTGAGCACCTCGGGGGCGAGGGGCACGAATATCTCATCCTCAGCCCGGACCTGCCCTTCGTCACCGCCGCCGCGCTCAGCGCCTTTGTCAGCCAGGCCCGCGGCGCCGGGGCGGCCTTTGCCGCGCCGCTGGTCAGCCGCGAGGTCTTCCTGGCCCAGTACCCCGGCGCGCCCAACAGCTTCAACCGTCTCGACGGCGGCCTTGTCACCATGGGCTCGGCCCTCTTCATGGAAGGCCGCCTGCTGAAGTCCAACCTGCCCCTGATGCACGACTTCTACGCCCACCGCAAATGGCCGCACCGTCTAGCGACCCTGATCGGCTGGCCCATCGCACTGGCCCTGCTCACCGGGCGCCTGCGCCTGAGCGCCATCGAGCAGCGCCTGGAGCGCCTCACCGGCGGCCCGGCGCGGGGTGTCTCCCTCAGCGATGCCTCGATCGCCTATGACATCGACGACAAGGCGAACTATGACTACGCGCTGGAGCACCTGCGCCGCCAGGCAAATCTAAGCATCGGCTGAATCTCCAGTCAAAGAACCTCTGTTGAGCGAGAAAATGGTAAGCTAAATTCGACATGTCCAAACAACAGCCCAGCAGCAGAAGGTTGTCACCGATTTTTTCAGCGGCAGACTCGGAGCACGAAATCCAAGTAGCGGCAGACACTGTTAGGAGACTGCCTCAACCCCTGCGAGCAAGAGATCACGCCCAGATGCCTTCAATCAAGCTTTCCGAACTGAAGACTAAGAAGCGAGGTTCGAAAAAAATTGCATTCGGCTGGTATGGAGGCAAATACAGTCACCTCGAGTGGCTCCTTCCTATCCTACCGGATTGCAAACACTACTGTGAACCATTTGCGGGTTCAGCGGCGGTACTTCTGAACAGGCAACAGTCTCCAGTGGAGACATACAATGACATAGACGGCGAAGTTGTCAACTTCTTCAGAGTTCTAAGAGATCAACCGACGGAACTAATAATGAAATTGGCGCTGACACCTTTTTCTAGAACCGAGTTCCAACGGGCATGTAACTATATTCCAAGTCAGACGCCTCCGCTTGAACGAGCGCGATTGTTTTTCGTGAGGGCGAGGCAGGTGCGAACGGGACTTGCTCAAACAGCCACGCTTGGTCGCTGGGCAAACTGTAAGGATACAAGCCGCTCAGGAATGTCAGGAGTAGTTTCAAGGTGGCTAGGCGGAATAGATGGACTTGCAGAGATTGCAGAGAGATTACTCCGTGTTCAGATAGAAAATCGACCGGCCGTAGACATCATAAAAACTTACGATGGTCCAGATACTTTGTTTTACTGTGATCCGCCATATCCCCACGAATCTCGCGGGGATAGCAAAGCCTATGGATTTGAGCTGAGTAACACCGAGCACTTAGAACTAGCAAAGGTGCTGCAATCAGCTAAGGGAAGAGTTGCCGTTTCCGGTTACGACTGCAGATTGATGACCGAGTGCTATGGGAATTGGAACAGACGTGAAGCGCCGGCTAAATTATGCCACTCTTCGAAAGGAATGAGGCAAGAGGTCTTATGGACGAACTACTAGGAGGAAGTACAGAGAAGGTAGTTTTTCCTGTACAAGATGGAGTCGCATTTCTCGACCAGACTTTGGAACAGGTTGAAGTCGAATTTCGTCAAAACCTGATCCCTCAATTGCGCGAGGACTTAGTAGTATCAATTGAGACTCTGTTTACATCAAAGACTCAAGCATACAGAGAGGCTCTTGTTGGCGTACTACTTGTTAGAATTTTCCTGCCCGATAGGAACTTGGCCCGACCCTATATCTCGCTTTCTGGTAAGTCTTATAATGGAAGAGACATTGACGAGAGAATCGTTAACCCGTTCTTGCGAAAGAACGCCATACCGTGTTCCAAAGGGCCGTACCTGAATGTGTTTAGAAGGCAGTTTACATTCACCCCTGAAGCCGAGAACCAAGTGCGGGATAAAGCCGCGCACCAAGCGATGTTGGCTTTGATAGACGAACTTAGAGAAACTACCCATGAAGGTGCTGTTGCGATTCTTAGTAGGCTTATTTATCGCTTCCTGATGCTTCGCGAAGATTCGGATGTTGCGGTTGCTGCAGTAAACCGCCTTAGCGTTAAGCAGTACATTCTTTTACTTCAATCCGTGATAAATACACCGAGCGGTGGTCTCTTTCCACTTATGTTGGCAAGCTGCATGTTCGAAACGATAGTTAAAGTCTACGGACTAAATTGGACTGTTGATACACAAGGCATTAATGTTGCTGATAAAGCTTCCGGTACCGCTGGAGATATTACGATTACCTCTGGAGTTACGGTTCTATTCAGCATAGAGGTAACTGTTCGTCCATTAGACAAGAACCGACTCGTTCAGACATTCATGGACAAGATTGCTCCGAATGAAATAGTAGATTACATCTTTATACTGAAGGAACTTCCAAGAGATCAAGAGGTCCTGCGCCAAGCGCAAACTTACTTTGGACAAGGACATGAAATCAATTTCCTCGAGATTGCAGGTTGGCTGGAGATGCAATTGATAAATATCGGCAAGCTAGGCAGAACTACTTTCAATGAACTCTTAGTGAACAAACTTCGCGAAAAAAGAGTTCCGAAAAGTTTGAAGCTTGCATGGAATGAATCAATCAACAGGATGCTCGTCGGCATATAGTTGTCAAACACGAGATACTGGTCCACTCTGCTACACTCAAGCCGTGGCGTGGAATACCCGGCGCTATCCCCCCTGGCTGCTCAAGCATGAGGAGCGCCTGCGCAACCGGCAGGACTCCTTCGGCCGGCTGCTGATCTTCTGCGCCCTGATCGTTGCGGCCGTCGAGGCCCTGCTGCCCTGGGACAGCCTGACCCCGCAGGTGGCGTGGTACTGGCATGTCGGCGCTGCCGCCATCCTGCTGCCGGTGCTGTACTTCATGCGCCAGAGCGACCTGCAGAAGAAGCAGCAGGCCTTCGCCCTGGCGCTCAGCGACAAGGGCCGCCGCCTGCTTTTCCTTGACCCTTATATGGAGCCCGAAGAGTTCGCGGTCAGCGAATCACTGCAGGGCGCGCACCTGCTGCCCCTGCAGCGCCAGCTGGATAAAGCCCTGCGCACCGGCCCCGGGGTCAGCCTTGGCCGCCGCCTGGACTACTACTACCGCATGCTGCCAAGCCCCGTGCATGAGGGCGACCGCATGGGCCTGCTGTCCTTCCTGCACCCGCTGACCGCGGTCAACTGGGCCGTGGCCCTGGGCCTCAGCATCGCGCTGATGCCGGGCCTCGGCTTGAGCCTGCTGGACGGCCGCGGCCTCAGCCTGCTCCCCCTGCTGCTTGTCGTCTACCTCATCGCCGCCCGTGCCAACACGCGCTATGCCTATGAGAGCGCCACCTTCGACTGGCTGCGCATGGGCTAAGCCTGCAGCGCGCAGCTACATCAGCACCAGGCTTGACTGCGGAACCCGCGGCGGCGCGGCGGGTCAATGAAGGCATGAGACTGGCACGTGCTGGCTTTGCGCTTTTGACTGTGCCGGCCGTCTTTGGCGGCCTGCTGCTCCTGGGGGCGGGCGCTTATCTGTGGCGCCGGGCCACCCGGCCTTATCGCCGCCAGGAAGTCAGCTTCGAAAGCGAAGGCGTGCAGCTCAGCGGCACGCTGCTGCTGCCGCTC
Organism: bacterium; assembly: GCA_020849855.1. Classification (GTDB taxonomy): domain Bacteria; phylum 4484-113; class 4484-113; order 4484-113; family JAFGCY01; genus JADZFO01. Next base: position 46,212 of record JADZFO010000032.1, on the reverse strand, counting down.
AGTCCGGGGCCGCACCCCGGGGTGGTGCTGGTGCACGGCATGTTCCTGGGCCTGCGCCACTTCTACAACTTCTATGCCGACTTCTTCGCCCGCCTTGGTCTGGCCGTGCTGTTCTATGACAAGCGCGGCACCGGCCACAGCAGGGGCCGGCCCAGCCTGCTGGCGCTGGAGCAGCAGGCCCGGGATGCCGCCGCTGCCTGGCAGGCCCTGTGCCGGCACCCGCAGGTGGACCCTGCGCGGGTGGGCTTCTGGGGCTACAGCCTTGGCGGCGCCGCCACCCTGCGCGCGGCGGAGCTGGTGGAGCAGCCGGCCTTTGTCATCGGCCTGTCCCAGCCGGCGATGCCCCTGGGCGAGATCCTGACTTACTACAGCTGTGGAATGCTGGCCGGCACCCTGGGCCGCCAGGCCCGGGCGCTGCGCCGCGCGCTGTGGAATTTCAGCCGCTCCGGCCGCGGCTGGCGCAGGCTTTACCACCGCCTGAAGGACGCGCAGAGCCAGGTCTGGTACCGCGCCGCGCGCCTGCCCAGGGTGCTGGATGAACCTTCGCCGCAGAACAGCCCGGGGGCGCTGCGCCGCGGCCTTGCGCCACTGCCCTTCCGCTGGGACAACGAGGACCTGGATTTCGACCCCCTGCCGATCCTCGCGCGCCTGGACTGCCCGCTGCTGCTGATCTATGGCGACCGTGACTTTGTGGTGCCGTCCAACGAGTTCGTGCGCCGCGTGGAGGCTTTCCGCAGCGCGCATTACCTGCCACATCTGAGCATCGCCAGCTATCCCGGCGGCGACCATGCGATCCACCGTCCGGGCCTGCCCTTCAACCTGGGGCCCTGTTTCTGCGGCACTTACCTGTCGGACATGCAGCACTGGCTGACCACTGTGCTCAGCCTGCAGCGCCCTGCCCCGCGGCGCCTGCGCTCGGAGATCAGCGGCGCTGCGCTGAGCCGGTACTGACCCGGGTTCTGCTCAGCGCGGGGTGAACTGCCGGAACACCTCCCACTTCGGGTCATCCGCGCCCATGGCGGTCAGGCCATTGCCAAAGAAGTCCTTCAGCCCTTCCAGCACGGCCTGCGCATCGGCATCACTGCGGCAGTAGGAGATCCATTCCACCATGCGCTGGTCCCGCAGGACGAGCGTCAGCAGCCCGCGGCGCGGAGGCAGGGCCAGCAGTTCCATCAGCCTGTCCTCGATCTGGTCATAGAGCGGGTCAAGAATATCGCGCTGCTGATCCTCAAAGCGGTGCTCGATGGCCACGCCAAAGCGCCAGGGCAGCTCGGGGTGGCCGGCCAGCGACTTGTCGCCTAGATAGCGAACCATGCAGTCGCCGGTGGGATCGCTGAGGCGCGCCACACTCCAGCGCAGCGCATCGTCATTCAGGCTTTCCAGCTTCTGCGGCTTCTTTTTGAACCAGTCAAGCATGGCAGGAATGATAACGATTTGAGATGAAAGGTCAAATCAGGGTCTAGCGGCTTTCAGCCACCAGCCGGGTGTATTCCTCGGCACTTAGTTGTGCCTGGTCAATGATCTGGTTTATCAGCCGGGCAGAAAGTGTCCCGGAGCCATGGAAAGGTATGGAGGTCAATCGTCCGTCAGGATGCCGGTAGGCAAAGTGGCTGCCCCGGCTTCGTACACAGATGAAACCCGCACGCTCAAGTACCTTTGCCATGTGACTGGCATTGATACGTGGCAGGGGGTTCATCGCTGGACAACCACCTTTTCCAGCCCGATGACTGTCTCAGCAGCTTCAGGCGCCCCCTGCTCGTCCATTTCCTCAAGGATCAGCTCAACAACCTCTTCAAGCCGCAGGCGAAGCTCCTCAATGGAGTCGGCTTCAGTGTGCGCACCACGCAGGGCCGGCACGTAGCCGATGTAGCGCCTGGCCTCAGGGTCATACTCAACAACCGCGCTGTATTCGTACACACGCATGACAGCATGAGTATACCCGCGCTGGACTGGCCCGGCGGAAGGGAGGACAGCAGGAGGCGCTGAGGCACAGAGCGGCATGAGGGCTGCGCGGCCCGTGGAGCGCCGGCCAGACTGCCTGCGATCAGGCGATCAGCAGGAGCTATATGCCCTCTGCATTTCTCAGTGTCTCAGTGTCTCCTGTTGGCTCGGCCTTTTCAAGCGACACGCAGGCAGTTGCTACTTGATCTTGTCCGCCACGCCGGTATAGCTGCCCATTGCCTCGCCCCATTCGATCAGCTGCCTGCAGCGCGCGCTGCTGTCCGGCGAGAGCGCGATCGGACGGCCGCGGCCATCCAGCACCAGGCCCACCACGCCGCCCAGCACCTTCTCGGTGCGCGGCTTGCCGGGGCCGGCGCCTACATCGGCCTTCTTCAGCGGCTTGGCTTCGACGCTGGCCTCGGCCCCGACCGGGAAGTCCCTGAACAGCTTCAGCTCGCCGAACTTCAGCGTTCCGCTCTCGCTCTTGCCGCCGCCAAAGTCGATGTTGTACTCCATCACCGGGTCGCCGAAACGCACGCCCGAGACCCGTGGGGCGACGGAAGAGCCGAGGTAGACCATGCAGTCGCGGTCGAAGACCTGCTGCGCGGCCAGCGCGTTCACCTGGGCCAGCACGCCAAGGTGCGGCATCATGAAGATGCTGTCCACGCCAAGGAAGGTGAAGCCCTCGGGCAGGAAGGCGTCCAGCAGCATATGCATGGTCTGGGCGCGGCGCGGGGCGTGGCTCAGCACGCCGCCGGAGCCGACCAGCAGGTCGAGGTCCATCATCTTGATGAAGCTGCCGCCGCTGTCGTCGGCCTCGAAGGCGCCTTCAATACCCTTGACGCGCTGCACGCCCTTCAGGCCGGTGGCCAGCAGCTTGTGCTGCTCCAGGGACAGGCGCAGGGCCTCGCGGGCCAGGGCCTGCTCCACCAGCAGGCTGCGGTAGGCCTGCGGGATCGTCGTCGGGCGGATCATCTTGTTCTTGATCGCGTCGCGCAGGGCCTGCTCGTCCATGTCAAAGGGCACCCAGCGCATCACGTTCTCCCAGCCGGCCTCCGCCATCACGTTGCTGATGGAGTAGCTCATGCCGAGGTTGGCCGATACCGAGCGGTTGAAGATGCGCTCCATCGCGCCGCCGCCCATGTCGACCTCGAAGCTGGAGAACACATCGGTGGTGGCCCCGCCGATATCAACGCCCAGCACGTTCATGCTTTGCTGCTTGGCGATGGTGTCAATGATGTAGCCCATCGCGGCCGGCGTCGGCATTACCGGCGCGCCGACCCACTTGAGCAGCTTGTCATAGCCGGGGGCCTGCGCCATCACGTGCTCTTCAAAGAGGTCCTGGATCTTCTTTCTGGCCGGGCCGAGGTTCTCGCTTTCCAGGGTCGGGCGCAGGTTGGGCACCGGGAAGAGCGCCACCATCTCCTGGGGCTTGCCGTCGCTGCCCAGCTCGACATCGCCGCTGGGGCCCTTGCGATGGAAGGCCACTTGCACCTCGTCCAGGGCATCGGTGTTGCCGGCGTAAATCACCGGCAGCTCGAAGCTGTGGCCCAGGCGCGGGCGCGGGTCGGCCGCGGCCACCAGCTCGGCCATCTCGGCCACGTGCTTGGTGGTGCCACCGTCGATGCCGCCGCTCATCAGGATCATGTCCGGGCGCAGGCGGCGGATGCGCTCGATGCGCTCATGCGGCAGGCGTCCGTCGTTGCTGGCCAGCACGTCCATCACGATCGCGCCGCCGCCAAGGGCCGCGCGCTGGGCCGACTCAGCGCTCATCGACTGCACAACGCCGGCGACCATCATCTGCAGGCCGCCGCCGGCCGACGAGGTGGAGATATAGATATCCACGCCGTCCTTGTCGCCAGACGGGGTGATGAAGGGCAACTGGGTCTGGTCGCGCTGCGGGTCCTCAACCTTGGCCCAGTCCACGATCTTGCGGCCGGAGAGCTCCTCCAGCTCCTGCATGGCGTTAAGCACGCCCTGGGTCACGTCCTCGAAGGGCGCCTCGACGGTGGTCGGCGCCTCGCCGCGATAGGTCTGGCGGTAGACCCACTGGCCGTCCTCCATGACCTTCTCGATCATGATCGCCTTGGTGGTGGTCGATCCGCAGTCGGTCGCCACAATGACTTTCAGGTCCGCGTTGTTTGCCATAGTTGTGTAAAGCCCCGGATAGGTTCAGCGGCGGAGCTCGAAGAGCATCCAGCCGGACCATAATTATAGTTTGGCGCCGGCTGGACCCGGCGACGGGTCTAATAACCAGTTGAGTTGCTTGCTCTCTTGTACCTCAGTTGTGAGACGGTGTCATAGCCCGTGTATGCGATTGCCGGATGGCCTGCCACCACTGCGAGGGTAGGCCAGAAACCGGCCTGATCCGGTCCGCTGTCGATAAGCAGTTCCTGGTTCCATTGTGTGCCCCCACTATCCTGCGCCAGAACGTAGTAGAGATCGAGGTCAGTTTTGTTATCATGGAAGGCTATCGCGGGCCGGTTGTCTACAATCGCAAGGTCCGGCCACACAAAGATCCTGGAACCGCGGTCTACCACCTTTACCGGAGCTTCCCAGAGACTGCCGTCAGCGTCGATCGCCTTGATGAAATAGAGATGCGAAATCCGCTCATAAGCGATCACGGGTACCCCATTCATGATGAGCATGTCGGTACCGTTTCTGGCGCTGGTGGTGGTGGCATCAAGGATCTGTCCATCGGGCCAGCTGGCACCGTCCGAATCCAGGGCCCGGACATAACCAAGTCGCTGCGTCCGTTCGTAGCTGATTGCGGGCCTTCCGTTGATTTCCAGCAGGCAGCTGCTGGCGCCACGAACGGTGCCATCAGCGTCTACAGCGATATACGATCCCCAGCTGTCACCAGTGGCGTCATTGGCACGGACATAGTGCAGGTGTGAAGCATCTTTATCTTTGTAGCTGATAGCGGGCCGACCGTTGATCACGGCCAACGAAGGCTCGAATACCGCTACACTGGAACTCACAGTAACCGGCGATTCCCAGCTTTCGCCAGTGGTGTCGGTTGCTCGTACATAACCCAGACGAGTCTCGCTACTGGAATAGAGAACCTCATAGGCCACGGCGGGGTGCATACCGACAAGTTCAAGTTTGGGACGGATGCCAGTTTGATTAATACCCGGCCCGCCGGCGTCCAGGGTCAACGGCTCGGTCCAGGCATCTCCATACTCGTCAACTGCCCGTACGTATCGCAGGATGCTATTGGACTCCTCCATGTAAGCGATCGCCGGCTTGCCGGCAACAAGGGCCATTGACGAAGACGAGCCATCATCCTCATCCCCCTGCGGGCTGTTCCAGTTGACCCAGATCTGCACAAAGAGCAGCGCGCTGGCCGTTTTGGTGGCGCCGTCATCATCTGTCACCCGCACCATCAGATTGTGGCTGCCGCCCTCGGCGACGCTGGTTTCGATAATGCTGTCGGTACCGCTGTCAGTTTCGAAGCTGCCGTTGCCGTCGCTGTCCCACTCATACTTCACGATGCTGCCGTCAGGGTCGCTGCTGGCGCTGGCGTCGAGGCTCAGTGTTTCATCCGGCAGCACGCTGTCGCTGCTGAGCACAAGCACGGCCTGCGGCGCCCCGTTGATGTCCAGGCTGCAGCTGGCGGTGGCGCTGGCGCCATAGCTGTCGCTGACCCTGACCACGGCGTTGCCGCTGATTCCGCCCGTATAGCTGTGCGTGACGCTCGCCGAGCTGCCGCTCTGTTCATAAGTGCCGTCGCCGTTGAAGTCCCACTCATACAGCGCGATGCTGTCGCCGCTTTCCGTTCCCGGCGTGCTGGCGCTGGCGTCGAAATCCACATCCTGCGGCGCATTGCCGCTGACTGACTCCGGGCTGAGCTGGGCGTCCGGGGCCTCGTTGCTGACCGTGACAGTCACGGTCGCATCGTCCTGCGCGCCCTCGTTGTCGGTCACCCTGACCCTTGCTTCGAAAACGCCGGGCTGGTTGTAGTTGTGCTCGGCGCTGGGGCCGGCGTCAAGTGCGTCAAAGTTCATGTCGCCATCAAAGTCATAGTCGTAGCTGATGATGCTGCCATCCGGATCCAGGCTGGCGCCCGCGTCAAAGCTGATGCTGACCGGCACCTGCCCGCCCGGCGCGTCGGCGCTGAGCGCCGCGACCGGCAGCGCGTTGTCGTTGGCATTGGCGCTGATGCTCAGCGTTGCAATGGCGCTTTCGCCCTGGTCGTCGGTCACCTTCAGCCGCACGTCATAGATTCCCGGCACGCTGTAGGTCTTTTGCACCTGCATGCCGGCGTCCTGGCGCTCAAAGCCGCCGCTGGCGTCAAGGTCATAGTCAAAGCGCTCAATGCTCCCATCGCTGTCGCTGCTGGCGGATGCATCGAAGTTCACGCTCAGCGGGACTTCACCGCTGAGCTGGTCGGCTTCCAGTGCAGGAAGCGGCAGTTCGTTGTAACCGGACAGCGTCAGCTTGACCAGCGTGGCGGCCGCGCTGTCATAGCTCAGCACGGCGGCATAAACCAGACCTTCGGGGGAGCGGTGCTGCGCCGTGTTCAAGGCAAGCTGCGGGTCGGCGGCCCAGGGGCCGCTGAGCTGCCAGCGCTGCTGGCTGAAGTCTGCCAGGGCGATCCAGCAGGCCGCGCTGTCGGATGTGAGGTCCACATCCAGGGACTGCGGCGCGGGGCTGGCGGCAAGCGCGTAGAGGGCCCAGCAGGAGGCCTGCGGGCCGGAGCTTAGAAGCATGCCTTCGCCAGTCAGGCTGGCGCCGCTTGAGCGCTGCAGGTAGTCCGCGGCATAGACCCAGTGCTGCACGATGCCGCTGCTGCTGTGAGGCGGCGGGAAGGCGGGCAGCAGCGCGGAGCCGGGTTGCTGGATGGTCTGCAGATTCAGGTGATCACTCTGGCCGTCCTGCGAACAGGCGGCCGGGAGGCAGCAAAGCAGCAGGGCGAGAAGCTTGAGCGGCCATCGAAACAACAGCAAGTGACGGCGAGGCATGAGCGATTATATCCAGAGCCTCGGCCCTGGAGACGTGATCGCTACTGAGATTCCTTAGCGTTTCAGCCGGGTGCTGAGCGGGCCGGTCCACCCCATGGAGGCTTCCCGGCCCGCCGCTGCCACAGGCTTACAGATCGCCGTTGGCGTCGTCAGCACGGATATACAGCAGGTCGAGATCAAAGGTCCCGTAATGCGCGATGGCCGGGTTGCCGTTGACGACTCGCAGGCTCGGCAGGAAGCCGCTGAAGGCGAAGGTATCGACGACGGTTGGCGCAGGCCAGGCATCGCCATTCGCATCCAGCGAACGCAGATAGCGCAGGTTGAAGCCCTGATTCTGCTCGTGATAGGCGATGGCGGGATTTCCGTTCACCACTTGCAGCGATGGAAAGTAACCCGAGAAGAGCAGCGGATCCAGGATCTGAGGTGCCTGCCAGTTCGCACCGAGGGTATCTGTAGCGCGCACATACATCAGGTTTGCGCGGCGGGCATCGTGATAAGCCACGGCCGGATTGCCATTGATTACAAGCAGCGATGTGTACTGGCCGCTGTTGACATCGTCCGGAGTCACAAAGATCGCCGGTCCCCAGGTAGCGCCATCCTTGTCCAATGCCCGCGCATAACCCAGATACTGTGAGCGCTGGAAGGATATGGCGGGATTGCCGGCGACTTCAGCCAGCGAGGTGAAGCCCAGACTGGGCTGCTCCGGGTCAATGGAGACGCGCTCATTCCAGTCTTCGCCCTTCTTGTCGTTCGCGCAGACATAGTAGACGCGCTGAGAATCGAAGTCGCCGTAACTGATGGCTGGGCGCTTATCGATTTCGGCCAGGCTGATGTAGGCGGCGCTGACGACCACCGGGTCGGCGTGCAGCGGTGCCTGCCAGGACTGACCTTCCTTGTCCGCGGCGCGCACGTACCACAGGTGACCATCAACCAAGCTGGCATAGGCGATTGCCGGTCTGCCGTGGATGACTTCCAGACTGATGAAATAGCCCGCCGTTGCGCTCGACACCGCTACAACCGGCTCGCCCCAGCTCTCACCGTTTGCATCCAGCGCTCGAATGTAGGAGATGTTTGAGTTTGTATTGTCGTAGTAGGCGATCGCTGGCAGACCCTCAACAACTTCCATTTCAAGCCCGGCACCCGTATCGCCGTCAGTCACAACGCGCAGGTCGGAACCCCAGAGGGCGCTGACTGATCTGTCGGAACCAGATGGCCGGGAGCCGGGCAAAGGAGACATCAGGGGCCGATTCAACCTTGTGTCGGACCTGGAATCCGGGGCAGCAGTGCCCCCGCAGCCCGTTAAGACGAGCAGCACAAAGCACAACAGAGAGAATAGAGTTCGCATAAGAAACCTCCAACTGTTTCGGACAAGGAACTAATCGCAAGGCCTGTTGCTTGAGTTAAGGACATTGCCGCTTTAAGCCCCGAAACCTGAAATTCACGAAGAACTGCAAGCAGCAGACAGCCGAAGGCCCGCCTCCCGGCTATTACGATTGCGACTATTCCATTGAGGCTTTAGAAGCCCTGCACGTACTTCAGGTCGTCGAAGGTGTCGTCGTAGTAGCAGATCGCCGGGCCGCTGTCGTACTGCAGCATGTTGCAGTAGCGGCCCGTGTCGCTCTGGCCATCAACGATCGCCGGGAAGACCGGCCAGGAGTAGCCGTTGGAATCCAGCGCTTTCATGTAGCGCAGGTCCTTGTTGGTGGCGTCGTAATAAGCCACCGCCGGGTTGCCTTCGATCTCGCACAGCGAGATGAAGCCACCGGTGTCGGCTCCGGTGTTATCAACCTGCACCGGCAGGAACCAGGAGCTGCCGTCAATGTTGGTGGCCCGGCAGAAAGTGACGGCGTTCAGCCCGCCGGTGCGGTAGGCCACCGCGGGGATGCCGCCGATGACCGCCAGGCTGCAGGCCTGCCCCGCGTTGACCGCGCCGGCGTCAATGTTCACCGGGCTGCCCCAGGCATCGCCGTCGACATCCAGCGCCAGGATGATGCGCAGGTCGGTAGCGGAAAGGTCCTGATAGGCGATGGCCGGCACGCCGGCCAGCACCTGCATGCTGGTGAAATAGCCGCTGGTGTTGGCCGTGTCCAGATACTGCGGCGCGCCCCAGGCAGTGCCGTCGGCGTCGCTGGCCCGGACATAGCCCAGGTCCTGGCTGTCGTACTTCAGGAAGCTGACCGCCGGGCGGCCGTTAACCTCGCGCAGGCAGGCATAGGGTCCCGCCAGATCCGCTCCTGTCAGTGTGACCGGTGCGCCCCAGATGGCGCCAAGCTCGTCACTGGCGCGGACATAGTCCAGGCTGTTTGTTGTGTCGTTGAACCAGGCTACTGCCGGGTGGCCGTTGATCACCTGCAGGCTGCAGTACTGGCCGTAATCGCCGGGCGCGTTGACGGCGATGGGCGTGGTCCAGTTGGTGGCGATGTCGTTGAGGGCGCGGGTGTACTTCAACTGGTTGGTGTCGCTCACACTGAAGACGATCGCCGGCAGCCCTTCCACCAGCACCATTGATGACTCAAGGGCGCTGCTGGCCTCAGTCTCGGAGAAGTTGTGCGGGAAGTCGAAGCCGTGAACGCGCAGCAGGGCGCTGGCCTCGGCGCTGCCACCCTGGTCGTCGGTAACCCGCACCCGCACCGGCAGCTGGCCGACCATGAAGGTGCTGAGGACAAAGCTGCTGGTTTCGGTGCTCACGTCAAAGGCGCCGTTGCCGTCGTGGTCCCACATATAGCTGACGATCTCGCCGTCCAGGTCAAAGCTGGTCGAGGCGTCCAGCACCACCTGCGCGCCCTTGTTCACCTCATTGGGCAGGATGGTCAGTCCCGCGACCGGCGGCTGGTTGGCCGGGGTGATCGTGATCTGGACAGTTGCGCTGTCCGTCGCGCCATCCTTGTCCTCCACCACGACCTCAACATCGAAGACGCCTGCCTCCGTGAACTGGTGCAGGGCCAGGGGCTCAAAGGTGACGGTCTCAAACTGGCCGTCGGCGTTGAAGTCCCAGTAGTAGCGCACGATGCTGTCGCCGGGGTCGCTGTCAGTGCTGCCCGAGGCGTCAAAGTCGATAGACACCGGCGCCTGGGCATTGGTCAGGTCCGCCGTCAGGGCCGCGCTTGGCGCCGCGTTGCTGTGGAAGGCCAGCAGGCTGAGCTTGCCGACTGATACGGAGCTGCCGTTGCTGACCAGCACAGCGGCATAAAGCTGCCCGCCCGGCGAGCTGTGCTTCAGCGGGTCCAGGCTCAGCACCCGGCCGGAGACAACCGGGCCCTCAAGCTGCCAGCGGTTTGTGCTGTAGTCGGCCAGGGTCAGCCAGGCCTGCTCTCCCGGCGGCACGGTCATGGCGATGTCCAGATAGCGCAGCTCATCCGTGGCCGGCAGCTCCCAGATAGCCCAGCTCAGCTCACCGGCGCCAGAGCTGATCTGCAGCAGCGGCGGTGCTTCCAGCGTGCTGGCGGAGCGGCTGAAGGTCTGGTTGCCGTCAAGGCTGTTCTCCAGCAGGCCGCTGCTGTGGCGGCCGGCCGGCAGTGACGGCAGCGCGCGAAGGTCCGGCGCGCTGGCCGGTGCGGCATTGGGGCTGCCCGGTGCGAGGGCCAGAGGCCCCTCGCTGTTGGTACAGGCAGTCAAAGCGAGCAGCGCCAGCACGAAGGCTGTGAGCAGAACTATGCGCATCGTTTCTCCCCGGTACAAGTCTTGAAGCTCACGCTTCGTCCCTGCGGCGCCTTAGACCTTAACACAACTCGGACCTGGCGGGTTCATTGGAGGCCCCTATTCCGCCGGGGCCTTGTCGACCGCGGCTGGCGCGCCGCCCGGCAGATCGTTCGCCTGCAGCTCTTCGAGGCGGCTGACCAGGTATTCAATGGAGTAGCGCTTTTCCAGCGCCGAGTAGAGCAGCTTGTACTCCTCGGGGCTGAGCTCAAGGGTATAGCCCTTTTTGCCAAAGCCAAAGAGGCGCAGCAGAAAGTTCAGAAAAGGCTTGGCCAGATCATAGAGCGGCTCGGCGAAGACCAGGGCCTGGCTGCCGATCCAGTTCATACCGCGCTGGCTGTCGATCCACAGGATCGCCGCCGGGGTCAGGCCGCGCTTGTGGATGCCAAGGGCCAGGCGCTCAAGCGCCGCGCGCTCCTCGGGGGCCAGGCTGTCCGCGCTGTACTCGCCGACGGCGAAGGCATGCGCAAACCAGCCCTTGAGGCCTCCGGGCGCAGCCGGGCTGTTCCCGGGGCCTTCGGCCTCCGGGGCCTGGACTTTCGCTGCCTGCCCGCTGCCCTCTGTGTCGCGCTTCTCCACCGGGCCATTTTAGACAGCGGCGCGGGGCGCGCTGCTCAGGCGCCGGCGGATTAGAAGTAAGTCACCGCCCGCAGGTCGTCGTGCTCACCGTCGTCATAGCAAAGGCTGATATGCCCGTCGATGACCAGCGCGTCCACATCCTCCGAGACTTCGTTCACAGGATCGAGCAGCAGTGCGGGGCCCCAGAGGCTTCCGCCGCTGTCGAGGCCTTCGCGCACGCGCAGTTCCTGGGGCCCGTTGATGCAGGCATACACAACCACCGGGCGGCCCTGGAAGAAGAGCAGGTCGTTCCTGCGGCCGCAGTCAGTTGTGGCGTCAATCAGCACGGACATGCCCCAGCTGTCGCCAAGGCTGTCCGCAGCGCGCACATAGCGGAAGTCGCGGCTGTCTGCATTCGTATAGGCGATGGCGGGAAAGCCATCGACCAGCGCCAGGGATGCATACTCCCCCGCGCCAAAGGTCGCATCCGCGCTGACGGGGGGATTCCAGCTGCTGCCGCTGGCGTTGAGCGCCCGCATAAACATCAGGCCGCTGGCCGTGGTCTGGCGGTAGGCCAGGGCGGGCTTGTCCCCCAGCAGGGCCAGTGTCGGGCCTGCACCTGGCTCGCAGCTTCCGTCCAAGAGCTGTGGCGCGTTCCAGCCCGAGCCGGCCGCGTCAAAGCCGCGGCAGTAGAGCAGATCGGTGTCGTCGTCAAAAGCCACGGCCGGTACGCCGTCAGCCTCGATCATGCTGATCCCGGAGATAGCGCTGGCCTGCTGGACGACGACCTCAGCGCCCCAGGCATCGCCCAATGCATCAATGGCCTGGACAAAGAGCACCCTGTCCAGGTTGTCACGATAGGCGATGGAGGGCAGGCCGTTGACCACGGCCAGGCTGGTGGATGCGCCGGTGAAGCCATCGCTGTCCGCGACCACGGCCTCGCTCCAGTCCTGGGCCAGGTAGTCCGTGGCCCGGGCGTACATCAGGTCACCGTTGCTGACGCTATGGAATGCCGCGGCCAGACGCCCCTGCACAATTGCCACGGAGCAGTGCCGGCCGGCATTGGTGCCCTCTCCCGCCGCCTGCACCGTAGGCATCCAGCCGCGGACGTGCAGCAGGGCCTGGGCAGTTGACTGGGCGCCAAGCTCATCGCTGACCCGCAGGCCGATGCTGTAGGGCCCGGCGCTGGCAGGAGTAAAGGAGAGCTGCGGATCAGTGCCGCTGCTCTGTTCGTAAGTACCGTCGCCGTCAAGGTCCCATTCAAAGAGGGTCAGAGTGCCGTCAGCATCGCTGCTCAGCGCGGCGTCAAGGAAGCAGTCCGCGCCAAGCTGGATGCTGGCCGGGAGTACCTGCAGGCTGGCCTGCGGCGGGCTGTTGACGGTGATCTGTATTGAGTCGCTGTTCTGCGCGCCATCGTCATCGGTCACCCGCAGCGTCGCGTTGAAGCTGCCGCCCGCGGTGTAAACATGGTTCAGCTCCGCAGCATCGTCATAGCGCTCCCAGGTGCCATCCCCCTCGAAATCCCAGTCAAAGCGCACGATGCTGCCGTCGATGTCGGTGAAGACACTGCCGAAGGACACATTCAGCGGCGCGCTGCCGCTCAGCGGCAGGGCGGTGATGGTGACACCCGGCGGGCTGTTGCCGGCCACGCCGACATTGATCTCAAGCTGGGCGGTGTCACGTTCGCCCTCGCGGTCCTCCACCGCCACAGTCACGTTGATAATTCCGGGCTGGGTGAGAGTGTGCACGTTTGTTGGGCTGTAGGTGATCTCCTCGAAGGCGGCATCGCCGTCAAAGTCCCAGAGGTAGCGCAGAATGCTGTCGCCGGGGTCGGGGTCAGTGCTGGCGCTGGCATTGAATCCCACCAGCAGCGGTGCGTTGCCGCTCGTCACGTCGGCCTGCAGGTCAGCGCTGGGGGCAGTGTTGCTGTGGAAGGCAATCAGGCGCAGGGACTGGACGACGGCGCTGTTGCCATCCGCTACCAGCACCGCGGCATACAGCAGGCCGCCGGGCGAGCTGTGGCGCTGCGGGTAAAGGGCCAGCACGCGGCCGTCAAAGACCGGGCCGACCAATTCCCAGCGCCCGGCGCTGTAATCCGCCAGGCCCAGCCAGGCCTGCTGCCCAGTGGGCAGGTTCATGGCAATCTCCAGATAGCGCAGCTCGTCCACCGCCGGCAGCTCCCAGATGCCCCAGCAGGTCTCCCCGGCGCTGGAATTGAGGGCCAGGACCGGGTCGGCGGGCAGGGCGCTGCTGGCGCGGCGGAAGCTCTGCGAGCCATTCAGTTCAGTCTCCTCCAGCCCGCGCGCCTGGCGGCCCCGGGGCAGCGCTGGCAGCGCTGGCAGCGCACTTTCCGGCGCAGCGGCGCTGTGGCCCTGTGCCGCAGCTAGCGCGGGGGCTGTGCTGTCCAGGCGGCTTTCGCTGCCGCAGCCCGGGCACAGCAGCAGCAGGCACAGGCAGAGCAATAGCAGGGAGATCAGGCTGGCATTGCGGTGCATCTTGAGCACTCCTTCCGTCTTCAGCAGCTTGGCAGGGATCAGCAAGAGTATAAAGGGCAAGGCGGGAGGCTGTGTGAGCCTGGCGCCGGGTCAGGCGCAGCCGGGCTGGCGGCTATAATCTGGCCTGCATGCGAGGCAGGGTTGGGATAGTTTTGCTGGTCGCGCTGATCTTGTTTGGCGCGGCCGGTATGTCGACAGGCGCGGAGCTTGAGCGCGACTTGAACTCGCGCAACTCTTCCGGCCGCCAGCCCGGCCGTCAGCCGGGGCGTCAGCCCGGCAGGCAGCCCGGGCAGTCCCCCAAGCCGGCGCAGAAGCCCGCGCCGCCGCAGGCCCCGGCCCAGCTGCCCGCCGAGGACTTCCAGCTCAGCGCCATCGGCCGTGGCATCCTGCTGGGCCAGCGCGAGGAGATCCGCGCCCGCGGTTCGCGCCTGCTGGGCGCCAGCCTGGAGCAGCAGCGCCGGCTGGCCGATGCGGCCGCGCGGGACAGGCAGGAGCAGGAAGCAGAAGCCGCCCGGCAGCAGCAGGCCCGCGAAGAGGAGCAGCAGCGACTGCTGCTGGCTCAGGCTGAGGAGAAGGCCCAGGCTGAAAAAGAAGCCAAGGCCGAGGCCGAGGCAGCGGCCCTGCAGGCCCAGGAAAGCGCGGTGGCCGAGCAGTCCGCCCGCGAGCAGGGCAGCCTGCTGGCCGAGCGGACCCGCAGCCAGGCCCGCAGCCGGCCAAACCCAGACCCCGCACAGCCGCAGGACGGCGCTGAGCAAAGCTGGGGCGATGAGCCCGCGGGCAGCGCGCAGGACCAGAGTGAAACAGATGGCGAAACGCAGCCTGAGGACGCGGCTGAGCAGCCAGGGCTCTTCAAGCCCTGGAAGCCCAGTCCGCGGCTGAAGCGCGAACCAGCCGTGGATGAAACCCAGGCCCCCCAGGGCGATACCGTGCAGGGCGATACCGCGCAGACTGAAGAGCCGCAGGGCAGTCAGTCTGCTCCCGAAAGCGCAGGCCCGGATGGCGCAGAGCCCGAAAGCGCCGCGCCCGGCGCGGGCTTTGATGCCGGAAGCAGGGCCCGGCCGCAGCTCAAGCCCTCAACCCGCCGCTTTGGGGCCGCCGACCAGGACATTGAAGTGAACGCCGCTGTGGCAGCCCCGCCGGCCGGCGCCGGAGGCGAAGTCTCCGCCAGCTTTTCGCTGGGCGGTCCCGCCTCCGCCGGACAGGGGCCGCAGATCGCGCTGCTCCTGCCCCCGCCGGGCACCAGCCCCGGCGCCCGCCTGCGCCCGCCGCTGCAGCTCCAGCTGCCCGCCGGCAAGGCCGCCTTCCCCGACGACAAGCTCAGCTCAAAGCTCAAGGAGCTGGAGCGCGGCAACAAGAAGAAGAAGCTGGTCGCGCTGACTTTCGACGACGGCCCGCACCCGCTGTATACCGCCCAGCTCCTGGCCACCCTGGACTATTACGATGTGCCGGCGACCTTCTTCTTTGTCGGCCAGCAGGCCCAGAAGTACCCCGCCTGGGTCCAGATGGCGCACCAGCAGGGCCATGAGATCGCCAACCATACCTATGACCATTTCCGCCTGCCGCGCCTGCCGCGCGAGGAGCAGGAGTACCAGCTTGACGAGTGCAGCCGCGTGCTGGCCGGCCTGACCGGCGAGCTGCCGCGCTTCATGCGCCCCCCCGGCGGGCAGATCGATGCCAAGGTGGGCCAGCTGGTCAACCAGCGCGGCATGATCACCGCGATGTGGGATGTCGCGCTCAACGACACCTCCGAGGGCATGACCATGGGCCGTCTGCATGACACGGCCCTGCGCGAGATTCGCCCCGGCTCGGTGATCCTGGCCCACGACGGCATCCAGGCCAGCGTGGACATGCTGCCGGGCCTGATCAGCAGCCTGCAGGAGAAGGGCTACCGCTTCGTGACGATGAGCGAGCTGGCCCGAGAACTCTAAGAAAGGCACAAGTCAGAAGGCACAAGGCTCAAGTCAGAAGGCAAAAGGCAAAGGCTGCGGTTTCCTTTAGGCTGAATCTGTACTGATATCTGTGTCTTGAATCTGAACTGTTGCCTATATCCTGAACATAGAGTGTTACCTATGTCCTGGTTGCTCCCAGTTCCCCTTGTGCCTTGTGCCTTGAGCCTTCTGCCTTTTCCTTCTCCCCCTGCTTTAACACGCGGCTGCTAGACTAAGCGCGGCCCGGCTATCGGGCCAACTGAGGCGCTTTGAAATGGCGCGCGAACGCAAGCGTGAGCAGGGTGATCTGGAACCGGCCCAGCCGGCGGCTGGCCGCCGGGCGCCGCTTGAGCGCCTGAGGGTCTACTCCCGGGGCCTGCGCGAGAAGCTGCGGCCCAGCACCCTTCAGCGGCGCTTCAACCAGGCCCTGCAGGGCCGCGTGGATGCGGCGCTGCAAGGCCGCCTCGGCCCCGCGGCCATGCGCCAGCGCTTCGGCCCGGCGGCGATGCGGGAGCGCCTGGGCAAACTGCGCGGCGCCCAGCAGCGCCTTCTGCACCAGCTTTATCTGCCCGGCGGGCGAGCGCCCCTGCATGAGCGGCATGTCTATGTCCCCGGCACCAAGCAGCGCATCGCCTTTGTCACCGATGGCTGGCTGCCGCAGGTCAACGGCGTGGTCAACACCCTGCTGGCGGTGATCCGCGAGCTGGAGGCCATGGGCCACGAGGTGCAGGTCTTCAGCTTTGACCTGGCCCGCCGCAAGATCCCCTGCCCCAGCTATCCCGAGATCAAGATCGCCTGGTTCCCCTTCCGCGAGATCGCCCGCGCCCTGGACCGCTTTGACCCGGACGCGGTGCACATCGTCTCGGAGATCACCGTGGGCCTGGCCGGGCGGCATTACTGCCTGCGCCGCGGCATTCCCTTCACCACCGCCTACCACACCCGGGTGCCGGAGTATGTGCGGGCGCGCTTTCCGGTGCCGCTGGGCCTGAGCTATGCCTATTTCCGCTGGTTCCACTCCAAGGCCGAACGGGTGCTGGTCACCACCCCGACGATGATGAAGGAGCTGGAGCAGCGCGGCTTCCGCAACCTTGTGCTCTGGCAGCGCGGCGTGGATACCAGCGTCTTCTATCCCCGCGAAGAGGTCTCGGTGGCCAACCCGGCGGACCAGCGCCCGGTGCTGCTTTATGCCGGCCGGGTGGCGGTGGAGAAGAACGTCGAGGCCTTCCTGAAGCTGGATGTCCCGGGCCAGAAGATCGTCGTCGGGGATGGGCCGCTGCTGGAACAGCTGCGCGAGCGCTATCCCGAGGTACGCTTCACCGGGCGCAAGACCGCCCAGGAACTGGCGGAGTACTACAGCTACAGCGATGTCTTCGTCTTCCCCAGCCTGACCGATACCTATGGCCTGGTGCTGCTGGAGGCCTTGGCCTGCGGCACGCCGGTGGCGGCCTATCCCGCGCCGGGGCCGGTGGACGTGCTGGAGCACGGCGTGACCGGCTGCATCAGCAGCGATCTGGCCGAGGCCGTGCGCGGTGCGCTGAAGCTGGACCGCCAGCGCTGCCTGGACTTTGCCCGCGCCAACCCCTGGAGCAAGGTCGCCTCGGACTTTCTGCAGTACCAGTACGCGCAGGACAGCGCCGAGGTCTAAAGAGGCGCCGCGGCCAGGGATGGGCAAGTATTCCGGAGGGATGTACTATGCCTGTCCCATGCATTCCCTGTCCCGGCTGCGTTCTGTCTGTTCCGGCCTGCGGCTTCTCGCCGCGCTGGCTGTGTGCCTGGGCCTGCTCAGCGGCTGTCCCGCCGGTGGCGCCCGGCCGGCGCAGATTGAAGTCCCGGCCGAGACTTCCGTGGGCCGCGACCTGCCCGGCCGCGTCTATAAGCCCTTTGACCAGGTCTACCCGCCGCAGTGGCCGGCCGACCTGCGCCTGCCGGCGGAGGCCTACACACTCGGGCCGATCAGCAGCCAGGCCAACCCCGAGGCCGCGACACAGCAGCTGCAGGAAGAGATGGTGGCCTATGCCCTCGTGCCGGGCGAAGCGGCAGGGCTGCGGGCCGCCTGGGCCGTGCAGCTGCGCGAGCAGGGCTTCCAGCTCCTGGAGGAGCCGGACAGCTTCGGCGGCCAGCGCTGGACAGGCAAGGCCTACCGCCAGCGCCCGGACGGCCTGTGGCTGGGCATCGTGCTGCGCACGGACGGCGATACCGGGCGCGAGGGCTGGAGCTCCCTGGCCATGACCCTCAGCCTGCATAAGGACCTCAGCGGCGCCTGGCAGGGCCAGCCCGGGTCCAGCAGCTTCCCGCCGGCGGGGCCTTAAGCGCCGGCTCTGCGGTTCCAGGCTGATTCATCCGCATATAAGGTATTGATGTGTGCTGCCGCCGGGTTTTCGGGGGCCGTGAAACTGGTACCGCCGGTTACTCAAAGAATCCCGGCAACTGGTACCCTCCAAACTCTGGTGGCCGGATATCATTCCAGTGTGCGCATGCAGCCGGGCCGCCCGATTCCCGTAGCGGGTGGCCCGGCAAGGTACAATCTCAGGCTGCGGCGATACCAAACCGGCCGCGGTCAAAAGCAAGGAGATAGGGCATGTTACGTATTAAGCTAAGTGGGGTGCTGCTCCTGGCGCTGCTGATTCTGGCGGCGGCGGGCTGCGGCGGCAGCGGCGGCCCTGATCCCAACCCGAACCCGGACTTCACGCGCCTGACCGCCCAGGTCCTGAGCGCAAGCGGTGATCCGCTGGCAGGTCTGAACATCCGGGTTGAGGGCCAGGACACCGGCCTCGTAACCAATGCGAGCGGCGGCTTCAGCTTGCCGGCCAACGCCTTCCCGAACGGCGTTGACTCGCAGAACGAGCTGAGCTTCGGCAAGGGCGGCTTTGTTGTGGGCAGCCGCGAGATCGTGCCGTCCAGCAGCGAGAACCTGACCATCACCTTTGGCGAGAGCGACCCGGGCAACACGGCTGAGAACGGCCGCGTCACCGGTTCTGTCACCAGCGCCAACACCGGCCAGGGCCTTGACGGCGTGCAGGTGACCCTGTTCTCCGTTGACGGCGGCGTCTTCCAGACCAGCTCCACCGGCGGCACCTACAGCATCAATGATGTGCCCGCCGGCAACTGGCAGATGGCGGCCTACCTTGACGGCTACACTCCGGCGATGGCCTTCGTTGAGATCGCCGCCGGCGAGACCACTGACTTCGACCTGGCCCTCAAGCAGGACGGCGTGGTCGCCCCTGGCGACGGCCTGAAGGTCAAGGGTATCCTCAAGGACAGCGCTACCGGCCAGCCGATCGCCGGCGCCTTCCTCAGCCTGTCGGCTGACACCGGCTACTACGGCATCATGGACGGCCGCGAGCTGCCCGTCCCCGGCACCGACGCCGCCAACGGCGGCACGGTTGACGGCGGCGTGGGCACCGGCGTCGTCGAGCCCTCGACGGGCGTTGACGGCCGCGAGTCCAGCATGTCCATGCCGATCTGGTACGACCCGCAGTACCAGGAGACCACCACCGCTTCCGACGGCACCTTCGAGTTCCCGAACGAAGTCGTGGGCTACAGCATCTTCGTGAACCTCTCCGCTGAAGGCTACCTGGTTGGCAACTACTACCAGGACATCTTCGGCCAGAACGGCACCTTGGAGCTCGACCTCGAGCTGACCCCCATCGAGCCCGCCGACATCAGTGGCGTGGTGCGCGATGGCGAGGGCAACCCTGTTGAGGGCGCCCTGGTTGAGTTCATCTTCTCCGGCGGTTTCGGCGGCGGTCCCAAGCCCCTCGACGACATCGCGGTTCCCCCGATGGCCAACTTCGAGGACTTCGCGGCTGACGGCACTGCCACCCGTGAGAACGTCGGCGCGCCGGTCCCGGCCCCCGACTTCGGCAATGACGCGGCGGCCCCCGGCCAGGGGCCGGCCACCGGCGGCGCAGGCGGCGGCAGCTCCGAGCTGGACAACCTGCTGATGCAGCGCTTCCGCCACGAGCACCAGAACGATGGCCGCAACGCCAGCGATCTGGGCAGCTTCGACGGCTACCTGTCCTATGTGACCGGCCCGGACGGCAAGTACGAGTTCACCGAGGTCCCGGCGGGCAGCTACTGGGTTATCGCCAGCGCCTACCGCCACGAGAGCTCCGAGCAGGAGTACGAGGCCGCGGCTTCCCCGGCTGAGAACAACCTGGACATCGTGCTGGAAGAGATCCCCGTCGGCACCATCGAGGGCGACATCGTGGACGAAGAGACCGGCCTGCCCATTGAGGACGTGCTGGTCAACGCGGTTCTGCCGACCATCGACCCCTTCGACTACACCGATGCCAACGGCCACTTCGTGATCGAGAACGTGCCGGTGGCGGACGGCTGGATCGTCGGCGCCTACAAGGCCGGCTACCTGACCTCCACCGAGACCGTCAACGTGACCGAGAACGGCACCGTGACCGTGCAGCTGAGCCTGCAGAAGTACGAAGCCCCGGCCCAGGACATGGTGGACATCTTCGGAACCATCTATGACAGCTCTGACCCGGGCACCTGGGACGAGATCGGCAACTTCACCGGCGGCAGCGGCGTGGGCGGCGCGGACATCGTCTTCACCCCCCTGGCCAACGAGCTGGGCTCCTTCTACCGCCACGTGGTCAGCGCCGGCGACGGCAAGTACAACACTGACCTGGTCAACGGCGCGGACTACAACCTGCTGATCCAGTGCGAGGGCTTCCAGGACCTCTTCACCCGCGTCTGGCCGAACGCCGAATGGCGCCAGATGGACTTCTGGCTCGCCCCCATCGCCGGTACCCCCGGCCAGGGCGGCGGTAACAGCGGCGGCGGCGGCACGGTCATCGACCCGGGCGTCCCGGTCGGTGGCCCGGATGATCCGAGCACCCCGCCCGACGGCGATGACGCGATTGGCCTGTAAGGCCGGCGCTGCCCCGGCAGCGTTCCAAAGTGGAACTATCCACGCTTGATACCTACTGCTTCTGGCAGTCCTGAAATGCAGAGCCCCCGGGAAACCGGGGGCTCTGTATTTTCAAAGCTGCTGCCGGCCGGATGCAGCATCGGAGCGCGCCGGCCCTACTGCAGCCGGCGGGCAAACTTCAGCGCCTCGTTGCCAGCATCGTAATAGGAGATGCCGGCCAGGCCGCCGCTCAGTTCGCACAGGCTGCTCCAGCGGCCCACATCCCCGCTGCAGTCGGCCAGCTCGGCCGTGTACCAGAAGTAGCCTTCGGCATCCGCGGCGCCAACATAAAGCAGGTCGCCGTCGCCCATGTTGTGGAAGGCCACCGCGGGCAGGCCGCCAACCACGGCCAGTGAGCAGTACAGGCCGCTGGCCGCGCCGGGTTCCGGGCTGCCGCTGTGCAGGATCAGGGGCACGTCCCAGTTCGACCCGCCGCTGTCCAGCGCGCGGATGTACTTCAGCATGCTGCCGTACTCCAGATCACTGCCGCCGTAGTAGGCGATGGCCGGATTGCCGTCCACAATGCTCAGGCAGGCATGCCGGCCGGGGTAGGGCCCGTTGAAGTAGTCAAAGCCGCCGGCGCCGTCCAGCTCCTGCGCTGCTTGCCAGCTGCTGCCGTCGGCACTGCTGGCGCGCACAAAGCACAGCTTGTTGTTCACGCTGCTCAGGTAGGCGATGGCGGGCTTGCCCTCCACCACGGCCATGCTGCACCAGAGCCCTTCGGGCGATCCGGCGCTGTCCACCTTCTCGGCCGGGTTCCAGCCGGCGCCGTCGGCCGCGCTGGCGCTGGTGAAGTTCAGCGCGGTCCCGTTGATCATCTCGTAGTCTTCACCAAGGAAGCACATCGCGGGCTTGCCGCCCACCTCCAGCAGCGCGTTGTGCCAGCCCATCTGGGGAATGCCGGTGCTGATCTGCGCGCTGCGCACAGCACTGTCCCAGGCAGACCCGTTCGCATCGCTGCCGCGGACAAAGGCGACAGCGTTGATGGTGCCAAGCGCCTCATCATCAAAGCTCGAGTCGCTGTAGCCAATGCAGGGCCGCCCAGCGATGACACTCAGGTTGACACTGGAGCCAATCCCGCCGGCGGCCACCAGGTCCTGCGGGTTGCCCCAGGCGCTGCCCAGCGCGTCCGCGGCGCGGATGAAGCGCAGCTGTCCGGCGCCGGAGTAAGCAATCGCCGGCCGCCCGCCGACCAGCGCGATCGAGCTGTGCTCACCGGCGGCAGAGCCGCTGTCGAGGGTCTGGATATCCCAGTTCGATGTCGCGCCGCCCTCCCCGGGCAGCTCATAGCCCAGGTTCTGGCCGAAGGCCAGGCCGGTGAAGACCCTGCTGACCTGGGTATCGCAGTCGCCATCTCCGCCGAAGGCGGACCAGCTCAGCCGCATGGCGCCGGTCCAGAGCGGCAGGCTGACAACAATGTCCTGCGTCGCGCTCTGCCGGGCAAAGGTCCGCCGGCGCTCGAAGCTCTGCTCGAAGGGCTCGTCGCTGCCGGCGATGCCGTTGTCGTCCAGGCCATTGGGCCACATGTCCGTCGCCAGCACCACATCAATCTCGCTGACCGCCGCGTCAATCTCGCCCCAGTTGATGCGCAGGTGCAGGTCAAAGGAATGCAGGTAATCGGGCGTGTCCTTCAGCAGCTGCGCTGCGGCAGTGCTGATATAGCTGTCGCGGTTGGACAGAATGAAGCGCCGCGGCAGCCAGGAGCCGTTGTCCTCGTTGCTGCCTTCCTGCGCCAGCAGGTTGCCGGCATTCTCCATGTCGTTGCCCGTCCAGCAGGCCGGGTCAAGCAGCACGTCCAAGTCGCGGCGTGCGGCAGATGGGCTGCCCAGCGTATAGCTGAACAAGGAGCCGTAAGCCGTGTCGGGATCCAGCTTGAAAGGCGCGGCGGCGGCCCAGCTTCCAAGGCGCCCATCGCCATTGAAATCGCAGCGCGGAAAGACGTCTTCGGCCGGGATACCGCTGAGCTGCTCAGGCAGGCCGATGTCCACCGGGTGCGCGGGGCTGACGGCGGCCGCGCCGATGGCGCCGTCCAGGTTGAGGTCCTTCTTGAAATGCCCGGCCGGGCCGTCCAGGGCGGCCACAACGCTGATGCTGCCGCTGGCGATGCTCAGGCTCGCGCTGTTGGCCTGCAGCCAGGCATCGCGGTAAGCGCGGAAGTCGCTCATGTCCACAATGCCGTCGCCGCGGCGCTGGTCGGCGGTGGCGATCGTGTTGACGGCGCTCTGGTCAAAGGGGTCCTCCAGCAGGTTGCCGTCCGGGCTGCCGTCGTCCACATCCAGCAGGGCGCTTTGCAGCGCGTTGTTGCCCAGCAGGCCGTCAATGCCCATGGCGGCGCTGAAGCAGTCAAGGCGTGGCGCGCTGGCAGTACTGACCGTATAGGCCGGCTGGGTCAGCAGGCTGCGGACCTGCGCCAGGCTCAAGGTGGGCTCCAGCTTCCACAGCAGGCAGGCCAGCGCAGCCGCCTGCGGCGCGGCGAAGGAAGTGCCGCGGCTGGTGGCATAGGCCAGGTCATGGAAGGAGTCTCCGGCGTCCCGCGGGGCGCAGCCTGGATGATCGAAGTTGACTGCATCGGCCGCTTCGGTGGAGCGCACGCTGTCGCCCGGGGCCGAGAGGCTGCCGCCCCGGTCCGAGAATGAAGCCAGGGCGTTGGTGCTGGTTGTGGCCTCGACGGCCAGGAAGTGGCCGCCAAAGCTCAGCGCGGCATTGGCGATGGGGCTGTTGTCCACGGCCTGGAAGCCCGCGCCGGCGTTGCCCGCCGAAGCGATGATCACAAAGCGCTCATCACCGCGCTCGGCGCGGTAGTTGCTGATCGAATTGTTGTACATGCGGCCCATCACCGCCATTACCTCACGGTAAGTGTCCGGCGCGCCATTGCGGTTAAGGTCCAGAGGCTGCCACTCATTCGGGTCGCTGTTGTCGCCGTCGCCATTGCGGTCGCCAAAACGGTCCGTCACCGGGTTGATCAGGAAGGCCGGCTTGGCATGGGTGTAGAAAGAGCTCAGGCCATAGGAGTTGTTGACGGCCCTGACCGCGGGCTCATGGAAAAGCAGCTCAATAATCTGGTGCAGCTGCTGGTTCCAGGAGATCACATCGCTGGTGTCCTTGAGCACCAGCGAGCGGGCATGGATGCGCTGGCCCCAGGGGTACAGGCCAGCCGTGCCTATGCCATTGCCGCCGTCAGCGCCGATCATCCCGCAGACAAAGGTGCCATGTTCACGCTTGTCCACAGGCCCGTTCGCGCTGCCGCCAAGGCTGATCCGCGAAGCAAGGTCGGCGTGGGCCATGAAGTAGCCCGTATCCATTACAGCGGCTTCAACCGCAGTAGTGGCACGGTAGCGCCGGACATAGGTGTCGAGGTTCCAGACCTGCGGCGCGCGGACGAGCTTGATCCAGTAGTTCGCGCCGGACAGTGGCAGGAAGCTGTAGAAGGGCGGCTCAAAGGTCCACAGCGAGGGTCCGTCGCTGGCATGCAGGGGCAGGGACTCCGGCCCGCCGCACATATCCATGACAGCCTCCGCGAAGGCGCCGCTGTCGGTCAGGCCCTCCAGCACGGCCGGCATGGCGCTGAAGTCGGAGGCGCTGATCCGCAGTTGCAGCAGCTGCCCGCGCGGGTTGGCGCCCACGATGGTGGCCCCGGCTGCCGCAATGGCGGCATTGACCTCGCCCACAGTCGCGCTGTCGGCCAGCCGGCCGGCCAGCAGAGTATGCGAGAGGCTGAAGTTGTCCTCGCGAATGAAGTAGTCGCTTGGCTGCGGCGGGCTGAAGCCCATATCCGGGATGTTGTCGACGGCCAGGTCTCCGGCCGCCCCGGGCAGAGCCTCTATCGGCTGTGGCAGCGGGGCGCTGCTCCAGGGTCCAAAGCCCCCGGCGCCGTCAGCCGGGCGCACAGCAAGCTGGACATCCTCGCCGCCCACCGGCAGCGGGACGGAGAAGCGCTTTGGACTGCCGCTGGCCAGCTCGAACAGGGCTTCGCCAAGCGGGGTATACAGCTCGGTCACGGCATCAAAGGCCGCAATCTCGTAGTGCGCGGTGAGGCTCAGGTAATTAAGCCCGATCGGGGTCACATCGCTGACACTGATGCGGCCGTTTCCGTCGCCGTCCACATGGGCAAAGCTGGCCCAGTCCGGGTCGGTGTCGTCCTTGCCGAAGTGGATGCCGATGGGCGTCAGGTCAGCCACAGCGACCCGGCTGTTCTGGTCATAATCGCCGACATTGACATAGCTCCACTGCAAAAGCTGGCCGCCACTGCCATCATCAAGCAGCTGCAGGTCCCGGACGATGTTCGCGCTGCCCTGCGGCGCCTGCGAGCTTACCCGGGCAAGCTGTCTGTCCTCCAGCACCCGCTGCAGTTCGCGGCGCAGCTCCTCATACACCCCCGGATCGACGCCGGCCGGCACGGGGCTGCCGCGCACTTCGCTGAGAATCTCCGCCAGCTCCAGGCCCTCCGGCTCAGGCCCGGGGCCGCCTTCACCGCCGGGCCTCAGAGCAGCGCAGGCAACAGGCCCGGTCAGCAGAGCGCAGGCAATTGCAGTTAAAAGCAATCTGCGGCAAAGCGCAGCACTGAAAGCGGCAGCAGTTCTCGCCATTGGATCCCCCGATAACGGCTGAAGGCAGTATACGATTCCGTAGTGGAATTTTCGCAACCAAGAGCTATACCCAGGATTCACCGCAGGGCCAACAGCTGGCGCCGGGGGCGATTACCCACAGGTTATCCACAAGTTGTGGACATTTTACTAACATGACGTTTATAATCTCTGTGCCTGTCAGTTAGGGGTAGCAGAGGGGAGTCTGCACTCCTGGCCGGCGTGTTCCGGGGTTGATGAGGGTTGACCCGCGGCGCCGGCGCCCATGGTGGAGCGCGCTGCTTCCATGGGACCAGGACGCGGATTCCGCGCTGACTCGGCTAGACCTGCTCCAGGTGTGTTGCGGCCTGCGGCTTTGGCGCGTACCCGTCGCCATCGCGGGCCAGACCATCCAAGGAGAATGGGTATGAGATGGATTTTTGGCCTCGTGCTGGCCGCCCTTGTCACGCTCAGCGCAGGAAATGCCTTTGCACAGAGCGCGTACCAGGATGTGCCGGCCGATCACTGGGCGTATAACGCCCTGGATTACCTCAGCGAGCGCGGCGTGCTGGAGGGTTATCCCGACGGCTTCTTCAAGGGTGACCGCACCCTGACCCGCTACGAGTTTGCCCAGGCGGTCGCGCGCCTGCTTGACGCCGTTGGCGAGGGCAACTGGGATGAGCAGATCAACATCATGGCCGAGGGCCTGCGCACCGAGTTCAGCGACCAGTTGGCGGAATTGGGCCGGACTGTCAACGAACTGGGCGGCGCAGTCAACAGCCTCGACGGCCGGGTGAGCGATCTGGAGGGCAGCATCGCGGATAACTCCAGCAAGATCTCCGCGCTGGAGGAGAAGATCGACTGCATGAAGCCCTGCGCCGAGTGGAAGGGTGAGCTGCGTTACCGCATGCAGTATGAGACCCAGGACGAGAACGACCGCTTCCGCCAGCGCATCCGCTTCCGCCTTGGCTACAACAAGCGCATCAACGACGTGACCGAGGTGGGCTTCCGCCTGGAGACCGAGACCGGCAACGACCCGGTCAACGGCTTCGCTACCCTGGGCGGCAAGCCCGGCGGCCGCACCGCCGACATCTTCCTCGACCGCGCCTATGTCAAGTGGAGCCCGACCTGGTTTGGCTACTACAACGACTGTGATGAGCAGTGCCTGAGCAAGCTGGATGTCTACGCGGGCATCTTCCCGAACATCACCTTCGACCCGCATGAGATGGTGCTGGACGACGACGTGAACTTCCAGGGCCTTGGCGCGGTTTACCACTTCAACCGCGACTTCCAGATCCTGACCACGACCAGCATCGTGACCGAGCGCAACGCTGGTGAGTTCGACGACGATGTGACCATCTGCGCCACCGAGCTGCGCCACAAGAACCTTTTCGTCTGCGGCCTCGACGCCTGGGTGGGCTCCTACTGCTTCGGCAACGAGTCCTTCCTGCCGGCGAACTACTTCGCCGACAACACCCTGCAGGGCTTCGACTTCAACAACAACGGCACGGTGGGTGACACCGGCGACCGCTTCACCGCCAGCTACAGCCTGATCAAGGGTGGCCTGCAGTACACCTTCCCCTGCGTCTGGAACAAGCCTCTGGCGGTCTGGGGCGAGTACCTGGTCAACTGGGACTCGGATGCCGAGGACCGTATCGCCCTGGTCAACACGCTGATCACCGACCCGATCATCTACGAGTCTTCGGATGACACCGGCATCGGCTTCGGCGCGCAGTGGGGCGAGAAGCCCTCCTGCGAGGGCGACTGGATGTGGTTCGCCTCCTACAAGGAGATCGGCGCCAACGCGACGATCGACGGCCTGGCGGACAGCGATTCCGGCGGCGCGAACACCAACTCCCTGGAAGTCGGCACCCAGTGGATGTTCGAAGAGAACAACACCCTGGGCATCACCTACTTCCTCAACAAGATGCACAACGCATTCGGGTTCTTCATTCCCGCAAGCAAGCAGGACCAGTCCATCATCCAGGTTGACTGGACCTTCAAGTTCTAACCCTCAAACAGAACTACCGCACACCACGGGTATGTGGGGAAGTCCCAGGGGGCCGGAGCAATCCGGCCCCTTTGTTTGAACAGGTAATGCGCCGCAGACAATGGCCGATCCAGGCGCGCAGTTTACTCAAGCTGCAGGGAAGCTACATGCTCACGGCCCAGCGCCAGAACAAGTCCAGCAGCACATAGCCGCAGGCTGCCGTCAGCGACATGACCCAGGCCTGGCGGTTATCAACCACGTAGGCCAGCCGGGAAATCAGCTGTCCCAGCAGCAGGGTGGCACCAAAACTGATTGCCTCAGCCACAACGACGGCCAGCCACACAGGTTCCAGCTCTGACCAGCTCCGTGGGATGACCAGGCCCAGTGCCCAGCCAACAAGCAAGGCGTTGGCCAGACCTGCACCGATGTTCTGCAGCATGCGGGTTTCACCAACGTCGGCGACGACAGCCGCAATGCCCCAGACGCCGCCCATCAGCAGTAGCTGAACCATGAAGATCATGCCTGAATGTTAGCCGCTCGCTACAATTCCTGCGCGATGGACACGGCAAGCCAGATGGACAACTGGAGCATCGAGCAGCAGCTCGACTACCTCTTCGAGGGCGCCTACTTCGCCGATGAGGCGGAGGGTGTGCCGGCGGGCGGCATCCGCGCGCAGATGCGCGCCGAGCTGAAGGCCAAGCTTGAGCTTTCGGCGAAGCTGCGCGACAAGGGCGTGGCCGACTGGCAGCTGCGCGCCTATATCGGCGCCGACCCCACGCGCACCAGCCTGCACATCGGGCACATGGTCCCGGTCGTGCGCCTGCGCCGGATCCAGCGCCTCGGGCATAAGGTGATCTTCCTGATCGGCGACTACACCGCGATGATCGGCGACCCCACCGGCCAGAGCAAGGAGCGCGAGCAACTGACCCATGAGAAGGTGCTGGAGCTGAGCCGCTTCTACACCGGCCAGGCCCACCGCCTGCTGGACCCCGTCCAGACCGAGATCCGCTATAACGGCGAGTGGCTGGAAAAGCTGGGCTTCGCCCAGATTGCCGAGCTGCTGGGCCAGTTCCCGGTGAAGCAGATCCTGGCGCGCCAGGACTTCCGCGACCGCCTGGAGGAGGGCGAGGGCCTGCGCGCGCATGAGCTGCTTTACAGCATCATGCAGGGCTACGACGCTTATGCCCTGAACTGCGATGTCCAGGTTGGCGGCTATGACCAGCACTTCAACCTGCTGGCCGGGCGCGTGCTGCAGGAGCACTTCCAGCGCAAGAGCAAGCCGCAAAGCAAGGACGGCGAATGGGGCGAGCACCCGCTCTTTGCCGCCCGGCCGGAAACCGGCCGGCGCATCAAGGGCCCGCATGTAATGCTGACGGTGCCGCTGCTGATGGGCACCGACGGGCGCAAGATGAGCAAGTCCTGGGGCAACACCGTGGACGTGCTGGACGCGCCGGAGGACATGTTCGGCAAGATCATGCGCATCAGCGATGCGATGCTGGAGCACTACATCCAGATCGCGGTGGAGAAGCCCGAAAGCGAGAAGGCGGCCCAGCGCGCGCGGATCAGCTCCGACCCGATGGCGGTGAAGAAGTGGATCGCGCACAGCATCACCGAGCTCTACCACGGCCGCGAGGTGGCGGACAGCGCCCAGGAGCACTTCCGCCGCACGGTGCAGGAAAAAGTCTTTGCCGCAGATGACATTCAAGTTGTTGAAGTCAATTCCCTCCTCACAGAGCGCGAGGAAAAGACCGGAGCAGTTACTCTTCAACTCGGGGTTCTGATAGAGTTGCTAGGGCTAGCCCCAAGCAAGAGCGAAGCGCGCAGACTTATTGAGCAAGGCGCTGTAAAGCTCAACGGCGAAGTTGTATCTGACAAGTTCCTGGTCTACTTCCATAGTGGTGAGGCGATTCTGCAGGTGGGCAAGCGGAAGATCGTGAAGCTGGTCTGAGGGGAAAAGAGTTCTTACCACAAAGGCACAAAGACACAAAGTAACCGGAGCGAGACAATGACAGAGGCCAGTCCGCTGCCGCCGAGGACCGACGAGCTTTCGGCGATCATTGTTGACGCCGCCCTTGTTGTTCACAGCACCCTGGGCCCCGGATTGCTGGAAAGCGTTTACGAAAGCTGCCTGCTCATTGAGCTGCGCAACCGAGGAATTCGCCTCCTTTCGCAGGTTGTGGTACCCGTCTTCTACGCCGGACAGGAGATCGAGGCCGGCTTCAGAATTGACCTGCTGGTCGAAGACCAGGTCATTATCGAAGTCAAGGCTGTCGAGAAACTGATACCTTTGCACGAAGCTCAGCTGCTCACATACATGAAGCTGACCCAGAAGCGACTTGGCCTGCTGATCAACTTCAACGTACCCCTGGTAAAGGACGGCATCAAGCGATTGATCCTGTGAGACTTGATACGCAGGGATCAATTCTTCGGATTTCTTAGTGTCTTTGTGCCTTTGTGGTTGAATCTGGATCTTGATTCCTGCCCATGCGCAGGCTGATCGAGCAGGGCGGGGTGAAGATCAACGGCACGGTGCAGCCAGACCCGCTGACGACGCTCAGCGCGGCAGCCGGCATTACCCTGCAGGTGGGCAAGCGGAAGATCGTGAAGCTGGTCTGAGGGAAGAGTTCTTACCACCAAAGCACCAAAGACACCAAAAGGACCAGAACTCCAAAGCAGCAAAACACAGAATCCACGGCAGCAAAGCAGCCAGCGCCGGCCGTGCGTACTGCTGGGCCCCGGCGGATCAAGCTGCGCTATAGTCAGCGGCAGTGGGTCCGGTGCTCATCATTCCGCCGCCGCGGCGAAGTTCTGAATCGCAGCAGTCTGCTGCCCCTCTGCCCTCGCACGACCTGCTGTGGATCCTGGCCTATGCCTGCGCGGGTCTTGTCCTGCTGCTGGGCAGCATTGCTATCTCCCGCTCGCAGCACGATCGCTCTCTGCAGCAGGCCCAGGAGCGCCCGGCGCTGGAAGTGCAGCGTCAGGCCGCGCCGCGCCGCCCCTCCAAAGCCCCCGCGCAGAACATGCCCGAGCCGGCCATGGACAACGCGCTGAACACAGAGCTGCTGCTAAGCGGCCTGGGCCCTGAGGCCCTGCACAGCCACGCGCTGGGCGACTTTGACGGCGACGGCAGCAGCGAGGTGCTGGTGACCCAGGCCCGCCGCCCGGGCCTTTTGCGCTTTGCCGGCAACACTGGCCGCGGCCAGCTGGGCAAGCCGGACCCCGCTGCAGCGGGCCTGAAGCTCTGCCTGCGCGGCCCGGACAGCGACCGCGACCGCCGCGCCGAGATTCTGTACTACAGCCCTGCGGCCGGCGAGACTTATCTGTATACGGTGCTGGGCCAGCGCCTGCAGACCTTCAAGGCCCTGCCCCTGGCGGACATTCGGCCGAACGTTATGGGCGGCGATGGCCGCGGCGGCGAGCTGATCTGGCTGCTGGAGGACAGCGGCGATATGGTGGTCTACCAGCCCGGGGGCAGCGAGCACGGCCGCTTTGAGCTCTGGAAAGACCACGGCTTCGGGCCGCTGTGTGATGCGGATGGCGACGGGGCCAGCGAGATCGTCTGCTGGCGCACCCAGGACAGCCTGGCCGGCCAGGCCGCCGCGCGCGTGCCCTGGGCCGAGGGCGAGGCGGACAAGCCCCTGCAGCTCTTCTACGCGCGGCCGAATGCTTATCCCATCGCCGGGCCGCTGCTGGCGCACACCTACCTCGGCCGCCCGAGCGCCGCGGTGCAGCTGGACGCCGACAGCGCCACTGAGCTGCTGCTGGACGGCGAGTCCTGGATCGACAACCCGGGGGGCCGGCTGCGGCGACTGGACTATGGCGGGCGCGAGACCATGCCAGCGCAGGAGCTGCAGGCCTGCGCCCTGCGGCGCAGCCAGGGCAGCGCCATCGCGGTGCTGCAGCCCTGGGGCGAAGGGCGCCAGGCGCGGCTGCTGATCTTCCACCTTGACGGCCGCTGCTTCTATGACTCAGGCCTGCCTCAAAAAGTGCGGCTGATCGAAGTGCTGCCGCAGGGTGAGCAGGACGGTCTGCTGCTCTGGACCAGCGATGAGCTGCTGCTGTGGTCCGCGGACTAGTCGCCAGCGGGCTCTGAAGCGTCCAGCGTCAGCACG
This sequence comes from bacterium, assembly GCA_020849855.1. GTDB lineage: Bacteria > 4484-113 > 4484-113 > 4484-113 > JAFGCY01 > JADZFO01. The sequence goes on along the minus strand of JADZFO010000032.1, from coordinate 15,042 downwards.
GCGGCAAAGCTGCGGTGCGGGATCTCCGCGCCCTGCGGGTAGTCCCGCGCCAGCAGGGCGGCCAGCTCTCTGCTGAAGGCGGCCCATGCCGCGCTGTCCATGCCGCCTGCGCCGGCTCCGCCGCAGCTCTGCATGCGGCCGATCCACTGCCCCGGGCTGAAGCGGACCGGGTGGTCAAAGCTAACGATATCCAGCGGGCCGAGCTGCGCTGCGGTCAGCTCGCTGATCACGCGGTTCGGCAGGCCCAGCAGGCCAGCCAGTGTCCAGGCCGGGTTGTGCTTCAGGATCAGTTCTTCCGTGCGCTGGGCCAGCGAGCCTTCCACCGGCAGCCAGACGATATAGATCACCGCCAGCCTGCCGCCGGGGCGCAGCAGCCGGCGGGTCTCGCGCGCGGCGGCAGCAGGCTCGAAGTAGTGCCAGCAGGTGGCAGCGCTGATGCAGTCGAAGCTTTGCGCCGGCAGGCCGCTGTGCTCAAAGCCGGCCTCAAAGGTCTCGATACTAAGGCCTTCGCTTGCCGCCAGCTCGCGCTGCTTGGCCAGTTGCTGCGCCGAGACATCCAGCGCGCTCACAGCGCAGCCGCGGCGGGCCAGCTCAAGGCTGACAAGGCCGGTGCCGGAGCCAGCGTCCAGGATGCGCTGGCCGGTCAGGCCGACGCCGCGGGCGGCCAGCTCCTCGAAGAGCCGCGGCGGATAGGGCGGGCGGAACTGCGCATAGGCCTCGGCCTGCGAGCCGAAGTCAAAGCCGTACTCCTCGCGCATGATCGACATGCCCTGATTCTAGGCCCGGCCTTACCCGGCGCCGGGTCTTCGCGGCGCGCAGAGGCTGATTCGCTGAGAATCTGTTTAATGCGCCCGGCGGCTGGTTAAACTAGGCGGTGCGCAGTCTGCGCACCTGGGGAGCCTATGAACGCCGCTGTCAAACGCATCCTGGCCCTGCTGGCCATACTGGCTCTGGCGGGCTGCGGCTCCGCCGGGCAGCGCAGCGCGCTGGAACAGGCAGAGGGCGCCGCCCTGAAGCCGGCGGCTCCGGCCCTCAGTCCCCTGCCCGGCGCCGCCGCCCCGGCCTTCAGCGCCCGCTACGGCTCCTTCACCCTCGAAGTGGACGGCGCCAGCCTGCTGCCCGGCAGCCGGGTGGCCGGCTTTGAGCTGCGGGAGGCGCCAGCGACAGAGGCGGAGCTTTCCGCGCAGGGCCGTGATGTCTTCGCGCTGGAAGTCCGGGCGCAGTCGGCGCTGGACCTGCGCGCGCTCTACTTCGAGCTGGACTACGACGCGGAGCAGTACAGCCCGCTGGCGGCCGCGGCAACTGGCAGGCTCGGCGCGTCCGATAAGCTGCTGGAGCTGGCCCTTCTCAGCGACCGCGGGGCAGTGCAGCACGGCCAGGTGCTGAAGCGCACGCTCAGCGCGGATACCCGCGGCTTCAGCGGCTCGGGTGCTGTGGCGCGCGTGCTCTTTGCCCGCCGCCCGGCGCCGCAAACCCGCATCAGCAGCGCCGCCCCCAGCGGCAACGGCAGCCAGGCCCCGCTGATGCTGGAGGAAGAACAGCTCAACCTGCACTGGCTTTATGCCTGCGCCGGCGACTATAACCAGGACGGCCAGGTAGCCGTCGCCGACCTCACGCCCATCGGCCTGAATTTCGGCGCGCTGGCCGAGGGTGGCCAGTTCCCGCCGACCTCCGCGCTCGCAGTGGTGGACGGCAACCAGGACGGCACCATCAGCGTGCAGGACCTGGCGGCCATCGGCTTCAACTTCCGCCGCAAGGTGACCGCCTTCAATGTCTACCAGGGCACGGATGTCGCGCAGCTGCCGGACGCCAACGACGCGGCCTCGGAGCTGAGCCCCATCGGCAGCCTGCCCTTCAGCGCCGCCGGCTTCAACACGGCCAGTGAGCGCATCGCCTTTGATTTCCCCTTAAGCCTGCCGCCGGCCGAGGGCGAGATCTACTGGGTCCGCCCGGTGGACGCGACGGCCGCGCCGGAGAGCGAGGGCACGCCAAGCCAGTATGACGGTCCGTCTGTGGTCATCGTCGCGCCGAATGTGCGCATCGTTGACGGTAACAAGAGCGACCCGACTTACAGTAGCGAGTTCGAACTGCTCGAGCATGAAGGTTCCTTCTTCCTCATCCGCGATCATTCCGCCAGCCAGGACATCAACGAAGGTGACATCCTTGTAGGTTTCCTGTACAACCCGGTCAACGGCCAGGCCGAGGGCGGGTTCCTCAGACGGGTCACCTTTGTCAGCGATGACCTCGGGATGTTAACTATCGAGACGCAGGACGATGTTTCAATGGGCGAGGTCTTCCTCAAGGGCGGCCTGACCCGCAGCGGCCTCGACTTCACTGGCGCGGCGATCACCGACCTGCGCCCGGGCCTTGAGCACACCGGCTGCTCGGGCATCGGAATGGCGCTGGGCAGGGGCGCCTCGGCTGCCCCGGGCGCTTTGCGCCGCTCGGTCTCTGATGACAGCCTGATCTCCTTCAACCTGGACGGCACGGTGCTTTACAACACCCAATCCGGCGAGAACTTCTTCAAGGTCAGCCTGCCCCAGGCCAACTTCAGCTTCGGCCCCAGCTTTGATATCGACGCTGATTTCGACACCTTCCTTGGCGTGCCATATGACCTCAACTCCTTCCACGCCATCGCTGCCGGCAACCTGACGGCCAACATGGAGCTGCTGGTCGACGGCCACTGGTACGAGGGCTTCGAGAAGGAGACCAAGCTCTACAGCCTGCGCAAGGACTACTACTTCATGGTCGGCCCGGTGCCCGTCTGGCTGGCCGGCAAGATTGATGTCTATGGCGGCATCACCGGCTCGGCCGGCGTGGATTGCCACGCCCGCAGCGGCTTCAACCTGGATTACACCGTGCGCCTGGGCGTGAAGTACCACGAGGACGACGGCTGGAGCACGGTGGCCGAGCTGGACGATATCTTCAACCCGATCCCGCCGGAGCTGCGGGTCACCGGCACAGCCGATATGGAGGTCTACCTGCGGCCGGAGTTCGCGCTGGAGCTCTATGGCTCCATCGGCGGCGGGGTGAAGCTGAAGCCTTACCTCAAGGGCCACCTGGACGGGAACTACGACATCAGCAATGGCCCCTTCTGCGCCAATGTGAACCTGACCGGCGGCTTCGCCAGTGAGTTCTTCCTTTACGGCAAGATCCTGGGCATCAGCCTCTTTGATGAAACCTGGGAGCTCTTCAACGCCGATTTCGATATCTACAGCACGCATATCGGCTGCGAGGAAGGGCCGCAGGCGCCGGCCGCGCACTTCCAGGCCGGGCCGCTGTGGTTCGCGGTCGACAACCCGGGGCCCTATACGGTGAACTTCGACGCCACCTACTACGCGCCGGAGCCGCCGGCCTATCCCAACCCGCGGGGGGCCTATGACCCCGACGGCGTGGACACCGGCGCGCCCTTTGGCATCGTGAACTATGAGTGGGACCTCAACGGCGACGGCTTCTGCGAGTACGACGGGCCAAACCCGATCGTCAGCTGGGACTACGACCAGAAGTACGTGCCCTACAACGCGACGCTCTGGGTCACCGACGAGGAAGGCATGGTCAGCCGCTATGACATGAACTTCCAGGTCGAGGACCCGATCGGCTAGCACTCATTCCATTTGTAGCCCAAGCCGCTCTTTGACGATCAGGAGAAGAAGCGCAGCAGAGCACTGCGCATTCCTGCGCGGCAGGCGCAGTCGATGACTTCGCCTGAAATCAGCAAGACTGTGGCAATGGGGATAAATGGCAGAAACAGACAGCCCAGGCAGCCAGTGGCCCCAAGTATGGATCGCAGCGTTGACAGCGGAAACATCGGGTAGGTGGCTTCTACCGGAGCAGGCAACATGGCCGGGCGAAAGTCCCGGATGAACAGGCGCATACGGCCACTGAAACTGCTTGCATCAAGCTGGCGTCTGAGGTCAGTGTTCAACAACTGCCACAAGCCAGTGGGACCCCGATTGAGCCCGCCCCAGCGCGGCCAGTCCAGCGGCGTCTCATGCTCGATCAGCAACTGCATTACGCAGCCACGATCAAACACATGCATGAAGTAATCGCAGTAGCGCTGCCGCAGGCGCGTGAACAAGTGCCAGGAGGAAACGGCGGCGATCACGGGCACGGCGAAGTAGAAGACCAGAATTGGCAGTGTCCAAGACGTTGCGCTATCTTCAAATGCGGCCCCGATGAAGAAATGCAGGAAAGCACCCACGATGAGGCCGGCGATGGCCCCGCCCGCGAAGACGGCCGCTATATCGCGTCGATCGTCGAGTGCGAACTGGCGCTGCAGCCGTTCCAGTGCGCCCGCGCCGTGCTCGGGGCCAGCGTTTGGAGGTTGAGCGGAGGACAAACTCGCAGACTCTAGAGACACCTCGCCCATCGCAGAAGAAAGCTCCGCGCCCGTCTGCCCTTGTCGTCTTCTTCCAGTGTCAGTCTGCATCTTTGCACTATGGCCTGCTGAGAATGTAGCACCAAGCCAGCAAGAAACCCGGCAGGCGGCTTGCGTCCGCCTTGTCAGGTAGGGGCGGACAGAGTCCGCCCGGCAAGGAGCGCAGACATAGCGGCCAGCTGCAATGTAGAGTAATTCTCATCATATGATGATATTATCTCTGCAATGCAGCTCGCAGAGGCTATGTTTTCGCGCACCAGGGCCGCCGTGCTGGCCGCACTGGTCATGGCGCCCGAGGCCGAGCTGCACGGCCGCGAGCTGGCCCGCCGCTGCGGGCTGGACTCCGCCGGTGTGCTGAGCGAGCTGGATCTGCTGGAGCAGCTGGGGGTGCTGGCTTCGCGCCGCCTGGGTCGGCTGAGGCTTTTCAGGCTCGATCCGCGCTGCCCGATCGCGCCGGAACTGCGCAGCATAATGCGCAAGACGGCGGGGCTCAGGGATGTGCTGGCCGGAGCGCTGGAGCCGCTGGCTCCACTGATTGAGCTTGCCTATGTTTATGGCAGCATGGCCTCCGGCCAGCCGCGGCCGCACAGCGACGTGGATGTGATGGTTGTCGGGCGCGCCGGCAGCATGCAGCTGGCCGAAGCCCTGGAGCCCCTGCAGCAGGTCCTGGGCCGCGAAGTAAATGCCAGTGTCTACAAGCCCGCGGAGTACTGGAAGAAGATCGCGCTTGGCCGCGGCTTCCCTTACACGGCCCATTCAGGGCCTAAGATAATGCTCCTTGGCGAGATCGACGCGACTTGAGGAGATGGAGGCAGCCGGCGAGCTGGAACCGCTGGCCCACTCGCCTGAGGAAATCGACAGCCTGCTGCGCATGGCTGGCCGGCGCCTGTCAGATGCGCGGCTGGAACAGCTTAGCCCCGAGTCAAGGATTGTCAACGCCTATCAGTGTGTACTGGCCTGCGCAAAGGCTGCGTTGCGGCTCAACGATTACCGAGTGGTCAACGGACCGCGTCAGCACTTCCTTACACTGGAGACCCTCCCGGCAACACTGCACGCTCAGCCTGCCGAGCTTGCCTATGCCCAGTCGCTGCGGCGCAAGCGCAACCGTGACGAGTATGAAGGCAGCCTGGATGCTTCCGACTCCGAGGCGGAAGAAGCAGCCGGGTTTGCAGCGCTGCTGCTTGATGCACTAAAGACGAAGCTCGGTCAAAGCTCCTGAAGCACCGCCCCGCCTCATATAATCCCCGGGTGAATCTCCCCCCCGGCGTGCATGAGGACTTTCCGCTAGATCCGCTTGGCACGGCCATCGACCTGCCGGCCCTCACGCCGCTCTTCCGCCAGTATGTGGAGATCAAGCAGCAGTACCCGCAGGCCCTGCTGCTCTACCGCCTGGGCGATTTCTATGAGATGTTCGGCCCTGATGCGGTGAAGGTCTCGCGCCTGCTGGGCCTGACCCTCACCGCCCGCGGCTGCGCCAAGGATTACAAGGTGGCGATGTGCGGCGTGCCGCACCACTCCGCCGCGCGCTACATCAAGCGCCTCGTCGCCGCCGGCGAGGTGCTGGCAATCTGCGAGCAGACCGAGGACGCCTCCGAGGCCAAAGGCCTTGTGGAGCGCGCGGTGACGCGGCTGATCACCGCCGGCACCCTGGTCGAGGACGAGTACCTGGCCGAGGACCGCGGGAACTACCTTGGCGCGGTGGCCATCCGCGGCTCCGCCGCCAGCCCGGTCTATAGCGCAGCCCTGCTGGAAAGTTCCGGCGGGCAGGTGGAGCTCTATGAAGTAGGGGCGGGTCCTGACCCGCCCGCAGCCCTCAGGCCGGGAGCTGACCCGCCCACGACAGCCAGGCTGGGTCAAGACCCAGCCCTGCAAAGAATCGTCGAAATCCTGCTGCGCGCCCGGCCGGCGGAGATCCTGCTGCCGGCGGGCCTGCGCGCGGATGAGGGCTTCATGGCCCTGCTGCGCTCCGGCCTGTCCAGCGCGCTGATCCAGCCGGCCCTGCACAGCTATGAGTCCCTGCCACCGGAGGCCGACTGCGAGGGCTATCTGCTGCGCTACTTCAGGCTAAGTTCGCTGGCCGCCTTCGGCCTTGACGGCAGGCCCGCGGCGCAGGCCGCGCTCTTCGCCACCGCGCGCTATCTGCGCGAAACCTTCAAGGTTGGCGAGCTGAAGCTCTATCCGCGGCTGCAGCCCCTGGAGGGCTTCTTGCAGCTGGACCCGCGCACCCTGGCGCACCTGAACGTGCTGCCGGGCGGGGATGAGGGCGCGGGCGCCGGGCCGGCCAGCCTCTTTGAGCTGCTCTGCCGTCAGCGCACCGCCCCCGGCAAGCGCCGCCTGCGGCGTCTGCTGGCCTCGCCCTTCAGCCGCCGCGAGGAGATTGAAGCGCGGCACGCGGCCATCGAGGAGCTGCTGGCCAGCCGCGGTCTGGGCCAACAGATCGAGCCGCAGCTCGCCCGCCTGCAGGACCTTGAGCGCATCCTCGGCCGCCTGAGCCTCGGGCGCTCCAATCCCAAGGAGCTGCGCGCGCTGGCTGATTCGCTGGCGCCGCTGGGCGAGCTGGGCGGTCTGCTGCGCGCCTGCGGGTCCGCCTTCCTGCAAAGCCTGGGCGCGCAGATCGGCGACTTCGAGGCACTGGGGGCGCTGCTCAGCCACAGCCTCAGCGATGACCCGCCCCTGCGCCCCTCCGAGGGCAATGTGATCCGCAGCGGGGTGGATAGCCGGGTGGACGAGCTGCGGGCCCTGGCCGGCGGCGGCGCGCAGTGGTTTCGCGATTACGAGGCGGCCCAGCGCGAGCGCAGCGGGATCCGCACCCTGAAGGTCAAGCATACCGATGCCTTCGGCTGGTTCATCGAGATTGGCAAGGGCTCGCTGGCCCAGGTGCCGGCGGACTATCAGCGCCGCCAGACTTTGGTGAATGCCGAGCGCTTTGTGACGCCGGAGCTGCAGGCCCGCGAGGCCGATGCCCGGGACTCCGGTGGCCGCCTGCTGGCCCGCGAGCGCGAGATCTTTGAAAGCCTCTGCCAGCAGACCCTCGAGCACTCCGGCCCGATCGCCCAGGCGATGCAGGCGGCTGCGGAGGCGGATGTGCTGGTTAGTTTCGCAATTGTTGCAAGGGAAGGATCGTGGGTCAGGCCAATGCTTGCCTGTGACGAGAGTCCTGAGTCCCGAGTCCCGCTGGAGAGTCCTGAGTCCCGAGTCCTGAGTCCTGGATCGGAGACCAGTTCCCACGAGGCAGGCAATCCGGCTCGGACGAGCGCGACCATGCTGAAGGCAGGGAATGAAGATGCTGCCACCGACAGCTCTTCAGGACTCAGGACACAGGACTCAGGACGCGAACAAGAAGGCAAGGAGCCCGCCTCATCATCTGCCGTTCTCGAAATCGTCAACGGCCGCCATCCTCTGATCGAGGCCCAGCTCGGCAGCCGCTACTACACGCCAAACGACTGCTATCTGGACAGCGAGCGCCAGCAGGTGATGCTGCTGACCGGGCCAAACATGGGCGGCAAGAGCAGCTACCTGAGGATGGTGGCCCTGCTCTGCCTGCTGGCCCAGTGCGGCTCCTTCGTGCCGGCGGAAAGCGCGCGTCTGCCGCTGCTGCGCCGCATCTATACCCGCGTCGGCGCCCAGGACCAGCTCGCCCGCGGTCACAGCACCTTCATGGTCGAGATGCTGGAGACGGCGGAGATCCTGGCCACCTGCGGCCCCGGCAGCCTGGTGATCCTGGATGAGGTCGGCCGCGGCACCAGCACCTACGACGGCATCTCGATCGCCAAGGCCGTGCTGGAGTTCCTGCATGAGCACAGCGCGCGGCCGCTGACCTTATTCGCCACGCACTTTTTCGAACTGACGGACCTGCCCCTGGTGCTGCCGCGCTGCGCGAACCACCAGGTGGAGGTGCTGCGGGAGGGCCAGAGCGATGCCGGCAGCTTTGTCTTTACCTACAGGGTTATCGCTGGCGCGGCCTCGGACAGTTTCGGCATTGATGTCGCCGCGCTGGCCGGTCTGCCTGAAAGTGTGGTTCTGCGTGCACGGGAGATCCTCGCCGGACTGGAGGAGGCGCGGCGGGAAAGCCGCGACCGCGCGCGCCAGGCGGTGCAGCTGGGCCTGTTCTAGCCTCCCTCCCTTCTAGCCACCGCCGGCGGAGCTGTAGCCATCATTGTGCTTTTCGCTGGCCTCGGCTTCAAGCCTGAAGGCGTTACGCAGGACGCGGCGAAAGGCATGCAGGGGGATGGGCTTTATAAAGATCGCATCGGCGCCAAGCAGGGCGTAGTCCTGGCTGGACTCAAGCGTGATCTCTGAGGTGCAGACGATGACCCTGGACTTCACCCCGGCGTCGCGGATGACCTTCAGGGTTTGTACGCCATTCATATCCGGCATGTTGTGGTCGACCATTATCAGATCCGGCCTCAGACTGATGGCCAGTTCAGCGCCCAGCACGCCGCCGGGGGCATTGCCCGCCACCCGCAGGCCCTCAGATTCAAGCAGGCGGGCCATGCTGCGCCTGAACAGCATCGAATCATCAATGATCAGGGCCCGCGGCCCTTCGGAGCGCTCCCCGGCGGGCTCGGAGCTGAAGACAATGCTCAAATCGACCTCCTGAGACTTTGCCACCTGTTCAAGTGAATGGAGCAGTATACGGACAGGCATGCAGCCACAAGAGGTGCAGTCGGGTACACACTCTCTTTGTTCAGATACTGCATCGGCACTTCTGTGCAATTGTGGAGTGCCTGGCGCTGAATCTGCAGGAAACAAGTGCTTAGCCCAGACCTGGTTTACAGGCACTCAGTTCGGACTGTGGTTTCCGGGCAGCCTTTCAGCAGCCGTCCGGAGCTGAAGTGTGCCCAATGGCTGCACCAGAATCGATGGCTCACTTCATTTAAACAGCTAACGCAGTTCATTCCAGACAGAATAGGAAAATGCCATAGAGATTCAAGTCTTGAGCAAGACCCTTCAAGAATGACTGTTTTCTTGCCGAAATAGCAGGGGCGAACTCAGTTATAGGGGCATGTTGTGACCATCAAGCTTGGTGTCGGTACAAAGCTGGCCGCGCTGCTGCTGCTCTTTGGGGTGCCGCCGGCGGCGCTGATTGCCGCAGTGGCCTTCCAATCCACGCAGGAAATCGAGCACAGCGGCCTGAGCGGAATGCAGACCGCCGCGGTCCAGCTGGCCGACAAGATCGACCGCAACCTCTTCGAACGCTATGGCGATGTGCAGGCCTTCGGCTTCAACTCGGTGATCCAGGACCAGTCTTCCTGGTACCAGAGCGAGCCCTCGGCCAATGCCATCACCCGCGTGATGAACCAGTACAACGATGCCTACGACTTCTATTTCCTCAGCATCCTGGTCGACACTTCGGGCCGCGTCATCGCGGTGAACTCAAAGGACAACAGCGGCCAGGACATTGACAGTTCATTTGTATATCAGCAGAACTACGCCCAGGCGCCCTGGTTCAAGGCCTGCATGAGCGGCGACTTCTACAACAGCATGCCTTACGCGGCCCCCGGCAACGATACGGCCGATGGCACATTCGTGGAGGACGTGCAGATCGATGAGGATGTCAAGCGGGCCTATCCCGGCGACACAGGCCTGGCGCTTGGATTCTCCGCGCCGGTCAAGGATGCACAGGGCCGCACCATCGCCGTCTGGAGCAACCGCGCCCGCTTCAGCCTGGTGGAGGACTTCTTTGTCTCCGCCTATCAGCAGATGAAGGCCGAGGGCCATGCCGGCGTTGAGATGTACCTGCTGGACGGTGAGGGACGCCTGCTGGTGTCCTACGACCCGCTCGACAGCAAGACAGAGGAGTTCCAGCGTGACCTGGAGAACACCCTGTTCAAGGTCAACCTGCTGGATGAAGGCCATGTTGCCGCGCAGAAGCTGTCCCAGGGCGAAAGCGGCGCCATGATCAACCGCGACCCGGTGGACGGCCGCGAGGATGTCTCGGGCTTCGCCCACCTGCGCGGCGCGCTGGGCTTCCCGGGCATGAACTGGGGCGTGCTGCTGAGCATACCGCGCCAGGAGTTCTCGGCGGCGGTCTTCCATACCCGCAGCCTGCTGCTGACACTGCTGGGCGCGTCCAGCCTGCTTATCGGGCTGGTCGGCTGGCTGATCGGCGTGCGCGTCGCCGGCCCGCTGCGCAAGCTGGCCTCGGCCGCGCAGCTGATGAGCGAGGGCGACTTCACCATCATCCTGCCGCACATGAAGGCCAGCGACGAGATCGGGCGCATGAACGAGTCCTTCATCGAGATGAAGAACAACACCAAGCGCCTGATCCAGCAGGTCGAGGAAGCTGTCGTGCAGGTCTCCAGCGCCAGCCAGGAACTGGCGGCCGGCGCCGATGAGACCAGCCGCGCGGTGCAGCAGGTCAGCGCCACTGTGCAGGACGTGGCCCGCGGGGCCCAGGAAACCACAAGCAGCATCAGCTATGCCCAGGGCAACCTGGAGTCGGCGAACAGCTTTGTGCGCCTCGTCGTTGGCGACATAACCGAAGTCGCCAGCTTTGCAGAGAAAGCCGTGAACGAAGGCCAGGAAGGCCGCCGCAATGCGGATGAGGCCGTGGACGTCATCACCCGGGCCGCGACAAACCTGCAGAGCACCACCAAGGTCGTCCACACACTGGGCGAAAAGACCCGCCAGATCGGCGACTTCATCAGCATCATTACCGGCATCGCCGACCAGACCAACCTGCTGGCCCTTAACGCGGCAATCGAGGCCGCCCGCGCCGGTGACGCCGGGCGCGGCTTCGCCGTCGTGGCCGAGGAAGTGCGCAAACTGGCCGAGGAAAGCAACAGCGCCGCCGTGAACATCACGCGCCTGGTCCAGGGCATTGAGCATGAGATGAACAGCACGCTCAGCCTGATGGAGCGCAGCGACGAAGAGGTCGGCGCGGGCGTGCAGTCCGTGCTGGGCACCAGCGAAGTGCTCAGCCGGATGGTCCGGGGCATCGAGGAGGTCAGCTCCAAGGTCCAGGCCATCAACACCGCCGCCGAGAAGATCGCCTCCAGCACCGGCGAGGTGGTGAACTCTATGCAGTCCCTCAGCGCCGTGGCGGAGCAGAACTCCGCCTCCTGCGAGGAGGTCGGCGCGGCCACCGAGGAGCAGACCGCCAGCATGCAGCAGATCTCCGCCAGCGCCGGCGCCCTGGCGCAGCTCTCACAGGATCTGCAGCTGATCATCCAGCGTTTCAAGGTCTGAGGCCTGCTGCCAGGACCATTGGGAGCCCGCAATGCAAATGACTTTCACACAACGGCTGATGGCGAGCTTTGCAGTACTGATCCTGCTGCTGCTGGGCGCCAACGCAGCTCTGTATTTCTTCAACCAGGCCAAGGACCAGGCGGTGCAGCGCAGCCGCAGCCTGGCCCTCAAGCTGGAGACGGCCCGCGAGTTCCAGTACCTCACCCTGCGCCATGAACCGATCATCAGTGCGGCCATCATCAAGGGCAGCATCGCCGAGCTGGACCAGTTTGCCCAGCTCGAGGAGCTGCACGAGGATTGCAGCGCGAGACTGGTCGCGGTGCTGGAGAGCGCCGAGGAACGCGAAGCGATGGAGCGCATGGAGCAGTCCGACGACGAGCTGAACAGCGTGCTCGACGAACAGCTCATCCCGGCACTGGCAGCCGGCCATTCCATCGAGGAACTGCGGCCGATCAAGCAGCGGGTGGATGAACTGCTCGGCGCGGTGGTGTCGATTGTCGGCGAGATCGAGGCCGGCAACCTGCGCCAGCTTGAAACCGGCATGCAGGCCGAAGCCAGCCTGGGCCGCAAGGTGGCCCTGCTGCAGCTGCTGACCATGGCCTTCGCCTTTGTCCTCAGCCTGCTGATGGCCCTGACCATCACGCGCAGCCTCTCGCGCCAGGTCCAGAGCATCGTCTCCGCGCTGGAAAGCATGAGCAGCGGCGACCTGCGGGTGCGCTGCCTCAGCGGTGACAGGCGCATCAACCGCCAGGACGAACTGACACGCATTGCCCTGGCGGCGGACAGCACGGCCGAGCGGCTCGCCCAGCTGATCCAGCGCCTGATCTCCGCGGCCGAAAGGCTGGCCCTCACCTCGGGCCATCTTGCCGGCACCTCCGCTGAAGCGCATCAGCAGCTCTCGGAAGTAAGCCGCGTGCTGGGCGTCCTGCAGGGCAGCTCGGCCCGCATGCAGCGCTCGGCCGGCGGCGCCCAGGAGTGCCTGACCCAGAACAGCGCCGCAGTGGAATCCGTCGCCCGCGACATTGAGGAAATCGCCGTCTACGCTTCACAGGCCGCGGCCCAGGGCCGCGAGAGCCAGACCAGCGCGGGCGAGGCCGTCACCCTGATCGACCGGGCCGCCCTGAGCGTGAAGCGCACGGCCTCCATGGTGCAGTCCCTGGGCAGCAAGACCAGCCGGATCAACGATTTCATCAGCATCATTGCCGGCATCGCTGACCAGACCAACCTGCTGGCCCTTAACGCCGCCATTGAGGCGGCCCGCGCCGGTGACGCCGGGCGCGGCTTTGCGGTGGTGGCCGAGGAAGTGCGCAAACTGGCCGAGGAAAGCAACACCGCCGCCGGCTCGATAACCAGCCTGGTGCAGGGCATCGAGGACGAAATGGGCAGCGCCCTGTAGGCCATGCAGCGCAGCGAAAGCGAAGTGGCCAGCGGGGCGGCGACGGTTACTGACGCCTCGCGCCTGCTGGGCCAGATCGTTGGCGCAGTCGATGCCCTCAACGTGAAAATCCAGGCCATCAGTGCCGCGGCGCAGCAGATGAACGCCTCCACTCTGGAGGTCCTGTCGGTGGTGGAATCCGTCAACGAACTGGCGGATGAGAACGCCGGCAGCGCCGAGCGAGTCAGCGCGGCCACTGAAGTCCAGGCGGGCGAGATCCGCCTGATTGCAGACGATGCGGATTCCCTTTCACAGCTCAGCGGCGAGCTGCATGCGCTGGTGAAGCGCTTCCAGGTTTAAGGCCCGGGCTGTTACCGGGAAACAGAACATCACATCGGGGCGGAGTATGAACAGGTCTTCACAGCTGAAGTGGATACTGGCCGGAGCGGCGCTGGGCGCCTTGCTCATCCCTGCCGCGGCGCAGGCTGCCGAGCCGGCGCAGGCAGAGGGGCAGGACAGTGCTGCTGCGGCAGCCGCCGCGGATACCGCGGCCACAGGGGACAGCGAGCTGCTGGCGCGCATCGCCGCGCTGGAGGCCCGCCTGGCCCAGCTTGAAAAGCCCGCGGATCCGGAAGCCGGCGAGGACGGCGAGGATTGCGAGGAACCGGAGCCGGATGAAGATGCCGTGGACGTGAAGATGTTCGGCGACTTCCAGCTCCAGGGCCAGTGGTTCGAGACCGGCGGCGGCGAGAGCCAGGGTAGCGTTTCGGACTTCGATCTTTACTACGGCGAGTTCGGCTGGGACATTGCCTGCAAGGACAGCTGGAGCGGACACTTCAGCCTTAACGTGGACGACGATGACGACACCGTGACCCTCTACGAGGCCTGGGGCCGCTATCAGCACCCGGACAATGGCTTCTTTGCCCAGATGGGCCAGATCGCGCTGCCCTTCGCCGATACCAACAGCTACTTCCCGACTTACAGCGCGACCAACGACCTTGGCATCACCACCGCCAAGGGTATTGGTATTGGCGTGGAGCAGGAGCGCTACGGGCTCAGCGCCTGGCTGGTCAACCCCGACGTTGAGGTCTACGGCAACATGCTGCCGGACGACGATGAAAGCAGCCGCAAGAAGCTGGACGAGTACTGCCTGTGGTGGGATGTGTCAAAGCGCGAGGCCGACGAGTGCCATGACGGCCACCGTTTCAGCCTGGGCTATATCAGCCACCTGGGCAACCACGATTTCGGCGTGGTGGAAAGCCCGGTCTCCGGCCGCGTGCCCGGCATCAACGTCTTTGGCCAGTACGACTGGGATGCCAACCGCTGGCACGCGCTGGCGGAATACACCGGCGCGACCCAGGCATTTGACGCGGCCGACCTGGACGCCAATGCGGACGAGCTGGGCGACCAGCCGGCGGCCTGGAACTTTGAGCTGGCGCACAACCCCGGCGAGCTGGACACCTGGGCCCTGGGCTATCAGCACAGCAGCGAGTTTGTCGACCATGCGACAAACCGCTATGCCCTGATGTACGGCCGCCAGCTTTGCGATATCGCCGAGCTGCGCCTGGAGCTGAGCCACGGCAAGTATGGCGATTACGTCAGCGATGGCCGCGACGAGGACACCAGCTTCGTCGCCGAGTTCCATGTGAGCTTTTAGTAGCGCCGGCCCCCGTGCCGGCGTCCGGGTAGGGGCGCACAGAGTGCGCCCGGCGTTCCGGCATACGCATCGCAGCCGGCCCCTGTGCCGGCGTCCGGGTAGGGGCGCACAGAGTGCGCCCGGCAAACAGGTCGCCCGGCAACCCGCTACTCGCATCGCAATCCCCCGCTTTCAATTGGAGCGCGGCCACCCTGGCCGCATCCCATCGGCGCGCCGGCTTTAGCCGGCATTTCCCGTTGGGGCGCGATAGAATTCGCGCCCTTCTTCTCCTAAGCCAGCGATTGCAGATCGGTGCCACCGGGCGGGAATTTCATCCCGCCCCTTGTATGTTTACGAGGTACGTGGAGTCACTTTCCCGCCCCGCAGGGTTTCATCAACCTTGGCCCGTAGATCAGTGCCCCCGTACGGCTATCGGCGGCCGGGATGTCCGGACGGTATCCG
>JADZFO010000031.1 GCA_020849855.1 bacterium | reverse complement strand
GGTTCATCGCCCAACACCGGGGAAGGCGGCCTTGATCTTCAGGAAAAAGTATTCGTCGTCGCGATAGCCATAGGCGATGCGTTTGATGACTTTGATGCGGTTGTTGATGCCTTCCAGCACACTGGTGTTTAGTTTCCAGCGGCAGCTTGAGACGATGCCTTCGACGTAGGGTGCCAGACGCCGGGCAAATTTGGCCAGGGCCTGGATGCCGCTTTCCATGGCCCGCTCCAGCCAGCTGTCCCATAGAGACCGGGCCTGTTTCTCATCAGCCTGCTTCCAGAGGTTCTTCAGGTCGTCCTTGAGCACGTAGACGGTCATCAGCGCAGCATTGGCCTTCAAGACCTCTTCCAGCCGCAGCTTGTCTGCCTCGCGGGTGACGTTCTCCCGGTTACGCAGCAGCAGCCAGGTAGAACCTTTGATGAGCTTGCGGGCTGGCTTGTCGCTGCGGACCCTGTTGGCCTCGTCAACCCTGACCCGGCCGATCACCTCGCGCCCGTACTTTGCGACCACGTGATAGAGGTCATAGACGATCTCAGCCTGGGGGCAGAACTTCTGCACCTCCAGTTCATAGGACGCGTTCATGTCCATGGCCACCGCCTGGATCTGTACACGCTGCTCAGGGCTGAGGGCCTCAAAGAAGGGCCTCAGTTCAGCCCTGGTGCGGCCTTTGCCGATCCACAGCACCCGGCGAGTCTCGTAGTCGATGATCACCGTGGCGTAGCGGTGGCCCTTGTGAATCGCAAACTCATCCATCGCCAGCAGCTTCACTCCGTGCATGTCGAGTGCGCCGAAGTCACGCTGCAGACGGCCCTTGTCGATACCGCGTACGGTCTTCCAGTCCAGACCCAGCATTCCAGACGCCTCTTGAATCGTCATTGCGGAAAGCAGGCTAGCTGTGTATTCTGCCAGCCTGTTGGTGTAGCGGGCATTGGGACCGAGCCAGCTGAGGGCCTCGACCCGCGGTCCGCAGGATGGGCACAGCACCCGCCGGCGCGGCAGAAGAAGTCTGGCTGGATATCCGAAAACCGGGAGATCAGTAACTCTGCGCTCCACCCGGTCATGTACCGCACTGCAGCTTGCCCCGCAGTGGCTGCAAAGCAGTTCCCGACCGGGCTCTGGCTCCAGCGTGAATACATATTCACGGCCCTTCTTGCCTTCAGCTTCCTCCACTGAAAGCACCCGATAGCCTTCAAAGTATGAGAACAGGCAGGTAAACTGCTCCACGGACGTCTCCGATATGCGTTTGTGTGAGAACTCTCAGCATATCAATCAGGGGACGTCCACCCCTTCTGCTCTCTCTCCACGCTGATTGGCGAAGAACCTTTTTTGTTCGCAGCCCCAGGCCAGGGCTTGCTACAATGGCCGCGCCCAAATGACTGAACTACGCTACCGCACGATCAGCGCTGAAGAGCTGGCGCTTGGGGACGGCAAGGAAGGCCGTCCGGCTCTGGTCGCGTACAAGGGCAAGGTTTACGACGTCACCCCCAGCAAGCTCTGGCGCAACGGCAAGCATGTCAACGCGCACCTGGCCGGCCGGGACCTGACGGTAGAGATGGGGGCGGCTCCGCACATGGAAGACGTGATGAACAGCTTCCCGGTGATCGGCCTCTATCCGGACCCTACTGCGCAGGCGGCTGAAGCTTCAGACGGGCCGGCTGCGACCAGCACATCCAGCAGCCCGGACGCGTCGGCTCAGTCCGGGCCCGGCGACCAGAGCGCAAGGGACTCCGCTTCCGCGGGGGCGGACAGGGAGCCCGCCGCCTTCATCAGCTGGCTGCTCAGCCATCACCCCCACCCGGTCAGCGTGCACTGGCCCATTGCGCTGGGCGTGGTCGCCGCCATGCTGACCCTGCTTGAGCTGCTCTGGCCCCTGCTGCCCTTCAGCCAGTTCAGCCCGGACGCCACCGATGGCCCGCTGAAGGTCTCCTGGCGCTATCTGCTGCAGCAGGCCTCGCTGGTCAACGTGCTGATCTGCGCTCTGTTCAGCGGTCCCGCCATCTGGACCGGCTGGCTGAGCTGGGTGCACAACTACCGCTCGAAGGACAGCGCGCTCTTCCGCGCCAAGATCGCCTGGAGCTGGGTGCTTGGCGCAGTCCTGCTGGTGCTGCTCTTTGTGCGCTTCGCCATGCCCTTCGCCGGCCAGCTGGATGGCGGCCTGTGGTACTGGGTCTACAGCCTGCTGGTGATCAGCCTGGCCCCCATTGTGATCCTGCTGGGCTGGTACGGCGGCAAGATCACATTTCCTTCAGCCTAGACGCCCGCCGCCGGGCACCCGGCAGTCCACGCTACAATATCTGTCCCGGTGCGCCCGGGCTTTCCATCCCAGGAGTGAAGCATGTCTGACGCGGCCAGTGCCTCCCAGAAGTACATATGTATCCCGTGCGGTTATGTTTACGACCCCGCCGAAGGGGATGAAGACAGCGGCATCCCCGCCGGCACGTCCTTTGCGGACCTGCCGGATGACTGGTGCTGCCCGGTCTGCGGCGTCAGCAAGGACATGTTCGAGCCTTACAACGACGACTAGAGAGCAGTTGCCACGCCGGGGCCGCAGCGCTGCGGCCCGCGAACCACACTTACTTCATGCCTGAACTGCCGGAAGTTGAAACGGTGGCGCGCCAGCTGGACCCCCAGCTGCGGGGCCGCCGCCTGAGCAGCATCGAGATCCTCGATGCCAAGCTCGCCGGCCCGGACTGGGACTCCCTGCGCGGCTTCAGCATCCAGCGCACATTTCGCGGCGGCAAGCAGGTTGTGCTGGAGTTCAGCCGTGGCAAGCTCAGCCGTTTTCTAAGCGTCCACCTGCGGATGACCGGCCGCCTGATCTGGGTGCCCGAGCTCAAGGGCCGTCTGGCTGACCCGCAGGCCTGCGACCACTACCAGTACAAGGTACCCATCTCCGACAAGTCGCTGCGCGCGCGCTTCAGGCTCTCCGGCGGCGAGCTGCGCTTTTATGACCAGCGCCGCTTCGGCGTGCTGGCTCTGCACAGCGATCCGGCGGGCTTCGCCTCCGCCGGAGTCGAGCCCCTGGGGCCGGACTTCAGCCCTGCCAGCCTGGCCGGGATGCTGGCCGGCGCACGCGGCGAGATCAAGCCCTGGCTGCTGCGCCAGGATCGTATCGCCGGCATCGGCAATATCTATGCTTCAGAGATCCTCTTTGCCTGCGCTGTGCACCCCCGGCGCAGCGCCGGCAGCCTCAGCCCGGCAGAGCAAAAGGACCTGCACCGCCATACAGTGCGCATCCTGAAACTGGCCATCAAGCACTGCGGGACCACCTTCAGCGACTTCCAGGACAGCACCGGCTCCACCGGCAGCTTTCAGCAGTACCTGAAGGTCTACGGCCGCGAGGGCCAGGCCTGCCCCGTCTGCGCGCGGCCCCTGGAGCGCATTGTGCAGCAGCAGCGCTCCAGCTTCTACTGCCCCGACTGCCAGCATTAAGCCGCATCAGCACTGCCCTGCGGCCGCGCCGCCGGCTGATTTTCGCGCGCTGCCGGGTTAGGTAATGTTTATTGCGCCGGCTCTTCTGGACAGGTAGAGTCTCGCTCGGCAGGCGCCCGGCGCCTGCTTAGCTTAGGCGCCGCGGCGGCTGTGTGGCCGTGGCCGTTAAGGAGAGCCGATGTCCAGCCGCGCTGTCTATTCCCGGCAGATGCCGATTCTGAGCCTGCTTTGTCTGGTCATTTGCCTGCTGGTCTGCAACGCCTGTGCTTCGGGGGGCGGCAGGCCGGAAGGCGCGAACACGGTTGCTGGCCTGGTGCCGGAATCTCCCGGCGCCGGGCCTTCAGACAATCCCGCCCCGGCCAGCCGGCCCGGCTTTGCCCCGCCACTCGAACTGCTGCGCCAAAGCTCAACCACCCCTGCCAACATTGAGCGGCTGAGGGGATACAACTACTGGGACCAGACCCTGCCCAACGCGAGGATGGACCAGGGCAAGTTCCTGCCCGCCGGCGACGGCGGCCCCGACCGTCTGGACCAGGCGGCCTACTGCATCTACCGCTTTGAGCAGCTTGATACCTATGACACCCCCCAGCAGCTTCTCTTCAGCTGGGTCACAGACCCTCAGGTGGGGCAGCTTTACATCGGCCTGTCTGATTTCAGCAGCAACCGCTGGGAATGGCACCAGCCGCAGGATCTGCAGAAGCTGAGCCTGGACTCCTTTGCGCCTTACATCTCGGCCAGCGGCAGCACCCTGGTAGCCGTCCTCATCACCGGCAGCCAGGAAGCGCAGATCGAGTGGATGATCGCAGGCGGCAGTGTGGTCACGACTCTGCAGATCAGCAGTGACCTGAACAGCGATCCGAGCCAGAATCTGGCGCCCCTGGAAGTCAGCTTTGATGCTTACACCAACAGTCTGGGCGCAACGATCAGCACCTACGAGTGGGACTTCGATGATGACGGGGTGATTGACCAGAGCGGCCCGGAAACACAGGCCAGCCACAGTTTCCCCGATCCGGGCTTCTACACGGTCATGCTGCGCGCGACCACTGCTGACGGAACACAGGAGACTGACTATCTGCAATTCACTGCTGTGGACCCGGGCAACACCGGGCCGACAGCGCAGACTCAGGCCAACCCCCTGGTCAGCGATGCCCCGGCGGAGATAACTCTTGATGCCAGCGCCAGCTCTGATCCGGACGGCCAGATCATCAGGTACGAATGGGACTTCAACAACGACGGTGTTTATGACCATGACAGCGGCAACGACTCCATCATCGGCCACATCTTTGCCCGCAAGGGCCTGAACTTCTACAAGGTCCGCGTCACCGATAACGACTATGCCAGCGCCACGGCTCTCGGCGCGGTGACCATCAACAGCGGCTGGCTCAGCTCCACGGTCGGCTTCGGCTATGACTACATCGACGGCCTGACTGCCTGCACCTGCGGAACTGGCGCTGCCGCCCGGCCCTGCATCGCTTTCCACACTCCCGGAACCAGCAATCTGCACTTTGTCCGCGCTGCTGCCGCAGACGGCTCTGACTGGGAAGCGGTACAAAACCCGGTGGATAACTCCGGTTCAGTGGGCTTCTCTCCGGCGCTGCTGCGCAGCCCCCTGAGCGGCAATGCCCTGCTCTTCTATGGCGATTTCAACACATCCACCAGCCGCTTCAAGCTGCGTCTGGCCAAGGCCGGCAACGCCGAAGGAACAAGCTGGAGCGCTCCGATCGACATAGAAACCGAGCTCAGCGTCGGGCACCGGACCTGCGCCTTCCTGGATAACGGCATGCCTGCCCTGCTTAGCTGGAGCCTGGACCTCGGCAACTCCAGGGAGATCTACTACTACCGCGCCGGCGATGCCTCGGCCCAGGACTGGAATATCCGCCATCTGGCCGCCAGCGCGCCTGACGACGGCTTTTTTACCAGCCTGGCGGCTGCCTGCAGCGCCATGCCGGTGGCCTTCGTGGTGAACGACTCCAACCAGTACGGCTTCTCCGGTGCCGAAAGCAGCGACCGACAGGACTGGAGCGGCTTTACCGCGATCGAGGCGCTGAACTGCCCGCAGGTCTGCGCGCTTGAGGTTGCCGGCCGGCCGGCCTTTGCCGCTGTGAACGGCTCGCGGATTCTCTATCGCCGCGCCGACAACGCGGAGGGCAGCAGCTGGCCCGCCGAGGCCATTGCGATCAGCGGACCGGAAACGATTTATCCGGCCTGCATGAAGATCCTGAACGGGGCACCGGCGCTGGCCTGGCTCAGCGCCGATGGCGACGGTGTCTACCTGGTCCGGTCCATTGACGCGGTCGGCGGCAGCTGGTCCATGCCGGTCAACATTGTTCCGGGCACCGGCCTTGGCGATGCGCTGGACATGACCGAATGCGACGGCAACCCGGTGGTAATTTACAGCAATGAGGCCGACGACACGATTGAGGCTGCGTTCTTTACGTCTTAGCCTGGTTGCCCTGCAGCCTCAGTGGGGGCAACAGAATCCACAGGCGCAGGGGCCGGGAACTGACTGAGCGCCAGGTTGACGCGCTGCAGCAGAGCCCAGTCCAGGGCATGGCGGCGCACATCCTGAAAAACTGCCCAGATCAGGATCCAAAGCGTCAAGCACAGTGCAGTCAGGCTGAACAAACGGTCCTCAATGGTCTGGCCGACATGATCATACAAAAGCCAGGAAGAAAAAACAGACAGTACCGCCAGCGCAGGCAGGATGAAGTTGGCTGAACGTGTCCAGGCATGGCGCCAGGGCGGCCGCCCGGCTTCTTTGACTGCCTGGAAGTAGTCGCGCTTGATGCCGTCAATGCATGCGTTCCAGCCGCTGCGTGGCAAGGAGAGAGCGGGTTGAAGCTTGCCTGCGCTGCGCCGGCTGTCCCAGACGGACCAGTGAAAGGCCGCGCGGGAGGCAAAGTCCAGCGGGAGGTCTGCCAGTTGCCGGCTCAGGTACTCAGTCTCATGCAGAACTGTGTGCTGCTTGATGCGCAAGATCAAAAGCCAGAAGAGCGTAAGGATGCCGAGGCCGACAAACCGCCAAAGTAACTCCCACCACCAGCTTTCATCAACATCATTGTGGAGTGGCCTGCCAAAGATCAGCCAGGAGAATCCCCTGATAGTGCCTCCGCCGAGAAACAGCGTGGCAAACAGCGCGCTGAGCCTGGGATTGAAATACTGCTGTTGGCGGTCGAGCTGGTCGCGTATGTTCAGCAGGAGCGCGTGACCTTCCCTGACGCTTAGTGTGTTTTCATTCGCGCCAATATCCATACAGCATTATCCTAGCAGTACCTGCTATCTGTCTGCTTTGAAGTTATTGCTGGCAGGCAGGTTCTGAACTTCGCCGCCTTTCAGCGCCGCTGGCATAATCACATCGTGCGCCCCGTCTTTATCAAGACCTTCGGCTGCAAGGTGAACTACAGCGAAAGCGTGTCCTTCGCCGACCTGCTGCGGCAGGCCGGCTTTGCGCCGCTGGAGATCAGTTCCGCGCGTGAGTTGAGCGCCGCCACGGCTCAGGAGGCAGTTCCTGTTCACAGCACTGACAGCTCGCCGCTGGATGCCCTGACGCCCAGCCTGATCGCCCTGGCCAATGCCCGCAGCGCGGAAGATGAAGGCGAGCTGCTGCTGCCCAGCGCAGACGAAGTTGAGCGCCCGGTGGTGTTCATCAACTCCTGCTGCGTCACCGCCGAGGCCGAGCGCAAGGCCGCCCAGTTTGTACGCCGGGTCAGGCGCCTGCGCCCCGAGAGCATCGTCCTTTTCTCAGGCTGCGCGGCCCGCAACTATGCGACCCGCGAGCAGTACACAGAGGCCGGCGCGCAGGTCTTCAGCTTCTATACCGAGGCCTTTGACTGGCTGGCGACGCTCTTCCCACCGGCAGAATCAACGAAATCGGCGCTTGGTGAAACGATGGCCGAGACCGCCGGAACCAGTCCTGGGTCCCGGGTCCTGAGTCCCGAATCGGTAATAGTTCCAGCGAGGCTGAAGACCTTAGGCCGCGAAGAAAGTCCCGGCGATCCCGGACGCAGGACACAGGACTCAGGACAAGCCCCTGAGGGCAAGCAGCGACTTCCGACCGGCCTCGTCGGCGAGGCGCGCTCCCGCGCCTTCCTGAAAGTCCAGGACGGCTGCCACAACTGCTGCAGCTTCTGCATCATTCCCTTTGTGCGGCCCTATGTTTCGCGGCCCTTTGATGAGCTGCTGGCCGAGGCCCGCGCGCGGCTGGCGGCCGGCTACCGCGAGATTGTGCTGACCGGCGTCAACGTCGGCCACTACGGCCTGACGCCGATCGCTCCGGTGCATGAGATCGCCTCCCAGACGCACTTCAAACGCAGCCGCCTCTATGAGCGCGTCCCGGGGCACGCGACCCTCTGGGACCTGATCGACGCCCTGCTGGCGAGGCTGGATGAACACTTCGAGCGCACAGGCATCGCCGCGCGCCTGCGCATCTCCAGCATCGAGCCCGAGGAGATCGAGGCGCGCTTCTTTGAGCAGCTCGCGCATCCCCGGATGTGCCCGCACCTGCACCTGCCGCTGCAAAGCGGCTCGGAGAAAGTGCTGATCGACATGCGGCGGCTTTACGACATGGATACATTTATGCAGCGCGTCGCCGCCTTCCGCCGGGCCTGCCCGGATGGCGCGCTGACGACTGACATCATCACCGGCTATCCGACCGAGACCGAGCAGGACTTCGCGGACACGCTGGCCGTCTGCACGGCCGCCGGCTTCGAGCGCATCCACGGCTTCCCTTTCAGCGCGCGCCCCGGCACCCGCGCGGCGATGATCCCGCAGCAGCGCGATGCGCAGTCGATCGCACAGGAGCGCAACCGCCGCCTGATCGAGCACTGCGCGCAGATCGCCGACCAGCGCTGGCCGCGCTTCGCGGGTAAGACCGCGCAGGTGCTGATTGAGGAAGTCCGGGACGGCGTGGCCCATGGCCACGGCGAGGCTTATCAGATCGTCAATGCCCCGGCGCAGGATGCGGCCGCGGAGAGCCTCGTTGGCACCATAGTGCCGCTGAGACTGGAGTCTTACCAGGCCGGGGAATTCCGCGCCGGCGCGCCGCAGCAGATTGACATTCGAAGCGCTGTTGAGAGTACTTCACAGCCGCGCATAGCTATGGCAGAATCTTTGAGCCCCTAGATATCTCAGGAGAAAGGTGGAGGCCCCCATGCACGAATCCGTCCACAAGCACGCGCAGTGCGATGCACTGATTGCCCGCAGGAACCTGCTCACGCACCCTTTCTATCAGGCCTGGAGCAACGGCACGCTGCCCGTTGAGGCCCTGAAGACCTATGCCCGCGAGTACGGCGCCTTTATCGCCGGCGTTGGCCTGGGCTGGGAGCGCGCGGGCTGGAGCGACATCGCCGCCGTCGAGGACGGTCATGCCCGCGTCTGGGAGCGCACCTTCGCCGCCTCGCTGGGCACCAGCGTCGGCGAGCCGCAGATCCCGGAGGTCGCGGCCCTGATTGAGGCCGAGGGCGAGCTCTTCGCCGAGCGAGCCACGGCCATGGGCGCCCTGTATGCCTTTGAGGCCCAGCAGCCCTATACGGCCCAGAGCAAGCTCAAGGGCCTGAAGGAGCACTATAGCGATCTGCCGGCCGTCTGCGGGACCTACTTTGAGATGCACGAGAGCGACTTTGACGAGCCCGCAATGCTGGCCGAGGGCATGGCGGCCCTCAGCGCCGAAGAGCAGGCTCAGGCCATCGCCGCCTGCGAGCGCATGAGTTGCGCGCTCTGGGATGCCCTCAGCGGCATCCACGCCCGCTACGGCGGCGAGTCCGCATGCGCCATGGGCTAAAGCCCGGGCAGTTTGGAGAGAGAGATACGGGCGGGGCCGCGGCCCCGCCTTTCTTTTGCCTGACGGCTGAAAGGGGCCACTGTCAATAGATCCTGCGAGCCATGCGCATGTGTCTGGCGCTGCTGTTGGATACTTCGAGCTGCTTTCAGCCAATCTTCTCCCTGCGTGCAGATTTAACTTGACGCGGCAGCCCGGTTGCTGTATATTGCTAGTGTACTAGTTAGCTAGTACACTAGCAATATGAAACGCTGCCCCGGCAGCACGCGAGGTCGCAGATGCAGCAATGGGAGTACCTGCGGGTTCAGGTGAGCGTCAGCGAGATCAGGAAGATCGATGACGAACTGGCCGGCCTGGGCAGCCAGGGCTGGGAACTGACTGCCGCGGTTGAAGCCGGCAGCAGCTATCTGCACCTCTTCTTCAAGAGGCCGAAGTCATGAGCTGGGAAGAGGACTGGCGGCCGTCCTTTGAGGACGAGCCGCGCGACCCCTACGGGGTAAACGGCCTGGCCAGCGTGGGGACCCTGCACGGACTGGTCAGGGTGGACCTGAACAGCGAGATGCCCATTTATGTGCAGGTCAAGAACCAGCTGCGCCTGCTTATCGAGGGCGGCGTCATCAGCGCCGGACGGCAGCTGCCGACGGTACGGGAGCTGGCCGTGGAACTGAACATCAATGCCAATACCGTCAGCCGCGTTTACACCGACCTGGCCCGCGAGGGCTATACGGTGCAGCGCAAGGGGGTTGGCACCTTCGCCGCCGCCCGGGCTGAGGGCGAAGCGGCCGAGCGGCCCGGTGCGGGCCTGCTCGCCGAGACACTGCGCCAGCTGCAGGCGCTTGGGCTCAGCAAACGCCAGATACTGGAGCTGACGGCGGAGCTGCTGAGCTTGCAGCAGGACTGATTGCGGCGCACGGCGCCGGTTTATTGCGCACTTAGCGCGAGGA
Source organism: bacterium (assembly GCA_020849855.1). GTDB lineage: Bacteria > 4484-113 > 4484-113 > 4484-113 > JAFGCY01 > JADZFO01. The sequence continues at coordinate 54,569 of JADZFO010000031.1, read as the reverse complement.
GTTGAAAAATGGCAGGCGTGATTATGTATACCGGCGGCGGCGGCGGAGCCTATACCGCCGCCAGCGGCAGCCCCAGCCAGCAGAAGGTTCCGCCCATCGCGGTCTTCTGGTTCCTGCTGTGCATGCTCGCTTCAATGGCGACGCTCTTTTCCGTGGCCTTCCTGGCCCGGGGCCAGCAGGACGGCCTGGCGATCTTCCTTGGCATCGCCGGTTTCATCTTCTTCATGACCATCGGCATGGTGGTGCTCTTCTGCCTGAAGGTCGCCGACCAGTGGGACCGCGTCATCGTCCTGCGCCTTGGCAAGTTCCTCAAGGTAATGGAGCCGGGCATGTTCTGGCTGGTGCCCTTTGTGGACACTGTGGCCAAGTGGATCGATACCCGCGTCCAGAGCACGGACCTGACCGCCGAGCAGACCCTGACCAAGGATACGGTGCCGGTGGACGTGGACGCGGTGATGTTCTGGCTGGTCTATGACCCCAAGAAGGCCAGCCTGGAAGTGAAGGACTTTGAGAACGCCGTGCGCTGGGCCGCCCAGACCGCCCTGCGCGACCTGATCGGCAAGACCATGCTGGCCGACCTGCTGGTGGGCCGCGATGTGCTGGACAAGCAGCTGCAGGAGATCATCGACATGCGCACCGAGCCCTGGGGCGCAACAGTGCAGAGCGTGGAGATTCGAGAGATCAAGATCCCCGGCCCGCTGCAGGACACGATGAGCCGCCAGGCCCAGGCCGAGCGTGAGCGCCAGGCCCGCGTGATCCTCGGCGAAAGCGAGCTGCAGATCGCGGCCAGCTTCGCCGAAGCATCCAAGCAGTACGTCGACAACCCGACGGCCCTGCATCTGCGTGCGATGAACATGCTCTTCGAGGGACTCAAGGAGAAGGGCAGCCTGATGATCATCCCCAGCTCGGCGCTGGACAGCATGAACATCGGTGCGCTGGGCGGGCTGGACGCGATGCGCCACAGCCAGCCCCCGAGCCTGCCGGGCGGCGGCCAGTAATGCCCGCCCGGGCAGTACTGCTGCGGGCCGGACTGCCGATCACACTGGCCTGCGTCTGCGCCGGGCTGTGCCTCTATGGCCAGCGCGGCGCAGGCCTGACGCTGGGGATAATCATCCCGCCGCTGAGCCTGCTGCTCAGGGGTGCTTTCAATAGGGGGCTGCGCCATGAACATTAAGCTCGCTGTCCTGTGTTGCCTTGGCATGGCCTGCCTGGGGCTGGCGCTCTGGCTGGCGCTGGAAGGAGAGCTCGCCGGAGCGGCTGCTCTATTTGTCGCTGTGGCTACAGCCACCTGGCAGGTGGCCACAGGCCGCGGCTGCTCCGCGGGATGCCGACGGAGGCGCTGCGCGGACAAGGACCTGATTGTCTACTAGCGCTTCCCTGCAGAGTCTCTGCAGCTTGCGCGCTGGAGTTGAAAGACAGTGAACTGGGCAGCCATCAGTCAGACACTGGGCCGCACCCGCGACCAGATCAGCGCAAAGCGCTGGATCTGGCTGCCGGCCCTGGGCCTGCTGCTGGCGGCCTATGCGGTCTATGCCTTCCTGTATGGCGAGCTGCGCATCAGCCTCTGGCTGCTGGTCTTTCTGGGCACAGCGGCCTGGAACCTGGCGCGGCCGGCGCGCCGCAGGAAGGATGCTGATGCTGCGGATTCCAGGCGGGCTCGCTGAGCCGGCTTGCTGTGGGCTAGAGTATGCGCTGCGCGGGTCGCGGCGCGATTTTCCGGGAGGTAAGCGTGAAGCGCGAAGTGATCATCTTCATCGCCGTGTATGTCGTGTTCGCCCTTGTCTGCGGCTTGGGCGCGATGGCGGTAGGCAAGATGCCCGAGCCGACGAAGAATTTCGCCGGCCTGGCAATGCTGCCGCTGCTCTTTGTGCCGCTGATAATGGCATTTGTCTGCAACCGCCTGGAGGGATCGCCATCCGGGCCCTTCCGCGGCCTGACCTGGGGCGGCGCCGCCGGCATCTGGAGCGCATATGGCGTCGGCCTGCTGGCCGGCCTGCTGGTCGTCGTCGCGTCGGTGGGTCTGGGCATGATGGGCATTGACCCGGAGATGACGGACTACCTGGACATGATGATGAAGAGCGGCGGGCAGGAAGCCCCGGCCAGCGCCGCCGGCATGTTCCGCGGCATCGCGCTCTTCACCCTGGTGGGCTCGCCCACCATCGGGGCCTTCTTTGGCGCCTTCATCGCTTCGCTGGTCACCCTGCCCTGGTATGGCTGGCTGGGCCGCCGCCTGCTTACCCGCGGCCGTGCCTTCATGGTCGGCACGCTGATGCTGCTCTCTCTGGCCACGGGCTGGACCCAGGCCATGGCGCCCAACCCGATGCTGGAGGATGTCCCGACCTGGTTCGTGGCCCTCTCATACTCCCTGGCCGGCATGGCTTCTGCCCTCGCCGGCAGCTGGTTCTTCCTGCGCTACCGCTCGGGCTTTGTGCCCGCGCTCTTCGGCTCCACCTTCAACGGTGTGGCTGCTGCGGCGATGGTAGTGAGCAGCGATGTGAACCAGGCGGTCGCGCCGCCGGCGGGCCTCTCGGTCTTCCTCGGCCTGCTCGTCGCCGGCATCGCCCTGTGGGTGCTCAAGGACCCGGGCGGCGAGAATCTGGCCATCGCGGCGGTGGGCCCGGACGGCGAGCCCCTCACGCCGTCCCAGCTTGCGGCCCTGAATGAGCAGGCCAGCGCGGCCGCGCCCGCGGCTGCCGCCGCGTCCGCCACTGTAGAGACCGGAACAGTGGAGCAGGAAGGCGAAAACAGCTCTGCCGTTTAGACTCGCCGCGGCCGCCGCGGTATATAAATGCGCATGGCTTATTACTTCAGCCGCAGCTTTGACTGGAGCTTTGACGAAGCCGTCGAGCGCGCCATTGAGGCGCTCAAGGCCGAGGGCTTCGGCGTAATGGCCGATATTGACGTCCAGGCCAAGATGCAGGAGAAGGTCGGGCCCTTCAGGCCCTACCGCATCCTGGGGGCCTGCCATCCGCCCAGCGCCTACAAGGCGCTGCAGCACGAGGCCAACATGGGCATCTACATGCCCTGCAATGTGGTCGTGCAGCAGCACGAGGACGGCAGGGTCGAGATCTCGGCCATGAACCCGCAGGAGGCCCTGGCCCCGGTGCAGAACCCGCTGCTGGCGGATGTGGCCCAGGAGACCAGCGAGCGCCTCAGGCGGGTGATAGACGCGCTTTAGCGCGGCGGACGCACTGGCCCCCTCGCGGGCGCCAGACTTTATGGGAGTGTGAAATGCAGTATTTCCTGAGCAAGTACTTTGAGGGCAGCTTCGATGAGGCCGCTTCACGGGTAACCGAGCTGCTGGCGCAGCAGGGCTTTGGCATCCTGACCGAGATCGACATCAAGGCCACCATGAAGACCAAGCTGGACCTCGATTTCCGGCCTTACCGCATCCTGGGCTCCTGCAACCCGGCCCTGGCGCGCGAGGCGATCGAGGCCGAGCCCCAGATCGGCGCGCTGATGCCCTGCAACTGGACCATCCAGCAGGATGAAGAGGGACGCATCGAAGTCAGCGTGATGAACCCGGCCAGCCTGAGCCAGATCACCGGCAACGCCGCCCTGCAGCGGGTGCAGGAAAGGGTGCTAGCCAGCGTGAACGCCGTGCTCGACGAGCTCTAGGCGCCGGCGCTTTCAGCTTCGGCAAGGGCGGCGCGCAGAGCCTCCGCCAGCTCGCTGTGGCCGGCCTCGGCGGCGAAGTCAGCCGCGCTCTTGCCCTCGGCATTGCGCAGGCGCACATCCGCGCCATGCTCCAGCAGAAGCTTCAGCCCCACCGCGTTGCCGTTCTGCGCGCAGGCGTGCAGCGCCACAAAGCCGTGCTGCTGCACGGCGTCCGGGTCAGCCCCGGCCTCCAGCAGTGCGGCGATGGCCTCGTTGTTATCCGCCGCCGCGGCCGCGTGCAGCGGACGGATCTGCATGGCGTTGTCAGACACAGCCTCAATATCCGCGCCATGCCGGATCAGGAGGCGCGCGGTTTCAGGGTGGCCGAAGTAGCAGGCCAGCTGCAGCACGCTGAAGCCGTCCGGGCTGCGGGCATCCTGGCCTTCCGGCGTAGATTCAAGCAGCTGCGCCACGCGCTCGGTCTCGCCCAGCGCGGCTGATTCCGGCAGGTCCGGCTCGCAGCAGGGCCGCAGCATCTCCGCCATACCCGGCTCGCCGAAGTAGAGGCTGAAAAGCAGCGCGGACAGGCCCTGGGCGCTGTGCTCCCTGGCCCGCTGCGGCTCAGCGGCCAGCAGCTCGCGCAGGCCCGCGCTGTCGCCGGCCTTGATCAGCTCAAAGATTGTGGCCATGCCAGATTTTATTGCAGGCCCGCCTGCCGGGAGCCCTGCGGCAGCTTTTACTACTCTTCGCTGGCAAAGCGCAGCAGGGCCATGTCGCCCTGGACCATGCTGAGGTCGGCTCCGGTGTTCTGCGTTCCGTTGACACTCTCAGAGGCCTTAGAGGTATTGCTGAGGCTCTGGCTGTAAGTGCTCAGGTCAAAGTTCGGGTCGCTCACTGTTGCGCTGGGTTCACCAAAGTCCACGGATAAAAGCTCGTTTCGGCTGCAGCTCATGCCGGTGGCCCAGTCGGCATAGCCTCCAAGGTAGCTCACCCCGCCGCCGAGGCTGAGCATCTGCAAGCCGCCGCTGACATTGCTGAAGCCGCTGAAGTTGTAGCTCCAGAAGCGGCCGGCGGCGCCGGCATAATCAATCTGCCAGTAAGTGGCGTCGGTCCCGTCGCCGCCGCAGAAGATCCAGCGACCCTGCGCATCGAGGGTGCAGCCAAAGCCCGGCCGCACCGCGCTGTCGATCGTCAGGTCGTCCAGCAGGACAAGGTCTGAATCAAAGCGGGCCAGCAGGATCTGGTTCCCAGTGGAGGAGCAGACCTGCAGTTCGCCGGCGGCCAGGCCAATGCTGCAGCCTTCCAGGCTCGAACTGCCGTCGTAATAGGTCTCGTCCACCAGGTTGCCAGCGCTATCCAGGCGCAGCAGGCCAAAGCCGCCACTGCCACCGGCTTCGCCAAGCAGGACAAAAACGCCGTCGTTGGTGCTGGCGGCAAGATCAAGGGCTGAGTTCAGCGCCATCGGGGCCGACATGTCCTTCAAGGCCAGTCCCCAGTTGCGTTCCAGACCCGCGCTGAAGGACTGGACCAGCGCGCGGTCCTCAAAGTCAGAAGGGCTGTAGCCTCTGCCGCAGAGCAGCAGAGTCCCGTCAAAGCTCAGCAGACGAGCTGGCAGGGTGTCGTGGTTGTCGGCGCCAAATAGTTTCTGGGTCAGGATGTTGCCATCGCCACCCCAGCGTTGCAGCACGGTCTGGCTGCCGAATCCCAGAAGCTCAAGCTGGCGCCCCGCGACATAGACATCACCGTTCAGGACGGCCAGGCTGTCGAACTCTTCGCTGGAGCCTGCGGGGTCCCACTCCCGGGCCCAGACGAGGTTCATCCCCGAGTCGTACTTCAGCAGAAGACCTGCATCGCCGTCGCTGCTGCCGGCCAGATAAAGGTTGCCCGCCGGATCGGCAGCGATCGCTGTCGCGCGTTCATCACCGGACAGGCCCCAGCTGCGGGCGCGATGGTCAGTGCAGTGGAAACTGACCTCGTGGCTGCTCTCTTCGCCGATGCTGTCCTTGACTCGGACCCGAGCTGTTTTCATCCCGAAGCTGCTGTAGCTTGAGCTGTGGGTGCGCTCGGCCAGATCGGCGCTGCTGTATTCAAAATCGCCGTCGTTGTCCATATCCCATTCGATGCTGCTGACGTCAAAACTGGCGGTCAGGCCCTCGATCTTGACGGTTACATCAGCTGGCACCTGCAGGTCCTCGCTGCTGTAGCTCAGGTTGAAGCCGGGCAGAGGATTGCCCAGCCAGCCGCTGCCAAAGATCCAGGGCGTCGCGCCCCTGAAAGCCAGGACGACGAGCAAGGGAGATGAGTCCCGAAAGTAGGGTGTCCAGGAATCGAGTTCAAGGAGCTGGGAATTCGCAGGCTGGTACCAGTCCCAGCGGTTGCTGTCGTAGTTGCCAAGTGCAATGTAGAAATCCCCGGTCGCGCCGGCCTCAATAAAGAAGGGCTGAATCACCGGTGTGGCATCCATCACGGCGGGGGCCGGCAAGGCAAAGCCGGCATAGGCCATCCCCTCCAGGCCGGCGCTGCCTGAGCCGGCGGCAGGTTCAAAGTGCATGTAGCTGTCAGGGTAATCCACCAGATGCTGCCGGGGCAGCGCGGCGCTCAGTGCGCTTTCGCTGAGGTAGATCACCGCCTTGCTGGCAGAGCGCGGTCCGGCCAGCGTCGGCATTGATCCGGTGAAGCTGCCGGGAGCAGGCAAAAGGGCTGTCAGATCAGCTGCTGCCGGCTGGGCTGGCCTGGAAAGGCCAGGCGCCGTGGAGTCTGGAACTGCGCGACCTGATCCACCGGCACAGGCGGCGCAGGCCAGCAGCAGGGCACACAAAAACATCACCTTCAGCTTTGTGGACATGGAAGACCTTTGGCAGCCCCACAGCCAGGGCGGCCGCCAGCCTGCAGTGGCTGCAGACCCGCGCAAGTATCCACGCTCTGGGCGATTCCTGCAAGCGCCTGCTGCGGCCTGGCTCTATCCTGCGAGCCTGATTCAGAGTCCCGGCACCAGCCGGCTGACCAGAATGTCCTGACCGCCGCCGCCGCTGTCCTGTGTGCCGGAGATGTCAGCCGCGGCGATGGCGGTATCCGAGGCATTCGGGGTCCAGTCCTCGAAGTTGAAGCCCGGCACAGTCGCGGTGATGCTGCCGGGCTGGGTCAGGTCCAGGCTGTCGCTGTCGCGGTTCCAGACGGTATCTGGAGAATAGAAGGCCCAGCCGCAGGCATAAAAGCTGCCGGCGCTGCCGGCCTGAATTCCGTAAAGCTGGCTGGTGAAGCCGCCCGGACCGTCAAGCTGGTCGAAGGGGATCGGGTCGGCTGCGGGCGAATGGTAGACCAGCGCGGCGTCAAAGGTTGTGCCGCCGCCAAAGACGATGCTGCCAGCCGCGCTCAGATCCGGTGCGAGCGCCGCGGCGCCAGGGTTGATGCCGATGATCGAATCCACAAAGCGCACATTGCTCGCCTCGCCGCCGGCCGCGGCGATATCGAAGCTGAAGTAGCCCTCGTCAAAGCCGTCGTCATAGTTGCCAAGCAGTACCAGGCTGCTCGCATGGCCCAGCATGGCCTTGCCAACAAGCGCCTGATCCTGGATGTCTGAGGTGTAGTAGCGCTGCAGGTTGACGGTTCCGTCCGACGGATCCAGAGCCACCAGACAGGCGGGCGTAGTGGCAAACTGGTTGGTCAATCCGGCCAGGAAGGCCACACTGCTGGCGCTGTTCCAGTGCTCGACCGCGGTCCCAAGGTTATAGAAAGGCGCCGCCTCCAGCAGGCCGTCGTGCTTGCCCCAGAGCACCGTGCCGCTGTTATCCAGTTTTGCCGCCAGGAAGTGGGCTGCGTCATCAGTTGTATCCCAGCTGAAGCCGGTCAGGTAGATGCTGGTGCCGTCGGTGGTTATGGCTGTGGCCTCGTCGTCCTCGGTGGCGTGGCCATAGATCTTCTGCATGGTCAGGCTGCCGTCGCTGCTGTACTTGTGCAGCAGGATGTCGTTGTCGTTGGGCGGGGCGTCGTGCAGGTTGATAAAGCCGCTGACAAACACGTCGCTGCCGATGCACACGAGGCTGCGGTACTCGCCAAAGCCCAGCAGCTCCGCCGGCCGCCAGCTCCGGGCCCACTGCAGCTCAAGCGCGCTGTCGTATTTCAGCAGCAGGCAGCCGTCATTGTCGAAGCCGCAGACATAGACATTGCCGCCCGAATCGATAGCCAGGTCAAGCGCGCGCTCATCGCCGCCATTGCCCCAGGTGCGGGTCAGGTTGTTGGAAACCACGATGGTCGCGGTTTCCGTGGTGCTGGCGCCTTCGGTGTCGGTGATCCGCGCCGCGGCCTGATAGCTGCCGGATGCCGTGTACTGGAAGCTCTGGTCAACAACATCAGGTGCCGTCAGCAGCTCGAAGGTGCCGTCACCCTCAAAGTCCCATTCGATGGTGTCGAAGTCCTCGCTGCCAAAGGCAGAGAAATCGGCGGTGAACTGCACGTCCAGCGGCGCCTGGCCGGTAGTTGGAAACGCATCCAGGCTGAAGACCGGCGGCGCGTTGCCAATCCGCATGCGGGCCAGCTCAAAGGGCTGGTTGCCCACCGCCAGAACGCCGAGATAGATCTTGGTGGCGCTGAGCGGCGGGATGTAATCGGTGGAATCCGCGGGGCCGGCCTGTCCGGGCAGGGCGTCGAAGGGGAAGTGTACCCAGCGGTTAGTGGCATAGTTCGGCAGGAGGAAATAAAGGTTCGAGGCTGCACCCTGCTGAATGATGTCCGCCGGGGCAAGGTGCATGGTCATATCGCTCAGGTCGGTCTCGCCCGGCTCATAGTCAAAGGAATAGACGCAGTAGGCCGCGCCGCTCAGCGGTCCGCCGGGGCTGTACTGCGGCTCCATCAAGAGGTTGGTGCCCGAACTGCTGATCCGGCTGTTAGGCAGCATGAAGTCATAGGCGAAGGCCAGGCGGCTGAACTCGCTGACCTCGCGTCCCGGCATCTGCGGCCCGGCGGCCTGCGGACCAGGGTCTCGCGCCAGCAGATCGGCGGGGCTCGGCAGTCTCAGGCCGCCGGCCAGCTCCGGGCCGCGTACACCTTCCAGCGTCGAGCGGGAAGCAGCGCCACCGCAGGCGCTGAGGAGCAGTGCGGCGGCAAGCACAGTGGCCAGTGTCCGAGCGACGCGTGAAACGAATGAGCAGTGCATGGCAGTCCCCGAAGCCAGGATTTTCTGATTATGCCATGCCCGGCAGTGTTGTGCTCAGGTTGTTCGTATTAGCTTAGGGCTGCTCAAAACAGCCGATGTCCGGGCCGCTGCCCTGTGGCCGCGGGGTGCCCTGCAGATCGCTGTCCGTGGCCTCGCTCTCGAGGCCCGCGTTCAGCGCCGGGCTGCCGACCTTGAGCATATAGTCCGCCAGGTCCGGGCCCTGCGGGTTGACCAGCACGTCGGCGGCCGCCGCGGCGATGGAGTGCATGTCCTGGCCGGTGGCGGAGCGCCATTCAGCGAGGTCCAGCTGGTTGCCGTCATTGATCACAAAGCGGCTGATCACCACGTTGTAATCGCTCTCAAAGCCCGGCAGCGTGGCGTTGTTGATGTCGATGGCCCCGCGGAAGCTGTGATAGTTGAAGAAGATGTTGTTGAAGACCTTGCAGCCCTCGCCGCTGTCGTCCTGGATGTTCAGGCACCAGCGTGTGTTGGCGCCGTCCTGCACAATCGTGTTGTTCAGGATCTGGTTGTTCCGGGCCGGCCCGCCCGCGTCGATCTGGTACAGCGAGATGCCGCTGGAGTGGTTGTTGAAGAGCAGGTTGTTGCGGATGATGCTGTCCTGCACACCGTCGCAGTTGATCGCGCTGCCGCCGCCGTCGCCATTGTCATAGGCAATGTTGTTCTCGATCAGGCAGTTGCTCATGATCCCGTCGCCGCCGGCGCTGCTGTCGCCGTTGTGGTGGATCCCGCAGCCGTTGTTGCCAAAGAGGATGTTGCCGCGGCAGATGCAGTTATCTGAGGAGTTGCTCAGATAGATGCCGTGCTCGTCGCCGGAGTTGTACATCTCGCAGTCTTCAACCGTGACATAGTTGGCATGGCCCGATAGCAGACCCCACTTGCCGTTGTTACCTGAGAGGCAGTTGCGGACGGTGACGTGGTGGGCCGGCGACTCTTCAAGGCCGACTACCCGGATGCCGGCGCGCTCGATGCCAAGCACAGTGAAGCCCTCGATCACAACGTGGTGGACCCCCGTGCCCTCCCAGTTCTCGATGTTGATGCCGTCGGGCGTGTTCTCATTGCGCGCATTGATCACCGCCCCTTCTTCTGCGCTGAAGGTAATGGGGCTGGACTCGCTGCCGCTGCTCTGGAGCATGAAGCCGGTGTAAGTACCGGGCCGGACGATGACCGTATCACCGGCCACTACCGTATCCGCCGCGTGTTGCAGGCTGGCCCAGGGCTCGGCGGAGGTGCCAGGGTTGGCATCGTCGCCGGCCGGGGCCGGCTCGACGTAATAGACCGGGCCGCTGACCGGCGCATCCCAGGTGACGGAAAGGGCGCTCAGCACGTCGCTGTCTCCGCCGCCGGCCTCACTGCGCCGGGCCGCCACAGCCAGATAGATATAGTTAAAGGGCGAGGAGTAGTCCTGCAGCAGCTCCAGGTTGTAGTTGTGCTGCACCCCGTCGGCGCGGCCCATGGGCACCCAGCGCCCGCGTCCATAGTCGGCGACGAACAGCGTGGTCGCGGCCCCGCTGCCCATGAAGCTGCAGACCTTCAGCGGCCCCTCCGGCAGCGCCACCCGGTACATGGCCCAGGCCATCTCCGGGAAGGAGCCCAGCTCAAGCTGGCCGGAGCCAGTCGTGCAGCCGAACTGCAGCAGCGGGCTTTCCACGTTGACGCTGATCTCCTCGATCACGCTGACGCCACGCTGGGCCCGCCCGGGCCGGCTGTCCAGGCTGGACAGCTCCGGCAGGCCGGCTTCAGCGGCGGGGTATGCGCGGATCGCTGCAGGCGGCGGCGCGCCAGCGCTGTCGGCAGTACTGCAGGCGCCCAGCGGCAGCAGGGCCAGCAAACAAGTCGGCAGTATGTATCTCCCCATGACGGGGTGATTATGCTGGCTTTCGGCCGCATTTTCAGCGCTTAAACCGTTACTTAATGCATAAGTCCCGGTTAAGGCTAACGCCTCCGCCGGCGCTCATAGATCACCAGCTCGATATGCGTGCCGGTGAACTCGAAGTGCCTGCGGATACGGCGCTCAATGAAGCGGCGGTAGGCCTGGCGCATGATGCGCTTGTTATTGCACTCCACCAGGAAGGTCGGCGGGCAGTTGCCGATCTGGCGGAAGTCATAAAAGCGCAGCTCCATGTTCTTCACGATCGGCGGCGGCGACAGCGCGATCGCCTCATGCAGCACAGCCTGCAGGGCCTTGTTGTCGATACGGCGGTGGAAGTTCTCCCAGGAGCGCCGGGCCGCCTTAAGCAGTTCTTCCATGCCCTCGGCCGCGCGGCGCTGCACCTCCTTGCGCAGTTCGGGGCGCTCGCGGTCGGCGGCGCCGCCGGCAAGGAAGGCGCTGACATAAACCACTTCAGCCCAGCGCAGACGGCCCAGCTCGGCGCGGATGTACTGGTCATACATCTCGCGTTCGGCGGGGTCCGGCATGCGGCTGCCTACCGGGGCGCGCCGGCGCGAGGCCTCGATGCGGTCCTCGCGGGTGGCCTCTTCGCGGCTGGGCAGGTCGGCGGCCACGGTGATCAGGTCGGCCTTGTTGATGACAATCACCACAGCGCGGCCCTCTTCCTCAATCCGCGAGGCCACGCGCTTGTCCTGCTCGGTCACGCCAAGCTCGGCGTCCAGCACCAGCAGGGCCACCTCGCTGTGGCGCAGGCCGCGCTGGGCCCGCACCAGGGAATAGAAGTCGACATCCTCCTTCATGCGGCTGATGCGCTTCATGCCGGCGGTGTCCAGCAGCTCATACTCCTGGCCGTCCAGCTTGAAGGCCGCCCAGAGCGGGTCGCGGGTGGTGCCCGGCAGATCCGCCACCAGCGCGCGGTCCTCGCCCAGCAGCACATTGGTCAGCGAGCTCTTGCCCACGTTCTGGCGCCCCACAAAGGCCAGGCGGATCGGCGCCAGGCGCCAGGACTCATCCGGCACGAAGCGCGTCTGACCCAGGGCGGCCCAGGCAAAGGGATAAACCGGCTCCTTCTTCCCGCGGCTCTTCTGGGGCCGCGGCGGGCCGGGCGGCGGCGTGGGCCGCACGGTGGCTACGGTCTCCAGGCCCCGCGGCCGTCCACCGGCGGGATCGCCGGCGCCGGGCTCAGCCTCTACCTCGCTGTCAGCCTCCGCCTCGTCCTCATACTCCTCGTCTTCGTCCTCAATCCCGCCCAGCTCAGCCTCGTCCAGCTCCTCATCGCCGGGCTCAGCCGCAAAGTCCTCGTCGTCCTCGTCGCCGCTGTCCCGCGGGTCCTCGAGCTCTTCGTCGTCGTAGTCAAAGTCGTCGTCGAAGTCCTCGTCGCCTTCCTCGGCGGCAAAGTCATCGGCGCCCTCCACCTGGTCGGCGCGCCAGGCCACATAGTCCGGCGTCGCCCTGGGCCAGCGGCTCCAGTCGATGCTCTTGACCACCTCGTCCAGCAGCTCGCCGCTGTTGCGCCCCGAGGCGGCGGAGATGAAGACCAGCTGCGTATAACCCAGCTTCCAGAACTCGCTGGCGTCCATCTCCTGTTTCTCGGAGTCCACCTTGTTGACCGCCACCACCACGGGCTTCTTCAGCTTGCGCAGCTCGCGCAGCACCGCCTCGTCGGAAAGGGTGAGGCCGGAGCGCGCGTCCACAATGAACATGATCAGGTCGGCCTCGGCCATCGCGCGGCGGGTGTTGTCCGCTACCGGCTCCCAGAGCGGGTCGGCGCTCTCTTCGCCGATGCCGCCGCAGTCAATCACGGTGAACTCATAGCCGTCCCACTCGCAGATGCCGTAAAGGCGGTCGCGGGTGACTCCGGGCAGGTCGTCGGTGATCGCGGCGCGGCCCGAGCGGCGCCCCAGCGAACCGATCAGACGGTTGAAGAGGGTGCTCTTGCCAACGTTCGGCCGCCCGATCAGAGCGACACTGGGCCTTTCTATCTGTGCATACACGGCGGGGATTGTACCCGCAAGGCCCGCTGCCGGGTACCGGCATCCCCTCCAAGCCGCGTAGATGTCTGCGCTTGTTTACCTGGATCAGAGGCGATTGACTAGATGGCTAAGCTCAGCCAGCTGATCATCAAACTCTTCACGCAGCGCGTAAGCCAAAATCAGATCAACTGACCATTCGCCCTCAGCTTCGGTCCCCGGCAGGCTGCTGACAGTGTCCAGCAGCCGGGCCACAGCCTGCGCAAACTCATAGCGGGTCAGTGTCCTGTCGCCCTTGAAGAAGTCTTTGGGATAGCCCTCAAGGATGCCCTTGCCGGTCAGGTAGTCAAGTGCGTAATAGGACCAGTGTCCCAATTTAACGTCTGCGTATGCACTCGTCGATGGGTCAGTCGCCACAAAGGGAGGCATTCCAACAGGTTCCGAACCTGGCGGGCCATATAAGACACAGCCGACTCCGATCATTGATCTGTCAAGCGCCTCGGATAGCAGCTCCAACTGGTCGCGATACTTGTCTCTCAGCGCCTCGGCCATCAGGAGTTCCGGGCTGATATCGCGCTGAGGACCAAGTGTGTCCAGCAGCCGCGCGGTTGCTTGGGTGATCTCATAGCGGGTAAGCGTGCGGCCGTTAAAGAAGTCATTTGGATAGCCTTCAAGGACTCGCTGACGAACAAGATAGTCCAGCGCCTTGTAATCCCAGCTTCGGGGATCCACGTCAGTGTATGGAGAATCCACCGCGAATGCTCTGCCACTCAGCGCGGTAACAGCGGCCTGCTTTTCAGCAGGCGAATTTGGCGAAGCCAGAATATCCAATTGCTCTATGAATTCTGCACGCAGAGCTGCTGCCAGGACTGCTTCAGGTTTCGTTGCCAGCCCGGCGTCGACATGATCCAGAACCCGTGCAGTTGCCAGCGCAAATTCGTATCGCGTCAGCGTCCTGTCCTTCTGGAAGTAGTTGGGATAGCCCTCAAGCGCGCCAGTCTTGAAGAAGTAGTTGACGGCGGCATATGCCCAATGCGTGTAGCTGACATCGTCGTAGGCTGTTAAGACGCTTTGGTCAACTGCATCGCGGCATGACCAGCTTGCCCACTGCGGCACAGGTCTCGCAGGGTCCATCTCGATGAATTCGTCCAGCAGGGCGAGAGCGATCAAATGTTGAACTTCCTTCCTCTGCGAAACTTCGGAATCTTCAGCTGGGGTCGGGCCAGACACAACATGCATATCCGATGCGTATATGTCCGTCAGCTGGCTGAGTGCATAAGCGAAGTCCATGCGCGTGAGTATCTGCTTTGCGTCCCAAAAGAAGTCAGGATAACCATCAAGTTGCCCGTGCTGCACCATCAACCGCATTGCCGGATAGGCCCAGGAGCTTGTTGGCACCGGTTGATACGCGGGAAGGTCGATTGGACGCCAGATGATGGGTTCGTCTGCGTCCAGCTTTACCTCGATGCCGTCCTCCGCATTCGCAGGTGAGGCTCGCAGACCGATAATGCAGAACGCCAGCATAAAAGCAGCCGGAACCAGCAACCAATTCTGGAATTGCACCATCCCACCTCGTAACTTGTAACGCGCCGGGTTCCGGATCGGCGCGTGTTGCAGAGTTAATCGCCTGCGCAGCAGAGGTGTTAAAACCGCTCAAGATTGTAGCGAGGCGAGGGCAGCAGGCCGCCTGTCCGCAGAGGGCCATGGCAAATACAGCCCCTTCGGGAAGGAAGATGCGGGCTGGAAGCCCGCGCTCCAAAGTAGTTGCAGACTAAAGTCTGCGCTCCCCAGCCGGACGGGCGGACACAAGGTCCGCCCCTACAGCGCGTCGTGCGTAACACGGCCGCCGCAAACGGTCATGAGCACGCGGCCTTTGGCCTCCCAGCCGCCAAAGGGCGTGTTCTTTGACTTGCCGACAAGCTGCTGCGGGTCGATGGTCCAGCGCGCCTCGGGGTCGATCAGGCAGAGGTCCGCGCGCAGGCCCGCGGCGATGCGCCCAGGGGAGGTCTCGATGAGCACCGGCTGAAAGTCGGCCAGCGCGGCGGGGGATAGCTGGCTTTGTAGTGGCGGGTCTTGACCCGCCTTCCCTGCGATTGAAGAGGCCGAGTCAAGACTCGCCCCTACACCAAGAATACGCGCCGGGCCGGAGGTCATCAGGCTCAGCAGGCGCTCAACAGTGATCTCGCCGGCCGGGGTCTGCGTACCGGCGATGTGGCCCAGCAGCAGGCCAAGCATCAGCTCGAAGCCGACGCAGCCGAAGGGCGCGGCGGAGAGCTCCTGGCTCTTCTCGTCGAAGGTGTGCGGCGCGTGGTCGGTGACCAGCGCGTCCATCGTGCCGTCGGCAAGCGCCTCCAGCAGGGCCAGGCGGTCAGCCTCGCTTCGGAAGGGCGGGTTGATCTTGGCGGCCGTGCCATAGCGCTCGACGGCCTCGTCGGTCAGCAGCAGGTGGTTGAAGGTGCAGTCCGCGGCGACCAGGTCCGGCCGGCCCATCGCCCCGGCCCGGGCCTTGCCATAGCGCACCAGCGGCAGGGTGCCGACGCCCGACGCGATATGCGTGATCAGCACCGGGCAGCCGGCGGCCAGGGCGGTGAGGATCGCGCGGGCCGAGGCGATGTCCTCGCTTAGATGGTGGATGCCGCTCTGGCCGAGACGCGCGGAGACCTCGCCCTCGTGCATCACACCGTGGGCCAGTTCGGGCACCTCGGTGTGGATCAGCGCGCGGGCGCCGGGCAGCATCGAGAGGAATTCAAAGGCGTGCAGGAAAACATCCGGGCGCAGGGTATCGGCGCCGTCGTCCGTGAAGATGCGGCAGCCGGCGGCGTAGAGCCCGGCCAGCTCGGCGAGCTGCAGGCCCTCGCGGCCGCGGGTCAGCGCGCCGGCGGGGGAGACGCGGGCCAGGCCCTCGCGCAGGGCTTTCTCCCGCACATACTCGGCGATGGATGGCGTGTCGATGGCCGGCTGGGTGTTGGGCATACAGACGACCGTGGTGAAGCCACCGGCGGCTGCGGCGCGGGTCTCGGAGGCTATGTCGCCCTTCCAGGTCTGGCCGGGGTCGCGCAGGTGGCAGTGCAGGTCGATAAAGCCGGGGCAGAGCCACAGGCCCGTGGCGTCGATCTCGCGCGCAGGGGCGGGTCCTGACTCGCCATCCCCTGGGCTGGATGAGGGCGAGTCAAGACTCGCCCCTACAGCCGCGATACGGCCGTCCTGTACCAGCACGTCGCGCGCGCCGATGAAGGCCTCGCCGTCGAAGACCGTCGCGTTACGGAAGATCAATTGTTCGTAGTGTTCCATTTTGCTGCAGGAGCGCATGGATATGCGCCCTCTTTACATTTCCAACTGTCACGTTGCTCCGGAATGCGGGCAGGGTGCCCGCGCTCCGACTCCGACGGGCGCATATCCATGCGCCACTACACTAAAAATCCAGCTCGCGTTCCAGCGCCCAGGCCAGCAGGGCGGCCCGCAGGGCCAGGCCGCTCTCGACCTGCTCGTTGATCACGCAGCGCGGGTCGGAGAAGACATCCTCTCCGGCCTCGACGCCACGGTTGACCGGCCCGGGGTGCATGATCAGCGCATCGCTGCGCAGCATCCCCAGCCGCCGGCGGTTCATGCCATACAGCTTGCTGTATTCATCCTGAGTGCTCATCTCGCCGCCGGCCATGCGCTCGTGCTGCACCCGCAGTAGCATCACAGCATCCAGCTCCGGCAGGATCGAATCGAGATCAGGCGTCCAGCGTAGGGGCGGGTCTTGACCCGCCTTTTCTGAAGCCCCTGGAGCGGGCGGGCCAAGGCCCGCCCCTACGCGCCACGCGCTCGGCGTCAGGTTCGGCGGGCCCACCAGGGTCACCTCCACGCCAAAGCGCGCCAGCAGGGCCAGGTTGGAGCGCGCCACCCGGCTGTGGGTCAGGTCGCCAACGATGGCCAGCTTCGCGCCCGGGCGCAGCAGGCCGTGGCGCTGCAGGGTAAAGGCGTCCAGCAGGGCCTGGGTCGGATGCTCGCCGCGGCCGGCGCCGGCGTTCAGCACCGGCCCGGGGTACCAGCGCGCGAAGTGCTCGGCGCTGTCCGCCGCCTCATGGCGCATGACCACGCAGGAGAAGTGCATCGCGGCCAGGGTCATCGCGGTATCGCGCAGGCTCTCGCCTTTCTCAATACTGCTGCCCTTGGAGCTGATGTTGATCGTGTCGGAGCCCAGCAGCTTGCCGGCCAGCTCAAAGCTGACGCGGGTGCGCGTGGAGTTCTCGGCGAAGAGCAGCAGTGTGGAGGTTCCGCGCAGGCTGGAGGACTTCAGCTGTCCGCCGCGCTGGATCCAGCTCACGCAGCGCCCGGCGTTCAGTAACAGCTGCTCTGCATCTGCCTGCGGCAGCGCGGTGATGGAAAGCAGACAGCGCGGATGCATCGGGCAGGGATTATAGCGGCAGTAGCGGCCGCGGCAATTCAGGCCTTGACGCGGCCAGGGCCGAAGCGGCCCCACAGCCACTTGCCCAGTTCCCAGGCAGCCAGAGCGCTAAGCAGGCCCACGGCCAGCTTCTGGCCCCCTCAAAGCTGGCAGTTGATGCTCAGATAGGCGAGAAAGATCACAAGCCATGATACCCGCGGCGCAGTGGGATTAGCCTGTGGCCGCGCAGGGCAGAGCCTGGGGCTTATCTCAATGGCCCGGACGGCAGTCCGGGGATTGATGCCTTGCCCGCATTGCCATGCGGGCCCACCAAGCTGTCCGTGTTGCCATGCGGGCCCACAAAGCTGCCGCATTGCCAAACGGGCCCACAAAGAAAAGGGCGGGGACCAGCCCCGCCCTGAAGATCAAAGTTGGATGCCGCCGGTTTACAGCAGCGCGAAGCTGCTGCGCACCATTGCGGTCTTGGTCGCCGTCTTGTTCACCGGCACCAGCGGGTCGCTGGAAACCGTGAAGCCCAGCTCGGTGATCGCGGAGACGATGTCGGCCTCCTTCACCTTGCGCGGGTCATAGACCACCACGCAGGCGTTGGCGGTGTGCGTGGCCTTCGCGCTCTTCACGCCGGCCAGCTGCGCCACACCGTCGTCAATGCTGCCCGAGCAGCCGGTGCAGGTCATGCCGCGCACTTCCAGCGCCAGCTTCACGCTGCCGTCGCTGTTCTTGGTGCGGCTCCAGACGCCGCCCTGGCCACGGCCGCCGTTCTTATAGCCGGCCTTCACGATGGCGGCTTCAATCTCTTTCTCGCCCACCTTGTCCGGGTTGTAGACCGCCATCAGGATCCCAGTGTCGGTATTGCCGCTGGCGCTGTCCACACCGGCGATCTTCATGATCGCCTCGGAGCAGCCGCTGGCGCAGCCGGCACAGCACATGCCTTCCACCTTGAAGAAGGCCTGCTTGTGCCCGGCGGGGATGGAAGCCAGGTCCGCGGCCGGATAAGGCTCGCGGGCGGGCTCGTGGCCGCCGGCCGGTGAAGCGATGGCCACGCCGGTCATGACGGCGCCGCAGACAAGCAGGCTCAGGCCCAGCAGGGCGACAAAGAGCTGGCTGATTCGAAGCATTAGACCCTCCGCTGCCGCGGCTGCCCCGCCGCGGACCATATTCAGGACTCAGGATTTTAGTCCAAGTTCTACAGCGGCCGCAAGCTTTTTGCCAGGAGTCTCAGTGGGACGCGCTGCGGCCTGCCGCGCCTAGATGCTCTCCGCCCCGCCCGCCGCGCGCAGATAGGCCTGGCGCAGCAGCGCGTCCCCGCCCAGTGCCTCGCGCAGGCCGCGCAGCAGCCACCAGAAGCGCGGGCTGCGCAGGGCCTCAGGCCCCTGCTCAAGCTGGCGCCGGTGCGCCAGCACAAAGCGCAGCTGGTTCATGCGCAGGTGGCGGATCTTGCCCTGGCCGTGGTGCTTGTCGATGGTCTCGCTGTGGCGGTGCAGCATGCAGCACTGCGGCACCACCGCGCAGTGCCAGCCGCGCGCCCGGGCCTTGTAGTCCAGGTCCACGTCCTCCCAGTAAAAGGGCCGGTAGCGCGGGTCAAAGCCGCCCAGCTCCAGAAAGCGCCGCGTCTCGCAGACAAAGGCCGCGCCGCAGAGCAGGCTGGGGATGGCCGGCCGACCGGCGGCGATGTCCGCCAGGCGCTGGTCAGGATGCAGCGGCTGTTCCAGCAGCTCCTGCAGCAGGGAGGTCCACTCCGCGGACAGGCCGGTGTCCATGTGCCAGACCAGGCCGCGCTTGGCATAGAGCCGGGCGAAGTTCTCCACCACAGCACGCCCGGTGTTGTAGATCAGCGGCATCACGGCGAAGACATCGCGGTTTTCGCGCAGCACGCCAAGCAGGGCCGCGAAGGGGTCGCCCATCAGCTCGACATCCGAGTTCAGCAGGGCCAGATACTGCGTCTCCAGGCCCATGGCCCCGCGCATCACATTGGCCCCGAAGCCGCCGTTGTATTCCGAGCGCACAACCCGGATCGCGGGGAACTCGCGCTCGATATGGCTGGCCGTGCCGTCGCTGGAAGCGTCATCGCAGACCACGATGCGCAGGCGCTCGCCGTGCTGTTTCTGCAGGGCGCTGAGCTGGCGCAGCAGCAGCTCAACCTGTCCGACCGCGTTGTAGGTCGGGACAAGCACGCTCAGGCTGGCCGCCAGGACTGTCATGCGCTTAGTCTAACCTGCTGCGCTGGCCGGCCGCCCGCGCCGCTATTCGCCGGTGGGCCAGGGATAATCCTGTAGCGGGTCGTTGCAGGGGTTGTCCGGGTCCAGGGTCAGGTCGGGTTCTTCTTCTGTCCCCATGCCGCCGGCCGCGCTGCTGTGCGCCGGCCCTGCCGCCCCGCCTGGGCCAAAGACCCGGTCGAAGATCGTCAGATAAGGCTCGCGCGGCGTCTTGATCGCCTCAATCTCATCCACCTTGATGGACAGCATGCTGCCGTCGCCGAAAGGGCCCAGACGGCCGCGCACCCGCACCCAGCCCTGCTGCTCAAGCTGGCCCAGCTGGGCCTCCTCCAGCACGACGGACATCGGCAGGGCGTCGGCCACGCAGCAGGAGATCACATAGCGGTAAAGCAGGGCCTCCACCGGCTGCTGCTGCAGGGAAGGGTCCAGCCAGCCCACTTCCTGGCCTTCGGTCTTGTACAGCCGGCCCTCTACCTCCACCCGCGCAGACTCGCTGTGCTCGCTGGCCGTGAAGATCTGCAGCAGGTTGACCTGCTGATAGCCTGGTCCGCCGTCCGCCGGCCCGGTGATTGCCATGCCGCCTTCCACCCTGGAGAGCGCCTGGGCCGTGCGGGCCGAGCCGCCGCCGCTCAGCGGCGAGCCCGACAGCTCGGTCACGCCAACCGAAACGAAAATGAAAAGCGGCAGGGCATGCGCCAGGCTTTCCATCGAGCGGGTGAAAGTCGTGCCGGGCTCCGGCGCATCCCGGCGCCCGCGCAGCGCCCCGACAAGGTCGATGACAAATACCAGGCCCAGGATCAGCGCGCCGCCCTGGATGATCGGCAGTTGCCAGCTGGCGATGTAATAGCGGTGGAAGCCGCCGGGCAGCATCAGCGCGAAGAAGGCCACCCACAGCAGCAGCTGCAGTCGTCCGGCTGTGGCAAGGCGCATCACGGCAGCAGGCCCTCCAGCAGCGCGACGTAAAGCGCTGTCCCGACGATGATCGCCAGGGCGAAGAGGGCGATAAAGCGGCCGCGGAAGACCGTGCGGTACATCAGCAGAAGCTTGATATCCAGCATCGGCCCCAGCACAAGAAAGGCCATGTGCGCGGGCAGGCGGAACTCGCCGAAGGAGGCGGCGGGATAGGCGTCAGCCTCGGCGCAGAGCGAGAGGATGAAGGCCAGGCCCATCATCACCGCCGGGCCGGAGACGGGCCCCTGGCCCAGGCGGGCCAGCAGGCCGGGGTCCACAAAGGTCTTCATGGCGCTGGCGATGAAGACACCCATCAGAAAGAAGGTGGTCATCTCCAGAAAGTCGCGGCGGATGTGTGTGGCCAGGGCGGAGCCGCGGCGCACCAGTGCCCCCGCTGCCGCCGCTGCCATGCCGCCTTCGGCGCTCCCGCTGCTCTTCGTGGCCGCAAAGGCCTCGGACAGACGCTTTGGCGCCTCGGGCCGCCGCAGGCTCAGGCCGGCCGGCCGGCCCGGCGCTGTGGTGGCGGTTTGCTTAGGCGGATCGCCGGGCGGCCCGGGCAGCTCAGACAGGAAGCCCGGAAGGAAGATCTCCTCCGGGCGCCGGCGCAGGAATACCGCGCCCACCGCGATCGAAACCAGGAAGCCGCCCAGGGCGCGCAGCAGCGGATAGCGCCAGTCCTGGAAGGCCAGGTAGGTGGTGAAGAGCACCGTCGGGTTGATGATCGGCGCGGCCAGCAGGTAGGTCAGGGTATGCGGCAGGGGCAGGCCCTTGCGCAGCAGGCCGCGTCCGATGGAAACCACGCCGCACTCGCAGGTCGGGAATAGCGGGCTGAGCAGCGCAATGGCAGGCAGGCCGGCGACGCCCAGTCGCCCGGTCAGGCGCGGCAGCAGGCTGGAGGGCAGGAACTGCTCCATCAGGCCGCTGACCAGCGCACCCAGCAGGATATAGGGCACGGACTGCAGGACGATGGAAATGAAGTAAGCGGCAAAGGTGGCCTGCCAGGCGGCGGGTGGCCCGGGCAGCGGGAAGAAGAGCAGAAGGGCCAAAAGGCCCAGCATCGCCGCGGTGAACCAGGAGCCGCCCAGCTCGCCAAAGCCCGCCGGGCGTTCGGTAAGTTCATCCTGCTCCGGCGCGGAAGGCGCCTTCAGCTCGGCGCGTTCCCGGGCGGCGGCCACAATGGCCTCCAGACCGGGATCCGGGCCGGGCGTTGCTGAGTTCACCAGCGCATTATGTCAGGTTCTGTCTGTCGGTCGCAGCCCGCTGGCCTAGACGCCGGTCTGCAGGTGCGGAAGCTGAACTGCGACATCATCACGCCGTGCCGCTTCTCCCGCCTCAACAGCGCGGCTGAGGCCAAGGCCGACGATCTCGTCCGCCTGCGCCGGGCTCAGCGGGCCGGCGGGACGCAGGAAAGTAATGTCCGAGGCGCTGAGCACATGGCCGGCTGGCAGGCTGCGGGTGTAGTAGATCGCCCGGCGGGCGACCGCCGCGATCTCCTTCTCGCTGTCCAGCATCTGCTTGCGCTCGGTGCCCATGGCCTCTTCCAGCGCCCGGATGCCCTGGACCAGCTCGCTTAGCTCGTCCGGGGAGCAGGAGCAGGCAATGTCCGGGCCGGGCGCGCTCTTGTCCAGGCAGAAGTGCTTTTCAATCACCCGCGCGCCCAGCGCCACGGCGCCAAAACAGCACCAGTTGCCGATGGAGTGGTCCGAAAATCCGCTGGAAACACCGTGCAGGTCGGAGAGCTCGCGGGCCAGGCTGCTGATGGCCCGCAGGTTCACATCGGCATAGGCGGTGGGGTAGTTGGTCGTGCACTGCAGCAGCACAACCTCGCTGGCCCCGGCCACGCGGGCCGCCACTGCAGCGCTGCGGGCTTCCTTGATGTTGCCCATGCCGGTGGAGATATACAGGGGCTTGCCGAAGCTCGCGCAGTGCCGGATCAGGGGCAGGTTGGTCAGGTCGCAGGAAGCAATCTTGAAGGCCGGCACATCCAGCTCTGCCAGCATGTCGGCCGCCGCAAGGTCAAAGGGTGTGGAAAGGAAATCCACCCCGCAGCTGCGGCATATCTCGGCCAGTGCGCTGTGCTCGCTGCGGCTCAGCTCGAAGCGGCGGAAGAAAGCGTGCTGGTCGGCCGCCAGCTCGCTGTGGGCCAGTCCGGCGGCGGTGAAGGACTGAAACTTGACAGCGTTTACACCTGAAGCGGCAGCGACGCGCACCATCTCCTGGGCCACATCAAGGCTGCCACCGTGGTTGATTCCCGCCTCTGCAATGATATAGACAGGCTGCATAGCCATCACAGCGCTCCTTATCTCCCCAAGCTGCGCGCCGAGGCGCGGAGCTTATATCGGCCAACCTGAGGCAGGATTCAAGTCAGGCCGGATTAAGAGTATACGCAAGCGCACAGAGCGGGCCCTTAAATACCTGTGAAAGTGGTTATAACTCAGACAAAGTGATTCGCAATAGTTATGCCGCCCGATA
This sequence comes from bacterium, assembly GCA_020849855.1. Taxonomy (GTDB): domain Bacteria; phylum 4484-113; class 4484-113; order 4484-113; family JAFGCY01; genus JADZFO01. Next base: position 31,912 of record JADZFO010000031.1, on the reverse strand, counting down.
TTCTCCCCTAGCCCAAGGGCGCAACAAGCGCCTGAAGGGCAGTGAAGGCAGGCGGGGCCTGCTTCGGGGGAAGGACAATCATGGACCTGCTTGGACGCGATCTAACCTTTGCCGCGCTTAGCAAAGGCTCAAAATTTGTGAGCCGGCGGCATCAATTGCTGGCTGAAAATGTGGCGAACGTGAACACCGCTGGCTACAAGCGCCGCGATCTGGACACAGCCGACTTCACCCGCATGCTCGCCGACAGCCTCTCTTCGGGCAGCCGCACACAGCGCCTGGAAGAGTTGGACCAGGTGGTGGCGCGCGAGGTGGTGCAGGAGCAGCTTTTCCAGCGCCCTGACCACAACGGCGTCGACCTGGCCTATGAGCAGGAGCAGGTGGCCGAGACCTCCAGCATGGGTGCGGTGATCTCCGCGCTGATGGCCAAGCGGATCCAGATGTACAAGTCCGTGCTGCACGACGGCCGCGTCTAGCGCCGCTGAAGCCCGCCTGGGCCGGTGCCGATGAATAAGCAGGATCCGCGTGGCGGACCGGGGAGATAAGGATGAACTCAATCTTCAAGAGAATGGATATCGCGGCCAGCGCCCTGAGCGCCCATCAGCTCTGGATGGACCTCATCGCCGGCAATATCGCCAACGCCAACACCACCCTCAAGCCCAATGAGGAGCCCTTCCGCCGCCAGGAGCCGGTCTTCCGCGAACTGCTGGACAAGGAGGGCCGCATCGCCGGTGTCTACGTCGACCGGATCAAGGAGAACGAGGCCGAGGTCAAGAAGGTGCCCATGCCCGGCCATCCGGATGCGGATGCCGAGGGCTACGTCAGCATGAACAACATCAATGTGATGACCGAGATGGTGGACCTCATCAGCGCCAGCCGCGGCTATGAGGCCAATGTCACCGTGATGGAGGCTGCCAAGAGCAGCATCCAGCGCAGCATTTCACTGCTGCAGGTCTAGGACGGACCACGCGCCCCCGGCGCCTGAAACAAGAGTCGGACCATGGACGGACCGCTGGAGAAGATATGAAGATCGACAACAGCATTTCGGGCATCAGTCCGCTTCTGCCGGGTATCCAGCCCCTGGGCAGCGCCGCCGCCGGCGCGGCGCCCGCTGCCACTGGCCAGGCCAGCTTCGGCTCGCTGCTGCGTGAGCAGCTTGGCGAGCTGGAGCGCATCAACGACAACGCCGCGGTGATGCAGCAGCGCATGCTGGCAGGTGATGATGTCGACCTTGGCGAAGTTGCCACGGCAGTGCAGAAGGCGGAACTGGCACTGAGCTTCGCCATGCAGCTGCGCAACAAGGTCATTGAGGCCTACCAGGAGATCAACAGGATGCAGGTCTAGGCCTGCTTTTTTCTTAAGAGGGCGCGCCGGTGGCGCAGCCCCAGAGCCCCGCAACACCGAGGAGAGAGTACGTGGAACAGGTTATAGAAAGGCTGAAAGAGTTCTGGAGCAGGCAAAACCTGACGGGTAAGGTCATGGTCGCCGGCCTGCCGCTGCTGGTCATCGTCATCGGCATCATCTCCATCTCGCTGGTGGCGCGCAAGCCCGTCGAGATGGCCCTGCTCTCCTCCGATACAGAATCCGCGGACATGGCCAAGATCGTGGAAGAGCTCAAGAAGCAAGGCGTGCCCATGCAGCTCAAGAACGACGGCCGCGATGTCTACGTGCCTATGGAGCAGGTGGATGACCTGCGCTTCGCCGTAACGCAGCTGGACCTCACCGGCGCGCACATCGGCTGGGAGCTCTTCGACAAGCCCAAGTGGGGCGCCACGCAGAAGGAAATCGACATCGCTGAGCAGCGCGCCAAGGAAGGCGTCCTGGCCCGCAACATTGAGGCTGACGAGCGGGTCCTGCGCGCCGAGGTGATGCTCAACATGCAGGAAGACAACGCCTTTGACGAGGAAAAGCACTCCAGCGCCAGCGTGATACTGACCCTGGCCAACAATGCCTCCTTTGGCCCGCGGGAAGCCGGCGCCGTGCAGCAGCTGGTGGCCTCCGCCGTGCCTAACCTCGCCCCGCAGGACGTGACCGTCACGGACAACCTCAGCCGCATGCTTTCCGCCGACAAGTCCGGCGCTGAGCTGCTGCAGGGCTCTGTGACGGAAGAGCAGCTCAACCTCAAGAAGCGCTATGAAGAGGAACTCAAGCAGAAGATCCTGGACTCGCTCATCGCCTACGGCCCCGGCCGCGTGACCGCCACTGTGAATGTTGAGCTGGACTTCAGCCGCCGCACCGTGCAAAGCGAGAACTACAGCCCTGTTGTCGGCGACCGCGGCATCGAGCGCCGGGTCACGGAATCGCGTGAGAAGAGCTACGGCGCAAGCGCCGGCAATGGCGGCACCGCGGGCACCAACTCCAATGTGCCGGGCTATTCCGGCCTGGAGGATGGTGGCAGCGGCAGCGGCTATTCCAAGACCGACAGCAGTGTGGAATACGAGATCAACAAGGAAGTCACGGAATCCCTGCATGCCCCCGGCACGGAGATCAAGCGCCGCTCGGCAACCGTGACCATTGATGTTGAGGAGCTGGCCGAGGAGACCCGCCGGGCCCTCGAGACCCAGGTGGCCACGGCCATCGGGGCCGACCTGAGCAATGGCGACAAGGTCAGCGTGATCGGCTTTGTCTTCGATCCCGCCGCCCGCGCCGCCGCGCCCGAAAGCCAGGCCCAGGCGGCCGATGCCGCTGCGGCCGGTGAGCACCGCGACCAGACCATCCGCACAGCGGCCTCCTGGGGTATCGCGCTGCTGATGGTGGCCCTGCTGGCGGTGATGATGCGCAGCCTGGTGAACAACCTGCTGCCGCGTGAGCCGCTGCTGGCTGCCGCTGGCGAGCTGGGCCGCGGCGTGGAGCTTGATCACGACATGGGCGGCCACGATGACGGCTATGTCATGCGCCACCTGGACGACATGTCAGACAGCCAGACCCAGAAGATGCGCAGCGAGATCGAGCGCCTGATCGACAACCGCCCCGAGGTGGTAGCCGGCCTGGTGCGGAACTGGCTGCTGGAGGATTAGGCCGTGCCAGCGGACATGTGGATAATCTCAGAGCACAGGAACGCCCCGCGCGGGCACCAGGGAGTTTGAACTGACTGACCGGTCGATCACCTCGGTCTATGACCTGACAGGCAAGCAGAAGGCTGCGCTGCTGGTCATTTCCCTTGGCCAGCAGGCCTCGGTCAAGCTGCTGCGCCTGCTGACCGAAGAGGAGATCGAGGAGATCACGCTGGAGATCGCCAACTTCAAGAAGGTCGACCCGGCGATGCAGGACGAGATCCTGCGTGAGTTCTACAACCTTGCCCTGGCCCAGGAGTACATCCTGCAGGGCGGTGTGGACTATGCCCGCTCCGTGCTGCGCGACGCCGTGGGCGAGGAAAAGGCCGGCGAGATCATCGGCCGCCTCAGCTCCTTTCTGCGCGTCACCCCCTTCGACTTCCTGAAGAAGACCGATGCCAAGCAGCTGCTGACCTTTATCGCCAACGAGCATCCCCAGACCATCGCGCTGATCCTGTGTTATCTCGACCCCGAGGATGCCGCGCCGGTGGTCGGCGGCCTGCCGCCGGAAGTGCAGGTGGATGTGGCCCGCCGCATCGCCAACATGGACCGCACGAGCCCAGAGGTGATCCGCGAGGTGGAGCGCGTCATCGAGCAGAAGGTCAGCGCGGTGATGACCACCGAGGTGACCCAGAGCGGCGGCGTCAAGAACCTTGTTGAGGTGCTGAACCTGGTCGACCGGGCCACGGAAAAGGCCATCATGGAGAACCTCGAGGACTCCGACCCCGAGCTGGCCGATGAGATCAAGCGCCTGATGTTCGTCTTCGAGGACATCAAGCTGCTGGACGACCGTTCGGTGCAGGCGGTGCTGGGCCAGACCGACAAGAAGGACCTGGCGATGGCCATCAAGGGCGTCGCCGAGGACGTGCGCGACAAGGTCATGCGCAACATGTCCAAGCGCGCGGCGGCCAGCCTGCAGGAAGAGATGGACTTCATGGGCCCGGTGCGCCTGAAGGATGTCGAGGACGCCCAGCAGCGCATCGTCAACGTGATCCGCCGCCTCGAGGAGAGCGGCGAGATCATCATCGAACGCGGCGGTGGCCAGTATGTCTAGCTCCGGCCGCGTGATCAAGGGTGGAGATGAGCCTGAGGGCCCCTTCAGCCGGATGAGCGTCGAGCCGGTGCTTATCGGCGCCGACGGCGAAGTCCGGCGCAGCCAGAAGCATGCCCTCACCCGCGAACATGATCCCGCTGACAATGCTGCCGCCGCCGCGCCGGAGGCCGAGCGCCGCCTGGTCGAAGGCGGCCTGAGCCTCGCTGAAGCCCGCGAACAGGCGGCCGCGATCCTGGAACTGGCCCGCCAGGGCGCAGCGGACCTGCGCACTGAAGCGGAGCAGTATGCCAAGGAGCTGCGGGCTGAGGTGGAAGCCGAGGTTGAAGAGCGCCGCGCCTCCGCGGTGCTGGAAGTCTCCGCCCGCCTGACCCAGCAGTACGCCGAGCAGTATGCCGAGGCGGTGCATGCCTTGGCCGATGCGGCGGTCGAGCTCAAGCGCCGCCGCGATGAGTACCTCAGCGACATTGAAGAGCCGGCCTATCAGCTTGTGCTGGCCCTCGGGCGCCGCCTGCTGGGCCTCGCCTGGGAGAATGACACAACGCTGCGCACAGCGCTGCGCCAGGCCCTGGGCCTGCTGCGCCCGGAAGGCGCCGTGCGACTTTACCTCAACCCCGCCACCCTGCAGCGGGCCCGCCAGGACGCCGGCCTGGATGATGTTGTACGCAGCGCCGGCCTGGGCAGCGGCAGCCTGGAGCTGCTGGCCGACGAATCCCTGCCCGGCGCGGCCTATCGCCTTGACACCGGCGCCAGCGTGGTGCGCTTCAATCTGGAAGAAGCGCTGGATGAACTGCTGCGGCGCCTGCAGCACCCGGACAGCGGCCTGCAGGAGTTGAAGGTCAGCGCGCCGGCTGTGCAGCCTTCGCCGCCCCCGCATTCGCCTGACGCACAGCAGTCTGCCCCCGCGGAGGATCCCCTGCCGCAGCAGAGCATGGAGTCCGCTTCGTGAGCCGCGCCCTCTATGAGCAGGCCATCGACACCGTTGAGCACTTTGAGCCCCTGCACCGCGAGGGCACGGTGCGCCGCGTCGCCGGCCTGATCGTCGAGGCCGTCTGCCCGCCGGTCTTCATCGGCGAGCGCTGCCGCCTCAGCGGCGGGCGCCTCAGCGCGCCGGTGGACTGCGAAGTCGTCGGCGTGCGCGAGGACCGCGCCCAGCTGATGCCCTATGAGTACACCGATAACATCTCGGTCGGCACGCGTGTGGAGTGCAGCGGCAAGGGCTTCGAGCTGCCGCTGTCCGAAGGCCTGCTGGGCCGGGTGATCGACGCGCTCGGCCGCCCCGTGGACGGCCTGGGCGATCTGCCGCCGGGCGAGCTGCGCGGCTGCAGCGCCGATGCCCCGCCGCCCCTCGAGCGCCCGGAGATCGACGAGTCCATCTCTTCCGGCGTGCGGGCCATTGACGCCTGCCTCACCTGGGGCAAGGGCCAGCGCCTGGGCGTCTTTGCCGGCTCCGGCGTGGGCAAGTCCACCCTCTTTGGCATGATCGCCCGCAATTCCGATGCTGATGTGAACGTGATCGGCCTGATCGGCGAGCGCGGCCGCGAGGTTAAGGAGTTCATCACCCGCGACCTCGGCGAGGAAGGCCTGCGTCGCTCGGTGGTCGTCGCGGTGCCAAGCAACGACAGCCCGCTCAAGCGCGTCAAGGGCTCCGAGGTGGCCTTCGCCATCGCCGAGTACTTCCGCGACCGCGGCAAGAACGTGCTGCTGATGGTGGACTCGCTGACCCGTTATGCCTATGCGATTCGCGAGATCGGCCTGAGCCTGGGCGAGCCGCCGACGACCCGCGGCTATACGCCATCGGTCTATGCCATGATCCCGCGGCTCTGCGAGCGCGCGGGCGTGACCAGTAAGGGCTCTATCACCGCGCTGATGACCATCCTGGTCGAGGGCGACGACATGAACGAGCCGGTGGCGGATATCGCCCGCTCGGTGCTCGACGGCCATATCGCCCTGAGCCGCAAGCTGGGGAGCGAGGGCCACTATCCGCCGATCGATGTGCTGGAAAGCGTCAGCCGCGTGATGCGCGCGGTGACGGCCCCAGAGCACTACTCCTGGAGCCAGTGGCTGCGCGGAGTGCTGGCGACTTACCGCGAGGCCGAGGACCTGATCAACATCGGCGCCTACACCATCGGCAACAACCCGCGCATCGACCGCGCCATCCGCGCCATCGAGGATGTGCGCGCCTTCCTGAAGCAGGACACTTACTCACCGAGCAGCTACACAGAGACGCTGGGCGCGCTGCGGAACCTGTATGAGCAGCATCAGAACGGCTAGGGGAGATTGCTGATTGATGATTGCTGATTGCTGATTAACATGAGCGCGAACTGACTACGCCTTTCTGCTGCTCTTCGCTGTCTTTGAGGAGGAAGTCAGAATTGCGCAGAGTTCGTCTGTCTCCTTCATGAGCGGAAGAACGGCTTCCGAAGTAGCATTGCCCGAATCAAGCAACAATTCTAGCCAGTACATTGTTTCGTCTAGTTCCTGAAGCGCCACTTCCACCTTGCTTATGAACTCTGCTGTGCTTCTCGCCCTGCAAGCTTCACGATGGTGAGCGCCAACTGAAGTAGCACTTCTAAGCAGCTGCTGTCCAATCACCTGGGCGCTTTGTCGCTTCGGTAAGGACTCACAAAGCCGTATAACAGCTAAGGCATACTGCCGGGTTCGGTAACGCAGTGCATCTGCCTTTGTCTGGAAGATCGGTTGTTCTACTGTTTGATGCCGTCCGTCCATTTCGACACTCCTGGCAATCATCAATCAGCAATCATCAGTCAGCAATTCTCCCCTAGAACTGGTACCCGAACGCCACGCCGTAGTTCGTGTCTTCGTTGTTGAAGGCCCGGCCATAGTAGGCGCCGAACTTCACGCCGCCATAGAGCGGCAGGGTAAAGAGGCCGCCGAGGCCATAGCCGTTAAGACTCTCCAGCTTGTCCAGGCGTTCGCCGATCCAGGCGTTGTCAACATAGACAAAGGCCTCGTTGCTGCCACCGCGGTCAAGGTGGAAGCGGTATTCCGCGCGCGCGCCCAGCAGCTTCGTGCCGCTGTAGCGGCTGTAGCTGTGGCTGCGCGCGCTGCGGCTGCCGCCGGGGATCAGCTCCTCGCTCAGCGGCACATCGCCATCCTGCAGCGCCGCCTGCAGCTGCCAGGCGAAGGAGGCGGTGGGCAGGGCCCAGTGGGCCTTATAGCGCTCGCCAAAGTCCATGTGCTCAAGCTGCTCATGGCCCAGCACATTCGCCGCCGGGCTGTAGCGCCGCAGGTCCACGCTTGCCTCGCGGAAGGGGTAGTCGCCAAAGTGCTGGCGCAGGTCCACGCGGTAGCTCCAGCCGGACTGCGGGGTAAAGGTCTGGTCGCGGCGGCCCGAAGCCCAGCCGACGCCGATATAAGCTGCGGTGCCGTCAGGTTCAAGCTCGGCGCGCGGCGCGCCCGCCGGGTCGCCGGCCAGCAGCGCGCTGTCCTGGTGGTACACGCCGGCGCGCAGCACTTCCGAGCCGCGGCGGCACAGCAGCTTCAGCCCGCTGCCGCGCGAGAGGGCCGCATCCACCCGGGCCACGCGCTCGCGGATGCGGGTCGCGCCTTCCTTGCCTGAAAGCCGCGTGCGCCAGTTGTTGCCCACGCTGGCCGCCAGTGACAGGCTGGCACTGCCGCCGTCGATGGTGTTGTCGTCCCAGCTGGCGAATAGCCGCGGCTCCTGCAGGTCCTCGCTGTAAAGCTGCGCGCCATAGCGCAGCTGCTTGTTCTCCTGGCCGTAGTAAAGGTCCTGGTAAGCCGCGCCCAGCTGCAGGCCGGAGTCCTGGCCCCAGCTCAGCTCCGGGCTGATGAAGCTGGGGTCGCGCGAGTCATACCACAGGTGGATGTCCACGCTGTTGTCGGCATTGCGGTGGACTTCCCAAGAAAGCTGGCTGAAGATGCCGCGGCCATAGGCGAAGCGCACCTGGCGCAGGAAGCGCTTCTCGATGTAGGGCGCGCCGGGCATGCACTGCAGGATGCCCATGGCCTGCTCATCGCTCAGCGGCCCGCCGCGGCCCTCGATGCGGCAGTCGTTGATAAAGCGCAGCTCGCCGGCCTCATAGGCATCCGCGAACTCCTCCAAATCGGCCACACCGATGGCGGCCAGGGCCCGCGGGTCGATGATGGTGAGGACAAATTCAGGCAGGCGCGCGCGCAGCTCAGGGGGAATCTCGTCGCGCCGGATGGCCTGCGCGGGCCCTGCGCAGCAGAAGACGGCGATGATGCTGAGCAGCGCGCAGACGGCCGCGCCGATAAGTCTGTGCCCCAAACTGCCCTTCCTCAGCTCTGATTGTAACGGAGGGCCGGCCCGGCGGGCATGCTTAGCCAGCCCGGGAGCGGTGCATAATAGTTTGCTGTGCTGGAGTTCGATCCTTACGACACGCCGCCGCTGGCCTTCAGGCTGGGCCTGGGCGCTTTCTGCGTCCTGCTCTGCAGCCTGATGCTGGCCAGCCTGCTGCCCCGCGGCCAGGGCCTCTACGGCGTGGTGGTTATCGGCGGCCTGCTGCTCTGCGGCATGTTCATCGCCACTTCCAACACCGGGGTCAAGGTGGCCTCGGCTACCGTCGCCTACATGGCCATGCTGGGCCTGATGCTGCTTTTCACCCCGGCCTGAGCGCGGCTGCTGCCGGCGCTGTATAGTCCGCTAAGCCCTTGCCATACACCTCGCCCGTGCTGCGTCCCCTGACCCGCGCCCTGCGCGAGGCCCTCGAGCGCAGCAGCCATCCCTGGGCCCGGCCCGTCGCTTTCGTGCTGCGCAGTCGCATCATCCTGGCCTGTCCGCTGCCGCGGCGCGTCGGCGGTTTCACCAGCCCCCTGCTCCCGGTCATCCTGATGAACCGCCGCTGGCTGCATGAAGCACTGCCGGCGGATGGCGAGATGCCGCGCTATCGCGGCCGCCTCTGCCACAGCGGAGCCTGCGAGGTGGGCCAGGTGCTGCTGCATGAATGCGCGCACCAGCTCTGGGCCATCTGGCCGGAGTGGAAACTCTGGCTGAAGCTTTTGCTGTCCTGGCCGCCATCGCTGCTGCGCCGGCCCGCCCTGGCCTGGGTCAGCCGCATCTACGGCGCCGGCTGCAACAGCGCCGACGCAATCTCGGAAGCCCTGGCGCGGGATGTCTGCACCCAGACCCGCTACGGCGCGGAAGAGCTTTGCTACCGCAGCCCCCTGGCCTTTCTGCACCCTGTCTTCAGGCGCTAGCTGCAGGCGCTGCGCTTTAAGCGAAATCTGATAGTTAAGTCTTCATAAGCGCAGGCCCGGGCCGGCCAGGCGCGGGTAGACTTTGCGGACTTGTCATGGAGGACAGGATGAACAACAGTTACCTTCGCGCGGCGCTGCTGGCCGCCCTGCTGCTTTGCCTCCCCGGCCTGGCCCAGGCAGGGCATTCCAGCTCCGGGCACGGCGGGCATGCCAAAAGCTCAGCCCCGAAACACTCATCGCCAAAGGCGCAGAAGCACGCTGCGCCGGCGGCAGACGCCCACGCAGCCCCGGCCTCCCACGGCGCGGAAGCCGCTGTCGGCCCCAGCCCCGAGGCTGTGCTGCTTGAGCTGATCGAGGGCAACCGCCGCTTCGTCAAAGGCCGCTCGCTGCATCCGCGCATGGACCTGCAGCGCATCCTTGAGACCAGCAGCGGCCAGCACCCCAAGGTGTCCATCGTTTCCTGCGCGGACAGCCGCGTGCCGGTGGAACTGCTGCTGGACCAGGGCATCGGCGATGTCTTCACAGTCCGGGTGGCCGGCAATGTCTGCGACACCGACGAGATCGGCACGGTGGAGTATGGGGTGGAGCACCTCGGTACGCCCCTGCTGGTGGTCATGGGCCACACTTCCTGCGGCGCGGTCAAGGCGGTCTGCACGGGGGCCGAGGTCGGCGGCTCGATCCCCCTGCTGGTGGACAACATCGGCCCGGCGGTGGAGCGCGCGCATGAGCACTCCGGCCTCTCCGGCGAGGCGCTGGTGCCGCTGGCCGTGGAGGAGAACGTCTGGCAGAGCATCCATGACCTGCTGGCGCACAGCGCCATCACGGCCGAGCTGGTCCACAGCGGGAAGCTGAAGATCGTCGGCGCGATTTATGACATCAGCAGCGGCGAGGTTCAGTGGCTGGGCAGCCATCCGGATGAAGAGGCCCTGGTCAGCGCCCGGCTGCGCGGCCATGCGGACAGTCATGAGGACTCGCACTCCGAGAAGCAGCATGCCTCGGCACACAGCCATGCGGCCAGCAACACTGACGCGGCCAGTGGCATCGTCAGCGCCAGCGGCAAGCAGGCGGCCCGCGCCGACAAGGCGCGTCCTGCCGGTCGGCCGCATTAGGGTCACTAGCCGCCAGCAGACGCGCTAAAGCTTGATCTTGGTGCTGAAGGAGGCCTTGTGCCGCTTGCCCTTCGCGTCGCTGAAGGCCAGCTTCAGCACCAGGCCACCGGCGCCCTGGTCCACCTCGATGCTGTCCTCTTCGCAGTCCTGCCAGCCGGACAGGTCAGGGTCGTACATAAGCTGGCCGTCGGAGAGCTGGCCGATGCGGACACGAAAGCGCAGCGCCGGGCCGGCCTTGGTGTCCACCCAGCCCTTGCAGACAAAAATGCGCTTGGCCAGGTTGGAGCCCTCAAGCGAGGTCTTCTGGAAGGGCTTGCCATCCAGCTCGCCGCTGACCTTCTTGAGCTTCTTGAGTATGCTCAGAATGATGGCTTCGTTGCCGCCCAGTATTTTTCCTATAGTAGACATAAGGCTCCTCAAAGTGCCATCGGCCTGGCATTTAACGCCAAACGGCGGTCAGGCTAAATGCAATCTCGAAAGCAGGATATTGTGGCACAGTGTCCTGAACTTTTAATCACCTTCATGTTAAGCTATCAAGGCCATGAACTGCTCCGGCGGCAGCTTCATGCAGCTGAAATGTGCGGAGGCATCCGTGAAGATCTCCCTGCTCAGGATCTCCCTTTGCGTTGCGCTGCTGCTGGCCCTGAGTGCCTGCGGCGCGCAGGAAATGGCGCGCCAGGATGACCTGTCCGCGCCCGCTCCGCAGCTGCCCGCGCTGCCCGGCCCGGCCAGCCTGCTGCGCCAGACAGCCGCGTCCACCGACTTCCTGATCCAGCAGCCCGGCGCTGACTTCGCGGCAGACCTGCCCAGCTTCGGCTGCATGGCGGACCAGGGCCTGGCCCACTTCACCGCCCTCGGGCCGAATAGTGGCGGAAGCGGCCTGAAGGGAGCCTCCTACAGCGTCTACCGCCTCAGCTTCGACCCTCTGGCCACCCCCGTTACCCTCAGCCTGGACTGGAGCCTGGCCCCCGGCGGACAGTGCTGGGTGGGCCTCTCTGACTGGGCGCAGAACCGCTGGCACTGGATCCCGCTGCCGGCAGGCGGGGAAACCGAACTGGCCGATCCGGGCCGCTATGTCGATCCCGCGCAGCGCTGCTTTGCCGTGGTGCTCTGCGCCGACCAGGGGTCCTGCAGCCTCAGCAGCATCGGCTTTGGCGATCCGCCGCCTCCGCCTCCCAGCAGTGATGGCTATACCCTCGTCGCTCCGCTGCTCGGCCGCGACAGCCACCTTGTGGACATGCAGGGTAACATCGTGCACACCTGGAGCAGCAACTACAGCGCCGGCGCCTCCGCCGTGCTGCTGGAGAACGGCCATCTGCTGCGCGGGGCGAACATCCCCAACGGCAACTTCGGCGGCGGCGGACGCAGCGGGCGTCTTGAGGAGTTCGACTGGGAGGGCAACCTGGTCTGGTACTACCAGCACAGCACCTCCAACGAAACAACGCACCACGACTTCAAGCGCATGCCCAATGGCAACATCCTGCTGATCGTCTGGTACTTCATCCCGGACGAGGAGATCCTCTCGCTTGGCCGCAACCCGGACTTCCTTGAGCCGGGCACCTTCCTTGCCGACAAGATCATCGAGATCGAGCCGACCCTGCCCTCCGGCGGCAATATCGTCTGGGAGTGGCGGGTGCAGGACCACCTGGTGCAGAACTTCAGCGATGTACTGCCGGACCATGACGACCCGGCGGACCACCCCGAGCTGATCGATGTGAACTACCCGCCGGTCGTCGCCGGCGACTGGACCCACTGCAACGCGGTGGACTACAACCCCGAGCTGGACCAGATCATGATCACCTCGCCGACCTTCAGCGAGATCTGGGTCATCGACCACTCGACCACCACTGAGGAAGCCGCCGGCCACACCGGCGGGCGTTCGGGCCGCGGCGGTGATGTCCTCTTCCGCTGGGGCAACCCCCTGGCCTACAACACCGGCCCGGCTGAAGGCCAGCAGATCAACTTCTGCCATAACGGCCACTGGATCGAGCCGGGCCTTGATGGCGCCGGCGACATCCTGATCTTCGACAACCGGCCAAGCCCCTGGGAAGTCGACGCCGCCTATTCCTCGATTGTGCAGCTCACGCCTTCGCTGAACGAGAACGGCACATACAACATGGGCAGCAACGGCTTCGCGCCGGATGTGCCGACCTGGGAGTATGTCTCCGACCCGCCGGAGAACTTCTCCAGCCCGGTGATGAGCGGGGTGCAGCGCCTGCCCGGCGGCAACACCCTGATCTGCGCGGCCACCAGCGGCTTCATCTTTGAGGTGGACAAGGACGGCAACACGGTCTGGGACTATCAGGCGACGCTTAACAGCATGCCCTCAACCTTCGTGTTCCGCGCGCTGCGTTACACCTACGACTATCCCGGTGTGGCGAACCTGCTGGAGCCTTAGGGCCTGGCTACTTCACCGTCGGAATGGTGATGCCCTTCTGGCCCTGGTACTTGCCGCTTCTGTCGGCGTAGCTGGTCTCGCAGGCTTCGTCCGATTCGAAGAAGAGCACCTGCACCAGACCCTCGTTGGCATAGATCCGCGCGGGCAGTGTGGTGGTGTTGCTGATCTCGAGGGTGATATAGCCTTCCCAGCCCGGCTCCAGCGGCGTCACATTGGTAATGATGCCGCAGCGGGCATAGGTGCTCTTGCCGACGCAGACGCACAGCACATTGCGCGGGATGCGCATGAACTCCACGCTGACGGCCAGCGCGAAACTGTTCGGCGGGATCACGCAGACATCGCCGCTGAAGTCGACGAAGCTGTGCGGGTCGAAGTTCTTGGGGTCAACCACAGAGCTGTTGACATTGGTGAAGATCTTGAAGTCGCGGCCGACGCGGATGTCATAGCCAAAGCTGGACAGGCCATAGCTGATCTTGCCCTTGCTGATCTGCTTCTCGGTGAAGGGCTCGATCATGTGGCGCGTCAGGGCCATTTCGCGGATCCAGCGGTCGCTCTTGATGCTCATTTATATATGCACTTCCTGCGGAGAACTTGGGGGAGGCGATTATAGAACGCGCGCGGCGCCGCGCCGGCCAGCGGTTGCTTGTTCATTGCGCAGTGCCGCTAAAGCGGCTTGCTGATCAGCAGGGCGTCGCCGACAAAACTGCCACCCCCGCCGCTGTCCGTCACCAGGTCATTCAGTTCATTGACCGTACCGGGCAGGTCGATCAGGTTGACGCTGACAGAGCTCACCTCCGTCATACTCACCGGGTTCCAGCTGATGCTGGCTGGCGCTGTGCCGCTGCCGCTGGTGGATTCAAATGCTCGGCCTGCTGCTGCGCTGCAGTTGCCTCCGAACAGTGCCGTAGCCCCGGCGACAGACCTCGCTCCACTGGCGATGTTGAAGGACTGGGACGGGTCGGTGAGCGACTGTGCCAGGGTGTTCACGCCGCTGGAATCGAACAAGGTCCAAAGGCCGACGCCGCCAAAACGCTGGACGCCGGAGACCGCCACCGCGCCGCCTGGAGCAGGCAGGATGCCCAGAAACAGGTTCTCGCCATCTGCCCAGTCCCAGGTGGATTGAATTGATGAAGCCCCAGACAGGCTGCTGATGAATGAGCTGAGCTCAGAACCGTCATAGTAGTAGCCACAAACAAGCTTCTCGCTGTCAGTCGGCCCGTTGCGCAGGACTACAGACACTGCCCGGCTTAGTTCCAGATTGGCAGTCTGCACGCCGTTGAGCTCCAGCTCAGTGCTGAAGCCGATACGGTCGAAACTGGCCAGCATTGCGCTGGAGCCTGAAGGTCCGTCGGTTTCAAGTATCTCGCCGGCAACGCAGAGCTCAAAGTCGCCGAAGAACAAGCCCTGCTGCATGGCCATGTCTTCGACCGAGATCAGGTGGTCTGAGTCTATAGTCCAGGCCTTGGCCCATTCAAGGGTTGCGCTGTCGTAGAGGTAGCTGAACAGGCCCAGATTGTCAGAGCCGTCGATCGGCCCGGCCAGGTAAGCCCGTTCGTTGCTGATCACGGCGCTGTAACCATAGACCTGGGTCGGCAGGTCGAAGAAGCGCGAACTGAGCAGCTCGCCATCCGGCGACCAAAGCTGCATCACCGTGCTCTGAACCGATCCCGATCCGGCATCCACGAAGCTGATGGGCGAGACCAGAATATCGCCGCTGCTGGTGACCGCCATAGCGCCGACTCCGTCCTGGCCACCGCTGTCCCAGCTCCGCGCCCACTGCAGGTTGCCGCCCAGGTCACACTTCAGCAGCAGCAAGTCCATTTCGTTTGAACCGGCGGCATAGATTCCGCCACGGCCGTCATAGGCCACGGCAGTGATGATCTGGTCGCCGGCGTTGCCAAAGCTGTGGATCCATTCCGCGCAGGCGGTCAGCCCGCTGACTGCAGTGTCCTGCAGGCCGTCCTCGTCCGTCACCCGCAGGCCGATCTGTAAGAATGTCGGGTCCGGCAGGTGCAGCTCAATCAGGGGATCACCGCCGCTGACGGTTTCAAAACTGCCGTTGCCGTCGAGGTCCCACTCGTATTTCACAATGCTGCCATCGGGGTCGCTGCTGGAACTGGCGTCCAGGTTGCTCTGCAGCGGCGCCAGGCCGGAAACCAGGTCCGCGCCGATCAGGGCCTGCGGCAACAGGCTGCCAATACGCACGCTAGCCAGCTTTTGCTGCGCGCTGCCGCTGCACATCACCACCAGCAAAAGCTCTCCTGTGGGGCTGATGTAAGGGTCGATCGAGGCCAGGTCCAGCTTGTGCTCGGCGCTGCCGCTATACCAGTCCCAGCGGTCCGCACTCCAGTTCGCCAGGCCGATATGGGTCCGGGCCTCGTCCACCAGGGTCAGCCAGTCGGCGCGGACCTGCGCGTTGCGGTCATAGCCGCTGATACTGAAGCGGTAGATGCAGTAGGCGCAGCCGCTCAGGCCGCTGGCAGCTGCGCTGGGTGAGAAGTCCAGCTCGCTGCCGTCCGGGCTGACCAGCTGGCTGCCCAGCGCAGTGTCGAAGTCGGCGCCGCTGCGGATCAGGTCGGCCTCCACCAAGCGCGCCTGCCTGCCAGGCCCCGTGGCCAGACTCGACGGTTCAGGCAGGCGCAGCAGCGCTGCCGGTGTCTGCTGCGGGGCTGCGGGGGGCTGCGGCGCGGGTGAATTCTGCCTGCCCGGCGCCGCGCTTTCCATGCGCGCAGCAGAGCCCGCGCCCATCGAACAGGCGCTGCAAAACAACAGGCAAAGACAAATGGGCAGCAGTGACCAGTGATTGGCGATGCGCATAAAGCCTCCCGCTGCGTCGCAGCTCCAAGCATATATGGCTTTGGACACCTAAGGTTAACATCCAGCACTGCCCGCCTGCCGCGGCACTGCCCTGCCTGTCGGCAGCCCCGGACTTTAGGAAAAGCAGTAGCATGTTTCGTCCTGCTCTTGAATGCTCTGATTTGGTCTTTTGGACATTCTGTGGTACAAGCTGCGCGTCCCGGCACACCCGCCGGCGGCAGTGCCCCTGCGTCAAAGGCTTCAGTAGCCCCTGGCCCGGTGGGCAACCATACTGAACGCTTTTGGATAGACAGGTAACATTGCATGCCAAACCGGCCGCATCCCGACCACACGCGTGGCGGTCATGAAGACAAGAAACAGCCCCAGCCCCTCAGCGGATTCGCTGAGCTGAACCTGCGCCCTGAACTGCTGCGCGGGATCAAGCAGCTGGGCTGGAGCATCCCCAGCCAGATCCAGCAGGAAGTCATCCCGCTGGTCCTTGCCGGCCATGATGTGCTGGGCATCGCCCAGACCGGCACCGGCAAGACCGGCGCCTTCGCCCTGCCACTCCTGCAGCAGCTGGCCGCCATGCCGCCGGCCGCGCCCCTGAAGCCCTATGCCGTGATCCTGGCCCCGACCCGCGAGCTGGTGCAGCAGATCGAGCAGCAGTTCATTGAGCTGGGCCGCGAGATGAAGATCCGCACGGTGGCTGTCTTTGGCGGCGTGTCCGACCGTCCGCAGGTCAGCGCGTTGAACGCCGGCGTTGAGGTGGTCGTGGCCGCCCCCGGCCGCCTGCTGGACCTGATGGGCCAGGGCTGGGTGGACTTCACCCAGGTCGCCTTCTGCGTCCTGGATGAAGCCGACCGCATGCTGGACATGGGCTTCATCCGCGATATCCGCCGCATCCTCAACCGCATGCCCAGCCGCAAGCAGATGCTGCTGCTCAGCGCCACGCTGCCAAACGAAATCAAGGATCTGGTGCATGAGTTCCTCTACCAGCCCCGCGAGGTGCACATCGGCGTCAGCGGCCCGCCCAAGGAGCTGAGCCACAAGATCCTGGAAGTCATGGCGGACGATAAGCTCGACGCCCTGCAGCAGGTGATCCGCGGGCCCTATGAGAGCATCCTGATCTTCACCCGCACCAAGCACGGCGCGGATAAGCTCAGCCGCAAGCTGGTCCGCGAGGCCGGCGAGAGCCTCGCTGTCCTGCACGCTGACCGCAGCCAGGCCCAGCGCGATACCGCCCTGGCGCGCTTCCGCAGCGGCCAGGCCCGCACCCTGGTGGCGACGGATGTCGCCTCGCGCGGTATCGACGTGGTGGGCATCGAGCTGGTGGTCAACTATGACGTGCCGCGCGACCCCGAAGACTATGTCCACCGCGTGGGCCGCACGGCGCGGGCCAAACGCCCCGGTCTGGCCGTGACGCTCTGCACGCCGGAAGAGGTCAAGTACCTGCGCAAGGTGGAGCAGCTCATCGGCCACCGCATCGAGCGCATGGAAACCAGTTACAGCATCACAGCGCCCGCGGGCCAGGCCGGCGAAAGCGCGCCTCCGCGTGAGCGTCCGGCGGCTGCCCGCAGCCCGCGCGCCGAGCGCAGTCCCCGCGCTGAAGGCCGCAGCCGCAGCGAGCGTCCCGCGCCTGTTGTGCCCGCGCTGCCGGGGGCCGAGGTCCCCGTGGAGCCGCGCGGCCGCCGCCGCCGCGAGGAGCAGTCCCAGGCCCATGGCGGCCCGCGGCGCAGCGAACGCAGCGTGCCCGAGAGCAGCTATGTTGAGGAATGGGAAATCACGCCCACCTGGGACACCAGCCACCTGCGCAACGTGCCTGAGAACTATGACCCCGAGGAAGCGCGCTCCGGCGGCGACCGCAGCGGCCGCGGCGCGGCCGGCCGGGGGGCGGGCTCCGCTCCGCCGGCCCAGCGCCAGCCTGCGCGGCGCAGCAGCGCGCCCTCCGATGGCATCCGCCCGGGCCGCGAAGCGCCCACCAAGCCGCCCCGCGGGCCGCGTGAGCAGCCCCGTGAGCGTCCCCTGGCCGAAAGCGCCCGTCCGCCCCGGGAGCGGGCAGCCCGCCCTGACGCCGCCCCGGCCGCCGATGCCGCTGCCGGCCCTGACGACAAGCCGCGGCGGCGCCGCCGTGGCGGCCGTGGACGCGGCGGGCGCGGTCCCGCCTCGCCCTCCGAGGGCCAGGCCTGAAGCCCAGATCCTGCGAAGGTCGCCGGCTTTGATTTGACCCCCCGGCGCGGTGGGTGATACCTTATATACGCGCCCGGGCAGGGCGCTGATTCAGGAGGAGGCGGCAGGGGCAGATGACCTATTCGCGCAGGGCCAGCCCGTCCGCGCCGGCCGGCCAGAGTGCCGGTGGACGGCCTGGCGGCACAGGCGGCGCAGGTCTGATCCTTGCCCTCGATCCGGGTCAGCGCAAACTTGGCTGGGCGCTGGTGGACACTGAGGGCAGGGCTCTGCGGCTGGGTATCTGGCCGGAGAGCAGCTGGGAAGAGCGCCTGACACAGCTGCAGGGCAGCGGGGCGCTGGATCAGCTGGCTGCGGTGGTCCTGGGCGACGGCACCTGGCGGATGAACATCGAGGCCGGGCTGCGCCGTCTCCTACCTCAGGCGTCCATTGCCGTGGTTAACGAAGTCGGCTCCACTGTGGACGGCTGGAAGCTCAAGCGTGAGCATGTCGCCGGGGGCAACCCCTTCAAGGCGCTCTGGTTCATGTTTGGCCAGCTCTTCTATGCCGGGCCGATCGACGATTACGCAGCCTGGGTGCTGGCGCTTAGATACTTGAAGAGCAGGGCGCAGTGAGCAGCGGAGAGCGGGCGGCCGCAGGGCGGCCCGGTAACCCGGACACTGGCACGGATTAGGAAGGCGGACTTGAAGGCAACTCTCTGGGCAGGCAGAATCTTTGTGATGCTCGTCGCGGGCGCGGCGCTGCTGGGCTTCGCGCCATCGGCGCGGGCCTCAACCTTCAGCGATGTGCCGCCCGAGCACTGGTCCTACGAAGCCCTCGACTACCTGCAGAACGCCGGCCTCGTTGAAGGCTATCCCGACGGCACTTTCAAGGGCGAGCGCCCCTTCACCCGCTATGAGATGGCCATGGTCATCGCGCGTATCTTCACCAAGATCCAGGACTGGCAGTCCGCCGAAGGCGAGCCCGAGGCGGTGGCCGACGAGACCGTGATGGCGGAGGTCAATACCCGCCTCGACCGCCTGAGCGATGAGTTCCGCGATGAGCTGGCCGACCTTGGCGCGCGCCTGACCGCCGTCGAGGACGAGCAGGCCAAGATACGCGCTGAGATGGACGACCTTGAGGGCCTGATCAAGGAATCCGGCATGACCGGTTCCGCGCGCTGGCGCGCCGGGCGTTATATGACCACCGGCGACAGCGACCTTGATTCAGACACCGGCTTTGAGAGCTATATCAACCTGACCTACAAGTTCAACCCCGACCCGGACCTCGACTTCAAGCTGAGCCTGACCGCCTCCGAGATCGAAGGCCCGGCGGGCACGGCCTTCATCCCGGGCGCCAACAACGAGACCGGCTCCACCAACCCCGGCAACACCACAAATCCGGGCAACGCGGTGGCGCCCTTCCGCCAGTACAACCAGGGCTCCAGCTTCATCATTGACGAGGCCAACTTCCGCTACTGCTGGTGCGGGGCGCCGGAGCTCTTCGGCGAGAACCCGATGATCACCGGCGGCCGCCAGTACTTCAGCCAGGGCGAGTTCGGCCTGGCCGGCGACAACGGCTACCGCTCCAACTTCGGCCTGCGCCTCGACACCGACTACGGCGACGAGTGGGGCGCCTACGCGGGCTATTACCGCGTCGAGAGCCTCAGCAAGCTGGCCCCCTTCGACAACAACGATTCCAACTCCTTCCAGAGCAGCGGCATCACCTCCGACGGCGATGACTTCCTGCTGCTGGGCCTCGAATTCCACTCCGGCGAGGCCACCGTGCCCGGCCACGACTACAAGCTGGCCGTGCGCGCCGATGTCGCGCCCAACGGCTATGGCGCCGAGCAGTATGTCTCGCTCTCCGGCAACGCGGAGATCCCCTGGTTCGGCGACACCTGGCTTAACGGTGTGCGCGGCGAATGGGTGATGGTCAATACCAACGTCGCCGGGGCCAGCCCCTCCAGCGACCTGGACCTCAGCAACAGCTCCTTCATCATCGAGGCGGATGTCTATAACAACGGCCGCTCGCGCGTCTCCCTGGCCGGCGCCTCCATGGCCCAGATCGAAGGCCTGCCGGTCTATGCGAATGTCGACAACGACCCCTTCAGCGAGTGGGACTTCACCATCAACCAGACCAAGGACGCCTTCAACCTCAGCCGCGAGGGCCGCAACTACTTCCCCTCTGATTTCGTGGGCTTCGGCCTGCAGGCGGAGCACGACTTCGGCTCCAGCCTCCACGGCACGCTGACCTATTACAACGGCAAGCGCGTCAACGCCGGCGCCACCGACCGCCCGGGCATGTTCCGCGTCAACCTGCGGATGCCGGTGACGGACAACAGCTCGATGGGCCTCGACTTCATCGCGGCCGGCGAGCACAACGGCCTGGCCGACCCGATCAGCATGATCCGCGGCGAGTACAAGATCAACTTCTAGGCTGAGGCCGGAGAGTTGGTCCGCGCAGGGCTTGTTATCACGTCCGGTCCCTTTCTGAAATTAGGGCCTGCGTAAGTGTCACCAGCTGAAATTGTGAAATGTGCGCCGCACAACATTTAGTGCCCAGGCAGACTCCCATTGTCTTGGGGCTCGACTTGATTCCATTTCTCAGGGCTCGGGATACAATACGATTCTCATAAACCCACATTCATGAGAAACAGCAACTGTCATTTTCTCAGTGCTGAGAAAATGGTTCCTGGAGAGTGTGCAATGCTCGCCTCGGGATTCAGCCGGAAGAAACACGGTGAACTGGTTAAGACAGCCCAGGGCAACTGGTCCTTTGTTCCCGCCCCGCTTCGTCCTGAACTGGTGCATTGGTCACATCAGCTTGTTACAGCGCTGACAGCCGCCGCCGAAGCTATGGCGAGACTGCAGCAGGCAACCCAGGAAGCACGCAACCCCTACCTGATCAGCGGAATCAGCAACGTGCTGGCAACACGCGAGGCACAGTTGTCTTCGCGAATTGAGGGAATTTACACCACCACCACCCAGCTCTTTCTGTATCAGCAGAATATCTTCGAAAGTGAAACAACTGAGGGTCATGCCGCCGCTCTGGCCGAAGTTACGAACTACCTCAGCGCACTCAACGCAGGGATCAAGGAACTGCGCGGCCCGCGCGGCCTGCCGCTCAGTCTGCGTTTGCTGCGCAAGCTGCACGGAATCCTGCTGGGAGGCAAGGTACGCGGATCGTGGAAGCAGCCAGGCGAGTTTCGCCGGATCCAGAACATGATTGGCGGTAATGGAGATGAAGCTGAGGCAATCTATGTGCCACCTCCGCCTGACAGAATGCTGGTCGCGCTCGATGAACTTGAACGCTTCCTGCAGACCGGCCAGGAACAGGGACTGCATGTGCTGATCCGTTCTGCCATGGCGCACTACCAGTTTGAAGCGATCCACCCCTTTCTGGACGGCAATGGTCGCATGGGGCGGCTGCTGATAATGCTGATGCTGTGCGCTGATGACAAAGCGGCACGGCCACTGATCTACCCCAGTGCGTACATTGAGCGCAACAGGCAGCGCTATTACGAGTTGTTGCTCAGGGTCAGCACACATGGCGACTGGGAATC
Organism: bacterium; assembly: GCA_020849855.1. Taxonomy (GTDB): domain Bacteria; phylum 4484-113; class 4484-113; order 4484-113; family JAFGCY01; genus JADZFO01. The sequence continues at coordinate 10,575 of JADZFO010000031.1, read as the reverse complement.
CTGGCTACACTTCTTCCTGGCCGGAATAGAGCAGCAGTCAGCTGAAGCCATGAACCGTTTCAAGTCCCTGGAGCAGTTGCGACGCGCTCAACTTGACAGGCTGAGTGACGAGAGAGCTGTCGTGCAGATCGGCCTTGGCAAGGCCATTGACTTGCTCTTTGAGACTCCAGTTATCAGTGCTGAGCATATTGCAGCGAGGCTTGAGTTAAGTTCGGCAACTGCCTACCGCTATGTCAAGGTCCTCAGCGATCTTGGAATCATCCAACTGCATGGCACCGGTTCCAGGGGACGTGTATACCTGGCGCATGAGATCATTCAAGTAGTGGACTCGTAGATCAGCGTTCTGCAAGGAGCATCCATGTCCGACAACCGTAGCAACCTGTCCTACAACATCAACGGATCGATCCTGCAGACCGTTGAGATCTCGCTGCGCCAGGGCCAGCGCGTCTTCTCGGAGACCGGCGGCATGGTCTGGATGGACCCCGGCATTGAGCTGGACACCGCGGCGCCCGGCGGAGGCAAGGGCCTGCTGGGGGCCATCGGCGGCGCGCTCAGCCGCGCTGTGGCCGGCGAGAGCCTCTTTCTGAATTACTTCACGGCCCGCTCCGGCCCCGGCCGCGTGGCCTTCGCCTCCTCCTTCCCCGGCAAGATCATCGATGTGCAGCTCGCCGAGGGCCAGAGCATCATCGCCCAGCGCGGCGCCTTCCTGGTCGGGGAGGACAGTCTGCAGCTGAAGGTCGAGTTCACCCGCAAGCTTGGCGCGGGCCTGCTGGGCGGCGAGGGCTTCATCCTGCAGCGCATCAGCGGCCCCGGCCTGTGCTTCCTGGAGGTCGACGGCGAGCTGACGGTGATGGACCTGCAGCCCGGCCAGCAGGTTAAGGTGGACTCGGGCCACGTGGCGGCCTTCACCGACAGCGTGCGCTATGAGATCGAGCTGCAAAAGAGCTTCAAGAACATGCTGCTCTCGGGCGAGGGCCTGGCGCTGGCGGTGCTCACCGGCCCCGGGCGGGTCTGGATCCAGAACCTCACCCTGGGCAACCTGGCCGGCCGCATCGCGCCCTACCTGCCGCAGCGCGGCTAGGCTCAGGGCTCGATGTAGAAGACCTGGTTCTCCAGGTCGAAGGTTACCGTGTGCTGCTTGAAGAACTGGTTGCCGAAGGAGGCGATGCGGTTGGGGTTCGGCGCCTCGCCGGGGGCCAGCAGCTCCAGGTGCGTATTCAGCGGCGCGCTCTCCGTGCCCAGCAGTTCCAGCTGGCCCAGCTGCGGGTCGCCCACCAGCACCTGGCCGGGCTGGATCGTCCCGGACAGGCTCTGCCCGCCGATGGTCACCGTGGTGTGCAGGCCGGTGACCTTGTACAGCATGTCCGCCGCGTCGATGGCCCAGGCCTGCAGCGCGAAGTAATACTGCGCGCCGGTGTTGAAGTAGGCCCCGCCCTTGATCGCGCCGTCCACCTGCACCCGGCACCAGGGCATGTAGTCGCGCACCACGGGGATGCTGTAATAGCCCGGCTGCAGGTCGCGCTGCGGGTCGAAGCTGCCGTGCGGGTAAAGGGTCATCACCCGCCGCCGGTAGTCCAGCTTGACCACAAACCAGTTCAGCACGAAGTTGCCCAGCAGGCCGGCCACGTTGTCCTCGGCCATGTTCTGTTCCAGCGCCGCGCCCTCGCCCAGCACCGCCGCCGGCCAGGGCGGCAGCTCGAAGCTGGAGGTGGAATCAAAGATGTCCACCAGGCGCAGGCCTTCCACCGGCACATAGCCCACATCCACCAGTGAGCCGTGCCCGGTGATCTGCTCGTCGCCAAAGGGGCTAAGGCCCATCTCGCGCGCCACATCGCTGCGCAGCAGGCCCACGTTGGCCCCGGTGTCCAGCTCGAGGCGGATCGGCTGGCCCTGGGCGGTCTCGGCCTTCAGCACCACGTTGTCGTTCAGGAAGGAGAAGCCCATGCGCAGCGGCGCCTGCGGCAGCACCGGCTTTTGCACCGCCGGGCTGCTCTGCGGCTCGAACATGCTGTCGGGCAGCGGAGCCGCGCGGGTGATCTGCAGCGTGGTCATGTACTTCTCACGCAGACGCTCGCCGTCCTCGGAGACCGTCGTCACCCGCGTGATCGTCGGGTGCCATGTCGCGCCGAAGTCGGCCCAGTCCTCCAGGGTGGTCAGCTTGTAGAACTCGCTGTCCTCGATCAGCCGCGCCGAGCCCTGCAGCAGGCCCACCAGGCGGTAGTCCACCGGGTCCAGCAGCAGCAGCGCGTCGCTCATCGCCGGCGGGCTGTAGCGCAGCAGGGCATAGCGGTTCTGCAGGTCCAGCGGCGCCTTCTCGGGCGCCGGCAGCACATACTGCAGCTCCTCGGGCCGCAGATAGGCAAAGGAGGTCACCAGCTCAAAGGTGGTGTCGGGGCCATAGCCCTGGTCAAGGGCATAAGGCAGGTTCAGGGAGGAGCCATACCAGTACTGCCGGCCGTTGTAGCCGAAGACCTCAGTAAAGCCGATCCAGTTGTACTCCTCGCGGAACTTGCCCTGCTGCCACTGGTAGACAATGCGCTCGCCCTCCGCCAGGTCGCCCTCGACGGACTCAATGCGCAGCGGCCCGGCGGAGAAGACGGCGTCCACCGAGGCCATCGCCCGGCGGTGCCGCTCCAGGAGCTGGTCATAGGGCAGGATCGAGGCCACCTGCGGCGAGCGCGCCAGCACTGCCGCGCGGCTGCGCAGGGCCTGCACCTGGGCCACGGGGTCGGCCGCCAGGGGCTGCTGCGCGGGGGCCAGCAGCGCCAGGCTTAGCAGGGACACACTAAGGCTTAGCAAAGGCGCGCCAAGGCGCAGCAGGGGGCTGCCCGGGCGCGAAGGCCCGCTTTGCCCCCGCGGCCTCCCGGCCGTCCCCCCTGCGCGCAGACTGCCATTCATGCTCAGGCCTGCGGCTCCCCGCTCTGCGGCTGCTCCATCGGCGGGCTGCCGGGGGCCAGCAGGCCGCCTTCGGGGCCGCTGTCCGGCTGGCTGCCGTTGAGCATCTGCATCTGCTGCTGCATCTGCTGCATCTGCTCCTGCAGCACCTGCATCGCTTCCTCGCTGGGCGCCTCGATATACATGCGCTGGGCGAAGCAGTCGACGGTGATCTTGTTCACAAAGAAGAGCGGCACGCCCACAAAGCCCAGCAGGCCGCGGCCTGAAAGGCTGCCGCGGTCGTCGGCCGTGACTGTGGCCGGCACCTTGTCCCAGGCCAGGGGCCCGATGGCGAAGCGCGGCACGGTGATGTTCTCAAACTTGCGCACGCCGCCCAGCACGGTGCTGGGGGTGGCGCCCTGCTTCTCGAAGTTCAGGCCCAGGCGGTTGATGGTCTCGCCCAGCAGGCTCAGCTGCTGCTGCATGCCGGTATCCAGCACCACATCGCCCTTGATGTCCTCGGCGCGCTGGCCGTCGTTAAGCTGGCCGGTGAAGTAGATCAGGTCCTCCACGTCCAGCCAGAATTCCACGTTCGGCTTGGACAGATTCGCCGGGTCGAAGAGCTGGCGCGGGGTCAGCACCAGCTTGCCGCCCATATGGTCAAAGGTCACCACATACTGGTGCAGCAGTGAGACGCCCAGGATGCCCGAGGCGCCGTAGGAGGACAGGGCGCTGAGCACCGCCGTGTTGGCGCTGTCAATCTTGGCCACCGGGAAGGGGCCCAGCGGCGCGCTCTGCTGCGCCGGGGCGCCGGCAGCGCCGACCGAGGCCGAGCCGCACAGGCCCAGCTCAAACTTCACCCGCGAGCCGTGCCCGTGGCCGTTGACCTGCAGGTCGCTCTTCATCCCCGCCGCCGTCCAGGCCTCTTCATTAAAGAGGCTGGCCGAGGCGCCGGTATCGAAGAGGAAGGTGAAGGTCTTGTCGCTGCCCGGGAAGTGCAGAGGCACCAGGAAGTACATCTTGGAAACGTCGCAGGGAATCTCAGCAGGGGCGCTGAGGCCCGCCGCCGGCCCCACCGGGTTGCGGGCGAAGTCCACGCTGACATCCGTGGGCAGCGCGCTGAGCGGCTCAAAGCCGGTCACGGTGTACTCGCTGCTGGAGGTGGTCTCGCCGTCGTGGTCAATCTCGCGGCCGGTCTCGCGCAGGGTCAGCAGGCCGCCCTTGCCGTCGCTCTGATAGAAGTAGAAGCTGCGGTAGGTCACGGACTGCGGGTCATCCGCGCACAGCGGCACTTCGACGCTCATCACCTGCAGGAACTCGGGGGTGCCGGGATCGTTGTAGAGCACCACTTTCAGCTGCGGCAGGCCCGGGGGGCTGAAGGTGAAGTTGTAGCCGCCGGCGTCCTCGCCCTCAAACTTGAAGTGTTCCCAGTAGGGCGGGTCAAGGTACTTGCCCTGGGACAGCAGGGCCAGGGAGGCCTCCGCCGGGTTGTCGGCGTCCTCAAACTGGTAAGGCAGCGAATAGGCCGTGCCGCTCCAGTGCCCCTGGGGGCCCATATAGGACACCGAGCGCAGGGAGCCGAAGCGCTGTTCCACCAGGGAGGTGTCGCCCAGGAAATAGGCGTTGAACAGGCCCGGTGAGCCGTTCTCGTCAATGGAGCCCGTCAGCTTGAAGCCCTGGTCCAGGTTGGCCATATACCGACGCGCGGCCTCGGCATGCTTGTCCCGGATCTGCTCGGGCTTCAGCGACTGCTGCTCGGCCGCCTGGGCCAGGCCGGTGCACAGCAGACCGGCCGTTGTCAATGCAGCGGCCAGCGCGGGGCGCCAATCATTGCGGAAGATCATCTTTAGCAACCTCTCTGTGCGCCCGGGGGCAGCGCGTCTGTCTGGCCGGCGCTGGCGAGGTTGCCGGGCCTAGACGTTGAAGCGGATCAGCATTACATCCCCATCCGCCACTATGTAGTCCTTGCCTTCAAGGCGCACCTTGCCCGCAGCCTTGGCTCCGGCAATGCCATTGTATTGCACGTAATCGCCGTAGGCCGTCGTCTCAGCGCGGATGAAACCGCGCGCCAGGTCGGAATGTATGACCCCCGCGGCCTGCTGCGCGTTCGAGCCGCGGCGCAGGGGCCAGGCCCGGACTTCCTGCTCGCCGGCGGTGAAGAAGACAATCAGGCCCAGGGCGCTGAAGGCGCTGTGGATAAAGCGCGGCAGGGCCGGCTCGCTGACGCCGAACTCGGCCATGTATTCCGCCGCCTCGCCTTCCTCCATCTCAGACAGCTCGGCCTCCAGGCGCGCGGCCATGCGCACCTGGGACAGGCTCTGGCGCTCGCACAGGGCCTGCAGCTCCGCAAGGCCGGGCGCCGCGGCGCCTTCGCGGGCCGCGTTGTCGGCCACGTTCAGCACCACGATCAGCGGCTTGGCCGAAAGCAGGGCCAGATCGCGCAGCACGCGCTCCTCCTCGGGCTCCAGGTCCATCTGGCGCAGGGACTGGCCCTCTTCCAGCAGGGGATGGATCTTCTTCAGCGCGGCGTATTTCGCCTCGGCTTCCTTGTCGGTCTTGTGCTTGGCGGCCTTCTCCGTGCGGGCGATGGCGTTCTCCACCGTCACCAGGTCCAGCAGGGACAGCTCTTCCAAGAGGCTGTTAGCCTCGGACAGGGGGCTGAAGAGACGCTCGGCCTCGGGCTCCCAGAGGTTCACCACCAGGGCCAAAGCGTCGCAGCGCCGGTAGTGCTCCAGCACGGCGGTCTTGAGCTTCTTTTCCGTCGAACTGGGGTCGAAGCCCGGGATGTCCATGAACTCGCAGGTCGCGTTGACGATGCTGCGCGGCTGCACCAGCTCCACCAGCTTGTCCAGGCGCGCGTCCGGGATCTTGACCACAGCCTGGTGCGGCTTAAGGTCGGCGGTCAGGTACTGCGCCGGGGCTGACAGGCGGGTCAGGGCTTTGAAGACGGTGCTCTTCCCGCTGCCGGGGGCGCCGAAAAATCCAACTACTGGCATGGCGCGGGATTATAGTGGCTACGCGCGGGGCCTGCGATCTTCCGGCGGGCTGGATGGTATCTTCTAGTTATGGCTTTTGGTTACGACGAACGGGACGAACGCGAGGACGGCGAGCGCGAAGTGCGCGTGGTGATCTCCGACAAGCGCCACAGCCGCGATATTGAGGACCTGGAAGAAGAAGAGGCGGGGGCCGCTGCAGCGGCTGAGGCCGAAGCTGCGGCAGGCGCTGAAGCTGGCGCGGCCATGGCCCGCGAGCCGGAGGCGCAGTCTGCCCGCGTGACCCCGGAGGAAGCCGCCGAGGTGCTGGACTTCCCCGGCGCGGCGCCCCAGCGCCCGCAGGTGCCGACTCCCGAGCCCCTGCCTTCGGCCGGCACGGCTGAGCTGCATGACGATGTGGCGCCCTGGGGACATGAGGATGTCCAGGCAGGCTCAGACGCGGCCATGGGCGGCCTCGGCGGGCCGCAGGAGGGCCTCGGCGAAGCGGAGATGAGCGATGAAGAGCAGGCCGCGGCCGCCCTGGAGATGGCCCAGTTGCGTCAGGTCTTCGCCGGCGGGCTGTCCCGCTATCTGCAGGCCCAGCTGGGCCTGCTGCTGAACTTCGCGCTGATCGGCCTGGGCCGCGCGCCGGACCCCACCACCGGCCTGGTGACCCAGAACCTGGCCCAGGCGCGCCTGGCCATTGATGTGCTGGAGTTCCTGGTGCTGCGCCTGGAAAGCGAGCTGCACCCCCAGGACCGCCAGCAGCTGGCGCAGCTGATCTCGGACCTGAAGTACGCCTTCATGCAGGCGGTCGCCCCGCAGAGCGGCGGTCCCGGCGGCATCGTGCCCCCGACGGGGTAACAACAGCCGGAAGAAGCGCCTGATTTACTCCCCATCCAAAGGAAGCATCATCTGCGGAAGCCTAATCAACTTCCGCAGAATATCAAAACGCTCAAGGACATTCACACCGTCAAGAATCGTCTCATCATAGGTGCTGCTGATTTTGTCAGCACTCCAATGAGTTAGGCGAAGAATTGTGTCAAAATTTCTTTCGTTTCTTCTTGTGCCGTATTTTGCCCAATAGACATGTATGCCAAGCTCAATTCCCGGTACTAGATCCTTGACAATGCTGTCCCCAATAGCAATTGCCTCAGTGGGGCGAACACCTGCTATCTTTAGTGCCAACTCATACATTCTCGAGCTGGGCTTGAGATCCTCAGCCGGAAGTCGGACAAGTTTTGCGATAGAACGGGATCCCATAATACCTTGTCCACCAAGCCTAGATACCTTTTCTGTCACAGTATCAGTGGGTAATGGTCGCCCTTCCCAACCAATTATCCAGTTAAAAAGATCTTCAACCTTCAACTCCTTGAGTCTCGTTTTGGCTAGATAGGCCGGAGAATTGGTCGCGGCAATGAGTATGCACCCGTTTGAGCGCAACCAACAAAGAGTATCATACACACCGGGATATAGGTTAAGGTTCTTTCGCCTAGACTGCTTGAAAGCATGCCGAGCTAACCTGGCAAGACGTACGACCTCTTCGTGTGGAAGTCCATTACACACATCCAACTCTTGAACGGCAAAATTCCACTCTAAAGTCCCATGGTAGTGGTACACAGTCCTAAACTGTTCATACAGTGCATCCTCTGATAGATGCACCTGCTTAGCCAAGGCATGAACCATGGCCCTAAATGATGGCGCAAAGAAGTCAACCCAGTCATACAAGGTGTTGTCTACGTCTATTAAAGCAGCTCTTATCAACATTACTTGCTGTTGATAGCTATTTGCCATAAGGTAACGTCGGTCGCCCTCAACTGCTCTTGCTCAATAATCCTCGCCCCTCTCAAATCACTGAATTTTGTATCACCGCGGGTCGGAAATTCCACAAAGCTAGCATTCAATTCCTCTAGAGTAATAGGAGTTATCGAAGAAAGAAGAAACCATGCAAAATACTTTCCCCTTTGGTAGTACTCAGGACATAAGTGCGAATCGGGTACTTGAATGCCAGTGTCATTAGGTGAAGTTCGTACTTCAATCAGACCGGCTCTATACATCAATCCTTGTCCCGCATCAAAGAGGTACACGTACTCATTGTTGCTAACTGAAACCCGCTCGGCGAGTTCAATGAACACTTCTTTGGGTACAACCTCGTACTGCTTCTTCCACCATCCCCACCAAACAGAGCCAAATTCAGCAGCGATTGTTGAGTGCTCGCTAATAGTTCCTCCCAAGTCGGTAACGAGATCCCTAAATCTCAATACCAAGCCGTCCCATTTCTGAGTTGTCATTGAACAAGTCTCCTAACTGCAATTGCCTGAATTGAATGAAACAGTATGTTGGCCCTCTCATACACCCAGCCTTTGTCCATGAGCCATGAAAGCCATACTTGGTCAGAATTGATTTCATCCAGATCAAATTGAACCTCTAGTCCATCTTCTCCTAATAGGAAGGTTAACTCAAAGCCGTCTTCACGAAGAGCCTCAAACACTTGGAGTAAAGAATCAATTGTCGCTCCATTGACAATAATGACTGCAACCCCATTCGTTGTTAATATTGGAGTTAGATTCAAGAGGAGATCAGTGATTAACTCCAATCCAGCAATAGCGCGCATACGCAGTCCATCTGAAGTGGAAACTGATCTGGTAGGAGCGTAAGGAACATAGGGAGGGTTACATATAACGATGTCGAAGGACTGGCACATCTCCGCAGGTTCAAAACTGCCAAGTAAGAGAGATAATCTTGATAAGTCCCTTGAAGACTGAACTAGACCGTTCAACTTCAGATTTTTGTAGGTGCATAGAATTGCTTCAGGTTCTATATCAATGAGAAGGGCGCGTCTACACTCAATCGTGCTTCTTAATAATACCGCTGTCGCCAAACCACTCCCACACCCTATCTCCAGGACGTCGCATCTCTTGTTGGGAGGAGCTGTGACTTCAACATACGACATAAGAGCTTCCGACATAAGCAGAGTATCAATGGAGGGTCCAAATACTCTTGATTCGCTTCGCCGATCAACATAAACAAGTGTGTCGCGATAGTAGATTATCTTATGACCGGATACTAATAATCGTTTAAGCAATCCATGTCTATTAGATGTCAATGTTGGAATGGTTGCCCATACATCATAAATGGATTTCGGATTCTCGATTACTGCTAAGTGTGATATTCGTGGTGCTGTTCTCTCAAGAGTGTACTCTAGCATTAGACAGTGAGAGATGGACGACGTGAAAGTCAGTATTTCTCCCCTTTCAGGAAAGGCGTGCACTGACTTACGGGCATTATTGAGCTTAACTATTAGCCTTTCCTTAAACCTATTGTATAACGCATAAAGTACACGCTCAGTTCGGGGATGAGAGCCTGATGGCGTCTCGAGTTTGCGTAGCCATTCATTGATGTGCGCTAGCCAGTCCTGCACGCAGCTATAGCCTGTGTCGGCAAGCAACTTGTAAGTAAGACCTGTGTCCGATAAGAAGCACAACGGATCTGAAAAACTATCTATGGTGGAACTTAATCGTAAGGGGTGAACATCTGCGTCAAGCAATAACTCGTGGATCAGAGTGTTGTCTTTGTGATTTAGCAGAGTGTACATCATGTTGCTGACCCTAGGTCTGCAGCATGTGTAAAAGCGATGAGAATTGTAAATGCTGCAACACCGGCAAGAAGTACTACATAGAAGGGCAACACAGAGGGTGCAGTTAGAGCGGCAAAATACGATACGCGGGTCTTTACTTGATGATAGTCCATTGTCATGAAATCAGAAGTATCTTCGAGCTGCCCGAGTCTCACGGAGTTGTACAATTCTATGAATGACCGTTCAACGTAGACGTAGTAAGCGTCTGTTACAGCAAAGGCAATCAAAGGAATGACGCTCACCAACATTAAAGCAGTGCTATGTGCAGTAATAGCAGCAGCTGCCAAAGCGGTGACAATCGTTATTGCAAAGTTCTTGATTGTCACAGAGTTACCGGAAAGCCGAGAAATAATCCCTTGGATTAGCCCCAAGTGAGTCAAGAGTGACGCTTCTGTCTTTTCGAACACTTGAAACCCCCTATCTGAGCTCCTTAATAGTACCAGTGGATTCGCGTAATGGCAATAATGATGCTGCTCTACACCGCCCCGGCGAGCCGCAGGGTCAGCCAGGTGCAGTAGGCGAAGATGAAGCTCAGCAGGATGAAGCCGCCCACGCAGCCCACCGCCAGCAGCTCGCGGAAGTTGAACAGCTCGGCGCCCGAGCGCAGCTGGCTGCGGATGTTCTTCTTGTTGATCAGGTAGCTGACCTGCCAGGGCAGCAGCACGGCCCAGACCAGCCAGATCTCAGGCAGGGGATGCGGCAGGTTCAGCAGAACCTCCATCACCGATGGCATCAGCGCTGTGGGCACGGCGGAAGCATAGCGCAGGCCGCGGCAGCGCCGGCGCCCGTGCCGGCACAGCGTCACCACTTAACAGCAGCGCTGGCCCCCGTGCCGGTGAGGCAGACTGCAGGTCGAAGGTCGATAGTCGAAGGTCGAAAGTCGAATGCGCGGAGATCCATGTGTCGGTGAATCGGAATATCGTTGCCGGTCATTCCCTGCTGCGAGTCGACTGCTGATCTAAGTTCCCGTAGATACCGTGTTACTTGTCAACACGAGGATCTACTTTCCGGGTTGAAGAATGGCTGGCCGGATCTGAGGACCGAGCGGATCTGGAGGAGCAGCCTGCGAGCGACTGCGATGTGCGCCGGGGT
>JADZFO010000030.1 GCA_020849855.1 bacterium | reverse complement strand
GCAGGCGTGGTTTTCGCTAAACTGTGTATGTTCATTCGGGTGCTCCGGCTTGACTGGTGTCTTCGCAACCAACAGTCTCTCAGCCGTCACCCGAGTGAACAACCTATTTAGCAACTACACCTAGGGCAGCTTGCCGATGTCGCTGCGGTACTGCATGCCTTCAAAGCGCAGGTTGCCCACGATCTCATAGGCCAGACGCCGCGCCTGCGAAAGGTCCGCCCCGCGCGCGCTGATGGTCAGCACCCGCCCGCCGGTCGCCGTGAACTCCCAGTCCGCCAGCGCGGCAGGATAAGGCTGGTAAGCCGCAGCTTGCCCGGCTTCGTTTGAAGCGCCGGCGTCCTGCCCGGCGGACTGCGCCGCGCGCGGCCGGCGCCCGACACCGGCAAAAAAGATGCTCACATCCGGCGACAGCCAGCCCTGCTCTTCAGTGCCGCCGGGCTCCAGCAGGCCGCGGGCCGCCACCCGGTCCAGGCCCTGGATGGGCTGCGGCGCAGCCTTGCTGAGCGGATAGCCCTCCGAGGCCAGCACAACGGCCACGCAGGCCCCTTCGCGCAGGCTGATGACGGAATGGCTGCTGTCGCCCTGGGGCAGTTCGCCCGCGGCGATGGAGGCCAGCAGGCCGGCCCAGTCGGCCTCGCAGAGGGGGATGACAACGGCGGCTTCGGGGTCGCCGAAGCGCACGTTGAACTCGATCACCTTAAGCCCGCGCTCGGTGAGCATCGTGCCAACGAAGAGGAAGCCGCGATAGTCCAGGCCGTCCTCGCGCAGGCCGCGCATGAAGGGGGCCAGGATGTTCACCGCGAAGTCGTGCACAACCTCGTCCGTGGCCCAGGGCGTGGGGCAGATATTGCCCATGCCGCCGGTGTTGGGGCCGAGGTCGCCGTCCTGCAGGCGCTTGTAGTCGCTGCTGGGGGGCAGCACTTCCGCGCGGCCGCCGGCCAGCAGGCAGGTGAAGCTGATCTCCGGCCCGCTGAGGCGCTCCTCCAGCACCACCGTGTCGGCAGAGCGGCCGAACTCCTGCTGCAGCACCATGCGCTCGAAGGCCGCCAGGGCCTCGGCCTTGTCCGCGCAGACCACCACACCCTTGCCGGCGGCCAGCCCGTCGGCCTTCAGCACCAGGCCGCCGCTGCCGTCTGCCGCGAAGGCCGGCCACTGCTCAATGGCCTGGCGCAGGGGCGCGCTGTCGCTGAAGACATCCTCAAAGGCCAGATAGCGCGCGGTGGGGATGCCGCAGCGCTGCATGAAGTCCTTGGCAAAGCTCTTGGAGCCCTCCAGCAGGGCCGCCTTTTCCCCGGGGCCGACGCAGGGGATGCCCGCCGCCCGCAGGCGGTCGGCCAGGCCCAGCACCAGCGGGGCTTCAGGGCCGATGACCACCAGGTCCACGGCCAGCTCCTGCGCCGCCTGCAGCAGTCCCGGCAGGTCGGTGGCGGCGATGTCGAGGCACTCGACCCGCCCCCCCGGGGGGTCGAGCAGGCCCCAGTTGGCCGGGGTGATCCAGAGCTTTTGCACCGCGGGGCTGAGCAGGATGGCGCTGGCCAGGGCGTTTTCACGCGCGCCGTTGCCGACGACGAGGATGCGCTGAGGGGCTGGGAGAGCTGTCACCGCGCAATTGTAGGGCCGGCGAGGCTTGACTGGATATTGCCTTCTGCTATACTCCCTGGTCCGTTCTCCCGACGGTGGCCAATGGCCTAGAGCGGGAGTGCCCACCATCCGGGGCCGGTGGCTGGGGCAAAGCACCGATCACTCCTGTGCATCGCTTGTGCTGGCCTGCTGCGCTGGTCAACCGGAAATAAATAAGGGGGTTAACCGTGGCGGATATTGTGCGTGACTACGAGTGTTGCGCGATCTATAAGGGCGATCTCGAAGCCGAAAAGCTTGACGAGTACGTCTCTGCGATCCGTGACCTGATCTCCACACGAGGCGGAGAAATCGTCCGTGTGGACCGCTGGAACAAGCGCTTCCTGGCGTACCCGATCAAGCGGTACACCGAGGCCTTCTATGTCATCTATCGCTGGCACAGCAGCCCTGAGCTGCTCGGCGACCTGAACTATCAGCTCCGTTATAACGACAACGTGCTGCGCTACATGGTGTTCGACTACACCGAGAAGGAGCGCAAGCGCCGGAAGAGGTTGGGACATGGGAAAGCTAAGACCGCGTAGGTTCAAACAGCGCAAAGTTTGCGCCTTCAGCGTTGATCCGCAGCTGCCCATCGACTACAAGGCCGTGGCGCTGCTGCGCAAGTTCGTCAGCGAGCGTGGCAAGATCCTGCCCCGCCGCCGCACCGGCACCAGTGCCAAGTACCAGCGTCCGCTGACCCAGGCGATCAAGCAGGCGCGTTTCCTGGCCCTGCTGCCTTACGTCCGCAAGTAAGGCGCCGGCACAGCTCAATGGAGTAAGAAATGCGAATTGTCCTGCTAGATGACATCGTAAACCTGGGTGAGGCCGGGACCGTGGTAACGGTCAAGGACGGCTATGCCCGCAACTTCCTCATCCCCCGCCAGCTGGCGGAGGTTGCCACCAAGGACGCCATGAACCGCGTGACCCTGATCCGGCGCGCGGCGGAGTCCAAGCGCGCCCGCCGCAAGGCGGAGGCCGCGGACAAGTTCGCCTCGCTGGCGGACAAGAGCCTGACCATCGCCATGAAGGCCGGCACGCAGAGCCGCCTCTTCGGCGCGGTCACGGCGCAGACCATCGTGGACGAAGCCCTCAAGCAGCTTGGGGTCACCATCGAGCGCCGCCATGTGGTGCTGGATGAGCCGATCAAGCACCTCGGCGAGTACACCGTCGCCCTGCGCGCCAGCGCGGACGTGACCGGCGAGCTGAAGGTCGTGATCGAGCCCGAAGGCCCCAAGGGCCAGCGCAGCGGCGGCCGCAACCGCCATGGCTCGCTGGGCGAGGCCCCGCCGCCGGCGCCGGCCGAGTCCGAGCCCACCGTCGCTTCCAGCGAGGGTGCGAGCCCGGCCGCCGAGGCCGCCCCGGCTGAAGAGCCCGCGGGCGAGGCGATTGAGGAGAAGTACGAAGAGCTGGAGAAGTAGTCCAGCTTCAAGGCCAGCCCGGCTGGCACCCAAACAAGCATCCCTGACAGGATTTAAGGCCCCCGGCGACGGGGGCCTTATTGCTTACAGTGCGTGCATCGGGGCCGGGACAGAGCAGTGTCGAGGATCGGCCAGAGCGCCGGGCAGTCTGCCCGCATTGCCATGCGGGCCTACAGGAAGCGGTCAGCTAGCTCGCTGCCCGCATTGCCATGCTCGCTGCCCGTATTGCCATGCTCGCTGCCCGCATTGCCATGCGGGCCCACAGGAAGCGGTCAGCTAGCAGGCTGCCCGCACTGCCATGCGGGCCCACAAGAAGCGGTCAGCTAGCTGCGGTGGCTGCGCACGGCCTGCTCGACGGCCTGCAGCACCGCCACCCGGGCATAGAGCTTGTCGTCGCCGGGGATCAGCAGCCAGGGCGCGTTTGGGGTGTGCGTGGCCTTGAACATCGCATCGGCGTGCTTCATGTAGCTGCCGTACATTTCGTTGGTGCGCCAGTCGTCGGGGGTCAGCTTCCAGGCCCGCAGCGGGTCGGAGGCGCGCTTGTGGAAGCGCTCGACCTGCTCGTCGGGGCTGACCTGCAGCCAGAGCTTGATCAGCACAAAGCCGCTGTCGGTGAGCCAGCGCTCCAGCTCGACGATCTCGCGCCGCGCGCGCTCGTACTCCTCGTCTGTGACGGCCTTTTCGATGTGCTCAACGAGCAGGCGGCCATACCAGGAGTAGTCGTCAAAGATGGTGATGCGCCCGGCCTTGGGCAGGCGGATGATGTAGCGCCGCAGATAGAGGTACTGCGCGTCACTGGCGCTGGGCCGCGAGAGGCTGTGCACACGCAGCCAGCGCGGGTCGAGGTGCTGGGTCAGGCGCTTGATCGCTCCGCCCTTGCCGGCGGCGTCGACGCCTTCGACGATGATCAGCACGCGCATCCCGCGGCGCACGATGCGGCGCTGGAGCTCGACCATCTTCAGCTGCAGGGCGCTGATCTGGGCCCGGTACTCGCCGCGGGTCAGGCGGCTTTGCATGTCCAGGTCCGCCAGGCGCGGCGGTCTTGAGGGCAGTACCTCGAGGGGCTGAGGCATGACTGGATTATGCCACCGGTGCGTAAAGCGGTGCTAAAGATGCGCGAAGCACGCGCAGGGCATAATGGCGCTATGTGCGGCCGCTATGTCCTGGACAATGAAGGCATCATCGCCTTTGAGAAGTTCGCCCGCTCGGAAGAGGCCGCGGGCCTGATCCGCCCGCGCTTCAACATCGCCCCGACCCAGCAGGCGCCGGTGATCGTCAAGGCTGAGGACGGCGGCACGCCGCTGCTGCGGATGATGTACTGGGGCCTGATCCCCGGCTGGGCCAGGGATGCCAGCATGGCGGCGAAGATGATCAACGCCCGCGGCGAGACCCTGGCCGAGAAGCCCAGCTTCCGCGGGCCCTTCGCCTCCAGCCGCTGCCTGGTGCCGGCCAGCGGCTTCTACGAGTGGCGCAAAGACGGCACGCGCAAGACGCCCTTTTACATCAGCCGCCGCGACAGCCCGGCCTTCGCCATGGCCGGCCTGTTCAGCCACTGGCGCAGCCCGGAGGGTGAGAGCCGCGACACCTTCACCATCATCACCACCGAGGCCAACGCCGCCCTGGCCGGCCTGCATGAGCGCATGCCGGTGCTCCTTGAGCCGGGCGACTGGCTGCGCTGGCTGGGCGCTGAGCCTGCGCCAAAGGAAGAGCTGCAGGCCCTGCTGCGGCCCTGCGAGCCGGAGCTGCTGGGCCTGCGCGAGGTGAGCCCGCGGGTCAACTCGCCGCGCGAGGATGATGCCGCGCTGCTGGCGCCGGTGGGCCTGGGCCTCTGATCCACGCTGCGTGCAGCCCGGCGGAGGCGTGAGGGCTCAAGTTGGCCCGGCCCAGCGCCGATGCTTGCAATTGAGCACTCAAGGGGCTATCCTAAGCTCAGGCCATTCTGACTTCCAGCCGTTGGGTCAGGGGCAGCTTCGGGGATCAGAATATGTGGGAATGTTACAACTGCGGCTTTAATAACGTGGACGCTTCGGTGATCTGCAACAAATGCCGGTCGCCAAAGCCAGACCCGAACCAGCCGCGCCAGGGGCGCAGCTTCTACGTGCAGCAGCAGGCCGCACAGGAGCGCATCGCCGGCGAGGTGATGGCCCACACTATTCCCGCCCCGCCCACCCGCAAGCGCATCCGCGAGAAGTGGCTGGAGGCCTTTGAGCGCAAGGGCCGCGACGCGGTGATTGACGAGCTGATCGCCATGGAGCTGCGCAGCTATGCCACCCGCGAAGCCATCCGCCTGCTGGTGAATGTGCTGAAGAACCCCCAGGCCCGCGGCAACGATGTGCAGCTGAACACGGTGATCCAGACCCTCATCGAGTGGGAAGACGAGCTGATCTAACCGCCCGGGGGCCTCAGGCGCGCTGCTGGCAGCCGCTGCCACTGCTGCTCTTGCCAGCTGACCAGGGATTCATGGCGTGCCGCTGCCAGAGCGCATTTGTCGGACAACTATAATTTTGCACTAGCTCATCCCTTTGTCTGGAGAAGAAAGCATGGTCCGCACCCTGAGCACCCTGCTGCTGTGCCTCTGCCTGTGCCTGCAGGCAGCATGTTCAGGGCAGCGCGACAGATCAACACCGGACCAGGACGTCCAGACACTGCTGCCAGAGCTTGGCCGTCCATCCGGGCTGGCCGAGCGGCTGCCGCCGCGCAGCTCAAGCGTGGCGGGCGACACGGTTGTGGCCGCGGGCCAGGCCTTTGAAGCCGGGCTGCCCAACTCGCGTGTTTCACCCGGGCTTGCCAGCGCCACTTTCTTCCCGGACTATCCCGGCGGCAGCGGTGATCTGCATGGCCTGGCTTTTGCGATCTACAGCCTCGACCTTTCCAGCGGCAGCCAGTCAAATGAAATCCGCCTGATCTGGGACGGGCCGGCGCCGCCCGCGGCGGATGTCTTTGTGGGGCTTGGCAACCGCGTTTCGGACCGCTGGGACTGGTATGCCTGGCCCGGCGACGGCCCGGTTAATACCGCCAACATGCTTGAATACAAGGACCCTGGCACGGGGCTGCTGCTGGTCGCAGTGGTGGTCCGTGGCGAGGTCTCCGCGGAGCTGAAGCGAGTGCGCGTCGGCAGCCCCCTGCCCGAAGGCCCGCTGAGCTTTGAGGACGTCAGCGCTGTCATCCCGGTGAGCTACAGCTATGACCTGAGCGCCTATGGCGTGCCTGGATCGCAGCTCTTGGCCATCGACGTGGATGCCGATGGGGACGGCACATATGAGCTGCTCGACCAACCCGCCCAGGCGGACCTGGTCTACTCCCAGGCCGGGCTGGTGAACCCCAGGATCCGCTACAGCAATGACGAGGGTTTCAGCACCGAGCTGACGGCGGAGGTAAACGCGCTTGCCGGCACCTGGGACCTGCAGTTCGTGTATGGCACCAGCGATGTCTTCCCCTGCAGCCAGCCCAGCTGTGCGATGGTGGACGGCAGGCCGGCGGTGGCCTTTCTGGGCTATGACGTCGGCGTGGACCAGGTGAAGGTCTGCTTCCGTCGCGCGGCAGATGCCGAGGCCTCCAGCTGGGAGGATATGGTGCCCATCTATGAGTCTGGCACACCGGTAAGCCTGAGCCGCATCATTGATGCGGGTGGCAGCCCGGCTCTGCTTTGCGCTTTTGACGACGAGACCCTGCGCTATTTCAGGGCCTCCAACGCCCAGGGCTCGGGCTGGGAGGCTCCGGTGATTATCGACACCAGCCCGCAGCCGATCCTGGAATGCGAGCTGGCGCTGGTCGACGGCACGCCGCGCAGCGCCTATCGCGCCGACTTCCCCTATACCACTTACTACCGCCGGGCCCTGGACAGCGCCGGCAGCCAGTGGAGCGAGATCGAGAAGGAGTTCCTTGGCAGCGCCGACAGCGGCCAGCTGGACCTCTTTGAGCTGCAGGGCCGACCGGCGCTGGCCATCCGCTATGACTCCGACATGGTCAACATAATCCGCCTGTACCACGCTGACGATGCCTCTGGTGATGCCAACTGGACCCAGACGCCGATAGACATATACGGGCCCAGCGAAAACTTTGATGTCCGCGGCTGCGAGCTGTTTGGCAGCTATGCGATCTTTGGCGAAGGCACCTTCGGGCCTAACTCTTTCGTTACGGCGCATTTCCTGGAGCCCGGCGCTGCCGATCCTGCCCCCCTGCTGGACACCTTTGGCCTCTACAGCGGGTCGCTGGGCAAACATACCGGTGTGGACTGCAGCACGGCTATGCTGAGCAGCGACCTGTGCCTGGCGGCCTGTGAGTCGAATGATGAAGAGCTGTGGTTCGCCTTCAACGACTACGACCCGGAAACCAAAGAGCTGGTCAACGACAGCCTGCTGGTGGACAGCATCAGCGGGACGGACTGCCGCTGCCGGATGCTTAGCGTGGATCGCGTGCCCTTCATCTTCTATAACGATGGCATGGGCAGCATCAAGCTGGCACGGATGCAGTAGGGCGGCGCTGCGCCTTTTGACCCAGCCTCAGCGCGTCTGCTCAGCGCCGGGGCCTCAGGCGCGCCGGCGCTGGCGCAGCAGGCCGATGAACTCCGCCTGCCAGGTCATGGGGAAGAGGTCAAGCACCGCCAGACTGCGCAGCTCCCAGCCGGCTGAGAGGCGCTGGATATCCCGGCAGAATGACGCGCCATCACAGCCCACCAGCACCAGGCTGCCGGCCCGGCAGTCCAGCAGCGCGCGGCTGAGCCGCCCCGGCAGGCCGGCGCGCGGCGGATCCAGCAGGACGGTATCGGCGGCCTGCGGGCCCCTGGCATCCCAGGTGGCGGCGTCCTGCTGGCGCAGGCGGTAGTCCAGGCCGTCCAGGTTGCGCGGCAGGGCCGAACAGGCCAGCGCGCTGCCCTCCAGCAGACGGAAGTTCTGGAAGTCAGCGGCCAGCATGCGGCTGAAGAAGCCCACGCCGGAGTAGATGTCGTAAAGCGAGGCGCCGCCCAGCTCCCATGAACTGAAGATGCGGCTAAAGCCCTGCCAGGCCCAGGGCGGGCAGACCTGGAAGAAGGCCCCGGGGGGCTGGATCAGGCGCACAGCGCCCAGCTCGTGGACCAGCGGCGCCTGGCTTTCAGCCCAGCGGCCGTTGCTGCGCAGGCTCCAGACCGGTGCGGGAGGGCCGGCGGAGGCGCTGTCCTCAGGGTCGGCGGCCTGGGCCGCGGCCATTGCGGCCGCCGCCGGCAGGCGGTAGGCCAGCACATCCCGGACCGGACTGCCGCAGGCCAGCTCCCAGCGCGCCAGGCCCCGGGGCAGGGCGCGCTGCTGCAGCGCTGAGCGCAGGGCCGGGACGGCGGCGGAAAGCTCCGGCGCGGCGGCGGGGCAGGCCTCGATCTCCACGATACGGTGGCTGCCGGGCTGGTGATAGCCCAGGCGCGCCCCGTCCCAGTGCAGCTGGATGCGCCGGCGCAGGGCCAGCTCGGCCTCGGCCGGGCCCGGGCTGATCCAGTCCCAGGCGCCGTCCCAGCGCAGCTGGCGCGAGAGCAGGTCCTCGATCTGCAGGCGCTTGAGCTCGGCGCGGGCCGCGCCACTGCCCCAGAGGCCGCAGCCGCCGCAGCTCTGGGCCACCGGGCAGGCCGGCTGGACACGGCGCGGGTCGCTTTGCAGCCAGCGCTCGACGCGGCCCTCGCAGTGCCGGGCGTGCTGGGCCACGGCGGCGCTGACCCGCTCGCCGGGGAAGAGCGCCAGGGCCGAGCTGAGCAGCACCGCGCGGCCGTCCTCGAGACGGCTGAGGCCCAGGCCGCCCCAGCCGAGACGCTCGATACGGCCCTGCCAGGGCTCCAGGGCCTTTGCTTCTGTGTGTTCCATTTCCATCCGCAGGGGCCATATAATAGGCCCACGGGCGCCGTAGCCGGCCCCGGGGGGCTAAGTTATGGACGCGATCTACAAGATCTTTGTCACCACCGACGACATGGGGCGCTTTTTCGCCAGCCAGGAGCTGGGCGAAAGCATCCCCTCCGGGGCCAGCGCCAGCATCCGCATCTCGGTCGTGGAGCCCGAGGGCGTGCTGGTGGAGGGCGTGGCTGATGTGGAGAACGACAGCGCCAGTTCCGACAACCTGGCGCGCAACTTTGAGGTCAGCCACGGCCAGGCCTGCGACCTGGGCAACTGGGTGCTGGGCGGTGGAGACAAGCTGAAGCTCTTCGGCGGCGTCGGCGAGAGCCGCCCGAACCTGATGCTGGCGCTGCAGATCGTGATCAGCGCGGCGGAAGGCGCGGCGCAGGACTAGGCAGCGCCCCGGGCAGGATTGGACAATTCCCGCGGAACAGAGGTATAATCCTCGCTTGCCCGGCCGGGCCCTGATTTTGGCGGCCGGACAGTGTAACGGCTAGTGGGCAAACGGAGAGAGACATGGCAAGGACGACGACTACAAAGAAGGTCACAGCGGCGACGACTGAAGAGGGCAAGCACCCCATCTATGATTCCGCCGCGACCCGGGACACCTACAAGAAGGGCGATGTGATCTTCTTCAGCAAGGTGCGCAACTGGCTGGACAAGGGCGCGCTGGTCGAGGCTTATGCCCGCGTGGTGAACGTGGGCGTCTTCGAGGGCGAGGCCCCCTTCATCGAAGTCAGCTTCGACGACGTGAAGAAGATGAACAGTGTGGACCTGGGCAAGGACATCCGCAAGTTCCTGCTGGAAGTCAAGTAAGACCGCCCCGCGTTAAGCAGTCCGCGCAGCCGCGCGGGTATAACAGGATTGAAACAAGGCCGCCCTCGGGCGGCCTTTTTGCATACCTGGCGTTGATTTGCTGAGCCCAGTGGGAGGCGCTCGAGTCCGCTGCGCAATCCGCGGTGACTCCGCCTGATAGATGTAAGGCGCAGGTGGAGAGTATGAGAAGTTATACTCTGACCTATGCTCAGACGCTGGCGGCGGGCAATCATCGCGGGAGGAGTGCTTCTCCTGATGTGCCTGTCAGTTCTGCCTTTCTACGACTACCTTGTCCGTAAACCGGTTGAGTATCCGGTTGGCTGGCCCCTGGACTTCATGCGTGCGCCGGAGGGGGCCTGGGCGGCCCGCATGCCGCACAGAAAGGGTTGGGGCAGCCCGCCCTTTCTTGGCACACATCATGTCTGGAACACGGCGATCCCTGCCGATGCCACGGCTGATCCATTTCAGTGGGACAAGCACTATGCCATGTCCTTTCACAGCCCCCTGCCGCGCGATGAGGTTCTCAATCCGATTTATGCGGAATTGGATGCACGTGGCTTTGGCTGGAGTAGTGGAATTGGGCCCAGGCCATTCATGCCTAGCGATATATTTGGCCCGGCAGCCAGAACTAGGTTTGTCCAGGAATTGGATACTTTCTGGGCCGCTCGTATGCCCCAGTCCTCCATATGCTATTCCAGCGACAATCGTTATGAGGTCTGCGTCAACTATGACCGGCAACGCTACACCTTCATCATATCCACGAGAAACTGACGCGCCACAGGGGAGATGGCGATCGAGCCATGCCAAGTGATTTGCAGGAAGCCCACCCTTACGAGGTTCTAATGTTTCTTTGTGCCTTGGTCGAGAAACATAACCCAACCACAGAGACACGAAGGGCCAATAGAAGAGTTAGAGGATTGGGGCCCAGGCAAGCTGGGCCCCTTGTATGTTGGATCGGTCCGGGGGATTGCCGATCCGCCCCTGAGGGAACACAGCCCTGAGTCGGAGAAGGGCACCCCCGGACACTCTCCGCGGCCGCGTGTCCGT
>JADZFO010000029.1 GCA_020849855.1 bacterium | reverse complement strand
TGCGCAGGCGTGGTTTTCGCTAAACTGTGTATGTTCATTCGGGTGCTCCGGCTTGACTGGTGTCTTCGCAACCAACAGTCTCTCAGCCGTCACCCGAGTGAACAACCTATTTAGCAACTACACCTAGTCCGGGTCAATTGGCGGCGGCCCAGTGCCATCCCAGGCGCCGCCGCCTGAACCGCCGGAGTCGCCGCTGCCGCCATCGCCGGGGCTGTCCGGGATGAAGCCGCTGTCTTCGCCCCTGGGCTTGGCACCTTTGTTGAAAAGATCGGCGCTGCCATCGGCAGGCTCTGTCGCGCCTTCTTCCGCGCTTTCCTCCACGCCCTGAGCCTGCGGCAGGGGATCCAGCTGCACCAGCGGGGCGCTTGATCCGGAGGCGGCATCGAGGTTGAACTCGATCAGCGCGCTGCGCAGAACCGGGTTTGAAGCTGCATCGTCGAAGTACTGGTGGTGCACCAGCAGGCGCCGGCCGTCCAGCAGGTCCACCGGCTCCAGGCCGAGAGTGTTCATGGCACCGTACAGGCGCTGCTTGTGCATGCCGTCGGCGCTGGAGGCCCAGAGCTCCCAGCCGCCGCCGCTGCTGTTGGGCCCTGGGCTGACGGCAAAGAAGACCACGCCGTCGCCGGCCACGATGCCAGTGGTGGCCAGCACGCGGTCCTCGATGAGCTGCGAGCTGCCGTCCTGGGCGTCCAGGCGCAGCAGGCGGAAGATGCCGCCGGAGTTAGGCTTCTCGGCCGGGCCCATGGCGTCGGGCTCAAAGGCCAGCACGATCAGACTGGAGGGGTCGGCCCAGGCTATGGAAGCTTCCCAGTCGTAGGGCGTGTAGGTGACGAAGTAAGGCAGCTGCCAGCGCTGGATCTGCCGCGGACGCGTACCGGCGGCGGAGCCGGTCTGGAAGTTCATGGTGGCCTGGGCCGGCAGCGCGGGGTCATGAGTGATCTGGCAGCCGGCGGCGGAGAGGCCGTCCGGGCCCGGCAGGTAGAGCTGCGAGCTGGTGGACTGGGTCTTGCCGCTGCGCAGCTCAAAGAGCTCAAGCTGCGCGGCGTGGTCAAGCTGCGGCATGGGCAGGCCGTTATAGAGCTGCATCTTCTTCAGGCGGCGGCAGGCCAGATGGCCCTGGGCGGCGAAGCTGAGCGGCCACAGCCCCGGGCCTGATGCAGTGGTATCCGCGCCGATGGTGGCCGAGGCCGCTTCGCCGGCGGCGCTGGCCTCAAGGCTCTGCCGGCCGTCAACCAGCAGCACCCGGCCGCTCTCCACGACGGCGCCATCCGCCTGGTGCCAGGCGGCCCAGGCCCAGCTGGACTTGTCAGGCGCCACGATCAGCCGCAGGGGCTGGGCAGCGCCGGCCCTGACCTCAGAAGGCTGGGTCTGGCCGGGCAGCAGGCGCAGGATGCGCATCTTGTCCGGGCGGGTCTGCGAGCGGTCCTGGTAGTTGCGCAGCAGGGCCATGATCTGCGGCTCGGCGCTGTCGCCGCGCAGGTACTGGGCCTGGCGCAGGTCTTCACCGCTGCCGGTGATCAGGCGCTGGCTCTGGCCGATCTGCGCCAGGGGATTGAGCCAGGCCGAGAGCTGGGCGCTGTTCTGGCTTTTGCCTGCGCTGGAGCCAGTGCGCGCGCGCTGACCCTCGCCCTGGCGGCAGGCGGACAGGCCGCTCAGCGCCGTGCACAGGGCGATGAACGCGAAGAGGCAGCGAATTGAGCCTCGCATGGCCTGAGCATAACACTCGGGCCAGCGGCTGGGTGGCATAATCGGCCGGTGCGCGTTGGCATGTCAGGCTTTGCCGTCGGAAATAGCGCCGGTCTGGGCCGCGCCAGCCGCACCTATATCCTTGGCCTGCTGCATGCGCGTCCCGACTGGGATTTTCACCTTTACCTGCGCTCGCCCGAGCACCTGCAGATGCTCAAGGAAGAGGCAGGGACGCAGCTTAAGCCGCTGCTGGAGCGCCTGAACCTGCACTATCCCTCGGCTCTCATGGGCAGCCTGAACCGCGTGCTGCAGGAGAACTTCGACCTGCCGCGCAGGCTGCGCCGGGTCAGGCCGGATGTTTATCTGGGCCTGGACTTCACCCTGCCGCCCGCCCCGGTATGCGAGAAGGAAGCGGCAGTTATCTATGACCTGCTGCCCATCACCCGGCCGGAGACCGTCTCCTGGCGCGCGCGGCTCCTTTACAGCAAGGCGATCCGGCGCGCGGTGGAGCGCCAGGCGCGCCTGGTTTGCATCTCGGATTTCACGCGGCGCCAGCTTGAGGAAAACTTCCCCGGCAGGGAGCTGGACACCCAGGTGGTTCGGCTGGCCCTGTCGCCGCATGTCTGGAGCAATGCGATCAGCGCGGCGGAGCAGGACCATGTGCTGCAGGTCCGCGGCAGCCAGGCCGTGCTTTGCGACCCGGGGCGCTATCTGCTGTATGTGGGTGCCTGCGGACCGCGCAAGAACCTGGACCTGCTGACTGAGAGCTTTCGCCGCCTGGTGGAATCCGGGCAGTACAACGGTTCACTGGTCCTGGCCGGGGGCGACGGGCGCTATCACACCCGGGCCTCAACACGCCTGGGGGCGCAGA
Source organism: bacterium (assembly GCA_020849855.1). GTDB lineage: Bacteria > 4484-113 > 4484-113 > 4484-113 > JAFGCY01 > JADZFO01. Next base: position 5,015 of record JADZFO010000029.1, on the reverse strand, counting down.
GCCAGATGGCCCTGCAGGCCGTCGGCGCGCAGATGCAGCAGGGCGATGAGCAGCCGGGCAAGCCGGAGATTCACGACCTGGGCTTTGTCAACGACTTTGACCTGAGCCAGCTGTACCGCAATGCCGACCTGCTGGTCAGCTTTTCGCTTGAGGAAGGCTTCGGCTATCCTGTGCTGGAAGCGCTGGCCCATGGGACACCGGCTCTGGTGACCCAGGGATCAGCCATGGCGGAGATTTCCAGCCGGGGGATCGTGCAGACAGGGCTTGAACCGCAGCAATGCGTGGCCAGTCTTGCTGCTGCGCTGGCGGCCCTGCCCCAGCTCAGGCAGGAGCTGCGCGCCAACCCGGAGGACTTCAACCAGTTTGAGCGGCTCGGCCGGGAACTGGCGACAGCACTGGAATCGATGCGCTGACAGGTATCAGGCTAAGCGGGACATCTGAAGATGCGAAACAAAACTGCACTGTCGACACTTGCTTTATGGGCCCTGCTGGCCCTTGGCGGCCTCAGCGGTTGCCCCGGGCCGAAGCCGGAAGACAAAGGCAACCAGAACGGCCGCAATGTCGCGCTGGAAGAGGGCGGCACTTTACGCCTGCCCTTGTCGATAGCCGTGGACGAGCCGGCGGTGAAGGGGCTGGACCTTGCGGAGCCCTCGCTCTGGGCCCTGGCGCGGGCCATTGAGCTGCCCCTGGTGAAGGCCACTGCGGACGGCAGCATCAGCCCGGCGGCGGCCAGCGCCTGGACGCCGGGAGAGGGCGCGCGCAGCTATAGCCTGCAGCTGGCGACAGCCCCCGGTCAGGAAGCCGACCCGGACTACCTTGGCAAGCTGCTGCTGGCGCACTGGGAAGAAATCCTGCGCGGCGAGGACAGCCCGCTGAAAATGCAGCTGGCGGACCAGATCGCCGGCGCGCTGGATTTCTCAGTGGGCAAGGGCGAGAGCATCAGCGGCCTAAGCCTGAACTCGGGCAGCCTGGAGATTCAGCTCAACCGGCCCAACCAGCTCTTTTTGCAGTGGCTGAGCCAGCCTGGGCTGGGCATTCTGGAAGTGCGCGAGCTGCCGGCGGCTGAAGGCGCCGCGCCGGCGGGCGGTTATGGCCCCTTTGTGATCAGCGCTGTCAGGGGCCAGGTGCTGCAGCTCAGCCGCAACCCGCTTTCCATGCTGGGGCAGCCGCGGCTGGAGCAGCTTGACTTTGTCTGCGAACCGGACCGCATGCTGCAGATGGAGCTGTTCCGCGGCGGGCAGCTGGACAGCGCCAATGTGCCGATGATGTCGGCCGCCAGCCTGGAGTTTGACTCTGCCCTGGCCGCCAGCGCTGTGGCGCATGAGACCGCGGCGCAGATCCTGTGCAGCTTTGACCACCACCAGTTCCCCTGGGGCGACCAGGAGTTTCAGCCCAAGACCGGCCTGCGCCAGTCGCTGAACTGGAGCATCAGCCGCGAGGGCCTGGTTGAAGACTTTGGCAAGCAGTTCAGCATGTGGCCGCACTTCCTGCCGGGCAGTATGCAAAGCGACGTCGACCCGGCGCTGATCTCATCACCGATCTTCCCTTCCTTCCAGAAGGTGGAGGAGTCCCGGGCGGCGCAGAAGGAAGCCGACCATGAGCAGGGCGGCAAGCTGCTGCCGGGTATGGACCTGGCCTACGTGCGCGACTCTGACCTGGACCGTCTGGCGGACGACATCCTGCGCTACTGGAACGAAGTCTCGGTGAAGATGGAGCCCTTCCCACTGACCCGCGCCGAGCTTAACCAGCGCCTGGAGCTGGGCAGCACGGAAATAGTGCTGGAGAAGCTGATGCCGGCTTACCCTGACCCGGACGCGCTTTTCTATCCCGCGCTCTATGGCCCCCTGGCGCATAAGAACGGCCGCGCCGAAACCCTGACCGGGCGGGGCGGGAACCACAGCCTGCTGGACAACAAGGATGTCAACAAGCTGATCGCGGACTACCAGGCCGAGACTGACGCAGCCACGCGCCGCCGCGTATACCAGCAACTGGGCAAGCTGCTGGAGGAGCGCGCGTACTTTGTCTTCCTGGGCAGCTTCACGCCGACGCTGTTGATCTCGGAGCGGCTCGGGGGCTACAGCCTGACGCCCTACGACTTTGACGCCAGCCTGGCGGCGCAGGACTTCACGGCGCTTGGCGTGGCCTCGGGTTCAGGCAGCGTCGAGACCCAGAAGAGCGCCAGCGCGGGACACTAGGCCAGCACCGGACACCAGGCCGAGGTGCTCTTGAGCATCCCTATGGAAGCCGGAAGGCTTCGCGGCGCTTGTCGTCGTCCAGGGGGATGCTGAGCTGGCCGGGGTCGGGCCGGCTGTCCTGCCAGGCGCCAAAGCTGTTGAGTATCTGCACGATCTGCTGTGTCATCAGGTTGCTGACGAAGTCCGTCTTTGGCACCAATGCCGGGTCAACCCTAAAGCCGCGCAGGCTGCCATCCGAGAAGCGCGGCCACCACTGGCTGCGGGTGACCATCTCGCCGAGAGCGTCAAGGTGCCGGGCCAGCGGGCCGATGTCGCGCAGTTTCTGCAGGATGATGTCGGTCATGCCCTGCGCCATCCACTCGCGCGAACTGGACTGCAGCTCCGGGCAGGAAGGGATGCTCCGCAGCAGCCGCGATTCCACTTCGATGCTGTCCTGGCCAATGCTGAGCAGGCGCCAGGCGTGCGGATAGCTCACCGTGGCAGAGGTGACCACGTTGACCAGGCCGTCCTCGGCGTTAACGCACTGCGCGTGCAGGTGGCCAGAGAACACAGCGGGCACGCCATGGCGCCGCAGAATCTGGTTCAGCTCGGCGGCGTTCAGGAGCTGCCAGAACTTCAGCGTGCGGTGCAGAACGTGGCCCGGGCGCTCGGCGGGGGAATGATCCATGCAGGAGTGGTGCATGAAGACCAGCGCGCGGCGGCCGGCGGCCTGCAGGTCTTCGAGCTGCTCGTCCAGCCAGCGCAGCTGCACCGGCTCGATCCAGCCGTCGTCCGGTCCTGCATCCTTGAAGCCGCAGGCCTGGCGGTCCTGCGGCGACATGCTGCTGTCCAGCACGATCAGGCTGCAGGGGCCGGGCAGATCGGCCCGGTAATAGCCGCTGCCCTGCGGCAGGCCGCGGCCGCTGTAGAAATCAATGAACTGTCCGCGGTCCAGACGCTCTATGCCGGGGTAAATCTTGTCCACCACGCCGCCGCGCTCGAGGCCGAGGTCGTGGTTACCCAGAACCAGGTAGTAGGGCGCGTTGATGCCGGCCAGAAGCTCACTGACCCTTTGATGATTGAAAATTTCACTGTCGCGGGTCAGGTCACCCAGAATGACTACCGCGCTGAGGTTATCAACAGCGTTGATTTCGCTGATAACACCAGCCAGCAGCTCCTGGGACAGGCCGTGCAGCTTGCGCCCCGGGTCGATCTCCAGCAGGGGGTCATCAGCAGCCTGCGGTACCGCCAGGTGCGGATCACCAATCAGGGCCAGTTTGAGGGATGGATTAGTCACGTTTTTCAGCAGGAATCCGGATTTTTGTTGCGAACAGGGCCGCGCGGTGGTACGTCTATTGTTGTGTTACGTCAGCCCATGGCGTAACGCAGCTTACCATCCCCCCTAACTTGGTAGGGCCCCGGGTAACCGGGGCCTCTTTTTTTGCTCTGCTAACTGCTGACATTCGCACTGCCAAAGCGCCCACTCCCGGCGCCGATATCTAAGCCATGCGTTCTGGTGTTCTGAGCCGTGGGCTCTGTGCGGCATTATTCGTGCTTGCGCTGCTTCTGCTGTGCAGCCCAGCCCAGGCCGCCCGGCGCAGCCGGGTTGAGCGCAAGCCGCTTTACAAGGCGCCGCTGCTGCAGCCGCTGGGCGAACGCCGGGAAGCCGAGGCCGGGGAAATGCTCACGGCGGAAGACCTCAGCGCGCTGGCCCCGGCCGGCTGCGAGCTTCTGCTGGATCAGCCCCGTCCTGCGGGCCTGCGCCTGAGCGGCGATATCTGCCTGGACAAGGCCGAGCCGCAGCTGCTGCTGCGTCTAGCACTTGCGGGCCGCGAAGCGCAGGGCCAGCCGGTCTATGGCCAGGATGGACGCTTCTGGGATACAGGGCAGCGCCTGTGGCCTTATTACGAGTGCCGGGTCAGCCTGCGCTCGGCGGGGCCCGGCGAGCACGAGCGGCTGCTGGAGTCCTTTGATGCCAGCGCGCATAACGCCTACCTGCGGGCCCTGGAAGCGCCGCTGCCGGCCCTCGGCGACCCGCAGCGCGCCAGCTACCTAAGCAGCAGCCTGGCCATAGCCGGGCCGGGCCGCAGCACGGTGGGCCGCGAATTCCTTGCCTGGGATGAACTGGCCGGCTTTGGCATTGAGGGGCGCCACGCGGCGGAGCGCAGCGGGGAGCTGCTGTGCATGTTGTCGCGGGGCAAGCGTGTTTACCTGCTCAGCCTGCGTTTTGAGGCCGAGGCCTGTGAGCATGACCTGGACCTGACACGCAACCTGGCCGCCTGCATCGCCATGCGCCTGACGGACCGTCGGATCGAGTTGTGGCCCTACCTCGCTGCGGATCCGGATAAGCAGGCTCACGATTTCCAACCAGAGTGGAGCGAAGAAGCTGAAAGCGTGGCTCACAACACCGTGGAGGCGATGCCGCCCGGGCCGGACATTGAAGACTGGCTGGCCAGCCTGGACGAGCCGCCCGGCGCCGGTGAGCCGCGGACCGAAGAAGACGCGCCTGCCCTGCGTGTGATTCCTGTCCACCCTGAGGCGCCGGCGGAAAAGGACGATTCAGAAGATGAATCAGAAGAACCCAGCTCCGGGGAATTGTGGGCCGAGCCGCGCTCCGGCGATCTGTGGGCCGAACCAGGCTCCGCTGAGACCTGGGCGGAAGCCGGCGCAGCAGAAGCGCAGCCGCAGCACAGCTCAGGCGAGCTCTGGGCGCAGCCCTAGGTGTAGTTGCTAAATAGGTTGTTCACTCGGGTGACGGCTGAGAGACTGTTGGTTGCGAAGACACCAGTCAAGCCGGAGCACCCGAATGAACATACACAGTTTAGCGAAAACCACGCCTGC